>JAVEVD010000036.1:0-18806 GCA_034005205.1 Steroidobacteraceae bacterium | reverse complement strand
GCCCTGGCCGCCGTGCTGATCCGGCTCGGCGACTACGAGGAGGCGGAACAGCAGCTGCATCGCTCACTGGACATCTACGCGAAGGCGCTGCCGCCGGATCACCAGTATGTCGCTTCAGCGGAGCACCTGCTCGGCGAGCTGCTGCTCGCCGCCAATCGTCTGAGCGACGCCGAGGCGATGCTGCGCGCCGCGATGAATCGATGGAAGCGAACCAACTCTCCCGAATGGCGCTCGGCCCGCTCGCAGAGCGCGCTCGGGGAGGCGCTGTATCGCATGGGTCGCACCAAGGAGGCCGAACGTTATCTCGCAGAGAGCTACCGCGTTCTGGCCGTCGAGGCAGGCGCGGACCGCGACGCGCGCGTCAAGGCGCGCGAGCGGATTACACAGTTCTATGTCGATCGCGGCGAGCCCGGCAAGCTCGAAGCTCTGCTCAACATTGCGCGCGACGGCGCATGAGCGCGCACGGCGGATGAACCGACGCCGCGCACGCATGTCATCTGCTACAGTTCGGACGACTCCCGGTGCGGATTCGACTGGAGCAACGGCGATATGCCAAATCACACACTGCCCAAGCGGCTCGCGATTTTCGTTATCTCTCTGGCGCTCGTGACGGCGACCGGCGGCGCGCTGGCGCCCGCGGCCGTCGCCAGCGAGCGACAGGAAGCCTCGCTGTTGACGGCGACGCAGGTGCTCGAGGAACTGCAGCGCATGCCGGAGCAACGCATTCCCTCATGGTTGCTCGATCGTGCGCACGGCGTCGCCGTCATCCCGGAGGTCGTCAAGATCGGTCTGATTTTCGGCGGACGCCGCGGCAAGGGCGTGCTGACCGTGCGCAACAGCGACGGCTCGTGGGGCAATCCAGTTTTCGTGAACCTCACCGGCGGCAGCGTCGGCTTCCAAGCAGGAGTTCAATCGAGCGACATCGTGCTGGTCTTTACCTCGCGGCAGAGCATCGAGGGCATCGTGGGCGGTAAGGTGACGCTCGGCGCCGACGCTTCGGTGGCCGCCGGTCCCGTGGGACGCCAGAGCTCCGCAGCGACGGACATCGGGCTCAATGCGCAGGTGTACTCCTATTCGCGCGCCCGAGGCCTGTTCGCCGGCGTCGCGCTCGACGGCTCCGCGCTGACTATCGATCACCGCTCGAACGAGGCGTTCTACGGTCGGCCGGGCGTGTTGCCGAGCGAAATCATGCGCGAAGGCGCGCCCGCAGCGCGTGAGCCGGCGCCAGCCTTCATCGCCGCGGTGCGCAGATCAGTCAGCGGCGAGCCGCAAGCCGCTGCGCCTGCGGCGGGCGCTTCGGCGTCTTCGACGCAGCCGCCGACGCGAACGAGGCCGCCGACCGCACACGAAGGCGGCGCGACGACCTATCCCATGGAAGATCCCAACCCGGGGCAAGAGCCGCCCCAATAGAACGCTTAGTCATTCGAGATCAAAGCTGGTCGGAACGCATCGCGCAACGACCAGCGTGCTTTCACGGCGCTTCGTAGGAAACCCCACAGCCGCCGACGCCGCAATACCCGTTCGGATTCTTCGCCAGATATTGCTGGTGATACTCCTCCGCATAGTAGAACTCCGGCGCATCCACAATCTCAGTCGTGATGCGGCCATGGCCGGCGCGGCGCAACTGCTCCCCGTAATGCGCCTTGCTGCGCTCTGCAGCCTCGCGTTGCTCGGCGTCGTAGACGTAGACGCCTGAGCGATACTGCTCGCCCACATCCGCGCCCTGACGCATGCCCTGCGTCGGGTCATGAGACTCCCAGAACACTTTCAGCAGTTCTTCGTAGCTGACTTTGCGCGGGTCATAGACGACGCGCACCACTTCGCTGTGCCCGGTGCGCCCACTGCACACTTCTTCGTACGTGGGATTCGGCGTGCGGCCTGCAGCGTAGCCGGCCGCGGTGCTGTAGACGCCGGGCGTTTCCCAGAAGCGCCGTTCTGCGCCCCAGAAGCATCCGAGGCCGAACATCGCGAGGCGCATGCCTTCCGGGAACGGGGGCGTCAGGCGGGCGCCGTTTACGGCGTGCGTTTGCGGAACACTGATTGGCGTGCTGCGCCCAGGAAGCACGTCCGCAGTCTCTGGCGTTACGGCGTGCTTGCGGAAGGAAGGCATGGGAGTCTCGAATCGTGGTGAGGAATGGGTGGTCAGAGCGGGAGAAGTGAGGGAAGGGGTGGAGCCTCAAACGTCCCAACATGCATGAGGCTAACGCCTGCGCGGCAGAGTCTCCAGCGCCGGTTCTTCCGTCCTCCCGTCCCGATCACGCCGCAGCGCCTTCGCCCACGCTCATGAACTTGGGCGCTTCGCTTGCGCGACGGCACTCCCGCGGAGTCACGCCATGGAAGCGGCGTAGCGCACGAAACAGCGTCGAGCGCGAGTCGAATCCTACGCGCCGTACGATTTCCTCGACCGACATGTCGCTGCTGCGCAGCAACCGCGCCGCGACGCTGGTGCGCTTGCGCTGCAAGTATTCGTGCGGCGTGACCTCATGGATGTTCTTGAAGAGCCGCAGGAAGTGGTGTCGGGACAGGAAGGCCGCGCGCGCCATATCGCTGAGCATCAGCGGCTTGTCGTAATTGGAGTGAATGAAGTCGGTGGCGAGCAGCACGCGTCGCAGGATCTCTCGCCGCGTAGTCGCGCGGCGCACCGGGACAGCGCGGGCGCGCGCCAGAATCTGGCGATGCCGTACGAGCATGCGCTCGAGCAGAAAAGCGAGCTGCTCCTCGTACCAAAGTTCGTCTTCCAACCCCATGTCGCAGTGACCTCTGATGAACAGCAGCACGGGTGTGACGCTGCGGTCATGCGTATACAGATGCGGCATGAACGGCGTGCTCGGCGCATAGGACGCCTCGCCGTGTTCGAGCAGACGATCGTCGTTGCTCAACAGCACGCCGAGCACCTCCTCAGGCATGCCTCGGCGGAACAGGATGGTCAGCGCCTGCACTTCACACGAACCGCGGATGCGTACGTGGGCCGGACCCATCGGCACGGCGAGCCAGGTGTCGTCGTCGACGGCGAGACGGCGGCCCTCCACCGCCACTTCCTGTCGGCCGTTCCAGGCGCACAGCAACGCCATTCGTTCCGAGTCAAGGGTGTAGTCAGCGACTTGCGTGCGCAGGCTGAGCACCGCATTGCCGCAGTCGGGAGCGGCGCCGCGCGGCCCTTGCAGCAGATCGCCTCCCGCCAATTCGTGCGCCTTACGGATGACCATCCACATCGCTCCCTGTCTGTCGTTAGTAGTCGCCGCAGACGCGGGCCGCGTCGATGCGCACCCCCTTCGCCGCCGTCAACCGCATTACACGGCCTGCATGCAAGCAGCCTGCGAACATCAGATTGCGGCCCGGGACGAAAGGTTGCAGACGCTCGGGGGCGCTGACTTGTTTGGCACACATTTGCGCAAGGAATGACACGAACGACGCGCCATGACCGTCTGGGCTCGAGGCGCTTGCGAGCGCGGCCGCCCCGACGGTCCAGCGTCCTCGCTGCACTCTCCGCTTCCAGGAACCAGGCTTGCATTGCGTCGGTTCCCCGCCGTCTCGCAGTCCACGTCCGCCGCTCGCGCCGGCCGTCCAGTCGCAATGGGGCCGCGAGCTGCTAAGATTTCGCCGTCCTTATCAGTGGTTTTTCCCTTCATGCCCATCTGCCACGAGCACAACCTCGCCCGTCCACTCCCGTCGAAGCGTCCTTTCGGCATCCGCGTAAAGCTGCGCTCCTCGGACCCGTTCAAGAATCTTGTGGACCCCAACTGGAATCGCGAGCATTGGTTTGCCACGCGCGAGGAGCGCGATCGGGCGCTCAAGGAGATGAGCGGCCGGTATGTCTACTTTCGGCCGGGCGATCGGCCGAGTTTGGAGTTCGAGAAGATAGAGAGATAAGAAGAAGCGGTTAGCGGTTAGCGGTTAGCGGTTAGCGGTTAGTTGAACCGCTAACCGCTTCCCTCCTCAGAACGTCCTGCCAAGGAACAGGTAGAAGGCCCTTTCCCCTTCCTCATCGAACCCGGCGCCCAGGTACACCGGGCCGAGCGGTGAATCGACGCCGAAGAACAAGCTGCCGTTCTTGCGCAGATCACTGAAGCTCATGTCACGGCGCGTCATCCAGGTGTTGCCGGCCTCGAGCGAAACCCCGGCATAAGCCGGGAAGTCCAGCACGCCCTCTCCGCCGCGGCCGACGCGCTTGTAGTACATCAGGCGTCCGACTCCGTAGTGCGCGCCCGAGAGGAAGCCGGGCGGCAGACCGGACAGATTGAGGAAGCCGCCCAGCGAGAACAGATTCTCCGGCGTGGGCGCATCGTCCGCCGTGGTCGTGCCCGCGCCGATCGAAAAGATGAGCGTGTGACGCTTGAACGAGCGCGCCACCAGCCACGCGGTGGTGAAGCTGTCGAAATTCTGCTCCGCGCCGATGCGCTCCCGCTCACCCCGCCATTCGAGCTCGAACTGCTGGCCGTGCCGCGGGAAGAAAATGCTGTCGAGCTTGTCGTAGGAGAATCGGGCGAAGAACCCGCCGCGCTCGAACTCGTCGGTGGGCAGGCCCGGCTCGCCGATCAGTACGCGCGAGCGGCCCGTGCCGCGACGCACGCCGACGCGCACCTCGCCCCAGTTGGAAATCTCCCGCCCAAAGTCGATTCCGCCCTGCACTTCGCGCACGCGGTATTCGGCGATCCGGTCGCGCTCGCGCAGCTCGAAAAGGCTGCGCTCCTCGAATTCCGCCTGCGGAGCGATGAAGTAGCGGCTTGCGATCGACAGCGGCTGATAGAGCTCGGTGAAGATCTTGGGGTTCTCGCCGATCTGCAGGTCGGTCAGCCACTCGCCGCCGAGCGGGTTCAGCTCGGTCATCAGGATGCGCACGGCAGCGTTGTAGCGGCTGTTGCCTGCGAAGTCGTCCTCGAGGTTCAGTCCGACGCGAATGTAATTCGGACCCCAGCTCTTGCGGCGCAGATCGATCTCGAGCCCGGTGCGTCCGTCATCCTCCACCAATGCGTAGTCGATCGATTCGAAACGGTCGAGCGCGTACAGCGAAGAGAGCCGGCCTCGCACCAGATCCTTATCGAGCGGCCGGCCGATCACATCCTGCATGGTTTGCGCCACCAGGTTTGCGTAGGCGCCCGACTGTGCATCGGCGCGCACGAACTCGATCACAGGCGTAGTCGTCGCGCGCGGATTGCGCGCCGCCAGATACGCCTCGTATTCGCGCTCATCGAGCGACAGTTCCGCAAGCTGCGACTGCGCCGACTCGGCGCCGCGCTCGCCGGCCGCCAACGCATGCGGCACGCGACTGAAATCGAACGACGGAACCCGCCCGAGAGGCGGATCGATGATGATGTCGCGCGGGCCCAGTGTGGCGCGCTGCTCCAGCGTGCGCCCGCGGATCATGATGGCGAACGCCTGGTTGGTGACCTCGATCGGGGAGTTCAGCTCCTCGCGAGCGTACAGGGGGAAGCTCACATCCACGACGATCAGCCGATCGACGCCCATGGCGCGCGCCGCCTCGATCGGCAGGTTCTCGACTAGCCCGCCGTCCACCAGCAAGCGGCCGTTCAGCTCCACCGGGGCGAACACGCCGGGCGCGGACATGCTGGCGCGCATCGCATTGACGAGATCGCCCGAGTCGAGCAGCACGGCCTGACCGGTTTCCAGATCGGTGGCGAGCGCGCGGAACGGAATCGGCAACCGATCGAAATCCTGCACTTCCGCGACCGGCAGCGCCGCATCGCGCAGCACCTGTTCGAGCTTCTGACCCTGAATCAGTCCGGGCGGCAGGATGAAGCCCTCGGAGCTGAAGCCCAGCGCATAACGCACCAGGAACTCGCGGTTGTCCTGCTTGCGGCGAAAACCCAGTTCCTCGCGCGGCGGCCGGTCCTGGAAGGCGTCCTGCCAGTTGAGCGAGCGGATCAGCTGCTCGATCTGGTCGGCCGACATCCCAGAGGCGTACAGCCCGCCGACCACCGCGCCCATGCTGACGCCGGCGATCGCATCGATGGGCACGCGCATCTCCTCGAGCGCCTTGAGCACCCCGACATGCGCGGCGCCGCGCGCGCCGCCGCCGCTCAGCACGAGTCCTATGCGTTCGCGCTGCGCGTCGGCCGCTTGGGCGATGGCGATCGGGAATACGAGCGTACAGAGCAGCAGTGCGCGTAGGAAGGGCATCACTTCGTGGCGTGTTTGAGCCTGGCCCGCGTACGCCGGCCCTGGAACTGCCTTGGAAAATCGGCGTCACGGCGCGCCGGCCTGGCGGTCGAACCCATGCGATCCTCGCGCGCCGCCCGCGCCGATAGTAACAGCAGCAGTTTGGGCGTTGAAACGCCGCTCAGCTACGCTTACCTGGATGAACATTCCGCACCAGGACCTGGATTCAGCGACGCATGACGCCATGCGTGGCTTCGCGGCGGCGCGCGCCGCGCGGCCGACTCGCGAGGTCGTTCCGGCCGACGCCATCGGCATGCCCGACATGGCCGGCGGCTTGGTCTCATCGGCGCCGCAACCGACGACTGCCTGCGAGCGTTCGATGTGGGAAAGTAACGCTGGTCGCTTCGACATCTACGTCGTCCCTCGAAAGCAGCCCACATCGTCCTGGATCGGAAAACCCTCTCCGCGATAGCCTGCGAACAGAGTTAAAAACATGCCCCCTGGTCAGAACCCGCCCGCATCAGCGGCAAAGGACAGCGTACACACCATGCCATTCTCACGATCGACATTCCGTTTGTGCGCCGCAGCTTTGCTGCTGCCGATGGGCGCAGCCCAAGCCGCGGAGCGACTCCAGGAGGTCATCGTCACCGCCACCCGGCAGGCGCAGGACGTGCAGCGCTTTCCAGGCAGCATTTCGGTGGTGGGCGCCGAGGACGTCAGGCTGGTCGGGTCGACGCACCATAGCGAGATCATGAACCGGGCCCCTGGCGCCATGATCCAGCGCAACAACGGTCAGGAGAGTCTGACCGCAATCCGATCGCCCGTACTGTCGGGCCCGGGCTCCTGCGGAGTGTTCCTGTTCCTGGAGAACAGTGTGCCTATTCGCCCCACCGGGTTCTGCAACGTGAACGAGCTGTTCGAGGTGAACAGCGAGCAGGCGAGCTCGGTCGAAGTGCTGCGCGGGCCAGCTGGCGTGGTGTACGGCTCCGGCGCCATGCACGGCGCAGTCAACGTGATCCAAGCCGCGCCCGCCGAACTGCCGCGCCACAGTCTGGCGCTCGAGGCTGGGCCGGATGAGTTCTATCGCGGCAAGCTCACCTTGAGCCGCACCGGCCAGAACACCGACGTAGGGGGCTCGCTGCTCGCCACGCACGACGGCGGCTGGCGCGATCAGTCCGGCCTGGAGGAGCAGAAGCTCAACCTCGGACTGACGCACCGGATGGACGGCGCACAGCTCGGATTGCATCTGGCGGCGACTAATCTGAACCAGGAGACGGCCGGCTTCATTCAGGGCGAGAACGCCTATCGCATCGAGTCGATCGCCAAGTCGAATCCCAACCCCGAGGCGTACCGCGACGCGTACGCAGTGCGTCTCACCGGCGAGTACCTCGCCTCGCTGAGCGAGAAGGTAGACCTCGCCGTGCGCCCCTACCTGCGCCGCTCGCGCATGGACTTCCTGCAGCACTTCCTGGTCGGCAAACCGCTCGAGGAGAACGGACAGGATTCGCTCGGCGTGATCACGACATTCGACATCGAGGCGTTCACGAACACGCGCATGCTCGCCGGCTTCGACCTGGAAATCGCCGAGGGCTTTCTGAAACAGACGCAAAGCGGTCCGGCGACCGACGGCCCGCCGCCGGCAAACGCGATCCGACCCGCCGGCAAGCAGTACGACTACGAAGTGCGCAGCAACGTCGCAGCCGGCTACGTTCAGCTCGAACAGCCGCTCGGCGAGCGCTGGACAGCGTCGGCGGGGGCGCGGCTGGAGTACGTCGAATACGACTACGACAACCGGATGATCGCGGGCAACACCCGCGAGGACGGGACGCTCTGCGGCGCTCAGGGTTGCTTGTACAACCGCCCAGCGGATCGCAAGGACGATTTCACCAATCTCACCTCCAAGGTCGGCCTCACCTATGCGGTCACGCCCGAACACACGCTCTACGCTGCCGCAGCCCGCGGCTACCGGGCGCCAGACACGAGCGAGCTGTACCGCCTGCAGCGCCAGCAATCCATCGCCGATCTCGACGCCGAGCGACTCGACAGCCTGGAGTTGGGGGCGCGCGGCGGCTTCGGACCGCTACGCTATGCGCTCGCCGCATTCGTAATGGAAAAGGACAACGTGATCTTCCGCGACGCCGACGGCTTCTACGTCAGCGACGGACGCACCGACCATGAAGGCGTCGAATACGAGCTCTACTGGAATCCGCTCGATGTGCTGTCGCTGGCGATCGCCGGCACGTACGCCAAGCACACCTACGACTTCAACGCGATGGAGGGTAACGAGCTGATCGTCGCCGGCCGCGACGTCGACACTGCGCCGCGCCACATCAACACGGCGCGCCTGAACTGGCGCTTCCTGCCCGCGGCCAGCGCCGAGCTGGAATGGGTCGGAGTCGGCCGCTATTACCTCGACGCCGCCAACCAGCACGAGTACGGCGGCCACGATCTGCTGAATGTGCGTCTGGCGTGGAGCATGGGGGAGAACTGGAGCGCGGTCGTGCGCGTGAACAACGTCACCGATCGCGATTACGCAGACCGCGCCGACTTCGCGTTCGGCGACTACCGTTATTTCCCCGGACGCGGACGCACGGCGTTCGTGGAGATGCGGTACGAAGTACGCTGAGGCCGCCTTGCCCGGCGACTCGGTTGAAGAAACGCCCGCAATGCAGGGCGTTTTCGAGCGGCTCGAGATCACAGACACTGAGTAAGTCAGAGATTTACTAAGGAAGCTCTGATTAACCTACTGCCCCGACGGTTCAGCCCGAAGAAATGCCCGCAATGCACCGTGTTTCGAGCGGCTCGAGATCACAGACACTGAGTAAGTCAGAGATTTACTAGACGATGGGATTGAAGGCGATCATCGCGCGCTGCACCTGGGTCGCGCCCAGGCTGTGCGAGGGGAACGCGGTTGTGAAGTCGCCGGCCTCGCCGTGCAGCGCCATGTAGTTGAGCAGCACGGTCTGCACGAGCGCATTCACGTTGTTCGCGGCCGGACTGCTCGAAGTGACTACATCGCCCCCGGCGCTGTAGTAGCCGAGCTGCTGGCGCCGCTCCGGCGCAATACCGTCTTCTTCGAGCAGCACCGGACGGCCGAGAGGGTTGTATACGAGGAAGAAGGCGGCGGCGACCTGCTGGTCGTCGCCCGTCCACTCGCCCTTGCCGCGCCCATTGACTGAATCGTCCACACGGCCGTTCGATGACAGCGAGCCGTCGCTGAATACATAGAGCATGAGCGGTTTACCGCGCCGCGCTGCGAACTCCAGGCAAGCGCCCATGCAGCGGCCCGCACGCAGATCGCGAATCTCGCCGGTGGCGCGCTCGCCGGTGTGATAGTCATAGCCGCCCATACTGACCGTGCCGGCCCCTGCGTAACCTTCGATCACCAGCTTCATCACTGCGGCGGTCTTCTCGAACTCACGGTCGCCGCCGAAATTCTGGCCGAACACGCCGCCGGCGCCGGTGATGTCGGGATCGGCCGCAGGGTTGAGCGCCGCCGGATCGCTGAATTTCTCGACGGTGTCCGCGGTCTTCACGTAGCCGCAGCGAAATTGATCCTTGATCGCGGCGTCGTCCGCCAGTCTTGTGCTGACGCGCTCGACCTTGGCGTTGCTCAGACGCACCATCGATTCCATGACCGCGACGGTGTCGCGCGAATCCTCGAAGAGCTCGCCGAGCTTGCCGGTGTCCACCAGTCCGGTCACGTCCGAAGTGCGATCGACCTTGGTAGGTCGATTGATCGGATCGATGAGCATCGCCGGCGCCATGGAATTGCCGCCGGATTCGGAGTTCTGTGAGCCGATCAAGGTGAGCAGCTCTCCTTTCGCGCCGGCGCGCGCGATCCCGTACATCGGATTGTGCGGGTTGTTGCTCGTGTCGTTCTCGGAGCGAGCGGCGATTACGGCGCCATTGATGTTGGCGCGAGTCGCCGGCGAGGTCATTTCGAGAATGCCGCGCAGGAACGCGCTGTCGGAGTGGAAGGCGAGCCCGAGCTCGGTGTTGATGAAGTTCGTGGTCGGGTTGTTCGGCAGCATGTTTCCGGGCAGGCCCTGCTTGGAGTAGCCCTGCGTGCTGAGAAAATCGAGCTGCCCGCCTTCCCCGCCGACCAGTACGTTCGAGCCGGCGATGCTCGCGCCGCCCGCCAGATCGAAGCAGATGAAGGGAATCTTGCCGGCGCCGGCGGTGATGCGGCAGATGTTCGTCGCCATCTGCTGGATGTCGGGCGACAACGCGCGGGACACGCGCGGGTTGAGCAGCATGCCGAGCATGCTGGGGGCCAGAAGCGCGGCGCCGCCCGCCATGAAGCCTTGCGCCAGAAAATCGCGGCGCGTCACCGGACGCTTGTGCGATTCGTGCCGGATCGGTTCATCAGGATGGAGCGCGCGCTTGCGGCGGGATTTGATGATGAGCATCGCTTCGGCTCCTTACTTGACCAGCAGCGCGGCGCTGCCGACAGCCGCACCGCACACCGCCTTCACCACGTCCGCCGTACGCGAGCCGCCGCAGGCCGCGGTGTTGCACAGGCTGGTGATGAGCGAGTCGAGCTCGTTGCGCACCGCGGACGACTCGGGCTGCGATGCGACGTCGCCGAACACCCGCTCGATGAGCGGATCGACTATGGCGTCGCGATCGGCGGATCCGGCGGGCAGCGTGGAAGTCCAGTTCATGCCAGGGAAGTAGCTGGCGCGCGCATTCGTGTCGTCGACCAGCGCAGAGCAGTATTGAATGGCGAGCTGCGCAATCGAGGTCTGGTGCGAAGAAACGAACGCCTCGATGCTATGCACTGCGGGCAGAGACTGGCGGACACTCTCGTATGTGGCCTTGACCTGAGCGTTGTTGGGGCTCACGCCGGTGACGGCCGCCATCGCCGCGTTGATCTCATCGAACGTGCGCACCCCGATGTCGGATGAGGCCGGCAAATCGGTGTAGGTCGCCGGCGCCGGCGCGGCGTATTCCGAGCAGACGTTCTGCCGCGCGCCCAGCTGATCGAAGCACAGGAAGAACTCATCGGATGCGGGGCCCTGCTCGAGCGGAATGATCGTGCCCACGCGCGACAGCTCCTGACCGGCTTCGGGCGTGTAGTAGCTCTCATCCAGCACCAGGTCCAGTAGACGATACGCCTGGCCCACGCTCGGCTCGGCGCCGTTCAGGCCGATGCGCATCCCCTTGAGCACGATGTTGTCGGGACGGGCGTTCGCATCCAGACTGATGAACTTTGGATTGTTGAACAGGTAGCCATGGCTGTCGTACTGGGACGCCTCGAACATGATGTACGACTGCGCCACATCGATCAGGTGCCCGACGCCGAACAGCAGAAAGAACTTCTCGCCCACGCCCGCCGCGAAATTCTGCTGCACCTGCTCCAGGGTCAGCGCGCGGTCGTGGATCGCGACCAGGCGGATGACGCCGGTCCACTGATGGTTGTTGTTCACTTCGGCGCCGAGCACCAGCGCGAAGCTGTTGTCCCAGTCGCCGAGCACGCCGCCGCCCTGGGCGTCCAGATCGCCCGTGAACTCGCCGTTCACGTAGATCCGGCGGCCGTTCACCGGATCGAAGGTCATGACCACGTGCTGCAGCGTAGCCTGCAGACGCCGGTCCGCATCAGCCGTCGAGAGCTGCGGCGCACCGTTTGCGTCGGTGGCGCTGCTGCGCGCGTAGAAGTCGTAGCTGTAGAGCGTCTGCCCCATCGTGAAGTTGCGGGCCGTCGCGCTGCCCGAGTAGCTCACGATGCGCGCGTCCTCCTGCGTGACGGCGCCCGGCGCGACCCACGCTTCGATCGAGTACTCGCCAGTCGCGGAGATGAGCTGGTGGAGCTTGCGGCTCGCGGTTGTGGAGGCCTGCGCCTTGCCGTTGCGCACATTGAGGCCCCAGCCGCCTACCCAGCCGACATCGCCGGACAGCATCAGATCCGCCGCAGGGTCCACGCCGCTCGTGTCGTACGCGACGCCGCCCGAGCCGGTCTTGAATTCATAGAGCGCGATCAGGTGGTTCTCGTAGCGGGCGCCGCCGCTCGCGATCGTCCCATCGTAAAGCGTGACGGCTTTGCTGACCGCCAGCGCCGGATCGATCTGCGTGGGCGGGATGCTGTCGGCCATCTGCTCGATGGCCAGGCGCAGCGCCTCGGCGTCGGAGCGGCAGTCGCTCCAACAGTTGTGCGACTCGGCGGCGAGCCGGATGTAGAAACGCGAGCGCTCGGGTTCGTCGAGATTGATCCTGGGAATCGCCGCGATGTAGGCCTCGTCGATGTCGTCCGCCGCAAAGTACGGCGACTGCGCCGTGGCCGCATTCGACTGATGGCAGTTCGAGCAGTGCGCGTCCAGCAGCGCGTACAAGGCGCCGAAGTTGGCGCTCAGCGGATCGGACGGGAAGCGTCGGCTCGAACCTGGATCACGCAACGGCGGCGCCGCCAGCTCGATTCGCCTTCCGCCCGTCCCTGACGAGCCGACCCAGTCCTGGATCCAACGCGTCATGATGCTGGCGCAAGCCCCCGCGTCCGCCAGCCAGCAGTTGTGGCCGCCGGCGACCTTGAGCACGATGGCCGACTGCGACGGGTTGTCGCGATCGACCACTCCCGAGGCCTGCTGATAGGCCGCGTTCACGTCGTCCGAGCGCGCGAACTGCGGCGCCTGGTCGCCCGCATCGTGACAGACGCCGCAGCGATTCGCGCCGCGCACGTTCTCCCAGAAGTTGATGCGGAACGCCTGGATGTCCGCGGTGGCCGGCGGCGGTCCCGCATAATCCGGCGCAGCGTCCGGACCGGAGGTCGTCGGGTTCTCGACCGTGTCGGCTCCGCCGCCGCATCCAACCAGCGCCAGCAGTGAGATCGCCAGGGCCAGGGCGGGATTCAAAGCGCGCTTCATTGCTGGCCGCTCCTTTGCCTAATCGCCCGCACAATAAGCCGCCGTCGCGGCGAACACGCGCTTGAGATTGCCGTCGGTCTGGAAGCCGCCCACGACGTCGGCCGCCAGCGAGCGGTCTGCGGCGTTGCTCGGCGAGCGCAGGCAAACGGCGCGGAACACTTTCTCGACCTGGCACTGCGCGAACGCATCGCTCGAAGCCAGTTCCTGGCCCATGGTCTTTGCGCCGGCGCCGCGACCAGGCAGGCTCGGCGACCAGCCGAGCAGAAGGTTCGGTCCGCCCAGACGCCAGCGGTTCTCCCAACTGTCGTCCGGCGTGACGAAACCAGGCTTGAAGTTATCGGAATTCTGCAAGTACTTCGGCTGCACCTGACCTGGCGTGTAGACCAGCCGCTGCTGCATCTCGTCGAAGTCGTAATAGGCGAACGCCTGCGCGAGCGGATCCATGCCGTTATGGCAGCCCACGCAGTTGTTGTTGAAGACGCTGCTGTCGCCGCCTGGGCTGCGCGTGACGTCCTGACGGATGCGGTCCGGCGGATAGCTCGTGTCATGCACCTGCTCGAGATCGCGACACAGGTGATTGAGCATGGTGAAGCGGAACATCGCCCGGTTCGTGCCGTCGATAAAGAACGCCTCGGCCGCAGCGCGCGACGTCATCACGCCGGCGACGGCGTTCGACGGCAATCCATTGAGCGAGGACTGCGCCGTGGGCTGCAGCACGACGCGCAGGTCGGCATTGCTGCTCTCCAGCGCTTCATAGTGCGCGTTGCTGGTCGTCGAATACGCCGGCGTGACGCCCGAGCCCACGTACAGTATGTCGTCCGACAACAGGCCGCGGAAATCGACGTCGTCGCGCACCATGCCGATCACGGTTGCGGTGTAATCGTTGAGCGGTGCGAACACGTCCTGGTCGCGATTGGTCCAGGGTGTAGCGAAGTTCTTCAGCACCACGCTGTAGAAGGGGCTCGAATGGGGCTGTTGCGGATCGACGATGTACATCGCCGTATCGAACAGCTGATTCTGCGAACCGCCGCCCACCCGACTCTCGAGTTCATCGAGCAACGTCGGCGAGGGCGGCGTACCCGTGAGACGGTCGTACATGCGCTTGGCCTGCTCGCGCGGACCGGCGTGCGCTTGCGGCGCAACGGCCGCGAGCGCAGCAACTGCGACGACTGCAACCGCCAAGCTTCCCAGAGTCGGATGCTGCGAGTGCGCGCGTTGCGGCTGCGATTCGTTCTTCACGCTCCCCATACCGGCTTCCACGCGGTGAACCCCTGTGCGGCGAATATACGCGCCCGCCTGCGCCTCAATAGCTGTCTCAATCGACACACGTCGCTGCGCGCCGACACTTCCGGCCGTTTTGCGCATGCCCATAGTCTGCGATGCTGGGAGGCCTTGAACGCGGCGTTCGCTCTGACGAATGTGAACGAGGTCACGCTACGAAAGATTGGAAACGGAGCCGCCGCGGCGCCGACGCATACACGCAGTCACGCCAGCCAGCGACGCGCCCGCATCATGAATGATGCACAGTCGAGCACAGCGCGCAGGCGGCCGGCCCGGCATTGTTCAGGAACAGTCAAGGCGCGAGCATATGCACTCTACGGCGGAGCATCCCGAATGATTTCGAGGGCGCAAGGCGCACAGCCGCGCGGCGTAACGCTCGTCGCGCTCGCGGGCCGTATCGCAGCGGCGGCGTTCGCGGGCGCGCTCGCCGCGTGCAGCAGCGGCGAGGGGGGAACGGACGTCACGATCGGCAGCGGACAGACCGCCGATCCCGTAACGCTCGACTTCCCGATCTTCTACATCAAGCGCCCGGTTCCCGGTCCACAGGACGCCGCACCCGACGATGCGCGCGAGCTGCGCCGGTTCCAGATCGGCGCCGACGTCTACATGCGCGACCGGGCCTCGGCCTCAGCCGCTGAGACCAACCTCACCGGCGAGATGACCCAGGGACTAGGCGACGTGCGCGACCTGGATGTGAGCTACGACGGAACCAAGGTGCTGTTCGCAATGCGCGCGCGGTTCATCGAGAACGCAGACGAGCAGGACCAGCCCACCTGGAACATATGGGAGTACGACACGACGAACCGCACTCTGCGCCGCGTGATCGCCTCGGACACGATCGCCGAGGAAGGCCACGACATCATGCCGCATTACCTGCCGGACGGCAGAATCGTGTTCTCATCCACGCGCCAGCGCCAGGCGCGCGCGATCCTGTTGGATGAGAACAAGCCGCAGTTCGCCGCCCAGGACGAGGATGACAACGAGCCCGCGTTCGTGCTGCACGTGATGGAAGCCGACGGATCGAACATCCACCAGATCTCCTTCAACCAGAGCCACGACCTCGATCCCGCCGTGCTGCCGAACGGGCGCATCGTCTTCACCCGCTGGGAGCACCACATCGACGACAACCAGTTCGATCTGTACAGCGTGAACCCGGACGGATCGGACCTGCAGCTGCTGTACGGCGCGCACAGCCACGCCGCCGGCGGGGCTGGTCCTGACACCGCCAACGTCGTGCAGTTCATGAATCCGCGGCCGACGCCCGACGGGCGCACGCTCGCCCTCATCCGACCGTTCCAGGGCACGGAGGAAGGCGGCGACCTGGTGCTGATCGACACCGAGAACTTCGTCGACAACGATACGCCGGCGACGCCCGACTCCGGCTACAGCGGCCCGGCGCAGACGCGCGCGCTGCCGACCGACGTGCGCACGATTCCAGGTCCATCGCCGGGCGGACGCTATCGCGCGGCTTGGCCGCTGTTCGACGGCACGGATCGCCTGCTCGTGAGCTGGTCGCAATGCCGTCTGCTGGAAGAGGGTCGCATCGTGCCGTGCACCAGCAGCCGACTCGAGGATCCAAACGCCGTTCCTGCGCCGCCGCTGTACGGCGTGTACGTCTATGACGTCCGTCAGAGCACGCAGCAGCCGGTGGCGGCGCCGCAGGAAGGCGTCATGTTCACGGAGGTGGTCGCTGGCTCGCAGCGTCCGTCGCCGCCCGTGATCCTGGATCGCGCGCCGGGCGTCGACTTCGCCGACGACCTGCGCGCCGAAGCAGTCGGCGTGCTGCACATCCGCAGCGTCTACGACATCGACGGCGTCGATCAGGCGCCCGGCGGCGTCAACGCCGTGCGCGATCCGACGAACGCCGCCTACGCCACACGACCCGCCCGTTTTCTGCGCATCGAAAAGGCGGTTTCACAGCCCGATGACGATACGTACGACGTACCGGACGCGGCCTTCGGACCGAACCGGGCGCTCGGCATGCGCGAGATCCTCGGCTATGCGCCGATCGAGCCGGACGGCTCGGTGAAGGTCAAGGTCCCGGCGAACGTGGCGTTCGGGATCAGCGTGCTCGATGCGAACGGCCGACGTCTGCCCGGCGTGCTGGGCGCACGGCACACCAACTGGCTGCAGGTGACGCCGGGCGAGTCGCTCGAATGTAACGGCTGCCACAACCCCAACGGCAATCCGCCGCGCGCGCACGGCCGCGCGGGACTCACGGCTTCGGTCAACGCAGGCGCGCCGACTGAGGGCCCGTTCCCTGGCGCGCGCCCGGATCTGTTCGCCCACATGGGCGAGACCATGGCCGAAGTGCGCAACCGCATCATGTGCAATGGCGCCTGCGAACCGAGCGTGGACATCGCCTATCACGACTACTGGCCCGCCGCACCGATCCTGCCCAGCTTCGAGATGTGCTACTCGCAAGGCCCTTCGACGATTCAGACCGATCCGGCCGATCCCGCCGTTCGGCACGTATGCGCATCCGGGCTGAGAACGCCGCCGCCGCTCGCGAACTGCGGCAATAACGATTGGAACAGCCGCTGCCGCATCACGATCCATTACGAACAGCACATCCATCCGTTGTGGGACCTGGATCGGTTCGTCGATGCGGACCAAGACGGCGCACCGGACCTGGACCCGATTACGATGCAGCCGATCAATCATCGCTGCACTGGCTGTCACGCGCCCACCGACGCGCTGGGCGCGGCGCAGGTCCCGGCCGGCCAGCTCGACCTCACGGACGGCCCTTCAGACGAACAGCCGGATCATTTCCGGGCGTATCGCGAGCTGCTCTTCGCCGACACCGAGCTCGAGCTGCAGGGCGGCGCGCTGGTCGAGCGCCAAGTGCAGGTCGGCGTCGATCCGCTCACCGGCCAGCCGCAGTTCGCGCCGGTGCAGGTCGCGCCCTCGATGAGCGCAAGCGGCGCACGCGCCTCGACACGCTTTTTCAACGAACTCGAAACCGACAACGGCGGGGTCGACCACCGCGACTTTATGTCGCCAAGTGAGTTACGCTTGTTGTCCGAATGGCTGGACATCGGCGCGCAGTACTACAACGATCCATTCGCCGCCCCGGAGAATTGATGCCTCGTCTGCTTCCGCTGCTCGCCCTGCTCGCGACGATCTGGACGGCGGCGGCGCAAGCCCAGGGTCAGGATCGCGACCGCGATGAGGATCGCAACAGCGGTCGCGCCATCATCATCGCCGATCCGTACATCGAGTTGCGCAGCGGCCCCGGCCGAGGCTATCCCGTCTTCCACGTGATCGAGCGCGGTCGCGAGGCGACGCTCGTCAAACGCCGCACCGACTGGTTCCTGATCCGCTCCGCCCGCGGCGTGGAGGGCTGGGCGCCGCGTGAGCAGGTGATCGCGACGCTCGAGCCGACCGGCGAGCCGCTCGATCTGCAGGAGCCGACGCGCCAGGACTACATGAGCCGGCGCTGGCAGGCGGGCGTGAGCGCCGGCGACTTCGAAGGCGCGAGCTTGGTGTCTGTGTTCGGCGGCTACGCCTTCAGCGACAATCTCTCGATCGAGCTGACGCTCAACCATATCCTCGGCGAATACTCGAACGGCTACAGCGCGACGATCGGCCTGGTGCACGTGTTCGCGCCAGAGTGGCGCCTCTCGCCATACTTCACGCTCGGAACGGGTTACATCCACACCGAGCCGAAGTCGACGCTGGTGCAGTCCATCGATCGTGACGATCAAATCGGCTACGTGGGCGGCGGGCTGCAGTTCTATCTCACGCGGCGCTTCATGCTGCGCACCGAATACCGCAACAACGTGATCTTCACGAGCCGCGACGACAACGAGGAAGCAGACGAATGGAAGTATCTCGGGTTCGCGTTCTTCTTCTGATCGCCGCCTCGGCCTGCGCTCTGCCCGGCTGCGCCACGCTCGAGCGTATCGGCGGCGGGCCTGTCGAAACGCCGCAGCCGCCCGCGGAGCCGGTCGGGGACCGTCCGATCATCGAGCCCGAAGTCGAGCGTCGCGAGATCCGTCGCGCCCGCATCGACACGGAAAACTTCGAAGTCGGCGCCTATGCGGGCGTGCTCAGCATCGAGGATTTCGAGAGCAACGCGGTGTACGGCGCGCGGCTCGCGTACCACGTCACGGAGGACTTTTTCCTCGAAGCGAGCCTCGGGCGATCACGCGCCGGGCGCACCAGCTACGAGAACCTGTCGGGCTCGGCGGAGCTGCTGACAGACAGCGAACGCGACTACACCTACTACGCGCTTTCACTCGGCTGGAACATCCTGCCGGGCGAAGTGTTCATCGGCCGCAATCGCGCCTACAACAGTGCGTTCTATCTGATCGCCGGCATCGGCGCCACGAGCTTTGCGGGGGACGATATGTTCACCGTGAGCGGCGGCTTTGGTTACCGCATCCTGCCGACGGACTGGCTCGCCGTGCACTTCAACGTACGCGATCACGTCTATGACACCGACCTGCTGGGCGAAAAGAAGATCGTCAATAATCTAGAAGCGCATCTCGGATTGTCGATTTTCTTCTGAGCGAGGATGGGAAGAGGAAGAAGCGGTTAGCGGTT
>JAVEVD010000109.1:0-7830 GCA_034005205.1 Steroidobacteraceae bacterium | reverse complement strand
TTGAGCGGTGCAGTCACCCCACGTCATATAACGGCATTGGCCGGGCAAGCTTGAACCGGGACGACAAGGACTGTGAGCCAGTACCTCATCGGGGCATTGACTTCTATGGGCCGCCGCGGGGACTGGGCCGGCTGCGCCGCCGGCTCACGGGCAGGCTGGCGGTTGCATCGCGACGGCGTGGTTACAGCGCTGCGACCGCGACCAGCTCGAGCAGGTAATCGGGGGAGGCCAGCCGCTTGACCTCGATCATCGTCATGGTGGGCGGATGACCCTCGAAGGCTTCGGCGAATATCTCCAGCTGCGCCGATATCGCATCGATGTCGGCCGCATAGACCATCGTCGACGCCAGATTCGCGAAGCTCAGGCCCTCCTCCGCCAGCAGACGACCGAGCGTACGCAGGACGAAGCGTATCTGACCGGCGGCGTCGCCTTTCGCAACGACCTCTCCTTGGCCGGTGGCTGCGACGATGCCGGAAAAATAGACCATGCCATTGGCGCGAACCGTCTGGCTGACGTTGATCGACTTGTAGAACGCCGGGTCGATATATCCGACGTCGGGAGTGCTGCGCTTGATCGAAGACATGGTTGCACTTCCTTCATTCATGGACGACGCAGAAGAATCCAAAGACGGTGCAGCGGCGCCGGCGGCGCCCGCGGCCGGCGTCGTCGCCGTCTGAGCCGAAACCGCGGAACTGAATGACGACGCCGCTGCGGCGCCGACCGTCAGCGCCGCGCCATCCAGGAACGCTCGTCGCGAAAGGCGGCCTGCTGACTGGCCCTCCGCATGATCTGAACTCGTCTCGTCTGAACTCCTCATGCTGTTCTCCGTCACTGGCGAGAGCGTGGCAGGCGGGCCGGTCCTCAGCGGCCGTCACACCCTCGAGGCGAATTCAAAGTCCGGCTGGGGCTGCACCAGATTCTGGACAATCTCGTTCACCGCCCGATTGGCTTGGTCGATGGCGGCCTGGGTAAGGGCCACGCCCGAGGCGTCGGAGTTTGCGATGGCGATGAGATTGAAGCGCCTGCGGGCGGTCACGAAATGCTCCTGATCCGGCCGCGGCGGTTCCGGATCGAACAGACTGTTCATGCCGCCCGCCATGCCGTGGCCGAAACGATTGACGATCATGCCCTCGATATCCTTGTCGGCGTCGAACCCGTAGGGGCCCAGGACTCGCTGCAACTTGGTTTCGAGATCCTTGCGGTAATCGGCTTCCGTGAGCTCGACATACCGGGCTCGCTCCGCCCGGAAACTGTCCCGCGGCGGGAGGTTCGTGGTCCTCCAGTTGTTCCAGGCGGTGATGATGAGCGGCTCATCAGGGTGCGTCACGCGCTGGTCGACTCCGAGACAGGGCGTCTCGTAGCCGCCGTACGGGCCCCAGAAATCCACGTGCATTCCCGGCATGGTCGGAAAGTAGACGTAATTGATGCGCGCCTTGGCGAAGGCGCGCCAATTGTTGAGCGCGAGCGTGGTCATGTGCACCGGCGCGCGTACAGACAGTCTCAGGGCCGCCTTTTGCTCCTCGGGCAATTCAGGGCATACGTAAGGGATCATCGAGTTGTAGCAGGCCATGACCACGGCCCCGCCCTTGGCCTTGAGCGCCCGACCATTGTTGACGTAGCACACCTCCACCTGCTTGGCGGTGGCGGGGTCGCCAACATGACGTACTTGCACGACTGGGCTGTTGAGGCGGATGCGCACCGCCTTCTCTGGCTTGTCCAGCGCGCCATAGTTGAAGCGTGAATGGATCGAATCTTCCTGGGTCGAGCCGGGCAGCGCTTCGGGGTTCAGCCAACGGATGAGCAGGCGCGAGATGCTATAGAGCCCGTCGGGGAAGACGATCCATTTGCCGGCTTCTTCATCGTCCAAATAGTCCGCGATGGACAGGACCGAGGTCGGCAGACCCATGCCCTGGAAGCCGCCCATGCCGCGTCGGTAAGCCGTCCAGGCGCTGTATGTCTCCGGACCGGCCGCCGCGTTCGAATAGCCGGTGAGCGGAATCTGCCACCAATCGAACACTTCGGGCGTCACACGCAGGACATTGACCAGGTAGTCACGATAGGTCATCCGCTTGAGGCGCTCGATCTTCTCCTCGACCGATAAGCCAGCCATGTAGTCCTTGGTCCCGGTCATTACGCGCAGAATGTCCCGCTTTGCTCTGGCGCTGAACGGCGCTTCCTTCAGAAAAGCGGTCCACTTGGCCGCCAGCTCGGCCGGCGTCGCGGTGGTGGGAAACGGGCCGCGGCGGTTCGCCACGTAAGGATCGACATAGGAGCGAACCAGCCGGTCGGAACCCCAGGTCTCCCGATCGAAGAACGTTGCATCGTCAAGCTCCATCGCCGGCCCTTTCTTCTGGGCCGCCGTTTCCTCCACTGACGCCCAGTACCGTTCGGCGTTCACGCCGATATCCGCCAGCAGCGTCTTGCCTTCAGGCGTGTACGTGCCCGCATACTGGATTGCAAGCGCGCCGCCGCAATTGATGTAACGCCTGCCCTTGATGACAAACTCGGTGCGCTTCGCCACGCCGCCGAAATCGTCCGCCGCTTCAAGGACGAGAATCCGTGCACGCGGCAGCTTCTTCTTATAGAAGTATGCGGCGGCGAGGCCGCTTGCGCCGGCGCCCACCACGATCAGGTCATAGGACTCGCCGGTATCGACTGCGTCCCCGAACGTCTTGCCGTCCCGAATAGCGTGAGGAACCTGCCACGCTCGATTGGGCTGGCCGCGCAGCCCTTGGAGACCCGGTGGATATTCTGGGGAATTCATTGGCGGCGTGGACGTGTCCACTGGCGGGACGGACGCCCTCGCGGACGCTGCTGCAGGCTCTGCAGTCGGACCGGCGGCGGCTGCGCCCGGCGCGGCTGCTGCTGCTTGCGTGGGCGTCGCACAGCTCAGCGAGGCCGCTGCGGCGGCGCCGACCGTCAGCGCGACGCCATCCAGGAACGCTCGTCGCGACAGGGTGTTGTCGGCTGTCGCGTCCTTCACATCGCCTTCATTCGTCATGCCGGCGTCCGTCTTCCGATTCATTGCTTTGTGCTTCATTTGAGCCTTCGGGAGCCTCTTTCTACTCCGTGTCTGCGATCGCCAGGCGCTCGAACCACCATGCGTTTCAGGCGAATCGTCAGGGTGGTAGGTTGACCCGAGCTTCCCAGGTAAGCGCCGATCGAGTCTGCGGCTATGCGCGACCCACGTGAAAACCCCTCGGACGATCCGCCGCCAGGAAGCGGCGCGTCAGAACTTCACGTCGAACGTTACGCCGTAGGTCCTTGGCTCGTTGACGTGGTTGTAGATGTATCCGAAGTTCTCCGTGATATCGATTCTATTGGTGCGATAAAAGGTGTCCGTCAGATTCTTCACCCACAGGGCCACGCCGTAACGATCATCGTCGGGATGTATCCGGACCCGGCTGTTCATCAACCAATAGCTGTCCTCGGTGGTGCTCGGCCGATTCAGAAGGTCGTAATGCTGCTTCGATGCATACGCCGCATCGACTCGCATATCGGCTGAGCCCCATTGGCCGAGTGGAATCGACCAGTCAACGGCCGACGACAGCGTCAGGCGTGGAGTGCTGATCAGTCGATTGCCGCTGATGTCGATCCCCTGAGAACTCCCCTTGCGCACCTCGCTGTCGGTGTAACCAACCGCAACGGAAACCCCCAGGTAGTCGGTCGCCCTGATCTCGGCGTCCAATTCGGCGCCCACTATGCGCGACTTCGGCAGATTGACGAGGGTCTGAACGGTGGTGGCAGGATCCACATCGAGGACCTGCTGGTTCTCGTACTCGTACCAGAACGCGGATCCATTGAAGCGCATGCGCCGATCGAAGAGATCTGTCTTGAAGCCGACCTCCACAGCCTGAAGCTCCTCAGGCTCGGCGATGCTGAGCTCGGCGGGGCTGAAGAATGCCTGCGCATTGAACGCCGCCCCGCGATAGCCGCGGCTGTAGCTCGCATAAAGCATCGCCGTGTCTGACAGATCGTAGTCGAACCCGATCTTGCCGGATACGTCGTTATCCTTGAAATCCATCGAGGTGGTCGCGAATGGATCGGTTGCGCTGCCGGGGATGACATTGAAGAGCGGCGTTTGATCGGGCGCACGGAGCTGTGCGAAGAAATCCCTGAGTTCGCCCTTGTCGCGCGTATAGCGGACGCCTCCACGCAGCGTGAGCCTGTCCGTCGCGTCATACGTCAAGTCCGAATAAGCGGCGATGCTTCTCTTCTCCTGCTTGAAGCGGTTGAAGTAATTGCAGGCGATGAAAAAGCCGCCGTCGAGGCAGTCTTGTGCGTCGATGGCGCCGTCGTCATTGACATCGATATCCATGAGGAATCGCAGATCGGTGTTGTTCCAGATCTGCTCATCGCCGTAGAACGCACCGATGATGAAATTGAACGGACCGTCGAATTCGCTCGTCAAGCGCAGGTCCTGCGCGATCTGCTTGGTTCTACCGTAGTAGCGGTGATCGCCCAAGGACAGCGGCGTTCCGTCGGATTCCTCATTGACCCGCATCGTGCCTTGATCCCAGGAGCTGATCGAGGTCAGCGTGAACGCGTCGGTCAGGCGGATGTCGGCGTTGACGGCGACCGCATGCGTGCGGAAGTCCTGCCGGCGAATCTCCGGCGACTCGATCTCCCGCCGATCGAGACCTGTACGGAAGTCTCCGGGAACGCCAAACAGCGTGGTGATCGGCCCACCGACGCCATCGGGTCCCGGTATTCCTGGAATGCCATAAGCCCGAGGATTCTGGAACGTCGTCGACGCGCGCAACGTAACGTCGACGATATCGTTTGGCTTGAAGCGAAAGCTCGTGCGAATGCCGTGCTGACGAGTGGAATTGGCGTCGGGCGCGCCCGGATATACGTTCTTTAGCGTGCCGTCCGCGCGATCCATCGTGAAGGCGATGCGGGCGCCGAGCGTATCGCTGAGCGCCGTCTCCAACGCTCCCTCGGCGCTGTAGCGGTCGTAATTGCCGAAGCCCGCCGACAGATAGCCGCCGGTTTCGAAGCTCGGCTTGCGCGCGATGAAGTTGATCGCGCCGCCGGTGGTGTTCTTGCCGTACAGCGTGCCTTGCGGTCCCTTCAGGACTTCGAGGCGCTCGAGGTCAAAGAACCCCAGCCCCATGATGGCCCAGTTCCCCTTGTAGACCTCGTCGTAATAAATGGCGATCGGACCGTTCTGCGACAGGCTGAAGTCCGACATGGAGACGCCGCGCAGCGAAAAGACCGGCAGACCCTGTCCGAGAGGCTGGCTGACCTGCAGATTCGGAACACCCATGCTCAAATCTTCTGCGCGGCGGATTCCCTGCTCGCCCAGCTGGTCGCCCGAGATCACCGTAAGCGCAATGGGAACCTTCTGGATGTCCTCGCTGCGCTTTTGCGCGGTGACCACGATCTCTTGGATCACCACGCTGTCCTGAGGTTCGTCCTGCTGCGCTAAAGCGCTTGTTGACATGGCGACAGTGGACGCTGCGCCGGCGAACGCGAAGATTGTATTCAGTCGTTTGCTCATCGGATGTGCCTGATTAGAGTTGTGCGCAGCGAGCGCGCCGCTGAAAACGAACGCGCGAAACATTGCAGCGTCGAATGTGGACCTGTGATCTTCATGTCGCCCCGGCAATTTATTGCGTCGGCCGACCGTCCGGTCGAAGATTCAGCGAAAGTAGTCTGTGACGCCCCGGTCGTCAAGTCATGAGCCATCGGCATGCAGTTGCGGAAGCGCTCGGCGGCGGCCGTCCAGCCAACAATGTGCGCGCTTACCGGTGCGCGCGTGCGCGATAAGGAACACGCCGGCCGGCGCTTATCGACGAGCTCGACCAAGACTGATCGAGCTCAACCAAGCCACGATGAGAAATCAGGCGCGCTCAACCGACTGGCCGTTTGTGTGATAAAACTGCCGCCCTGCAGCATCCGAGCCTGTTCTCGCCGCCTCAAGCTGTCGGCCACGGCGCTTATTGGTTCCACGAGAGCACCTCGCTGCTGCTGAACCGGGCAGTCAGCTAGTCAGGAGAAAACAGTGTGAGTGCAGCGGCCAGACCGGCAAAGAAGTCGAGCCGAACGGCGAAGGCGGAGACTCGCGCCGCCGGCGCACGCTCGGCGCCGCCGCGCAAGCGCGGGCCCAAGGTCGACATCGAACAAACCCTGCGCCGCAAACGCGAGATTTTGCGCGGCGCGGCGCAATTGTTCGACAAGGTCGGTTACCACCGCGTCAACATGTCGATGATCGCCGAGGCCGCGGGCCTGAAGAAACCCACGGTCTACCACTACATCTCGAGCAAGGACGAGATCTTGTTCATGCTGCACGAGCTGTTCATCGGCACGCTGCGACGGAACACCGACGCCAGGCTCGAGGCTGGCGCCCCCGCGATGACCGTGCTGCGCGGGGTGGTCGAAGACGTCTTCAAGTTGATCCACGACTACCCAGGCTACATCCGCGCCTTCATCGAGCATTTTCGCGAGTTGGCGCCAGAGAAGCGCGCGCCAATCGCCGCGAAACGTGACGAGTACGTGGCCCTGATCATCGGCATCGTCCGCAAGGCGATGGCCGAAGGCACGGTGCGCTAAGCCGATCCGAAGCTGACGGCCCACTGCCGGTTCGGCGTCTGCTACTGGGCGTACCAGTGGTACCGACCACAGAAGGACCCCTCGCCCGAAGTGATCGCGGCGAAATGCTGGGATATCTTCCTCAACGGGCTCGCGCCGCGCTGATTTCCATCATCCCGTCACGGACGAGGTTTAGCGCGGCGCAGGCCGGGTAAGAACAGGCGAATCCTGGTCTTGTTCCTTGGCCTGCGCGCCCTCGGAGGTGACGCGTCGAGCGGCTCGACGCGTCGCTCCGCCTTCAACGACCAACCCAGTTCGGCTTGCGCTTCTCGAGGAACGCCTTGACGCCTTCCTTCGCGTCGGCCGAGTGATGGACGACGTTGCAGGTCATGGTCTCGAGCGCGATCAGGCTCTCGGTGTCGGCGTCGAGGCCTCGGTTGACCGCCTTCTTGGTCATCCACATGCAGAACGGGCTCAACTCCAGCATCGGCGCGCAGAAATCCTGGATCAGCTGATCGAACTCCGCAGCCGGCGCCGAAGCGTTCGCGAGGCCCCAGTCGGCGGCTTCCTTGCCCGACAACAGCTTCCCGGTGAGCATGAGCTCCTTCGACTTGCGCAAGCCCAGGTAGCGCGGCAGCCGGTAGATCGGGCCCGCACCGCCGAACAGCGCGCGGCGGATGTGGAAGTCGCCGATCTTGCATTCGTCGGCGCAAAGCAGGAAATCGGTCGAGATCGCGAGTTCGAACCCGCCGGCCACCGCGTAGCCTTCCACCGCCGCGACGGTCGGCTTCTTCATGTTGAACATCTTGTCGTACGTGCGCGCGGAATCGATCGCGAGCTGCAGCGAGTCTGAGGACTCGCCGAGCACCGGACTCACCAACAAGTCGAGATCGGCGCCGGAACAGAAGGTGCCGCCGCGCCCACGGAACACGACCACCTTTGCGTTGGGATCGTCGGCGGCGCGATCGACGGCGGCCTCGAGGTCGCGCAGCAGCTGCGGGCTTACGCAGTTGCGCTTGTGCGGCCGGTTCAACCAAACGGTGCAGACGCCGTTTGCGGCCACCTCGTACTGGATCACGTCTTTCTCGACGGCCCCTACCACGTCCTTCTTCGCGCTCATGCCTGCGGTCTCCAAGAGTCGTTCGGATGTTGAATGGTCCCGCAGCGTCAGCCGCAGGCGGCGCCGGCGCTCGTAATAAACCGCCCGGCCGGTCGGCTAAAAACTATCACAGGCGCCGTAGGGTGTCAATCATCACGCATTGCGCACTGCAGCCATCGTCATGCACCACGAGCGGT
>JAVEVD010000108.1:0-7953 GCA_034005205.1 Steroidobacteraceae bacterium | reverse complement strand
ACGGCGGCACGCCGTCTTCGAGGTCGAGGATCAGGGCGTCCGCACCAGAGCCCGCAAGCGCCTTCGCGACCTTCCGCTCGTCGTGCGCCGGGACGTAAAGGAACACTCGTGCGAGGTCAGCGTGCACGGGCAACCTCGGGCAGCGACGGGTCGAAGAGACTGTCGACGGCGCAAAGCCGATCGAGGTGTACCCGCCACACCTTCGGTGCGGCCGCGGTTTCCATCGTCGCGACGTCACCTGACCAATCAGCTCGTCTCGTCGTCTCGCGCATGCGACGAAATTTTCCTGATGGCCATCCGGTACACACCTATCGATTGATAGGCCGACGAGTCGTTATCCAGAGCCTCTTCGCCCGGGCTTTCCTGATTTCGAGACCAGCGGAACAATGAGAGTCCGCTCCATGCAGAGGCGTGAACCGCCGCTGACGAGCGCGATCCGAGCTATCTCGCTACGTGCTCAGTCCGGCATCGCGCAGATGCCGCGCGCAGCCACCCAGGCCTCCAAAGCAGCGTGGTGATCGTCAGACCATCACCCGCCAGGAGAACCCGGATGACTGCGCCCTCTCAAAGCACCGGGAGCAAGCTCTCCCTGCTTCAGTTGGCCAGGAAACCCGGCAACGCCTGCAGGCTGATGGGCCGCCTAGCCTGCTCTATGCATGAAGGGAGCAGATTGGCCGGTCATGGCGCCGAGTATTGCGGCGCGAAGGCGTGATGTCGATGTGTGGCGATGATATTTCGCGGCGGACGGTGAGCGATGCGCGATCTTGGCTGTCGAGGTTGGGCGAGCGCGAGATTTCGGCGACAGTTGTCCGTCGTGGTCGTCGCGGGCCACGCTGCGCGGTGGAGAGAGTCAGTCCGGCGGCGCTACGCGGGTGCGGCGCCGAGCTGTCGGGCGATGATCTGCCAGTCGTGACGATGGAGGCAGGAGGCCGGCAGGTGCAACACGATGCGCCGCACCGAGGACTCGATCCAGGCACCGAGCTTGCAGAGGTGTTCGCGCAGGGTGCTGACTTGAGCGGATCGCAACGCGGTGCGCGCGGCGTGCAGGCGCAGCTCCTGATACAGCACGTAGGCGGCGGCGCTGAGCAGTCCGCGCAGCTGATTGGCGAGGAAGCGGCTGCAGCTGGTGCGGTCGATCTCGAGTCCGTGGTGCAGTTCCTTGATCCGATTCTCGACATCCCCGCGGGCGCAGTAGATCGCCTCGTAGAGGTATCGCGGCGAGTGCGGCAAGTTGGTGACCACGAAGCGCGGGTTGTCTTTGGGCTCACGGCCCGGATGGCGCACGACCTCGGCCTTGATGATCACGCGACGGCGCTGCTGCCAGGTGCCGGCCGCGTAGCGGCACTCGCCGTAGACGTGCGCGGTCTCGCCCGATGCGCGCGAGCGCCGTCGGGCCGTGCTCATCAGTCGCGCCACGCGACGCTTGAGGACCTGATTTTTGGCCATCGCCACCACGTACTCGAGTCCCTCGCGTTCGAGGAAGGCGAAGATCTCGGCGGCCGCGTAACCGCCATCGAGCCGGACCCGCAGCCGCGCCCGCGGGAACGCGGCACGCAACCGCGGCAGCAGTCGCGACAGGATCCCGATGGCGCCGAGCGCGGCCCCGGCATTACCGGGGCGCAGCACGTACGCGAACAGGTACTGCTCGGGCTCCTCGTTGAAGGTCAGGAACCCGGCCACCGGCAGATAACACCACGTGTCGTAGTGACGTAAGCGATCGAAGAACCGCGTCCTTGCTCAGGAAGCTGGGCTCGGCGTAAACGGCAGCAACGATTCGAAGTCTTCGACGGTGCGGGCGTGCGGCAGTCGATCGAACAAGCGGCGCAGATACGCATACGGCTCGAGCTCGTTCGCGCGGGCGGTCGAGACCAGGCTGTAGAGCGTCGCGCTCGCCTTCGCACCGTTGACGGTGTCCGAGAAGAGCCAGTTGTTGCGGTTATGGAAGGTCTTCCATAACCGCTCCTATGCACGGGTCGCGATTATGCAAGGTCGCTCTCGGCGCCTGTCACGTCGCACGTGTTCCCAACGACGGATGATGACCTCGCTTGCCCTGACTTGCCGTACATAATTTCGGGTGCTGTTCTCCACGGGTCATTTGTACCGGGAGGACATTACCGTGACCGAGATTTCAGAACGGCGGCGAGTCCGCTCTGCCGAACGCGCTCTCACATCCACTATCAGCGATTACACGCGCTACCTTTCTGAGCGAGGTTACGCGATCGGCACGATCAAGCAGTATCAGCGGGTGGTGGCGCACTTCGTTGGCTCGTTGCCGATGCGACAGACAACGCTCAGGCGCATCGACGAGACGGCAGTGACCCGGTTCATCCGGGTGCACCTCCCCACATGCCGGTGCGAGGAACGACAACGCTCGACGCACATAGTCCGCGCGGCCCTGGTGCATTACCGGGCCATGCTCGTGGTGAGTCAGAGGACGGCGCCGAGCAAGTCCGCTGGCCACGCCGCGCTCGCCGCCGAGCTCAACGAGTTCGACCGTCATCTGATGGAGGCGCGCGGGCTGCTGCCGACCACGCGCCGCGTACGGGTCCGCGATGTACGGGATTTCCTCATGGCGCTGTCCGGCCGCGGCGTCATTCGCGTGCGTCGGATCCGACCCAGTGACGTGGCGGCGTTCATGACGCGCTATGGGCGAGACCGGGCGCCAGGCTCGATTCGGGCGCTTGGCATTTCGCTGCGCAGTTACTTCGCATTCAAGACGATCGGTGGCGCACAGACCGCCGGATTGGTCGCGGCGCTGCCGCGCGTCGCGCACTGGCGCCTCGCCGGGCTCCCCGCCAGTCTCACGGCGGAGGAGGTTGAGCAACTGCTGTACGCGTTTGACCGCACCACCGCGACCGGTCGACGAGACTACGCGATTACTCGCTGCCTGCTCGACCTGGGATTGCGCCGCATCGAAGTGGCGCGCCTGCGGCTGGAGGACGTCGATTGGCGACAAGGCACCCTGTCGATCCACGGCAAGGGTCGACGGGTCGATACGCTGCCGCTGCCGACAGCGACCGGGCGGGCGATCGTCGAGTACCTGCGTCACGGTCGACCGCAGACGAGCCGCCGGGAAGTATTCGTGCGACACCGCCCGCCGACCAACGCCACAGCCGGACTCGACATCGTCCGCAACGCCGTGCGCGTTGCGGCCGCCCGGTGCGGTCTCGGCGACCGTGTTCGCGGCACTCATATTCTGCGGCACACGCTGGCCACTCGACTGGTGCAGCGCGGCGCGCGCCTCAAGGACATCGCAGATGTGCTCCGGCATCGCAGCATTGACACGACCACGATCTACGCCAAGGTCGATCTGCCGGCGCTGGCCACCGTGGCCCTGCCGTGGCCGGGGAGCCGGCCATGAACGCGCCGGGATCGATGGCCGCACGCGTCGCGGCTTACCTTGCCGAGCGTCGGCAAGCCGGCTACGCGCTGCGGATCGAGGGCTATCAGCTCGCCCGATTCGCCCGCTTCGCCGATGCGGCCGGTCATCGTGGACCGCCCACACTCGAACTCGCGATCGGGTGGGCCAGTGCGTCGCACGCGCAACGACCTTTGACCGCCGCTCGCCGTATCGAAGTGCTGCGCGGTTTTGCCCACTACTGCCGGCGTGAAGAACCCGCGACCGAGATTCCGTCGCGGTTCCTCTTCGGACGCCCTCATCGGCGCCTCGCGCCGCACATCTACACCGATCGCGAGCTCAGCCAACTGATCGCGGCGGCCACCCGTCTGCACCCGGCGGGTGGCTTGCGCGGCACCAGCTGCGCGACGATTTTCGGATTGATCGCGGCCAGCGGCCTGCGCATTTCAGAGGCGACGGGCCTCGCGCGCACGGACGTGGATCTCGAGCGCGGCAGACTGCTCGTCCGGCAGGCCAAGTTCGGCAAGTCCCGATGGGTGCCGCTGCACGCCACCACCACGCTGGCATTGCGCGACTATGCCGCGCGCCGCGATCGGGACCGATTCGCCAGCGGTCACGCCGCGTTCTTTCTGTTCGACTACGGTCGACCCGCACGCACTCGCGCCGTGCAGTACGCGTTCACACTGCTGCGCCGACAGCTCGGCTGGCGTGCCCGCGGCGGTCACGCGATGCCCCGCATTCACGATCTGCGGCACACCTTCATCTGCCGGCGTTTCGAGCAATGGTACCGCGAGGGCCTCGACGTCGATCGCCACGTGCTCGCCCTATCGACCTACGTCGGACATGCCAAGGTCACCGACACGTACTGGTACGCGACGGCCACGCCGGAGCTCCTGGCGCTCGCCGCACGGCGCGTCGAGCACGCGCGGGGAGGTGCCCGCCCATGAGCGCCTCCATTCCACTCACGTTCCCATCCCTGCTCGAGCAGTTCTTCATTGACCGGTTGATGCAGCAGCGGCGCGCGAGCCCGCGAACCATCGCTGCCTATCGCGACTGTTTCCGCCTGCTGCTCGCGTTCGCCCACCGCCGCCTCGGCAAACGCCCGACCGACCTCGCCCTGGCCGACCTCAACGCCGAGTTCGTGCTGGCCTTCCTCAAGCATCTCGAAGACGAACGGCACAACTGCGTCCGCAGTCGCAACGCACGCTTTGCCGCCATTCGTTCCTTCATGGCCTACGTCGCGTTCAAGGAACCCACGGCACTCGGTCTCGCGCAGACGGTGCTGGCCATTCCGATGAAGCGCTTCGAACGCCCGTTGCTCGGGTTCCTGACGCGCGAGCAGATCGATGCTGTCCTCGGCGCACCCGACCCGACCACCTGGAGCGGACGACGCGACCGCGTCATGCTCACGGTCCTCTACAGCAGCGGCGCCCGCGTCTCGGAACTGATCGGTATGCAGCGCGAAGACCTGACGCTCGCGCCGAGCGCGTGCATCCGGATCCGAGGCAAAGGGCGTAAGGAGCGCTCCGTGCCGTTGTGGCGCGACACCGCCACGTTGCTCCGGCATTGGCTGCGGGAGTGCCGAGGATCGCCTGATCAGCCGCTGTTCCCGAACCGGACCGGTGGCGCCCTGTCACGCGTCAGCGTGACCGAGCGGCTGGCTCTGGCCGTGGCGATCGCAGCAAAGCGCCATCCAGAACTCGCCAAACGCCGGGTATCGCCGCACGTACTGCGTCATTCACTCGCCATGCACATGCTGCAAGCAGGCGTCGACGTGACGGTCATCGCTCTGTGGCTTGGCCACGAAAGCACGGTCACCACGCATCAGTACGTCGAGGCCGATCTCGCCATGAAGGATCGGGCGTTGCAGTCTCTGCAGTCGCCCGCTACCCCCTCACTCCGCTACCGTCCGTCCGACCGAGTGCTCCAGTTCCTGCAGGGCCTATAGTTATGCACGGTTCCCACCTCGACCCGCCTGCGACTGCCGTCGCCGTCGAGCCGCGTCGAAAGCTGTCGACACCGATCCCGTGCGATTACTGCCGACGATCGACCTTGCATAATCGCGACCCGTGCATAGCGGCGGCCCAGGGCGAAGGGACGGATCGCGTTCTCCGCAAGGTTGGTGTCGATCGCAAGGCGCGGATCGTCGAGGTAGCGTACGAGCTTTGGCCACTGACCAAGCAGGTAGCCGAACGCGACACCGAGCTTGCCCGAGGGCAGCGTCTGCCCCGCCTGCTCGAGTGCCCAGCTGTGCAGATGCTCGAGCAGCGGCTGCGCCCGCTCGGCCCGCACCCGGGTGCGTTCTTCAGGCGCGAGCGATTTGACCTCGCGCTCGATCGCGTAGAGGGCGTCGATGCGGCGCACGAGCTCGTGCGCCGGGGTATTCGCGGCGGTCCCGGCCGGCAACGCCTTGATCGCCTCGAACCCCTTGCGCCGAGCGTGCGCGAAGCAGCCGACGTGGATGAGCGCGAGGCGGGCGGCGACCCCGTCGTAGGCGGCATAACCGTCGGTCTGCAGGAAGCCGCGCGCACCAGCGAGCAGCCGCTCGGCGGTGGCTCCGGCACGGGAGGCGTCGTAGTCGAAGAGGATGATCCGCTGCCGCGGGGGGCCTGCCACCCGCACCCACATCCAGTGCTCGGCAGCGCGCGTCTTCTCGTCGCTGTGGATCACCTGCACCGGGGTCTCGTCCATGCGGATGTAGCCGCTCTCGCGCAGCCGCTCATCGAGCAGGTTCATGAGCGGCGTGAGCGGTGCCGTGAGCCCGATCAGCCACGCGGCCTGCGTGGCGCGCGGCAGGGCGACACCGTGGCGGGCGAACATCGCCTCCTGCCGGTGCAGCGGCAGCGCATCGACGTACTTGGCGGTCACGAGCTGCGCGAGCAACCCCGCGGCGGCGTTGCTCTTCGGCAGCACCTGGACCACGGCGGGCGCCGTCTTAACGCACGCCTCGCATCCAGGACACGCGTACTTCACCCGCACGTGACGCACGACCTCGACGCGCGCCGGTACGTAGTCGAGCTGTTCGCTCACCTCAGCGCCGATCTCACGCAAGGGACTGCCGCAGTCGCAGATCCGCTCCACTGCCGGCAGCTCGTGGCGCACCTCGCGCCGCGGCAGGTGGGCGGCCAAGGCCCGTCGCCCGGGCTTGAGCTTCGAGGCGGGCTTTGCTTCGCGCAGTGGTGTGGCAGTGAGCGGCGGCTCGAGGCCCGTCACCTCGGCGAGTTCAGCGAGCACCTCGACTTCGTTGAACAGCCCGCGCTGCGCAGGCGTCGCGTCGAGCCGCTCGCGGCTTGCCCCGTAGCGTTCGGCCTTCAGCCACCGCAGCGCCTCCTCGAGCAGCCGGATACGTCGCTCGCGTGCGGCGAGCAGGTCTTTGAGCGCGGCGTTTTCGGCTTCGAGCAGTGCGCCGCGAGGCGGCGCATCGATCGGGTTCGTACCGCTGATCGATGCAACGAAGGGCGCGCTCGACATGCGCGAAGTATCGCACGTCGAGCACGACGAGTCACGCGGAAATGCCTATTTTTACAGTACTTTGTCGTTCAACCGACGCGCTTGAGATCGAGCCTGCGATGGCCACGCGCAAACACATCGAAGCCATCGAGCAACGCGTTCAGCTCGCGGCCCGTGAGTGCCACCTCACGCACATCGCTGCGCACCCGCGGCCACACGTAGCGATCCGCACCTTCCAGCCGCTTGCTCCACAGCACGAGCCCGTTGCGCTCCCAGGTGAGCAACTTCACCCGGTCGAGCTTGCGGTTCGCGAACGCATACACCGCGCCATCAAACACCGCCCGACCGAGCGCCTGCTCGACCAGCAGCGCGAGCGTGGCCGCCTGCTTCCTCATGTCGACCGGCTCGATGCACAGATACACCGCGACCTCCGCGGTCGGCCGGATCACGACCGTGACGCCTCGAGCGCGGCGACGATCCGCGACAACTGCTCGGGATCCTCGACTTCGAGTTCCGCACCGCGCCCGTTCCCCAGCAGCAACCGCAGACGCAGCGGCGCCGGCGCCGACCGAACTTCAACCTTCGCAAACCGCACCGGCGTCGATGCCGCTGCGACCCGCTTCCTCACCCGCCGCGGCGCCGGCGGCACGATCCCGCGACGGCGCAACTGCGCAATCGCATCGTAAATGCCGCGCAGGTTCAGGCCGCGTGAACGCACATGCCCGCTCAACGCCACACCTGCACTGCGCGCTCCTTCCAGACACTCGAGCGCCTGGGCCTGCATCTCCGTCAATGTCGTCATCGCTACGCACCTCGCTGCTGCCACTTCCCGCGCAGCGTGTGCGATTTGCGGTCAGATCAGAAGAACGCGGTTCTTCGATCGCTTACGTAGTGACCGTTGAAGAACGTCAGTTGTTGAGCGCCGTGCGTCGGGTCGTCCGTCGGGTCCAGATCGATCGTGATCCGCTTGGCCTTGCGCTTCAGACGCCGGCGATGGCGCTCGATCACGGTATCGGCGAGCGCGAGCCCCATCCGATACAGATCGGCCCGACCGAACGCGTTCTCGAAGCGCGACAGCGTCGGCTGCGAGGCGAGGTCCTCGCCACGCAGCGGATCGCGACCCGCGAGCAGCTTGTGGATCGGGT
>JAVEVD010000107.1:0-7997 GCA_034005205.1 Steroidobacteraceae bacterium | reverse complement strand
CCCGCACCATCGGCGCGAAGAGATACTCGGGGTCGTCGAGTTCGATGTCGATGCGGGTCATCGTCTTGCCGACCAACTCGCCCACGCGCCGGGCCTGAGGGACAGCTTCGAGATCCAGTGGCAAACCCGGCATCGGCTTGAGAATCCACGGCAAGATCGGTTCGACTCGCGGCTTCCCCCCCCCCGCTCATGACCAGCGCCGTCAGAAAGCCATGCAGGCCGTCGACCGGGAGCGAGGCGCTCACCCCCTCGACAGACGACAGCAAGACATCCAGTTCTTCGAGTTCGGTTTCTGTCATCGTCGGGGGCGATCGCTTGTTCGGGCACCGATTCTACTGTCGAGGTCGATCAGCGTGCCGACACGAGGCACTGCCTCATTTGTAGGCAAATGCCACACCGCCAGACGCCATACGTCCCGAAAAGACTTATCCACAGCTCCACTCACATCCCTGTCCCCATCGGCTGGGGACAAGGTTTGTGTGAAAAGTGCGCGCGCAATCACGGCGCGTGAGCGCGATGTCAACGCTCAAAGCAACACCGACTAACCGCAGGGCATCGGGCGCGCGTGCGGTGTTCAACATGGAGGGCGAATCGGGCAGCGGCGGGATGAATATGGACTTTGCAGCCGAATGTCGATGTGACGATTGAAGAGGCTTGTAACCCCTGAGCTCGGTCAATCCCACTCGAATATATGCTATCGAAATCCCGGTTGCTGGAACCCAGAATTTCCGCTTCCGACCCGTTGCTGTCCCCCAGCGTTCCCCGAAGCCGTCGTTCGCCGAATCCCTCGTTTTCTAACCCGCGACGCTCCGAAGCGGCCGTTGGTGACCTATCCCTGCCGGGCAAGTGCCGTCATCCACTTGCCCGCGAGATTGCGTTGTTCAACGTCAGCAGACTGGGTACCAACCGACGTTCACGAGAGAATAGCGACTATAAGATTGACGCGAGATAGCTGTCTTGTTGAAGCTCGGCTGTCCACGTCGCCAGGGTTGTCCACGAGACGGTAGGAGGCTTTCATGCCAACGACAACACGTGCCTTCAGAGGCGAGGACAGCATCACTGCGGAACAGATCAGTCGAGATTCAGTCGTGCCGTTCTTGACGGAACGAGGCTTCGAGGTGCTCCGGGACTATCGCAAGGTGACCGGTACGGCGACAGAGCAGTTCGTGAGTGCACGGTCCCCCGAGGGGCGGCTCATTAAGATGCGAGTGCGGCTGTGCTGGCGGCGAGAAGGACGAAATGCGAACGAGCGAAAGTACGCCGCAGCGCAACTTCGCGCACGCCTGCGTAACGACGACTGGGAAGGCACGCTACGCTTCATCGTCGAACGCGATCTGCAACACGGCAATACACACAACCTGATCATCCAGCGAGATGGTGCGGCGATCATCTATGCCGCGCTCATTCCCAGGGAGGCTTTGATGCCAATCTGGCTCCGTCAGCGCGACGTCAGCAATGAGCTTCGCCGGCGCGGATTGATGAATAGGATCACCAAGAACCACGCAATGAATGGGTCCAGTCCAACAATCTGGCTGCAGGATGATCGGACGACAGATGCTCATGAGGTCGCCGACGTGCTATGGGCTTGGCCTGGCGTGGTGGATCTCGCCAAGTTGGACACCGTGGGCTCATTTCCATCCGACGACACGTTCGACGATTGCCCTGGGATCGACTACTCAACGCTCGGAAGCGATGGCGCACTGCGACGCACAGTGGTTCGATCCGAAGTCAAACGCGACCCAAAGGTGCGACGGGCAGTTCTCGACCGAGCTCGAGGCTGCGAGCGGCAAGGTTGTGGCGAGTATCGGGGCTACTCTGGGTTTCTCGACGTCCACCATATCCTCGGTGCTGAGAAAAGTGACCGGCCTTGGAATTGCGTGGCTTTGTGTCCGAATTGTCACCGCGAGGCACACTTTTCCACTAATGCTGATGCCATTAATGCTCAACTCTTGGAATACGCTAACCAGTTCCAGAGCGCCGTCTAGCGGCAGCCGAAATGGTCCGGAAAGGACGCTGCTAGTAGATGGGGCGAAATGCTGCTCTATCTCAGGAGAACGTCTTAGTGACTGCGCGTAAGTTAACGACAGGATCGGGTCGGGTTGCGACTGACATCTCTTCGAGTTCATCGCCGAAAAGAGGTCGTTGATTTTTCACTTCCCGGAAGCAGTCGTTCGTCGCCGAGTGCCGCCGACCCGCAACAGCCGTTCGGTTTTTCGCCCGAATGACTGGAGTGCAGCGGTTGCGGTCGTTCAGCATCGCCGGGCGTACTCTCGCTAAGTGGCATCGAGCAGTCGTTCAGCCAGAGGTGCGGCGCGCACAAATGACATATGAATGCTGTGCGGCGCGCGTAGGTCGTCCGCGCCGCAAGTTCATGAGCGCGTGCGTTGCATCGACGGCCAGACCGTCAAGCTGCGTGAGCATTTGCCGCGCGAAGGGCGCGTGGCCCTCCCCTTCGCAAACCCCACCGGCAGCACACCAGCACACCAGCACACCAGCACAGCAGCACGTCGAGCACCGAAATAATGCCGCAGATCATTGATTTTGCGTGAATCTTTCTGGCTTGATCGCAGGATATGGCGCAACTCCTAGGGTGGGGTTCCAAGATTCGTGCGCAACCGGAGCCACCGCCGGAAGCCGATTCAGGCACTTGAGTAGCACTGAATTCGTGCCAATTGAATCATTGCAGTGGCTCGTCGACAGAAGCACACTTCTGCCATCAGAAACGGAGCCCAGCATGGCCAACTCAAAGCAATCCCAGACCCGGCGCCTCAAAATGTCGGAGCGCGCGCAGCAGCAGCTCGCGCTGCATTTCCCGGACGTGCCCGAGACGCTGTTGTGGCGGCGCAAGAGCAACGACGGCTTCACCACGGTGCCGCGCCCCCTACCCATCGCGATGCAGGCCATCGACGAGATATCCAAAGGCTCGCCAGCCGGCCACTCCCTGTTCTGCTTGTGGGCGCGCGCCCCGGACAACCCGCTGGTGATCGTGGAGAACCCGGCGACCTTCGCCGCCGAGACCGGCTTCACCGGCGAGCGCGCGACCGACACCTGGCGCAAGCGCATGCGTCGCCTGCGGGAACTCGGGTTCATCCGCACCAAACCCGGCCCGTCGGGCGAGTTCCACTTCATCCTGCTGCTGAACCCCAACATCGCCGTGGAGATGATGCGCCGCAATGGCCAAGTCCAAGACGGCCTATATGGCCGATTCATCGAGCGGGTCGCCGACGTGGGCGCGGCCGGGGACTGGACCGCGCACCAGGAGGCTTTGGAAGCGGCCGCGAAAGCCGCTGCCGCCAAGTCGGAAGCTTTGGACAAGGCGGCGAAGAGCAAGAAGGGGGCGAAGTGATGCTGCACGGCCGCAACCCCTATGAGCGCTTCAAGAACGATCGCCACCGCCTCTTCGCGTTGATGTCTCGCGACGTTCGCATCGTGCTGGTCGCGGCCATCCTCGGCGGCGCCGGTCTCGCTGGAGCGCACCCTGCCCTGCGGTCCTTGATGGCGGGGTGGGTGAACTGACTCCTCCGCAGCGGGTAGGTGACAAGCAAGACAATCGTCTAGAGCCTCTTTGGAATTCATCAGGAACGGAAGCCCACATGCCACACGACAAAGGATTGCCGCAGACCGGCGACTCGCAAGAGATCGGACAAGACGCCTACGACTGCCTGCGCGCAAAGCGGCCCAAGGGCTGGCAGCTCACGGAGCTTGGCGGCGTCAGCGACTTCGGCTTTGATCTCCAAGTGCAGATCAGCGTCAAGCAGCAGGTCGTCCACCCTTTCCGCCTCCAGCTCAAGGGCACGCGCTCGCCGCAGCGCAGCGCAGACGGGAGCTTCCTCTCCATCAGCCTCTCCACCACGACGCTCCGCTACTTCGACAACACGGACGAGCCTGTCCTTCTGGTTCTATGCGACCTGAGCGTCGATCCAGAGGATCCCCGCGAGTGCCCGCTTCACTACGTCTGGATTCGCGAGGAGCTTGACCGTATTCAGATCGCCTCCGTCCCCTTGGAGCAGAAGGAGGCCGCGATTCGCGTGCCGACGGCCAACGTCTTGGATCGCACGTCGGAGCTGGTCGACGAGGTCCGGAAGCGACATCGCCTTTCTCGAGTTGGGCATGCGTTGGACACCAGCGTAGCCGGGATGGACCCGTCGCTTGGCACGGAGGATCGAGTCCTCATGGTGGAGTCGATCACCAGAAACATAGGCACCCGCAGCATCGTCTTCGCCCAAGCACTAGCGGAGCCCGCCACCGACGTTTGGATCAATCCTCCACGCGGCAGCTTGGCCTGGTTGGTCACGGAAGCGAAGTCCGCAGTCGCCCGGGGCAACGTGGAGAAGTGCGCGGACCTGCTCCGTCAGGCTTCTGAGCGTTTGGAGTCTGCGTCGGCGATGGAGAAGGCGGAATACTGGCACCTGAAAGGCCGGCTTCGCCTCGTTCGAGGCGACGACGATGGTGCGTCCCGCGCGGTCAAGAGTGCCGCCGAGACGCAACCGCAGGCCAAATACTGGGCGGCCTGGGCCGAGAGTGAGATGCGCAGGCGGTTCAGAACTGACCAAGGCCAGGACTATTCGGACGTGCTCGACGCGCTGCCGGCGGACGCGGACCCAGCGCTGCTCGGCGTCAAGGCCCGCCTCCTCGCTGCCAGCCGCAAGCGCGCCGAAGCCATCGCGCTTCTTGACACTTTCGAAGGCGCTGAGAGTCTCGCGGCGCGGGCCGTGGTCGAGACCATGTTCTCGAATCCCGAACAGGCGCTGCAAGCGTGCATCGATGGCATCGCCTTGGAAGAGAAACGGGAGTCGACAAGGCTGTTGTTCCTGATCTTGCGGGCACGAGCGCGGTTCAAGATCGCGCTGAGGAGCGCGCGCGTCGAGGAGTCGAGCGACGGGGACTCGGAGGACGACGTCTTTCCTCCCTCGGGCCCTATCGGGGTCGATGCGACCGCACTGCGCGAAGCGTGGGCCGACATCGAAGAGGCCGTCTCCGCCTTAGAAGAGATCAGATGGGTGTCGAACGCCGAATTCGTGATCGACCTCTGGATCGCGACCGCGAGCATGCTCGGCAAGCAGGAGCAGATTCTCGCCAGGGTGTTGGCCGCGGCGCGACAGCGGCCTCAGCAAGCCGAACTCCAGTCGGCCGCAGAGACCCTCGCGGCCCAGTGCGGCGACTTCCAGGCGGCCTTGGAATCGAACAGCCGGCTGCCCGACGGCAACATGAAAGTCCTGCGCCGCGTCACGTTCCTGCACGAGCTCGGCAAGCACCGCGACTGCGTCGAGCTGATGGCGGCAAACATCGACACAGTCGGTCGCTCGCACCAGCTATTCGGACCCGCTTTGGTGCTGGCGGCCCTGTCGGCCGACGTGATGGCCAGGGATCCTCTGGTCGAGGCTTGGCGCGACATCTTGCGCTCTGGAGATGCGGAAGACCAGGCGCATGCCGCGATCTTGGACTACATGCTCGCGCGGCGCAGGAATCAGCTACAAAGCGGCGAGGCTTTGACTGATCTTTCCCGAGTCGACGAGCAGCTTGGACACCCCAAACCGACCACGCTGCTCCTGCTCCAAGAGCTGGACCCCGGCTCCGAGACGCAGGCCGAGCAGTTCCTCGCCGTGGCGACGCGCGTGCGCACGACGATTCGTCTGTCCCCGATGATCGCCGTCAGGATTGGGGTCGCCTTGGCCACCCAGGAGCGGTGGAGCGATCTGCTCGCCTTGTGCGAGGAGGCCAGCAGAGAGTTTGAGGTCACGGGGCGGATCAGAGCGTTCCAAGCGCTAGCGCTCGACCAGTTGGGCCGGTCCGACGAGGCGAGGTTCATCCTGGAGAGCATGCTCGAAGGAGGCATTGAGGACGGGTTCGCTTTGAACACCTACGTGAATATCATGATTCGCTGGGGGTTCACGGAGAAGGCCAAAACGGCAGCTGAGTTGATCCTGGAGCGCGCGCAGTCGAAGGAACGACGCGTCGAGTGCGTCCGGATGCTGTTCAACCTTGAGCAGCGCGCGAACCCCACCAACCCTCGGCTCGTCGACCTTGCGTTCCGCATGGGGGCGCTCGCGTGCAGCGACGACGAAGTGGAGGAAGGGGTGTTTCTTTGCATGGTCATCACCGCCACTGGCTTCGAGACGGCGGTGCTGAGCGATGCGCGCAAGGAGGAGTTCCAGTCGCGCGCGAACGCCTTCTTCGAACGGTTCCCCCAGTCGAAGATACTTAGCCGAGTGGAATTCCCGGCCGAGGCTGGCGCGGAGGAGATGCTGCGTTCGATGAAGTCCGCCATTGGAGTGTCGGACGAGCGCGAGCAACAACGAGCGCGGCTCGAAGCTCAGCTCCAAAGCGGCGAGTTGCCATTGCCTTTCGCGTGGCGTCCACGCTTCGCCCTTGGAAATGTGCAGGACGTGGCGCATCTCTGGGAACTGGCGAAGCGGTCGACGGCCGACGAGAAGAGGCTCCACCTGAACATGATCGGCGGGCAGTGGGAGCAGCGGTGCGCCGAGTCCTTCCGTTCGAGGACGCCCCTGTTCGATCTGCTCACTCTGTTCGTGCTCGAAGACCTCGAACTGCTCGACAAGGTCTTCGACTTCTTCCCCAAGGTCGCAATCTCCCAGGCGACCTTGGGCGAGCTGATGAGAATGTCGCAGCCGTTCTCTGGAAGCATCTTCCGGCAGCGGTGCATCGATGTGCAGGATCACCTCAGGCCACGCCTCGCGCAGATCCTGCAGCCCCACGGAGCACCTTCGGAGGACGAACTGCACCTGCCGAGTTCGTCGCGCGAACTTCAAAGCCTTGCCCGCACTGGCGACTACGTCGTCTACTCCGACGACGCCATGCTGCGAATGTGGATATTGGAGGACACGTTCGCCACTGACGGAATGTGCACCTTAGACCTGCTCTGCGGGTTGGAGGAGACCGGCCTGCTGACCACGGAAGAAGTGGCGACCAAACTAGCGCAACTCTGCGACTGGCACGTGAGCATACAAATCCAGCTGAGGCACCAGCTGGCTCTCATTCCGGAAACTGTTCGCCTTGCGCCCCGCGTCTTGGAGGCCACTGCGATGCTTCGCGACGTCGCATCCTTCATGTCGCTCGCCCGAGGCATGTGGGGGCCGCGCACGGACTTCATGGGCGTCCTCAATCACGTCGGAGCCGTCGTCCGAGTGTTGGTTCAGGACGCCGCCGTGCCGGACGTCGCCATCGGCGCCTTTGTCGCGGTCTGGATCGACCACGCAACCGCGCGGGCCGACATGCCAATTCCCGCGCTGCAGCTGGCGGCGCACATCGCCGTGTATGTCGTGGCGGCTGAAGAGCTGCCCATCCAGGCGGCTCGCCGCCTTTGGAACGTCTACTTCGGCGTGGTCGAGGCGGCGCACGGCGCGCCGGCCCCGAAGGCTTACGGCCTCGCGCTCGCCCGAGTCGCGCAAGAAGCGGGCGCTTTGGATAAGAAGATGGCTAACGAGCGCGTCACTCCGAAATCGACCATCGGCGAGCGGCTCATGATGGGTCTCGACTTCAATTCCAATGCGTGGGTGGCCTTCTCCGCCGCTTACATCCGCGCGCGCAAATGAATGAAGACTCCGGCCCGCTGCGGGAAGCGGCCGTCTGAGCAGGCCTTTACTGATTGGCATCGCCCGATAGCGCCGTTTGGAGGTTTGAAGAGTCGCTGGCGACGCCCGTCGTCGAATGACCGGTGATGGCAGGACAGCTGACGTTTGCTCCGCTGGTGCGAGTGACTGCCTCCAGTCTTAACCGGCCCGATAGGTTTGACCGATGAACGACTCCTGATGGCCGGGTCGAGCCAAGGCGGGGTTCAAGTTGGCCGCCGTAAAACGGTCACCCACGGCGATCCAGCGAGGGAAGTCCTGGCCGGATCTCCAACGGCCGGTAATGGCCGATAGTACCCCCTCGGCATCATCACCGTAAGCAGCCGCCCGCCGGCAAAAGGTGCTTGGCGGGCAGCCGCGCCGGGTTCAGATCTCAATCTGCTCGGAGATCTCCAAGGCATCATCGAC
>JAVEVD010000035.1:0-38686 GCA_034005205.1 Steroidobacteraceae bacterium | reverse complement strand
GGCGGGCTCTCGCGTCGTAGCGAAGTCATGTTACCCGCCGTCGGGTGGGCCCCATTCCGCATTTTCCGTGGCGGCGGTGCGGCGCCGCCAAGCCGGCGGGCTGCCCTGTGGGTCTTTCGGCGGCGCCCCTGATGGGCCCTGAGCACGTGCCCGCGCTGAGATGCGGCGCACTCGCGTGCGCAGACTGGCTGACGGACAGCCCGAGCGGCCGAAAGCGGCGTGCTCGGGAGGGCGCCGCCGCTCGACGGCTCGTGTCGGCGCCTGCGGAACCACGGTCGCGGCGCGCGGCTTGTAAGCCCATGCGCACACGCTTGACGCTCATATTGATCGCGGCGTTCGTGCTGTGCGGCTGCCGATCCGCTGTCTACGATGCGCTCGAAACGTTCGGCGTGGAAAAGCGCGACGTCCTGGTGAATCGCGTAGGCGCCGCGCGCAACGCACAGGAAGCCGCCAAAGAGCAGTTCGCCTCCGCGCTCGAACAGTTCCGCAGCGTGGTCGACGTCGACGCGACCGATCTCGAGCGCCTCTATGACCGGCTGAACCGCGAGCGCCAGCGCAGCGAAAGTCGCGCAGGCGCGGTCCGCGATCGCATCGACACGGTTGAACAGGTCGCCGAAGATCTGTTCGACGAATGGGAGAACGAGCTAGAGGAGTACTCGAACGCGCAGTTGCGCCGCGACAGCCAGCGTCTGCTGAACGACACCCGACAACGCTACGCGACGCTCATCAAGGCCATGCGGAGCGCGGAGAGATCGATGGATCCGGTGCTGGAGATCTTTCAGGATCAAGTGCTGACCCTAAGGAAGCTCTGATTAACCTACTGCCCCGACGGTTCAGCCCAAAGAAATGCCCGCAATGCAAGGCGTTTCGAGCGGCTAGAGATCACAGAAGCAGAGTAAGTCAGAGATTCCCTAAAGCACAATCTGAACGCGCAGGCCATAGGCGCCCTGCGCCGCGAACTCGACACGATCGAGGCGCAGACGGCGTCACTGATCCGCGAGATGGAGAAATCGATCGCCGAGGCGAACTCCTTTATCGACTCGATGTCGGCGCAAGGGGTCGATCCGAGCTTCCTTGGAGACTGATCACCCGGGCGATGAGGATCCAGCCGGCATGCGCTCATCGACGAGGGCGGCGGTCACCAGGTCGGCGCCCACGTTCACGGTGGTGCGCGCCATGTCGAGCAGACGATCCGCGCCGAGCACGATGCCGATGCCTTCGGCGGGAATGCCGAACGTGACCAGCAGTCCGGCGATCAACGGCAAGGATCCGCCGGGGATGCCGGCCACCGCGATCGCGCTCAACACCGCCAACAGCAGCAGCATCAACTGCTGACTGAACGCCAGCTCCACGCCGAACACCTGCGCAACGAACAGCACGACGCAGCCTTCATAAAGCGCGGTGCCGCTCATGTTCACCGTGGCTCCGAGCGGCAGCACGAAACCGGCCGTACTCGGGCGAATGGCCAGCGATTCGCGCGCCGTGGCGAGCGAGGTCGGCAGCGTCGCATTGCTCGAGCTCGTAGAGAACGCCGTCACCAGCACCGGCGCAATCTTCCGGAAGAACTCGATGGGACTGCGCCGCGCGCCGACTTTTAGCCAGATCGACATCGTGCCGAACAGGTGCAGAGCCATCACCAGCAGGCAACCGAGCACGAACAGGCCGAGGGCGATCACCACATCCAGGCCGACCTTCACCACGACGCTGAAGATCATCGCCGGCACGGCGTACGGGGCGAGCCGCAGCGCGAAATGCACGATGCCGGTCATCAACTCAGCGACGATCTCCAGCGCGCTGCGCATCTGCTCTCGCTTTGCAGCGCTCAGCTGGGCGGCCGCGGCGCCCACCAGGATCGCGAACAGGATGAGCGGCAGCATCTCTCCGAGCGCTTCGCGGTTGTCGCCGACGAATGCGCCGAACAGGTTGCGCGGCATGAACATCTGCACGAGCGTGTCGAAGTTGATCTCCGGAGTCCTGACCTGCACGACGGCCTGGGCGGCGCCGCCGTACTCCCTGGTGAGCTGCGCCTGCGTCGCCTCATCGAGGCGTCCGCCGGGGTTCAACACGTTCATCATGACGAGGCCGAGCGCCACGCCTATGGCCATGTTGAGCACGAACAATGCGAACGTGCGGCCGGCGAGCGGCCCGAGGTCGCTCAACCGACCAAGTTGCGCGACGCCCGCAGCGAGCGAAGCGAACACCAATGGAATGACCACGAAGAACAGCAGCCGCAGAAAGATCTGCCCGAACGGGTCGAGCACCGCCGTCGAGAGTCCTCGGGCGGCGTCGAGCACGCCAGGCGCGAACGAGCCGATGACTAGCATGAGCGCGCCCGCAGCGGCGCCGACGATCAGCCCGAGCAGGATGCGGTTGGCGAGACGAGAATCGGCTGGAGCCATCGGGATCCCCTCGATGATTCTGAGTTGGTCGTGAATGTTCGGTGCGCGCCCCGCCTCCGCCCAGGCAAGCGCCGATCAAGTCCGCAGGCCGTCGACCGAGCAGCATGGAAGCGGGCGCAAGGCGACCGAAGGAAATCCAGACGGATGATTGTTCGCGAAGCTGCGATTCTCATCGTACGTGGCCGCACGGATCGACGCCGACCTCAGGTCGCCGCCAGCAGCACGACGCCGAAGCCTATGCGATACCAGGCGAACAGCGTGAATCGATGCGACCGGATATACGAGAGGAGCCATTTCACCGCGGCAAAGGCCACGACCGCACTCACGGTGAAGCCGAGCGCCAGTTCACCCCAATTCTCTTCCGCCGCGCGGCCGGCGCCGTACAGCGCCAGCACCTCGTAAGCGGACGCCGCGAACATCGTCGGGATGCCCACCAGGAAGGCGAACTCGGCCGCTTTCGGCCGCGAAGTCATGCCCGCCAGCATGGCGGCGAAGATCGTAGCCGCCGAACGCGAGGTGCCCGGCAGCACCGCTGCGATGATCTGGCCCACGCCAACCCAGAAGGCGACGTTCCAGGTGAGCGATTCGCTCGGCGCCTTGCGGCTCGCATAAGCCTCTATGGCGAAGATGGCCAAGGCGCCGAGAATCAGCGTCCACGCGACCGGTGCGACTGTTTCCGGCAGCTCGAGTCCCATCTGCTTGGCCGTGAAGCCCCCGACCACCGTGATGCCGAACGCCGCAGACAGCTTGTACAGATAGTCTCGATGCTCCGGCTCGGCGAAGTTGACCGCCATGTCCCGCAGCCGTCGCCAGTAGATCACCACCACCGCCAGGATGGCGCCGGCCTGAATGGCCACCGTGAACAGGTCCGAACGCCGACCCAGCCAGTGCTGTGCGATCAGCAGGTGCCCGGTGCTTGAAATGGGCAGGAACTCAGTGATCCCCTCGATGATCCCCAGCAGGACGACCTGAACGATGCTCTCCACACGCCCTTCCATTTTGTGACTGCAGGCAATTCCTCCCATGATAAGCGCTGGCGGCGCTTCAAGAGGCTTCGATCATGTCCCTGAAGCTGCATCAGGGACTGCATCGCGCGCTGAATGCTCGAAGAAATCCACGGCCCCGTGACGCGCAGCTCTCGATATGTAGAAGGAGCAACGGCGCACCTTGCGTGAGCCGATGGGGCAAGGTTCCGGCGCAGCAGCGCGACGGCCTCATGGTCGCCGAAGCGGCCCCGCGATGAGCGCCGCCCGGGCGCTCAGGAATCGGCCGAGCGCACGCCCGGGGCTTGGCGCTTCGCGCTGATCACGCCCGCCAGGGGCGTCGCGCAGGCCGCCGCGAGAATCACCGCACACAGAAGGATCAGCGGATAATTGCCGACTCGCGCGTACGGCGTCAGTCCGATCCGCGGCTGGACGACGCCGGTCAGGACGCCGGGTTCGAAGCGCGGCAGCCTCCTCTGGATCTCGCCGTCCGCGCCGATGATGGCCGAGACGCCGTCGTTGGCCGCACGCAGCAGCGGGCGCCCCGCTTCCAGCGCCCGCATGCGACTAATCTGCAGATGCTGGTGCGCCGCCGTGGAATCGCCGAACCACGCATCGTTCGTGACGTTCACGAGCAGCGTCGCCTCGCGCAGCACGGCGAGTTGCTCGGCCGCATAGGCGTCCTCGTAGCAGATGGTCGCGCCGAACTTCTGGCCCTTGACGCTGAGCGCCGGCTGCACGCGCCCGCCGGGCGTCAAGTCGGCATATGGCAGGTTCATCAAGCGCAGCCACTCGCGTATGAACGGCGGCACTGGAAAGAATTCACCGAAGGGGACCAGACGGCGCTTGTAGTACCACTGTGCGCCGTCGTCGAGCGCGACCAGCCCGTTGTAATACTCATCGCGCTCGAAGTCGTAGCGCACCAGCCCCGTAATGATGCGCGCGCCGGAGTCCTGCGCGAGGCGCGATAACGGCTCGATGTAGTGCATCGCCTCGTGCGCGAGTATGGGCAGCGCCGATTCGGGCCAGAGAACGATGTCGGCGCCCAGATGCGGCAGCGAGAGCTCCTGATATAGACGCACCGTCGCATCCCGGTGCTCGGCGCTCCATTTCAGGTCCTGCGGCACGGCCCCTTGGACGATCGCCACTGTCATCGGCGCGCCCGCAGCTTCGGTCCACACGGGTCGCGTCAAGGCGGCGCCCGCCAGCCACACGCCCGCCGCGGCCGCCAATGCGACGATGCGCGTGCGCATGGAGCCGATGACCAGCAGCGCCGCTGCGCCGGCGCACACGGCGACCGCCAGGCTGAGCGTGTACACGCCGCCGACCGGCGCCCAGCCGGAAAGCAGTGTGTCCAGATGTGAATAGCCAAGCGCGAGCCACGGGAATCCGCTCAGGAACCAGCCGCGAAACCATTCGAGCATGACCCAGGCGGCCGGGAATATGACCAGGCAGCGCAGGACCAGCGCCGTCTGGCTGCGCAAGTGCGGCAGTCTGGCCCAGCGGGCGAGCGCATACCCGAGAAACGCGGTGTATGCGCCCATGATCGCCACCAGCGCCAGCATCACGAACGCGGTCAGCCAGATCGGCGCCTGACCGATGCCGTGAATGCTGTAGTAGAGCCAATAGGTGCCGGCCAGATACGTGCCGGACGTGAACCAGAAGCCGAGCCTCGCCGCCTGGCGCGGGGGTGCGTTGCGCCAGGCGAGAAACAGGTAGGCTGGACAGAGGACCGCGAGCCACCACCAGTCGAACGGCGCGAACGCAAGCGACAGCGCCGCACCGCTCGGCGCGGCGAACCACAGCGCCGCCCGCGAGTCGAAAAATCGCTCGAGCGCGACGTGCATGAAGCGACTTCAGCCTTCCTGGGGCGGCGAAATGTCGTGCGGCGTAATTACGCGCAGCATGTCGAGCCGCCGGCGGTCGGCGCGCATCACCTTGAATTCCAGGCCGTTCAGCTGGAACGCATCGCCGCGGCGCGGCAGGCGTCCGAGGAAGTGGATCGCCGCGCCGCCGATGGTGTCGTATTCCTCATCCGGCAAGTCCGTGCCGAAATATTCGTTGAACTCATCGACGCGCGTCTGCGCGCGCACGGTGAACTGCCGCTCGCCTTCCTTGCGGATGTCTAGCTCATCATCCACGTCGTACTCATCATCGATATCGCCGACGATCTGCTCGAGCACGTCCTCGATCGTGATGAGGCCGGAGACGCCGCCATACTCGTCGACCACGATCGCCATATGATGATGGCTTGCGCGGAACTCCTTGAGCAGCACATTCAAGCGCTTGCTCTCCGGGATGAACGCCACCGGGCGCAGGCACTCCTTGATGTCGAAGTTCTCCTTGCCGCCCTCGGCGAAGTAGCGCAGCAGGTCTTTGGCCAGCAGGATGCCGATGACCTCGTCTCGATCTTCGCCGATCACCGGGAAGCGCGAGTGGCCGGATTCGATGACTACCGGCAGGATCGCCTCGGGGCGGTCGTCACGATTGACCACCGTCATCTGCGAGCGCGGCACCATGATGTCGCGCACCTGCAGCTCGACCACTTGCAGCACGCCTTCCAGCATCTCGAAGGCGTCGGGATCTATGATGCCGCGCTCCTTGGCGTGCATCAGGACCTCATTGAGGTCCTCCAGATCTCTCGGCTCACTGCTGAAAGTTTCCGTGATGCGCTTCAGCCAGCTGCCGGCGGGACTGTGCTCGTCAGGCATAAGGGTCCGAATATCCAAACTGCCTCATCAAGTTCGTTTCGACCGCTTCCATGGCGGCGGCGTCGCGGTCGTTCTCATGATCGTAACCCAGCAGATGCAGCACACCGTGCATCACCATATGCGCCCAGTGCGAGCGCAGGCTCTTGCCCTGCTCGTGCGCCTCGCGGGTCACCACCGGCGCGCAGATCGCTAGATCGCCTAGCGCGACCGGGCCACCCTTTGCAGCCGGTCCGCAACCTCGGGGACTCGGACCAGCCGGGAAAGACAGCACGTTGGTTGGCCGGTCCTTCGCGCGCCAGATGCGGTTCAGCCGCCGGCTCTCGCCCGCGCCGACCACCCGGATCGCGATCTCGGCGTCGCCCATAGGGCGCCGCTGAGCGGCGAACGCGGCGCTCGCCCATTGTGCAAACGAACGCGCGTGCGGCACGCCCGAACGTCGCGTCGCGTACTGCACAGCGACGCTCAGGGTCGGCGCCGCCTTGCGGCGAGAAGCCGGTCGCGTCGAATCGATCACACGAGCGTTCAACGCTGATCGTCCCCGCTGCGGCCGCCCAGCTTCCCACCCTGCTCCTCGGCCTGCCGCGGCGCCGGCGGCCTGTGCTCCCGGCGAGACGCCTGCTTGCTCTCATACGCCTGCACGATCCGCTGCACCAGCGGATGGCGCACCACGTCGCGCGAGGTGAAATGCGTGAACGCCACACCCTCCACGCCCGGCAGCACGTCGATCACATGCTTGAGACCCGAGAGCTGCTGCTTCGGCAGGTCGGTTTGTGTGATGTCGCCAGTCACGACCGCCTTCGAGCCGAAGCCCATGCGCGTGAGGAACATCTTCATCTGCTCGACCGAAGTGTTTTGCGCTTCATCGAGAATGATGAACGCGTCATTGAGCGAGCGTCCTCGCATGAACGCGAGCGGCGCGATCTCTATCACCTGCCGCTCGATGGCGCGCGCCACTCGATCGAAGCCCATCATGTCATAGAGCGCGTCGTACATCGGGCGCAGGTACGGGTCGACCTTCTGGCCGATGTCGCCCGGCAGGAAGCCGAGCCGCTCGCCCGCCTCGACTGCCGGGCGAACCAGAACGATGCGGCGCACGCGGTCGGTCTGCAGCGCTTCGACTGCACAGGCCACGGCAAGGTATGTCTTCCCGGTGCCCGCCGGGCCGATGCCGAAAGTCAGGTCGCAGGTGCGAATGTTGTTCAGGTACTGGCGCTGGTTCGGACCGCGGCCGCGGATCCCGCCGCGTTGCGTGTGGATGGTGAGTTCATCCGGGGAGCGCGCGACGACGACGGGCGGCGCATTCTCCATGCCGGCCTCCTGCACTGCGAGGTGCACACGATCTGGGGTGAGTGATTCGCTGGCGGACAGCTCGAACAAGCGCCGCAGCACGTGCTCGGCGCGCACCGTCGCCTCGGGTGCGCCGGAGACCTCCACCCAGCCGCCGCGCCGCCGCACCTGCACGTGCAGACGCTGCTCGATGTGTCGGAGGTTCTCGTCCATCGGCCCGACGAAGTTGGCGAGCCGCGCATTATCGACCGGCTCGAACGCGAGATCGCGCGTTGCGGTGGAGGCGCTCAACACCATTCCGACGGCAGGCGACGCTGCGGCGCGCCCAGCGCGGCGCAGCGGACGCGGGAAGATTGGGAGAGGCTACGTCTGTCCATCAATACGGCAAGTCCTGCCGGACGTGCGGTCATCCACCGAGCGCGCTGCGCCCGATGCAGCCAGCGACGTGGGCGAGGTTCGCATCCCCAGCGGGGGCGGCGCGATCTTCCACCAGCAGCCTGCCGCGCAGCGAGTTCGGCAAGGCTTCGGTGATCGTCACGTCCGCGAAGCGGTTGATTAACGTCTCCGGTCCGTCAAAGTTCACCCAGCGCATGTTCTCCGTGCGCCCGGCGAGCTGACGCGGATCCTTCTTCGAGCGGCGCTCCACCAGCACCCGCTGGCGCTCGCCGACCATCCGCCTGCTGATCGCCAAGGCCTGTGCGTCGATGCGACTCTGCAGTATCGCCAAGCGCTGCTGCTTTTGTTCGTAAGTGACGTCGTCCGGCAAGTACGCTGCGGGCGTGCCCGGGCGGCGGCTGTAGATGAAGCTGAAAGACTGATCGAAGCCCACCTCGGCGATCAGGTCCATGGTCGCCTCGAAATCACGCTCCGTCTCCCCAGGGAACCCGACGATGAAGTCGGAGGAGATGCTGATATCCGGGCGCACAGCGCGCAGCTTGCGAATCTTCTGCTTGTATTCGAGCGCCGTGTAGCCGCGCTTCATGGCCGCCAGGATGCGATCCGAGCCGGACTGCACGGGCAAGTGCAGGTAATTCGCGAGCTGCGGCACGTCGCGATACGCCTCGATGAGAGAATCGTTGAATTCGACCGGGTGCGAGGTCGTGAAGCGGATGCGCTCGATTCCCTCCACCTCCGCAACGCAGTAGATCAGCGTGCCGAGGTCGCACAGCGCGCCGTCTTCCGTCGGACCGCGGTATGCGTTGACGTTCTGCCCGAGCAGGTTCACCTCACGCACGCCCTGGGCCGCCAGCGCGCGGATCTCCGCCAGCACCGACTCGAGCGGCCGGCTCACCTCGTCGCCGCGCGTGTACGGAACCACGCAGAAGCTGCAGTACTTGCTGCAGCCCTCCATGATCGAGACGAACGCCGTAGCGCCTTCGGCGCGCGGCTCAGGCAGCGCATCGAACTTCTCGATCTCGGGAAAGCTCACATCGACAACGGCGCGGCCGTGCTTCTTGATCTCATCGATCATCGCCGGCAGGCGGTGCAGGGTCTGCGGACCGAACACCAGATCGACGTACGGCGCGCGCTTGACGACGCCCTCGCCTTCCTGACTTGCTACGCAGCCGCCGACGCCGATCAGCAGGTCCGGCCGGGCCTGCTTCAGGCGTCGCCATCCCCCGAGCTGGGAGAACACCTTCTCCTGCGCCTTCTCTCTGACCGAGCACGTGTTGAGCAGCAGCAGGTCGGCCTGCTCAGGATCGTCGGTCAGCTCATACCCGGCCGATTCTCGCAGCACGTCCGCCATGCGGGCGGAGTCGTACTCGTTCATCTGGCAGCCGAAGGTGCGGATGTGGACGAGGGGCATGGGCGAGCGGTTAGCGGTCAAACGATCTAGCGATTGGCTGAGGTTAGCGGTTAGCGGACCAAATATGGGGTGTGAGACGACAAAATCCACTCGGACAAGGGCTAGCGGCGCATTTCAGGAGCAACCGCAGCTAACCGCTTCTTTCAGAACGGGATATCGTCGTCGAACTCCCCTCCCACATCCGCGGCGGGCGGCTGGCCTGCGGCCGCAGGACGTGAAGGCCGGGCTTCGCCGCCCCCTGCGCCGCCGCCCCCGCGGCCGCCAAGCATCTGCATCTCGCGAGCGACCACTTCGGTGGTGTAACGATCCTTGCCTTCCTTGTCCTGCCACTTGCGGGTGCGCAGACTGCCCTCGATATAGACCTGTGAGCCCTTGCGCAGGTACTCCGCGGCGATCTCGCCCAGCTTGTCGAACAGCACGACGTTGTGCCATTCGGTGCGCTCCTGGGCGTCCCCGGTCTGCTTGTCGCGCCAGGATTCGCTGGTGGCGATGCGGATGTTCGTGACGGCCTTGCCGCTCGGCATATAGCGGGTATCCGGATCGGCGCCGAGATTGCCGACAAGAATCACTTTGTTAACGCCTCGCGCCATGATCACTCCCGATCCCATGTAAGGGTGGGGATTGTAGACGGGGTGGACGGCATCGAATAGCGCTGCGGCCGGGCGGACGCGGCAGAAATGGAGCGACTAGCGGGTTATCGCTGACTGGCGACCGGCAGGCGCTCGCAGCGTCTGAGAACCTCGATTGCGTCGTAAGGACGCATCCGGCCCGGTCTTCCAGTCACGAGCCGCCAGGCGCTTCCCGTATATTCCCTCCTTTTGGCCCGGGGATCCGCCCCCCAGATAGCCAGTTCCTATGCCGACCTCCGCCATCGTCATTCGCGGCGCGCGCACCCACAACCTGCGAAATATCGACCTCGAGCTGCCGCGCGACCGCCTGATCGTCTTCACCGGACTGTCCGGCTCGGGCAAATCCTCGCTCGCGTTCGACACCATCTACGCCGAAGGCCAGCGTCGCTATGTCGAGTCGCTGTCGGCGTACGCGCGCCAGTTCCTGTCCGTGATGGACAAACCGGACGTGGACTCGATCGACGGGCTGTCTCCGGCGATCGCCATCGAGCAGAAGTCGACCTCGCACAACCCGCGCTCGACGGTCGGCACGGTCACCGAGATCTACGACCACCTGAGATTGTTGTTCGCACGCGTTGGAACGCCGCGCTGCCCCGAGCACGGCGTCGACCTGGCCGCCCAGACCGTGAGCCAGATGGTCGATCAGGTGCTGCGGCTTCCGGAGGGAACGCCCGTGCTGCTGCTCGCGCCGCTGGTCGATGCGCGCAAGGGCGAGCACGCGCAGATCATCGAACAGCTGCGCGGCCAAGGGTTCGTACGCGCGCGGATCGACGGACGCGTCATCGAGCTGGATGAACCGCCAAAGCTCGATCCGCGGCGCAAGCACACGTTCGAAGCCGTGGTCGACCGGCTCAAGGTGCGTCCTGATCTGGGGCAGCGCCTGGCCGAATCCTTCGAAACGGCGCTGCGGCTGTCAGGCGGCGTGGCGAGGATCGCATTCATGCAGGAGCCCTCGCCCGACGATCTCGTATTCTCCGAAAAGTTCGCCTGCACGCTGTGCGGCTACAGCCTGCCGGAGCTCGAGCCACGGCTGTTTTCGTTCAACAATCCCGCCGGCGCCTGCGCCGCGTGCTCGGGGCTCGGCGTGCAGCAGTTCTTCGATCCGGCGCGGGTCGTGCACCACCCCGATCTTTCGCTGGCCGGCGGCGCCATACGCGGCTGGGACCGACGCAACGCCTGGTACTTCGCGCTCGTCCAGTCGCTGGCGAAACACTATAAGTTCGACGTCGAGACGCCTTGGCGGAAGCTGAGCGCGCGGCAGCAGAAGGTGGTGCTGTACGGAAGCGGCGAGGAAAGGATCGACGTGCGTTACGCGGACGCCCGCGGCGGCATGACGCGCCGCTCCCACAAGTGGGAAGGCGTGATCCCCAACTTGCAGCGCCGCTATCGCGAAACCGAGTCGGCTACGGTGCGCGAGGAGCTCGCAAAGTACCTGAGCAACCAGCCCTGCCCCGAATGCAGCGGCACGCGGCTCAACCGCGCTGCGCGCCACGTATTCGTCGCCGACAGAAATCTGCCGGACGTGTCGCGGCTCTCGGTGGCGGAGGCCTTGCGCTACAGCCGCGAGCTGAGTCTGGAAGGCTGGCGGGGAGAGGTCGCCGGCAAGATCGCACGCGAGATCGCCGAGCGTCTGCGTTTCCTGAGCGACGTGGGGCTCGATTACCTCACCCTGGATCGCAGCGCCGAGACGCTCTCGGGCGGCGAGGCGCAGCGGATCCGGCTCGCGAGCCAGATCGGCTCCGGACTCGTCGGCGTGATGTACATCCTCGATGAGCCTTCCATCGGACTGCACCAGCGGGACAATGACCGCCTGCTGCGCACCCTCGACCGACTGCGCGATCTGGGCAACACGGTGCTGGTCGTCGAGCACGACGAAGATGCGATCCGTCACGCCGACCATGTGGTCGATCTCGGACCGGGCGCGGGCGTGCACGGCGGGCAGGTCATCGCTCAAGGAACTCCGCAGGAGATCGCGGCCGATCCGCGCTCAATCACCGGTCAGTACCTTTCCGGGCGCCGCGAAATCGCCCTGCCGATCATGCGCACGCCGCCGCAGGATGGTCGGGCGCTACGCATCGTGAACGCGCGCGGCAACAACCTGCAGGGCGTGACGGTGGACATCCCCCTGGGCGTGATGACGTGCGTGACAGGCGTGTCCGGCTCCGGCAAATCCACGCTGGTGAACGATACGCTGTATCGCTACGCGGCGCGCAAACTCAATGACGCGTCAACGGATCCGGCGCCGTGCGACGATGTAGCGGGACTCGATCAGATCGATCGGGTCATCGATATCGACCAGAGCCCTATCGGGCGCACGCCGCGCTCCAATCCGGCCACCTACACCGGCCTGTTCACGCCCATCCGTGAGCTGTTCGCGGCGGTTCCTGAAGCGCGCGCCCGGGGCTACGAGGCCGGCCGTTTCAGCTTCAATGTAAAAGGCGGGCGTTGCGAGGCGTGCCAGGGCGACGGGGTCATCAAGGTCGAAATGCACTTCCTCCCGGACGTATACGTGCCCTGCGACGTCTGCAACGGCCGCCGCTACAACCGCGAGACGCTCGAGATCCGCTACAAGGGTCGCAACATCCACGAAGTGCTGGAGATGACCGTCGAGGATGCGCTCGATTTCTTCCGCCACGCGCCGCTGATTGCGCCCAAGCTGCAGACGCTCATGGACGTGGGGCTGTCCTATGTCCGGCTCGGCCAGAACGCCACGACGCTGTCCGGCGGCGAAGCACAGCGTGTGAAGCTCGCTCGCGAACTCTCGAAGCGCTCCACCGGCCGTACGCTCTACATCCTGGACGAGCCGACCACCGGCCTGCACTTCTTCGACATCGAGCAGCTGCTGCGCGTGCTGCTGCGCTTGCGCGACGAAGGAAACACGGTGGTGGTGATCGAACACAACCTGGAGGTCGTGAAAACGGCCGACTGGATCGTGGATCTGGGCCCGGAGGGCGGCGACGGCGGCGGCCGTATCGTCGCAACCGGCACACCCGAGCAAATCGCGCTCAGCGAGCGCTCGCACACCGGCCGATATCTGCGCCCGCTGCTGGAGCGCGCCCGCGAGCGCAAGCGCGCTTGAACCATTCTCCGAATCGTCAGCAACCCGCCTCTGTGATTCACGCCATGACCCATCGCACCCGCCCAGCGCTGTGTTCCTTCAGCGGCGGCAAGGACTCCTGTCTGGCCTTATGGCGCGCGCAGCAACAAGGCTTCGACGTTCGCGTGGCGCTCGTCATGTTCGATGAGTCCGGCGAGCGCAGTCGCTCGCACGCCATTCCGCGCGCAATCATCGACAGGCAAGCCCGTGCGCTGCGCCTTGATCTGCTCGCACCCAGCGCAACCTGGCGCACCTACGAAGAGGTCTTCACCGCGGCGCTGCGAACGCTGCGCGCGCAGGGCTGCGAAGCCGTCGTGTTCGGCGACATCGATCTCGAAGCGCATCGCGCTTGGGAAGAGAAGGTCTGCGCCGCCGCCGACCTCCAAGCCGTGCTGCCTCTCTGGGGCGGCGATCGCATGCAGCTCGCACGAGAAACGCTGGCCGCAGGCTTCCGCGCTGTCGTGGTGTGCGTCGACAGCCGCTACTTGAGCGCTGATTTCTGCGGGCGCGAATACGATGAGGATTTCATTCGCGATCTACCACCCGGCGTAGACGCCTGCGGGGAGAACGGTGAATTCCACACGCTGGTCTACGATGGGCCGAACTTCATTGCGCCAGTCGAGCACCGCATCGACGGTCTGGAGGAAATCGTTACTCCGCCCGAGTACGGCGCGGTGCGCTATCACTATGCACGTTTGCGCTGAGGGCGGCGTGGTCTACGGGGTTTGGTCAGCGCTTTCTAGGGTCGGCGACCCGGCGCCGACACCGAGCTGAAGACCTGACGAACCTCGCCGTGCACAATGGACTCACGGTAGCGGCCGCCCGTGTACTGCGACACGATGGAACGCCAGAACGCCACGGCCGCCTTGTTGTGCGCGGACTCGGTGACCTCCCATGAGCCGGCGAAGCGATTGAAGATGAGCTGCGCCGCGTCACGGCCTATACCGAGGCGCCGCTCGTCCACTCTGACGAAGAACTCCGCCATGCGATAGTCAACGCCGTCGCGCTGGCGCCACAGCGGTCGGCTCACGAGCGCGAAGCCGACGCGACGTCCATCCTTGAGGATGATGAGGGGATGGGAACTGTCGTCGGCGAACCAGCGCGCCATCAGTTCGGCTTCGCGATCGCCATACTCGCCGCTCGCGGGGAACATCCCCGTGTTCATGCTCGCCTGCGACAGATCGTCCAGATACTCGAGATACCGCCGCTCGATCCAGTCCCTGTCCTGCGGCGAGTGCTGTGCATCGCGTATGGTGACTGCCACGAGATATCACCAGCGGAGACGCCGCTGCGGGGCGGCGTATTACGGTTCAGACGCCGCTCGATCCGGCGCCGGCGTGACGCCGGGCGACGATTCGCCCGGCGCACGCGTCAAACGGCCTGCTCGATCACTCAGCAGGCGTGGTCGCCTCTTCCGCTGCGTCGGCGGCCGCATCGGCGGCTTCACCAGCCTCCGCAGCTGCATCAGCGGCCGCTTCGCCGGCGTCGTCGGCGGCGTCCATGGCGTGCTCGGCGGCCTCACCCGCAGCTTCAGCGGCGGCGGCGGCTGAATCCTGAGCGGCTTCGACCGGCGCCTCCTGCTTGGCGCAGGCGGCGAGCGTGAGCGACAACGCAAGGGCGGCAAGAATCATCTTGGTGTTCATATGGCCTTTCACCCCGAAACTGATTGTGAGTTGATGGTGGACAGCAACGGCAACTTGAGGGAGAGTTTCCACGTTGCTTGCGCATTCGATTTTAGTGCGTTTCTGCACGAAATGTCACATCGCTTGGTACGCGCGAATCGAACTGCACGGCGCATGCACGCAGAGCGCAAAACCCTGTGTTTCAAGGTGTTTGCGCACTTCGTCGCCGAACGCATACGCGCATCGACGCATTGACGAAACGTTGACATTTGCGGCTTCATTGCGCGAGACGCATGAGCATTTCACACGCCGCTTCGCCGCCCACTCCATGTCACGCACCACACCGCAGCAGGACGCCATGTTAGAAGCGCTTTACGACGAACACATTCGCATCCAGCGCGAACGCGCCGATGAAGCCCTTGCGCAATGCGGCTACGAAACGCTCGCCGTGTACGCCGGAGGCGAGCGCATCCAGTTCCTCGACGACCAGGCGTATCCGTTCAAGCCGAACCCGCACTTCAAGCTGTTCACTCCCCTGGTGAATCCGGTCGGCTGCTGGATCGTGCATCGGCCCGGACAGCGTTTGAAGCTGGTGTTCGTGCGACCGGAGGATTTCTGGTTCATGCCGGGGGAGATCCCTACCGCAGCCTGGACGCGGCATTTCGACATCGAGATCGTTCGCCAGGCGCACGATGCTCGCGCACACGTCGCGGGCTTGCCTCATTGCGCATTCATCGGCGAGGAGCAGCCGGAGTTCCGCGACTGGGGATTCGCGGCCAGCAATCCCCAACCGCTGCTCGATCGGCTGCATTACCTGCGCGCCGTCAAGACGGCCTACGAAATTGAGTGCATGCGAGACGCATCGGCGCGCGCCGCGCGCGGCCACCGCGCCGCCGAAGCTGCGTTCCGGGAAGGCGCGTCCGAGTACGAGATCCACATGGCGTACCTGATCGCAGCGGGGCATACGGAAAGCGAACTGCCCTACTCCAACATCGTCGCACTGAACCGACACGCCGCGGTGCTGCACTACCAGCACCAGCAGCGGCAGACGCCGGCGCTGGCCGAACGGCGCTCCTTCCTGATCGATGCAGGTGCATCCTGCAACGGTTACGCCTGCGACATCACACGCACATATTCATACGTCGACGACGAGTTCGCCGCGATGATCGAGGGAATGCACAAGCTGCAACTCGCACTATGCGATCAGGTGCGCAGCGGCGTCGACTACGCCTCGATTCACCTGGATGCGCACCTGCGCATAGCAACGCTGCTGCGGGAATCCGGCGTGATTACGATGGCGCCGGAAGATGCGCTCGCCTGCGGATTGTCTGGCGTATTCTTTCCGCACGGCGTGGGTCACCTGCTCGGGCTGCAGGTGCACGATCCGGCGGGCCGCTTGGCCGCGCCGGACGGCGCGCAGAAAGACCCGCCGGCCGGACATCCATTCCTCAGACTCACGCGCACTCTCGAGCCGGGCTTCGTGGTCACGATCGAGCCGGGTCTGTACTTCATCGACATGCTGCTCGAGCAAGCGCGCGCTTCCGAGCACGCACGCTACATCGACTGGCGGGCCGTCGAGCGCTTCCACCCCTGCGGCGGCGTCCGCATCGAGGACAACGTCGCGTGCACGACGGGCGACCCGGACAACCTGACCCGCCCGGCGTTTCTCGCGCTGTCGGGACCGCTCGCGGCCAGGTAATCGCTGATCAAGCCCGGAGGCTACTGATCGAACAGGATGGAACTGGTCGTAAGACAGCGATTTGCGAAGCTGCGATTCTTTCAGATACCAGGTTCAGCCCTTATCTAGCGCTGCTTCAGCAGGTCTCTGATCTCCTCGAGCAGCAGTTCCTGACGGCTGGGCGCGGGCGGCGCCGCGGGCGGCGCCTCCTGCTTGCGTCGCAGGCGGTTGATCCCCTTCACCAGCAGAAAGATCGCGAATGCAATGATGGTGAAGTCAAACAGCGTTTGCAGGAAGGCGCCGTAGTTGATGCTCACCGGATCTTTGCCCTCCCAGACGGCCGGCAGGGTCACGGCGAGGTCGCTGAAATCCACGCCGCCGATCAGATACCCGAGCGGCGGCGTGAGGATGTCGTTGACGAAGGATGTGACAATCTTGCCGAACGCGGCGCCGATCACGATGCCGACCGCCAGGTCGATGACGTTGCCTTTGACGGCGAACTCGCGAAACTCTTTCAGGAAGCCCATTGCCATTGAGGTGTGTCCCGCTGATGTGGTTGGTGTTGTAGAGACGGCCGCGGCTGCGCGCGTCGAAGCGCGCCCGCGAGCAACGATAGCCCTCACCCTGGCGGCGCGCAATGCGTGCAGCCGCCCCGCGTGGCCCGGATTCAGCTCAAACGGTTCAGTCCGTTGTGAGCGGCCACCCGGTACGCCTCCGCCATCGTCGGGTAGTTGAACGTGGTGCGGGTGAAGTAGCGCACGTCGTTGAGTTCGGGCGAAGCCATCACCGTCTGCCCGATATGCACGATCTCCGAGGCGTTGTCGCCGAAGCAGTGCACGCCGAGCACCCGCATGTTCTCGGCGTGGAAGATGATCTTGAGCATGCCCACACGCTCGTTGGTCATCTGGGCGCGAGCCAGGTTCTTGAACGCGCAGCGCCCCACCTCATAGGGAGCTTTCAGCTCCTGCAGCTCGCGCTCGCTCTTGCCCACCGAGGAGATCTCGGGAATCGTGTAGATGCCGCTCGGAACCATCTCCAGACGGTGCGGCTCGATCGAGGGGTCGAGAATGTGCTGGACCGCGTGGGAGCCCTGTACGTAGGCCGCGCTCGCGAGCGCCGGGGGACCGACGATGTCGCCGACCGCGTAGATGTTCGGCACGGCCGTCTGGTAATGGCCGTTCACTGCGATCTGCCCGCGCGAGTCGCTCTCCAGGCCCACGGCCGAAAGTTGCAGCGCCTGCGAGGCGCCGGTGCGGCCGTTCGCCCAGAGCAGCACGTCCGATTTGATCCTGCGGCCGGAGGCCAGATGCAGCACCACATCGTGCTGGCGCGCCTCTACGGCCTTGAACTCCTCGTTGTGCCGGATGACGCAACCCTGCTCACGCAGGTGATACGACAGCGCCTCGGCGATTTCGTCGTCCAGGAAGGACAGCAGGCGGTCGTGTGTATTGACCAGCGTCACTTTCGCGCCGAGATTGATGAAAATGGACGCATACTCACAGCCGATCACGCCCGCTCCGTAGATCGTCACGGAGAACGGATGCTCGGCGTAGCGCAGAATGCTGTCGCTGTCGCGCACGCGAGAGTGGCTGAAATCCACCTCGGGCGGATGGTAGGGCCGCGAGCCGGCGGCGATCACGATGCGCTCGGCGCCCAGGCGGTAGGGTTTGCCCGCCTGGGGCTGCACCTCCACCGTATGCGCATCGAGCAGACGCGCCTCACCGGCGAAGATCGGCACGCGATTGCGGTCGTAAAACCGGCGGCGGCTCGCTACCTGCAGCTCGATCACCTTGGCTGCCGACGCCAGCAGCTGCGGATATGTCAAACCAGAGGAGAGCGGCTGCTCGCACAGCAGCGGGTTGCGCTTGAGGTCGTGCAGGACCTTCACGGCGTGCCGCAGCGCCTTGCTCGGAATCGTGCCCCAGTGCGTACAGCCGCCTCCCACCTCGAAATAGCGCTCGATCAGGGCGACCTTCAGGCGGTTCTTGGCGGCCATCATGGTTGCGCCTTCTCCCGCCGGGCCGCTGCCGATCACCAAGACGTCGAACTTCTGCATCGTAGCGTTCCGCAAAGGGCGCAATGATCAACGAGACACCCGCGGGGAAACAACAACTCAAGGCTCGAGCGCTGCTCTTCGTCGGCGTATTCCGCCTGGCGCAACACGCGGATGGCCGAGATCGTATGAGCGCCTCTGCTCCCGTTGCTTTTCCACCAAAGCGCTTCCGCCTGATCGAGGAACTTGTTACCTTGACGCGACGCGAAGAATTTTCATATCGGGGCTGGGCCAGCCCCCTCGTGTAAACACCGTCTCAATACCTGGATCAAACAAGGGGGATCCATGAACGAGTCCAGAGTGTTAGTGCGTCGCGCCGTAGTGGCGGCCTTGTCGCTTGCGACGGCGCCGGCCATGGCTCAGCAGACAAGCCCAGAAACGAGCCGCTCCATCGAAACTATCATCGTCACGGCGCAGAAGCGCGAACAGAGCCTGCAGGACGTACCGATCGTCGTCACCGCGGTCTCCGAGCAGCTCCTGAAGGACACCGGCGTGAGGGACATCAAGGACCTCACGCTCCTCACGCCTGGCCTGATAGTGACCTCCACATCCAATGAAACCATCACGACGGCGCGTATCCGCGGCATCGGCACGGTCGGCGACAACGCCGGGTTGGAGTCGTCGGTCGGCATCGTGATCGACGGCGTATACCGCCCTCGCAACGGCGTCAGCTTCGGCGATCTCGGCGAGTTGGAGCGCATTGAAGTGCTGAAGGGGCCGCAGGGCACCCTGTTCGGCAAGAACACCTCGGCAGGCGTGATCAATGTCCTCTCCAAGAGGCCCTCGCGCGAATTCGACGCGCAGGTCGAGCTCACCGCCGGCAACTACGGCGCAGTAGAAGGCTCGGGTTCGATCAACGGTCCGATCGGGGAGACTGTCGCCGGAAGGCTGTACGTCGCTGCGCGCGAGCGCGACGGGTTGATCGACGTGACCACCGGTCCCGGCCCGCGCTCTGAAGACGAGGACTTCGATCGCAGCTTCTATACGGTGCGCGGTCAGCTGCTGTTCCAACCCTCCGACGCGCTGGACATCCGTCTCATCGGCGATTATAGCGAGCGCGACGAGAACTGCTGTGCGGCGCCGCAGGCGGCGCTGACCACCAACCCGGCTATCCTGGCGGCATTGAACGCGACTGTGCCCGGCTCGTTCCGTAATCCTCCCGACCCGTTCGATCGGCGCGCTTTTTCGAACCGCAGCACCGAGCAATCGATCGAGGACGCCGGCGCATCCGTCGAGATCAACTGGGACCTCGATGCGCTCGGAGGCGCGACGCTCACCTCGGTGACCGCGTGGCGCAACTGGGAGACGATCAACGGACAGGACGCCGACTTCACCACAGTCGATATCCTTTATCGTGAGCCCGACGGGAATTTCCGCAATGAGTTCCAGCAACTCAGCCAGGAGCTGCGCATCGCAGGCGAGAGCGAGCGCCTGAGCTGGCTGGTGGGCGCCTTCTACGCTGACGAAGAGCTGGATTCGGCCAATCAGCTGATCTATGGCGACCAGTTCACCGAGTATTTTGGTCGGTTGCTGGGCAATCCGCTGGCGATCATCGGCCTGACCGGCAATCTGCAGCCCTATCCGGGCGGCCAGGGAACACGGGACGTATACCAGCAGGACTCGAAATCGTGGGCGCTGTTCACCAACAACAGCCTGCGGCTCACCGACGCACTGGAGCTGACCCTCGGCCTGCGTTACACGGATGAATCAAAGGACCTGGACTCACGGTATTTCAACGAACATGGCGGTCAGGGCTGTCAGGCGCTGCGCGCCAATTTCCTCAGCATCGCAACGAATCCGCTGATGACCCCCCAGGCGCTGCAGGCGATCTACGGGATTGGCTGCGCAACGTTCGCCGATCCATTGTTCAACGATGTGCGCACCTCGCAGTCCATCGACGAAAGCGAGTGGAGCGGCACCGTCAAGCTCGCTTACCGCTTCACTGAAGACGTGATGGCCTATGCCTCGTACGCGCGCGGCTACAAAGCAGGCGGATTCAATCTCGATCGCGAACGCACCAACAACAATCTGGGGAACAATCCCTTCGATCCTGCGGGCCCGATCCAGGCCGACACCGACACCCGTTTCCACAAGGAGCTGGTGGACTCCTATGAGATCGGCATGAAGACGGACTGGCTGGACAACACGCTGCTGCTGAACGCTGCGGTGTTCTACCAGGATTACGAGGACTTCCAACTCAATACTTTCACCGGCATCCAGTTCGTCGTGACCTCGCTCCCGCAGGTCACCTCGCAGGGCGTCGACGTCGACTTGGTGTGGAACACTCCGCTCAGGCAGCTCACGCTGCAAGGCGGCGTGACCTATGCGCAAACCGAGATCGAGGAGTTCGGCGCCGCGGCCGCATTCTTCTCCCCGGTGCGCAACAACGATCGTCTGTCATTCGCACCCAAGTGGTCGGGGAGCCTGTCGGCGACGTTCGAGCAACCGGTCGGCGCCAACCTGCTGTTCCGCTCCAACATCGGCGCGAAGTACACGTCGAAGTACAACACGGGATCGAACCTCGATCCGCTCAAGATGCAGGATGCGTTCACGCTAGTGAACGCACGTATCGGTCTGGGCGCTGAGAATGGCGGCTGGATGATCGAAGCCTGGGCGCAGAACCTCACGGACGAGGAGTACTACCAGGTGGCCTTCGATGCGACGCTGCAGACCGGCACGGTCGACGCCTTCCTCGGCGCCCCGCGCACCTATGGGCTTACGGCGCGCTTCAGATTCTGATCGATTGATCCAGGCAGTAGCGATGAGGCGGCTCGGGCGACCGAGCCGCCTTCTTCATATCCCGGGTCGCATGAGCCAGCCGCTCCCGCCTTATTTTGTGCGCTCACGAGCCAGGGATAACATGGCGGCGTGACCCGCTTCCTCTTCTTTCTGAGCGCTCTGCTCTGCGCCGCTTGCGCCGCCCATGCCGAATGGTTCGAGCGCGTGGAAGACGGCGTCATGGGCACGCGCATTGTGGTCGAGTTGTGGGCCGACAGCCCGGAAGCCGGCCAGGCGGCGATCGACGCCGCTCTGCAGGAGATGCGCCGCATCGATGCGGCGATGAGCACCTACAAGGCTGACAGCGAGCTGTCGCTCCTGAACCAGCTCGCGGCGACGCAGCCCGTGAGAGTTTCGCAGGAACTGTTCGATCTGCTCGCCGAGTCCCTGCATTACTCCCGCATCACGAACGGCGCATTCGACGTCACCTACGCGAGCGTGGGCTACCTATACGACTACCGGCGCGGCGTGCGCCCGGACGACGAGACGCTTCGGGCGGCCCTGCCGGGGATCGATTACAGGCATGTGCTGCTGAACCCCGCAGATCGGACCGTGCGCTACGCACGCCCCGGCGTGCGCGTCGATCTGGGCGGGATCGGCAAGGGGCACGCCGTCGATCGGGCGATCGCCGCACTGCAGGCCCGCGGCGTCGAGCGGGCGCTCGTCACAGCGGGCGGCGACAGCAGAATCATCGGCGATCGCTTCGGCAAGCCCTGGGTGGTCGGCATTCGCCACCCGGATCGCAAGGAGGAAGTGATCGCGCGTATTCCGCTGGAAGACGCAGCTCTCTCCACCTCCGGCGACTATGAGCGCTATTTCGACGAAGGGGGCGTGCGGCATCACCACATTCTCGACCCGCATACCGGCCGCGCCGCAAGCAAGGTGCGTAGCGCAACCATCATCGGCCCGACCGCCACGCAGACCGACGGTCTGTCCAAGACGGCCTTCGTGCTGGGGCCAGAGCCGGCGCTGGAAATCTACAATCGCCTCGATGACGTGGACGCGATCCTGGTGACTCCGCAGGGACGCGTTCTTTATACCAAGGGGCTGGAGGCGCCGGATTCCGGCGCGCGCTAGCAGACCACAGCGGCTGCTTCGGACGACGTACGGACGCCGTCAGCGCGCCCCGTTTTCGCGGGGCGCAGCGACGCGCAACGTACTAGCGGACAGGCTCGACGGGCAGGGTTACGCCGCTCGCCCGTTACTTCTTCGACTTCGAAGTCTTCTTTTTCTTGGCGGCGGCGCTCGACTTGGCGGCTGCGCTCGACGCCTTCTTCTTCGGCGCGGCGGCCTTCTTCTGAGTTCTGGCCTCGCTCTTGGCGGCCTTGGCCTGCGCCTTCTGTTCGGCCTTGGCCTTCTTGGCCGCGCGCTCCTCGGCGGTCTTGGTGGACTTCTTCTTCAAGGTCCTACGGACGGCCTTCTTCTTGCGCCCGGCCTTGGAGGCCGGCTCCTCAGATGCGGCGTCCGCCTCGACTGCTTCAGCCTCCGGCTGATCGAGAAGCTGCATGAGGGCCATCGGCGCCGCGTCGCCCGCACGCGCATCCATCCGCAGAATGCGCGTATAGCCGCCCGGACGCGCCTTGAAGCGCGGACCCAGCGTCTCGAACAGTTTCACCACCACTTCTGCATCTCGCAGCTGCGCGAACGCGCGGCGGCGGTTGGCGTCGCTGTCGTCCTTGCCGAGCGTAATCAGAGGCTCGACGACGCGTCGCAGTTCCTTGGCCTTCGGCACCGTAGTGCGGATCGTCTCGTGGCGCAGGAGCGAAGCGGCCATGTTGCGGAGCATGGCGGCGCGATGCGGTGCGTTGCGGCTGAGCTGCCGGCCGGAAAGTTGATGACGCATTGTTTTAGTGACTAGTGACTAGCAACTGGTGACTCGGAAGAAGCGGCTGGTGTGCGTGATCGTCGTGAGCCGCCGAACAGCGCCGCAGCCTCCGAACGTGGCTGCGGCCCCCGACCGGTCACGAGTGATCAGTCACCAGTCACTTCATGTCAAATGATGTCCCGATCGTCGTCGCGCTTGAGACTGACCGGCGGCCAGTTGTCCAGGCGCATGCCGAGCGACAAGCCATGGCTCTCGAGCACTTCCTTGATCTCGGTGAGCGACTTCTTGCCGAGGTTCGGCGTGCGCAACAGCTCCACTTCGGTGCGCTGCACGAGATCGCCGATGTAATGGATATTCTCCGCCTTGAGGCAGTTCGCGCTGCGCACAGTGAGTTCCAGTTCGTCGACCGGACGCAGCAGGATCGGATCGAACTGCTGCTCGGACGCCTTGGCGGCGCCTTCGTCCTGGCCCTGCAGATCGACGAACACTGAGAGCTGGTCCTTCAGTATCGAACCTGCCCGGCGAATAGCCTCTTCGGCGTCGATCGTGCCATTGGTCTCGATATCGAGAATCAGCTTGTCGAGGTTCGTACGCTGCTCGACACGCGCGCTTTCCACCGTGTACGTGACGCGGCGAATGGGACTGAACGAAGCGTCGAGCTGCAGACGCCCGATCGGACCGCTCGACTCCTCGAAGGTGGCCCGCTGCACCGCCGGACGATAGCCGCGGCCCCGCTCGACCTTGAGCGTCATGTTGAGCTCGCCGGCCTTGGTCAGGTTGGCGATGACCAGGTCGCTGTTCAGCACTTCGACGTCGTGATCGAGCTGAATATCGCCCGCAGTCACCGGCCCCGGACCCTTCTTGTGCAGTCTGAGCTCAGTCTCCTCACGCGCGTTCAGACGGATCGCCACCTGCTTGAGGTTGAGCAGGATGTCGACCACGTCTTCCTGCACGCCCTCGATGCTGGTGTACTCGTGCAACACGCCGTCGATCTCCGCCTCGGTGATCGCACAGCCCGGCATGGAGGACAACAGCACGCGGCGCAACGCATTGCCAAGTGTGTGGCCGAAGCCCCGTTCGAACGGCTCAATCACCACCTTGGCTTGGCGCGCCGAGGTGGGAGTGACTTTGACGACGCGCGGCTTCAGGAATTCGCCAACGGATGCCTGCATGGACCATTCACCTGCTTGTGAACCGATCACACGCCGACGCGCCTATAGGGCGCGTCGGCGTGTGATCGGCAAGAAAAATCGATTACTTCGAATACAACTCGACGACGAGGTTCTCGTTGATGTCCGGCAGAATCTCCTCGCGATCCGGCAGCTGCTTGAACGTACCCGTGAACTTCTTCTCGTCCACTTCGACCCAGGCCGGAAAGCCGACTTGCGCCTTGATTTGCAGCGCCGCCTGAATACGCAGCTGCTTCTGCGCCTTCTCGCGCACGGCGATCACGTCGCCGGCCTTGCATTGATACGAGGGAATGCTCACGACCTCGCCGTTCACCGTGATGGCCTTGTGGCCCACGAGCTGACGCGCCTCGTTGCGGGTCGCCCCGAAGCCCATGCGATATACGACGTTGTCCAGGCGCCCTTCCAGCATCTGCAGCAGATTGGAGCCCGTGGCGCCGGGCCGACCGGAGGCCTTCACGTAGTAGTTGTGGAACTGACGTTCCAGCACCCCGTACATGCGGCGCAGTTTCTGCTTCTCTCGCAGCTGCAGCCCGTAGTCGGAGAGACGGCTGCGACGCTCGCCTTTCACGCCGCCCGGCGGAACTTCAAGCTTGCACTTCGACTCGAGCGACTTGACGCCGCTCTTCAGGAACAAGTCCGTGCCCTCGCGGCGCGACAGCTTGCACTTGGGACCTAGATAACGAGCCATGAATCTTCCTCGCCCCGCCGCTTACGAGCGGGCGCACTCAATGAGCAAATCAGACGCGGCGCTTCTTCGGCGGGCGGCAGCCGTTGTGCGGAATCGGCGTCACGTCGGAAATATTGGTGATCTTCAGCCCGCAGGCGTTCAGCGCACGCACGGCGGACTCGCGCCCCGGTCCCGGCCCCTTCACCCGGACCTCGACCATCTTCACGCCGTGCTCCTGAGCGGCCGTGCCCGCCTTCTCGGCGGCGACCTGCGCCGCAAACGGCGTGCTCTTGCGCGAACCGCGGAACCCGCAGCCGCCCGATGTCGCCCATGACAGTGCGTTGCCCTGGCGGTCGGTGATCGTGATGATCGTGTTGTTGAACGAGGCGTGCACATGCGCGATCGCGTCGGTCACGTGCTTCTTGACCTTCTTGCGGCCGCCCTTTGCGCCCTGACCCTGTTTCTGCTCAGCCATATATCCTCTGAAGTGACTGGCGGTCGGCGAGCCCGCGCCGGCCGAAAGCCCGTTTCCAACTGTTCGACGCCCTGCTCCGATCGATCACGACTCGCTGATGATCGGTCACAGCGTTTTACCTGCCCGGAGGCGCGTTCATCTTGACGGCCGCCTTGCGCGGGCCCTTGCGGGTGCGCGCGTTCGTGCGGGTGCGCTGTCCACGCAGCGGCAGCCCGCGGCGGTGGCGGATGCCCCGGTAACAGCCCAGGTCCATCAAGCGCTTGATATTCATGGAGACTTCGCGACGCAGGTCACCCTCGACCGTCAGCTTGCCGATCTGGGTGCGCAATGCCGCAACTTCGGCGTCCGTAAGGTCCTTGACCAGCGTCTCGGGTTTGACGCCCGCACCGGCGCAGGCCAGCTGCGCCTGCGTCCTGCCGACGCCGTAAATGTGGGTGAGCCCCACCCACACGTGTTTGTTCATCGGTATATTGATACCGGCGATGCGGGCCATCGTAGCTACTCTCCCCGCGACGAAAAGCGCGGAACTTTAAACCAAAATACCCAGTAACTCAACGCCTTAAAGCCTGCGCGTACAGCAACGCCGTGCGTGATCGCCGGACGCCGCAGCCGTCCGCCTCAACCCTGGCGCTGCTTGTGCCGCGCATCGGAGCAGATCACGTACACGATCCTGCGGCGGCGGACGATCTTGCAGTTCTTACAGATCTTCTTGACTGAGGCGCGAACCTTCATAACCGTTCTCCAATCATCTGTGGCCCGTCACGTCTGACCCGGCCGGCCATAACCGCGCAGATTGGCCTTCTTCATCAGCCCTTCGTACTGGTGCGACATCAGATGGGCCGCCACCTGCGCCTGGAAGTCCATGATCACGACCACGATGATCAGGAGCGAAGTGCCGCCGAAGTAGAACGGCACACTGAAACGCGAGATCAGGAACTCCGGCAACAAGCACACCAGAGTCACGTACATGGCGCCCCAGACGGTCAGGCGCGTGAGCACCTTGTCGATGTAGTCGGCGGTCTGCTGGCCCGGGCGAATGCCAGGAATGAATGCGCCGGACTTCTTCAGGTTCTCCGCCGTGTCGCGCGAGTTGAACACCAGCGCGGTGTAGAAGAAGCAGAAGAAGATGATCAAGCCGCCGTACAGAACCATGTGCGCGGGCTGGCCTGGGGTCATGGCGGCCGACAGGTTCTGCAACCAGCTCATGCCGCCGGAGGCGCCGGACCAACTCGCGATAGTCGCCGGGAACAGCAACAGGCTCGAGGCGAAGATCGGCGGGATCACGCCGGACATGTTCAGCTTGAACGGCAGGTGGGTGCTCTGCCCGGCATACATCCGGCGGCCTTGCTGGCGCTTGGCGTAGTTCACCTGGATGCGCCGCTGGCCGCGCTCGACGAACACCACGAACGCGGTCACCACGATCACCATCGCGAACATGATCAGCGCCACGGCGGGTCCGATCTCGCCCGTGCGCACCAGCTCGAGCATGCCGCCTATGGCCGAGGGCAGCCCCGCGACGATGCCCGCGAGAATGATCATCGAGATGCCGTTGCCCAGGCCGCGCTCGGTGATCTGCTCGCCGAGCCACATCAAGAACATTGTTCCGGCGATCAGCGTCACCGTGGCCACGAAGACGAACTGCGCCCCCGGCGCGATCACCACGCCCTGATTCTGGAACGCGATGGCCGCGGACGCGCCCTGCACCGCCGCCAGCAGCACCGTACCGTAACGTGTGTACTGGGTCAGTTTGCGCCGACCGGATTCGCCCTCCTTCTTGATCGCAGCCAGACTCGGCACGACCACCGCCATCATCTGAATGATGATCGAGGCGGAAATGTAGGGCATGACGCCGAGCGCGAAGATTGACAGCCGTTCGAGCGCGCCGCCCGAGAACATGTTGAAAATGTCCAGGATCGTGCCCTGCTGCGCGTCGAAGAAGCGCGCCAGCGCCACCGGATCGATGCCCGGGGCCGGAATGAAGGTGCCGATCCGGTACACGACCAACGCGCCCAGCAGGAAGAACAGCCGCTGGCGCAACTCTGCGAAGCGGGTCATCTCCCCGAACGCGGAGAGCGTCGCGGCGTTGGCTGATTTGGTGGCCAAACTGTTCGGTTCCTGACTCGGGAGCGTGCGGAGTTGAGCCGTTGCTGGCCGCTCAGGCCGCTTCGATCTTGCCGCCGGCGGCCTCGATGGCCGTGCGCGCGCCCTTGGTGACGTGCACGCCCTTGACCGTCACGGCGCGTGAGATCTCTCCGGACAACACGATGCGGGCCCGCAGGGCCTGCGCGTGCACCAGATTAGCCGTCTTGAGCGAAGCCAAGTCAATGAGGTCGCCGGACACCTTTGCGAGCTCCGAAAGCCGCACTTCCGCCACTGCCGGCGCCGCCTTCGAGCGGAAGCCGACCTTCGGCAGGCGCCGCTGCAGCGGCATCTGACCGCCTTCGAACCCCACCTTGTGGTAGCCGCCCTTGCGAGCGCGCTGCCCCTTGACGCCCCGTCCGCAGGTCTTGCCCTGCCCGGCGGAGGCGCCGCGGCCCACACGCAGACGAGGCTTCTTGCTGCCAGGGGCGGGGGAGATCGTATTGAGCTTCATGACTTGGCTGCCCTTCATGGAACGACGCTGAGATTGAACTCCGCCGTCGCTCAGACTTCTTCCACGCGCAGCAGGTGTCCCGATGCGCGAATCATCCCACGGATCTCCGGGGTGTCGGCCACGATCCGCGAGTCGCGGATGCGGCGCAGGCCCAGCCCACGCACCGTGGCGCGATGGCTCTTGAGCTGCCCATTGACGCTCCGGACGAGCGTCACCTTAAGATTCTTGCCTTGCGCGTTGCTCATGGCTGTTGCCCCGAGGTTCAACCGAGGATTTCCTCAACGCTCTTGCCGCGCTTCGCGGCGATCTCATCCGGCGACTGGATGCTGGTGAGCGCTTTCATGGTCGCACGCACCACGTTAATGGGGTTGCGCGAGCCGTAGCTCTTGGCGAGCACGTTGCGCACGCCGGCGCACTCGAACACGGCGCGCATGCTGCCGCCAGCGATCAAGCCCGTACCATCCGCGGCAGGCTGCATGTACACGCGCGTGGCCCCATGGTCGCCTCGCACCGCGTAATGGAGCGTCGAGTTCTTCAGCGCGACGGTGGCCAGATTCTTACGCGCCGCCTGCATCGCCTTCTGGATGGCGACTGGCACTTCGCGCGCCTTGCCGTATCCGAAGCCGACCTTGCCGCGCCCGTCGCCCACGACGGTCAGCGCGGTGAAACCGAACTGTCGGCCGCCCTTGACCACTTTCGCGACGCGATTCACGGCCACGAGCTTCTCGATGTACTCGTCGCCCGCAGCAGATTTTTCAACTCTGGCCATTATGTTTCCTCGAACGAGAGCGGCTCGTGACTGGCGCGTCCGCTCTGCGCATCCCGTGATCGATCAAAACTCCAGCCCATTTTCCCGCGCGGCGTCCGCCAAGGCCTTTACGCGTCCGTGGAACTTGAACCCCGAGCGGTCGAAAGCGACGCGGGTGATGCCGGCGGCCTTCGCCTTCTCTGCAATCGCCTTACCTACGGCCGCCGCGGCGGCGATGTTGCCGGTCGAGCCGCTCAGTCCTTCGCGCAGGTCTTTTTGCAGCGTGGAGGCGGCGGCGAGCACCCTCGACTGCGGATCGAAAATCTGTGCATAAATGTGCCGCGGAGTCCGGTGCACCGACAGCCGCAGGACCTTCAGCTCGCGGATCTTGGCGCGAGTGCGCAAGGCTCTACGCAAGCGCTGGGCGTTCTTGTTCATGAATGGCTTACTCTATGAAGTGACTAGTGAATGTTGACTCGTGACTGGCTGCACGCGCCGGCGGCGAGGTTCGTCCCATCCACCAGGCGGAAATCGCCAGTCACTTCCGGCTTCATCACTTCTTCTTCGCTTCCTTCAGTTCAATCTTTTCGCCGGCGTAACGCACACCTTTGCCCTTGTACGGCTCCGGCGGGCGGAACGCGCGGATGTCGGCGGCCACCTGTCCGACCTTCTGTACGTCGAAGCCCTTCACCAGGATCTCGGTCTGGCTCGGCGTCTCGATGGTCACACCCTCCGGCGCGACGTATGTGACCGGATGCGAGAAACCAAGCGTCAGATTCAGGTTCTTGCCTTGCGCCTGCGCACGGTAACCGACGCCCACGAGCTCGAGCTTGCGCTCGTACCCCTTGCTGACGCCGTGCACGATATTCGCCAGGTGCGCGCGCACCGTTCCGGCCAGCATATTCGCCTCACGACCCAGGGTCGCCTTCTCGACCTTGAGCGCGTCCGCATCCTGCACCACCCGCACGTGTCGGCTGTTGAGCGGCAGCGTCATCACGCCCTTGCCGCCCTTCACTGTGACCTCAGTTGCACTGATGGTGGCCGTGACGCCCTGCGGAAGCGGCACTGGCTGTTTGGCTACTCGAGACATACTTGCTCCAAAGTGACTAGTGGCTCGTGAATCGTGACTGGCGGAGCGGCCTACATGGTCGACGGCCTGAACCGTTCATCAGTCGCTGATCACTATTCACTTCTCATCAAGAAACGATGCAGATGACTTCGCCGCCATGGCCGGACGCGCGCGCCTGGCGATCCGTCATGACGCCCTTCGACGTCGACACGATGGCGACGCCCAGCCCGCCGAGAATCGAAGGCAGCTCATCCTTACCCTTGTAGACCCTGAGGCCAGGGCGGCTGACGCGCTCGATTCGGTCTATGACCGGTCGCCCCTGGAAGTACTTCAACTGCACGGCGAGCGTGGGCTTGCCGTCGCGCACTTGCGCGGAGAAGTCCTCGATATAGCCTTCGTCCTTCAGAACCTTCGCGATCGCAACCTTCACCTTGGAAGCCGGCGCATTGATTTCGGGCTTGCCCGAAGACTGGCCGTTGCGAATGCGAGTCAGGAAGTCCGCGATCGGATCCGTCATGCTCATGTCGTGCTCCAGTGGTTCCAGCTGTTACCAGCTGGCCTTTCCGAGGCCCGGGATTTCTCCCCGCATGGTCGCCTCGCGCAGCTTGGTGCGGCCGAGGCCGAACTTGCGATAGTAGCCGCGCGGGCGGCCCGTGATTTGGCAACGATTGCGCAGACGGATCTTGCTCGAATCGCGGGGCAGAGCCTGCAGTTGGGCCTGCGCCGCCTCGCGCTCCGCCGGGCTGGTCGTCGGCTTGCGAATAATCTCTTTCAGACGAGCGCGCTTCGCCGCATAACGCTTCACCAGCTTTGCACGCTTCTCCTCGCGGTTGACCATCGATGTCTTGGCCATAGCCTCGCCTTACGTCTGTCGTGTCGTGAGTCGTTCGTATCCGCTACTTGCGGAACGGGAAACTGAATGCCTCGAGCAGCGCCCGACCTGCGTCGTCGTCCTGCGCCGTCGTCGTAATCGTGATGTCCATGCCTCGGATCGCATCAATCTGGTCGTAGGCGATCTCCGGAAAGATGATCTGTTCCTTGACGCCGAAGTTGTAATTCCCGCGCCCATCGAACGAGCGTGCGCCCACGCCGCGGAAGTCGCGGATGCGCGGCATTGCGATATTCACGAGGCGGTCGAGAAACTCGTACATACGCGCGCCACGCAGCGTCACCTTGGCGCCAATCGGCAAGCCGTCGCGCACCTTGAAGGTCGCCACCGACTTGCGCGCGCGCGTCACGAGCGGCTTCTGCCCCGTGATCTTGGTGAGGTCGGCCACGGCGTTGTCCATGATCTTCTTGTCGGCCACCGCCTCGCCCACGCCCATGTTCACCGTGATCTTGGTGATGCGCGGGACCTGCATGACGTTCTCGAGCCCGAGCGATTTCTGCAGCTCGGGAACGATCTTCTCGCGATACAACTGTTGCAGTCTTGCCATTGTCCTCACCTTCAAGCGTCAACGACTTCCTTGTTCGACTTGAAGAAGCGCACCTTGCGGCCGTCGGCGAGCGTGCGGAAACCCACGCGATCGCCCTTCTTCGCCACCGGATTCCAGAGCATCACGTTCGAGATCGCGATCGGCGCTTCCTTCTCGATGATGCCGCCCTGAATCTGGCGTTGCGGATTGGGGCGGGTGTGCCGTTTGACCATGTTGACGTTCTCGACGAGCACTTTGCCCTTGAGCGTCTTGATCACCGTACCGCGACGACCCTTGTCGCTGCCGGCGATCACGACGACTTCGTCACCCTTGCGAATCTTGTTCATAGCACTTCAGGCGCCAGAGAAATGATCTTCATGAACTGCGCCGTGCGCAGCTCGCGCGTCACCGGTCCGAAAATGCGCGTACCGATCGGCTCGAGCTTGTTGGTCAGCAGCACCGCCGCGTTGCCGTCGAAGCGGATCAGCGAACCGTCCGCGCGCCGCACGCCGAACTTGGTGCGCACCACGACGGCGTCGTACACCTCGCCCTTTTTCACCTTGCCGCGCGGAATGGCGTCACGAATACTGACTTTGATCACGTCGCCCACGGTGGCGTAGCGGCGCTTGGAGCCGCCCAGCACCTTGATGCACATCAGACTGCGGGCGCCGCTATTGTCGGCGGCGTTCAACAAAGTGCGCATCTGGATCATCGGACAGTCTCCCCAGCCTGGGTGGCGCGGCTGACGACCTTCACAAGGCGCCAGCTCTTATGGCGCGACAGCGGGCGGCACTCCTCAATCGCCACCAGGTCGCCCTCACGGCATTCGCCGTTCTCATCGTGCGCCAGCAGCTTGGTCGTGCGGCGCTGGTACTTCCCATAAGTGGGATGCGGCACGTAGCGCTCCACGGCGACCGTGATGGTCTTCTGCATTTTCGCGCTCAGCACCTTGCCGGTCAGCGTACGCGTGCGCCCGGTCGCACCGTCCTGCTGCGTTCCGGCATTGCCCTTCGTTGCCTTGCTCATGATTGCCCGCCTACTTCTTCTGCTGCGCCTGCGCAGCGCGGCGCTGCTCGCCCATCACGGTCTTTACGCGCGCGATGCTGCGGCGCACCTTGGTGAACTGATCCGGCTTGGCCGATTGACCCGCCGCCAACGCCATACGCAGGTTGAACTGTTCCCGGCGCAGATCGAGCAGTTCCTTCTGCAGATCTGCGGCCGTCTTCTGTCGCAATTCTTTCGCGCTCATCGCGTTAACCTGCCCGAACCTGTCGCGTTACGAACTGGGTGTCCACCGACAACTTCGAGGCCGCCAGCCGGAAAGCCTCGCGCGCCACTTGCTCGGTCACACCCTCCATCTCGAATAGCACCTTGCCGGGCTTGATCCTGGCGATGTAGTACTCGACGTTGCCCTTGCCGCTTCCCATGCGCACCTCGAGAGGCTTCTTGGTGATCGGGGTGTCCGGGAACACACGGACCCACACCTGGCCGCCGCGCTTGACATAGCGCGTCATGGCGCGGCGCGCCGCCTCGAGTTCGCGAGCCGTCATGCGCGCCCGGCTGGTCGCCTTCAGGCCGTACTCGCCGAAGGCGACGTAGTTGCCGCTCTGGGCGAGTCCCGCATTGCGCCCCTTGAACTGCTTGCGGTATTTGGTGCGTTTGGGTTGCAGCATGGTCGTCTACTCTGGTCGCTGGCCTGCGGCTTCGCTCCCCGCCCTCAGGCGGAAGCCTCCCCGGTTTGCGTTGCCTGGGCTTCACCCGACTCGGCGCTGGCGCTGGGCTCCGGCTGGTTGAACACTTCACCCTTGAAGATCCAAACCTTCACGCCGATGATCCCGTACGTGGTTTTCGCCTCGCCCAGACCGTAGTCGATATCCGCACGGAACGTGTGCAGCGGCACGCGTCCTTCGCGATAGCTCTCGGTCCGCGCGATCTCGGCGCCGTTCAGGCGTCCCGAAACCCGAATCTTCACGCCCAGCGCGCCGATGCGCATCGTATTCGTCACGGCCCGCTTCATGGCGCGACGGAACATGACGCGGCGCTCGAGCTGCTGCGCGATGCCATCCGCGACCAGTTGTGCATCGAGCTCCGGCTTGCGAATTTCGGCGATGTTGATGCGCACATCGGTCTGCGGCATCTTCATCATCTTCGCGACCTGGCCGCGCAGCTTTTCGATGTCCTCGCCCTTCTTGCCGATCACGATGCCGGGTCGCGCAGTGTGAATAGTGATGTTCACCTTGCGTGCGGCGCGCTCGATATGAATGCGGCTTACCGAGGCGTCCGACAGCTTCTTCTTCAGAAACTCTCGCACGACGAAATCCGTGTGCACGTGCCCGGGAAAGTTTTTCGTCGAGGCATACCACTTCGACGTCCACTCGCGCGTGATGCCGAGGCGGATCCCGACTGGATTGACTTTCTGACCCATGACTACTCGCTACCTTTGTGCGGGTCGCGGCTCGGGGGCGTCCCCTGCGCCGCAGATCCGTAGATTCAGTCGCCCTTGCCGTCGCCCACGGTCACCACGATATGACTGTTGCGCTTCCAAATGCGGGCGCCGCGCCCCTTGGCCCGGGCCTGGAAGCGCTTCAGCACCGGCGCAGCGTCCACCGTGATCGCCTGCACCTTCAGCTCGTCGACGTCCGCGCTCAGATTGTTCTCGGCATTGGCGATCGCCGACTCGAGCACCTTGCGCACCAGCTTGGCGCCCTTCTTGGGCGTGAAGCGCAGCGTATTAAGGGCGAGCCCAACCGGCTTGCCGCGCACCATGTCCGCAACGAGGCGACACTTCTGCGGCGAGATGCGCGCGTACTTCAGTTTTGCTGCAACCTGCATGATCAGCCCCCGGCCTTCTTGTCGCCCGAATGCGCCTTGAACGTGCGCGTAGGCGCGAATTCGCCAAGCTTGTGGCCGACCATGTTCTCCGACACCAGCACGGGCACGTGCTGTCGGCCGTTATGAACGGCGATCGTCAGCCCTACCATATCCGGCAGAATCATCGAGCGCCGCGACCAGGTCTTGATCGGACGGCGGTCGTTCTTCTCGGACGCGATGCGCACCTTCTTCGCCAGGTGCAGATCGACGAACGGACCCTTTTTAACGGAACGAGCCACTGTGCATTCCTCGATTAAGTGCGGCGCCGAACGATCATGCTCGCGGTGCGCTTGTTGCGGCGGGTCTTCTTGCCCTTGGTATTCCAGCCCCACGGGCTCACTGGGTGCGGGTTGCCCTGTCCAGACTTGCCCTCGCCGCCGCCGTGCGGGTGATCGACCGGATTCATCACCACGCCGCGCACCGTGGGACGTACGCCGCGCCAGCGGATCGCGCCCGCCTTGCCGTAGCTGCGCAGGCTGTGCTCGCCATTGCCCACCTCGCCGATGGTGGCGCGGCAATCGACGTGAATCTTGCGCATCTCGCTCGAGCGCAGTCGGATCGTCGCGTACATGCCCTCTCGCGCGGCGAGCTGCGCCGATCCGCCGGCGCTGCGAGCAAGCTGCGCGCCCTTGCCCGGCTTGAGCTCCACGCAGTGGATCGTCGTACCAATTGGAATATGCCGCAGCTGCATGCTGTTGCCGGGCTTGATGGGCGCCTCTGGCCCCGACATCACAGCATCGCCAGCGCTCACGCCCTTGGGAGCAATGATGTAGCGGCGTTCACCGTCGGCGTATAAAACGAGCGCAAGGTGCGCTGTGCGGTTCGGATCGTATTCGATGCGCTCCACCTTACCCGCTACGCCGTCCTTATCGCGCACGAAGTCGACGATGCGGTACTTCTGCTTGTGCCCACCGCCCTGATGACGAACGGTTTGCCGCCCTGCGTGGTTGCGCGCGCCGGTCGAGTGCTTGGGCGCGACGAGCGAAGACTCCGGGCCGCCCTTGTGCAGGTGAGCGCGGGAGATCTTCACCTGGAAGCGGCGGCCGGGCGAAGTGGGTTTCGACTTGATCAACGCCATGATAACTGGTCCTTACGCGTGCATCAGGCTTGCGCGCCCGTGAAGTCGATGCTCTGTCCCGGAGCGAGGCGCACGTACGCCTTCTTGAAATCCTGCCGGCGACCAAACCGCTGACCGAAGCGCTTGCGCTTGCCAGCCGTGTTGACGATGTTCACGTCGGCCACCTTAACCTCGAACATCAGTTCGACAGCCGCCTTCACGTCCGGCTTGGTCGCGTCGCGGCGCACACGGAAGACGAACTGGTTCGCGCCTTCGGCGACCCGTGCGCTCTTCTCGGAAACGTGCGGCGCAAGCAGCACGTTCATCAGTTTTTCCCGACTCATGCCAGTCTCTCCTCGAGCAGACGCACCGCACCGACCGTCGCCACCACCTTGTCGTGGCGGGCCAGGCTCAGCGGATCCAGGGCGCTCACCGGCAGCACGTTCACATACGGCAGGTTGCGCGAAGCAAGCTCCAGCCTCTCGTCATAGGCCTCGGTGAGCACCAGCACCTTGCCGTCGAGTTCCAGCTCCTTCAGCTTCTGCACCAGCAGCTTCGTCTTGGGAGCCTCGAGATCAATGGCGTCTACGACAGCCAGTCGCTCCTGACGGGCGAGCTCCGAGAGCATCGCCTGCATTGCGCCGCGGTACATTTTGCGGTTGACCTTCTGCGCGAAATCGCGCGGCTTGGCCGCGAAAGCGCGCCCGCCGCCGACCCAGATCGGGCTGCGCGAGGAGCCGGCGCGAGCCGAGCCCGTGCCCTTCTGCCGCCACGGCTTGGAGCCGCCGCCGCGAACCTCCGCCTTGGTTTTCTGCGCCTTCGTGCCGGCGCGACCTGCGGCCATGTAGGCCACAACCACCTGATGAACCAGGGACTCGTTGTACTCGCGGGCGAACGTTGCGTCGGACGCCTCGACGTCCTGCGGCTGCGCGCCCTGACTGATGAGCTTGAGTTTCATGGCGCTGTACTCTTACTTCTTCTGCGACGCAGCGTTCTTCGCCGCCTTGGCGGCCTTGGCCGCCGCCTTCAAGGAGGGTCGCACGATCACCTGGCCGCCCGGCGCGCCCGGCACAGCGCCCCGAATCAGGAGCAGATTGCGCTCGGAATCGACACGCACCACCTGGAGATTCTCGATGGTGCGTCGTTGCACACCCATGTGACCGGACATTCGCTTGCCCGGAAACACCCGGCCCGGCGTCTGACGCTGACCGATGGAGCCCGGCGAGCGGTGCGAAACGGAAACGCCGTGCGAGGCTGGCAGGCCGCCGAAATTGTGGCGTTTCATGACGCCAGCGTAGCCCTTGCCGATAGTGGTTCCGGTGACGTCCACGACCTGCCCGGCGCTGAACAGGTCGACCTTGACCTCGCCGCCCGCCTGCAAGTCCTCGCCCTGTCCGTCCGAAAGGCGGAATTCCACCAGTCGCTCGCCGGGAGCGACCTTCACCTTGGCGTAGTGGCCAACCTGCGCCTTGTTCAGACGCGACGTCTTGCGCTCGCCATAAGCCACCTGCACGGCCCGGTAGCCGTCGACTTCGGGCGTGCGAACCTGGGTAATCCGGTTCGGCAGCGCCTCGATGACGGTCACCGGCACGCTCTCACCCGCATCGTTGAAGATGCGCGTCATACCGGCCTTACGGCCGACCAGACCCAGGGTCTTGGCAGCGCTCATCGCATGTCCTCTTGTTCACTTACGACGCACCGGCTTCGATTGGCCGCTGCGGCAATCACGCAAAATCGTCTGGCGTTCGCGCCCCTGCGGGGCGTCCGCGCTCTGCGGAGCCCGGCGCCGCATGGCGCTGCAAAACCGGGCGACGCCGAAAGCTGGACGTCTTCCACCGCCGGAGCGGGTCGGACGCCGGGAAGTCTTCCGAAGGAGAGGCCAACCGGATCAACGGTTACGCCGCTCGAGCGGTACCCCGTCAGGGCCAGACCTCGGCGCAAAGGAGGCGCGAATTATAGTCAGGTCATCGCGCTTTGCAAGCGCAAGACAGTGGCGGCTTCCGAGATTGGTGACTTTGTCAGAGCCCGCCGCCTGCCTCGTGACCGCCCGGACTTGTTCGCCTCCCTGCCGAACGCTGCAGGCTCGCGACCAGCCAAGCGAGCAGTCACTTCATCAGTTCAACTTGATCTGCACGTCCACACCCGCGGGCAGCTCCAGCTTCATGAGGGCGTCGACGGTCTTGTCCGTGGGGTTCAGTATGTCCATCAGGCGCTTGTGGGTGCGGATCTCGTACTGATCGCGCGCGTCCTTGTCGGCGTGCGGCGAGATCAACAACGTGAAGCGCTCCATCTTGGTCGGCAGCGGCACGGGACCGCGTACGGTCGCGCCGGTGCGCTTGGCCGTCTCCACGATCTCTCGGGCAGAGTTGTCGATCAAGCGGTGATCGAACGCTTTGAGTCGGATGCGGATGTTTTGGTTGGTAGCCATAGTTGTATCGAGGCGGTTAGCGGTTAGCGGTTATCGGTTGGTCCAGAACGGAGCACTGCCCCTGTTCCGACTAACCGCCAACCGCTAACCGCCAACCGCTCTCTCCTCAAATTACTTCAGAATCTTCGAGACGACGCCCGCGCCGACCGTCCTGCCGCCCTCGCGGATCGCAAAACGCAGCCCGTCCTCCATCGCAATCGGCGCAATCAGCTCCACCGTCATCTTGATGTTGTCCCCAGGCATCACCATCTCAACGCCTGCAGGCAGCTCCACCGCACCCGTCACGTCCGTCGTGCGGAAATAAAACTGCGGCCGATAGCCCTTGAAGAACGGCGTGTGACGACCGCCCTCCTCCTTCGTCAGCACGTACACCTCGCACTCGAACTTCGTGTGCGGCGTGATCGATCCAGGCTTCGCCAGCACCTGACCGCGCTCAACCTCCTCGCGCTTCGTCCCACGAAGCAGCACGCCCACGTTGTCACCCGCCTGCCCCTGGTCCAACAGCTTGCGGAACATCTCAACGCCCGTGCACGTCGTCTTCGTCGTCGGCCGAATCCCGACGATCTCCACCTCGTCGTTCACCTTCACCACGCCGCGCTCGATACGCCCCGTCACCACCGTGCCGCGGCCAGAGATCGAAAACACGTCTTCCACCGGCATCAAGAACGCACCGTCCACCGCGCGCTCCGGCACCGGAATGTACTTGTCCATCTCCTCCACCAGCTTCAGAACCGCCGGAACGCCTATCTCGCTCTGATCCCCCTCCAGCGCCTTCAGCGCCGAGCCCTTCACGATCGGCGTCGTATCCCCGGGGAAGTCGTACTTCGACAGCAGCTCGCGAACCTCCATCTCCACCAGCTCCAGAAGCTCCGCGTCGTCCACCATGTCCGCCTTGTTCAAGAACACCACGATGTACGGCACGCCCACCTGACGCGCCAGCAGAATGTGCTCGCGCGTCTGCGGCATCGGACCGTCCGCCGCAGACACCACCAAAATCGCACCATCCATCTGCGCCGCACCCGTGATCATGTTCTTCACGTAGTCCGCGTGACCAGGACAGTCCACGTGCGCGTAATGACGCGCATCCGAGCTGTACTCAACGTGCGAGGTCGCAATCGTGATGCCGCGCGCCTTCTCCTCCGGCGCCTTGTCAATCTGATCGTACGCCTTCGCCTCGCCGCCGTGCTTCTCCGCCATCACCTTCGTCAACGCCGCCGTCAGCGTCGTCTTACCATGGTCCACGTGACCAATCGTGCCCACGTTCACATGCGGCTTGGTGCGTTCAAACTTCTCTTTGGCCACAG
>JAVEVD010000106.1:0-8225 GCA_034005205.1 Steroidobacteraceae bacterium | reverse complement strand
GTCGGCCGGCCGGTGCCGACGTTCGAGTTGCAGGTGCGCGGGGAGCGCGGCGAGGTGCTGGGCCCGGGTCAGCCCGGCGAGATCCTCGTGCGCGGCGAGCAGGTCGCGGGCGAGTACCTCGAGCAGGGCAGCACGGTCGATACCGAAGGCTGGTTCCCCACGCGGGACCGCGGATTCATCGACGAGTTCGGTTGCGTCTATCTCGAAGGCCGTGCCGACGATGTGATCGTTCGTGGTGCCGAGAATATCTCGCCGGGTGAGATCGAGGAGGTCCTGCTCGAGCACCCCGCGGTTTCCGAGGTCGCGGTGGTCGCCATCCCGGACCAGCAGTGGGGCGAAGCCGTCGGCGCCGTCGTCGTCTTCAAGGAAGACGCCAGGGCGACGGAGGCCGAGCTCCGGGAGTGGGTCAAGCAGCGCCTGCGGTCCTCCCGCGTGCCGGCCGCGATCCGCGTCGCGGAAGAGTTGCCGTACAACGAAATGGGCAAGTTGTTGCGGAGGATCGTAAGACAGAAGTTTGCTGAATTGCCGCCGCAGTGAGTCTTCGTGTCTTCTGTGGATGAAAGCACGGGAGCGAAGCGTTGCGAGTGTTTCGGCTTGCTCTCAAGCTGGAGAGGCTGAGTCTCTGGGTGCGACGCGGATATCGGGATGAAGAGGCGCCATACTGGTCTGCCCATGATGATTGGAGTCCTCCTGGTCGCCGTTCTCATGCACACCAGTTTACTGTCACTTGGTAAGCAGCCGGCTGTCGCCAGTCATCGGGTAACAGAGGCAGCGACGTCCTCGAAGTCTCGTGTGCGGCCGTCGAGGCAGCGCATCGCGCACGAGCCCAAGGACTACACCGCCGAACAGCGTGCAACAGATCCGACGGGTACGGAGCACTATTACTATCGAACCGCCTGGCACGCCCCGGAGCTCGGAAAGCGCTTCAAGCGCTGGGGTCTGATCGGGGTGCGCAAGGACGCCGCGGCTCTCGAAGAGCTGGACCGAGAGATCGTTCAAGCGCAGGTAGCGTGGCTCACTCATGACGACTATGCCTGGGGTCATCACATCAGTCTCGTGGCAAAAGTCGGTCTTCCGGCGGAAAAGGTCGCAAACCTTCCTGCAGGCGTCTCGGCCGGTGGCTGGACCGAGAAAGAGGCTGCACACCTCGCGGGAGTAGACGAACTGCATGCGCGGCATTTCATCAGCGACGAGACTTGGAATACGCTGGCGAAATACCTGAGTCCATCGCAATTGCTGCATTACGTGTTTGTGGCCGGCATGGAGTTCCCAGGATTTACTGGACACCTGCCCGCCGGCGCGGATTGCTCGATTCAAACACGGCAGGGCTAACGCCGCCTAGATGGCTGTGACGACGTGTGGGATTGTAGAACGAGTCGATGTAGTCGGCGATGTCGTCGATCGCGGTGGTGCGGTCTTTATAGATGCGCTTCTTGATTCGTTCCTTCTTGAGACTGCTGAAGAACGATTCCGCGACGGCGTTATCCCAACAGTTGCCTCGGCGGCTCATGCTCGGTTCAAGGCGATGCGATTTGCAGAACCTTCGCCAAGCATCGCTCCCGTACTGCGTGCCCTGATCGGAGTGGATCAACGCATGGCGCGGTCGTCTGCGACGCACGGCCATGAGGACGGCATCGATCACGAGCTCGCGATGGATGGTTGCTCGAGTCGCCCAGCCCACTATCCGCCGGGAGTACAGATCCATGACCACAGCCGAGTACAGCCAGCCCTGCCACGTGCGGATGTACGTATTGTCAGTAACCCAGACTCGATTGGGCTTGGTGACGGTGAACTGCCGCTTGAGTAGATTCGGAATCAGTACTGCTGGTTTGCTGATCGATACGCGCCGCGTTCGATAGCCGTGCAAGGCACGCAATCCATTCTCGCGCATCAAACGCTCGACCCGGTGCTTGCTGCAGGATTCACCAGCCTCTCGAAGATCGAGGAAGACACGAGGCGCTCCGTAGACGCCATGGCTCGCGACAAAGGAGACGCGAATCAAGCGCAGCAGTCTGGCGTCCTCTCGGGCCCGGTTCGAAATCGGGTGTCTCAGCCATTCGTAGTAGCCGCTCGGCGCGACACCGAGCACCTTGCACATTACTTCGACGGGGAATTGACGTCGATGAGCTTCAATGAATTGATAGGTCTGGCGGACCTTCCCGGCTCCCTTTCGCTTCGACATTGGCATCTCCCAAGGTTGTGGAGGCAGTAGTCTTCATCTCTCCACAAGATCCTGGGAACTCCAGGTTGCAATCACCGGCCATGGGTTGCGAGGGCCAGGAGCCTTTCGGATCGGCTTTGGCGATGACTGCGCGGCGGGAGCCGGACTGTTGATTCAGGACGAGCGCAATGAGCCCATGTTCGTCGCCGATGCCGTGGCCGATCCGCTCACCGGCCTGAGAGCGGCCGCTCTCGCGCTCGAGTCGCTGACGCACGACGAGGGGAGGTTGGTGGATGTCTCTCTCAGTGATGCTGCGGCGCTGGCGGCCCGGATCAGTGACTTGAGGCGTCCACTGCCCGGCGCGCTGGTCCGTCGGCAGGGGCAGCGGCATTACTGCACTGCTTCGTCACCGCATTCGCCGCTGCCTCTGGTCAGGGATGGCGAAGTCCCCTCGGGTTTCCTGGACGACTGACGTCTCAGCTGACGATGTCGTTGGACTCGTGACACGTGTAGCACTCGAACACGTTCTTGTGATGGCAGCCGGCGCAATACTGGTCTGCAGGTCTCTCGTCCACGTGCATCGCGTGGCAGACGAAGCAGTATGGATCACTGTTGTGAGAGGCGGTCTGCGGAATCGCGTGCGGGTTGACCACCCGGTTCCTGGCGTCGACCAGGCCCCGGCTGTGTCGCGTGAGTTCCGCGAGCTTCTCCCAGCCCGTGTGGCATCCGAAACAGACTGCGTTGTCGACGGGGGTGTCGAGTCCGGCCTTGGTCGGCGCCCTGGTCATGTCGGCGTGCGCAGCGCCGAGCTTCGGCTCGTTCCGATGGCATGCGACGCAAGGGACGTCCGCGTGGTGTGAGGCCAGATGAACGCCGTCCTTTTGGGACGCCGCTTCTATGGTATGACAGCCGCGACAGTCGGACTGCATGCTCCACGCGGGCGTCGTCGCCGAGGAACCGACGGATTCCTCCGCCGATGGTTCGACCGGTCTCTCCTCGTCCGACTGATCCGAGCGGCCGCAACCGGATGCCAGCCCGATGATGCCCGTGAAGGCCAACGCGAGCGCGACGCTCCGTGCTCGTTCGGACCAGGTCGATCTACCCAGACTCACTGTCCCTCCCGTCTCTGTATGGTTGCAGGACATGTCCTCGCGCGGAGGTCGTTCAAGCGGATCTCGTAGCCTGGTGCGCCAGGGCGCCTTCCCAGGATCGGTTCACATGGTCGCGAAAGCTCGGCGCAGGCGAACCTATCGAACGGAAGGCTTGCACACGTCGCCTGTCCGGACGTCTGCCTGCGTACTCGCCAGCCTGCCGTCCGATAGGTGCGCACGGGATTGCTCTCGCGGAAGATTCCAATGACGGCTCGGGCAATGCGTGCGCGGTGCGCGCGACCGGTGTGGCCGGGCCCACGCGCCCGATAGAATCGTCGGCTGCGAATCTTGGGACGACATACGAACGGTGGCACGATGGACGAAGCTGAGAACAAGCGGCGCCTGCTCCCTGGGAAGACGGAGCAAGAGCTGTCACGTGGAGAATCGGGCTTCTGAGGACCATTCAGGCGCACTGGGGCATTCAGGAACTGCTGTCCGACAACTCGGAAGGCTACAAGGTGCTGCAGGAGTTCATCGAGGGCAAACGCCAGCCCGAGGACTACAACATGGCGAGCGACTGGGTCAAGGCTCAGGGCGCTGGCTCCTGACACGGCGCACGACCGGCATCGCGCGCTCGAGACACGTCCAGAAAGGAAGGCACACCATGAATGCAAAGTCGGGACAGGGCGAGAGCAACGCAGTCGCATACCCCGAGCTGGCCGAGAGCCTGCACGCGATCGCGTCGAAGGAACGGGCGGCCCGCATGATCGAAGTGAACATCGCGTATGCGCAGTGCTTCATGGACGGGGACTTCGAAGGGATGCTGGATTATCTCGTGGAGGTGCCGGTTTTCGAGATGTACCCCCAGGCGATCAGGATCACCGGTCGGGAGGCGGTGCTCGAGCGCTCGAAGCGACTGTTTCCCCTCGCGTCGCAGAATGACTCGCGGACGGCGCACTCACACCGGATCACGGCATGCACTGCCGGCAGCGACGTCCTGATCCACGAGTTCAGCAACATCTACAAGCTGGCGGATGGAACGAGCCGGCGGTGCTACACGGTCGCTGTCATTCCATTCGTGGGCGACAGGATGGTCGGGGAGCGGGTCTACTCGGATCAGTACCTCGGGCGCCTGAGGGAGCAGTTGCTCGGCGCCGACTTCCTCGCGAGACCGGACGTCACGATTCTGTAAGGGAAGATCCGCTACCGCTGAACACCGACCGAGGACGACAGCATGTATCAACTCAAGGGCGAAGACCTGATCCCGGGCCTCACCATGGCCGAGATCGAGAAGTCGAGACTGCCGCTCCCCGATCGGGAGTCGCTCGACGAAGAGGAGCGCGCCATCTTTGACGAATTGCTCGCGCGCTCGAAGCGCTTCTTCGAATCCGTTCCGGCAAACGCCGGCCAGGAATACCGACTGACGCCGTACTTCCAGGGGCTGCTGCAGAGCCCGCGCGTCGCCAGGCTCTGGTCCAGCTTCGGCGACTATTCCCAGGCGGCCGAGAAGCGCGGGAGCTTCACCAACCGCGATCGCGAGCTGGCCGAGTTGACCGTGGGCATGCTGCTGAAGGCGTTGTTGGGAGCGCGGTTCCTGGCGCCGATCCACGTCGCCGACGCGGTCGGAGTCGGGCTTGCTGCGTCCGACATCCAGGCGATCTACGACGAGCGCTTCGAGGACCTCTCGCCGCCGGACCGGCAGCTCGCCGAGTACGTGCGTGCGACCGTCCAGGGAAAGCTGTCGCCCGAGCTGTTCGACGCGCTCGCGGAGCGCATGGGACGCAAGACCGCGATCGAATACACCTCGTACATCTGCTACCGCGTCGGCGGCATGCTGGGTGTGCGCGCCATGTGGAGGATCCAGGGTCGCGAGACCAACTCGAAGCGCGGCGAGAAGGTACTGCAGGCCTACCTCGATGGCGCCGCCGAGCCTCACCCCTACGACCGCGCCAACAGCTGGGTGGGTCCGGCGCAGCGACAGAACGAGTGAGCGGCTAGGGCGGAGAGCGGGGCCGTCGAGCGCTCCTTCCCCGGCCGTCGGTCGATCCGACCGGCGGGCTTCGTCGCGGAGAGCTGATGTACTACGGCTGGCGAATCGTGGCGGTCGCCGTGCTCGCGATGGCGCTGACCAATGGGCTGAGCAGCTATTCCTATGGATTGCTGGTGCTGCCCCTGGCCGAGGAATTCGGCGCCGGTCGCATGGAGACGATGTGGGGCATGACGGCAGCCTCCGTGACGTCGATCCTGATCTCGCCGGTTGCAGGATCGCTCATGGACCGGCGTTCGGCTCGGGTTCTGCTCTCGATCGGGGCCGTCTGTCTCGCGCTCGCGTTCGCGTCGATCGCTTCGTCGCGCCGCATCTGGCACTTCGTCATCGCCTTCGGGATGCTGGTACCGCTCGGGTCGGCTTTTCTCGGGCCGATCGGCACCAGCACGCTCGTGACGCGCTGGTTCTCACGGCACCGGGGCCGCGCGCTCGGCCTCACGACGATCGGCAGCTCGCTCGGGGGCCTGCTGGCGCCGCCTCTGCTGCAGATGCTCATCGACGCCAATGGCTGGCGGACGGCGTGCCTGTGGCTGGCCGGAATGATCGTGCTCGTAATGCTGCCTCCCGTGTGGCTGATCATCAGGAACCGCCCGGCCGATCTTGGACTGCATCCCGACGGGTCGAACGCGGAGGTGCTCGTGCCGAGTGCTGCTTGCCCGTCGCTGGACGCGCGGTTGCCAAACCTGATGCGTGACGCCGCCTTCTGGCGCATCTCACTGGCCGTCGGTGCGGTGATGGCCGCCTTCACGGTTATCCTGGTCAGCCTCGCGCCCTTCGCGATGGGCCATGGGATAGGAACGAAAGAGGCCGCGCTCCTGATATCCACCGTCTCGGGCACGGGCATCGCCGGCAAGCTGCTGTTCAGCGTGTTCGCGGACCGGATCAATCAAAAATGGGCGCTGCTCGCTTCGCTGGCGATGCTGGGGCTGCCCCTGGTCACGCTGGTCCTGTTCCAGGACTACTGGTCCATGCTGCTGGCAGCCGTGTCGGTCGGCATGGCTACCGGGACATTCCTGCCGGCCTGGGGGGCGCTGCTCGCGCGCGTCTTCGGCCCCTCGGTTTTCGGCCGCGTGATGGGGCGCATGCAGCCCTTCGCCGTCGTCATGGTGACGGTGTCGACGCCCTTGAGCGGTTATCTCTTCGACGTCAGCGGCAGCTATTCGGCGAGCTTCCTGACCATGGCCGGCGTGACCGCTCTGGCGTTCGTGGTCCTGCTTCGGTTACGCATGGAAGTCCGGCCAGAAGATGTGCGCGTCGAGGCGGGCGCGGACGCCGTACGTCAATAGGAGCGGGTCGTACTCAGACAACATGGCCCCCGCAGCTTTTGCGGCGGCGGCCGTTCCGGTGAAGGGGGTTGAAGCGGCCTGTCTCCCGGCTGCATACCGTGGATTGCGCGCGTGAGCGCGCCGAGCCACATGCAGAACGCCGGGTGGCGATGTCTGCGACAGACACAGGAGACAGGCCGTGGAACACGATATCACTGCGTACGTCGGGTTGGACGTCCACAAGAACTCCATCGCGGTGGCGGTGGCGGAACGAGGCCGTGCTGCGCCGCGGTTCGTCGGTACCACCGGTCCGCAGCTGTCCGAGCTGTGCAAGGCGCTGTCGCACCTCGGCCAGCCGGGCGAGCTGCACCTCGCCTACGAGGCGGGACCGTGCGGCTATGTGCTCGCCCGCGCGCTGATGGCAAGGGGCTACCACTGCGAGGTGATCGCGGTGGCGAAGACCCCACGCAAGCCCGGCGAGCGCATCAAGACCGATCGGCGCGATGCGCTCGCGCTGGCGCGCTATCTGCGCGCGGGCGAGCTCACCCCGGTGACGATCCCCGATGCGCGCGACGAAGCGCTCAGAGACCTGTCGCGCGCGCGTGAGGATGCGGTCCGCGCCCGGCTCAAGGCGCGACAGCAGCTCAAGGCGATGCTCTTGCGGCATGGGCATCGCTACACCGGCAAGACGTCGTGGAACGCCGCGCACGAGCGTTACCTCGGGGAGGTGTCGTTCGCGCATGCGGCGCAGAACATCGCCTACGCCGAGTACCGTGCCGCCGTGCGCGAGGCGAACGACCGTGTGGATCGGCTCGAGACTGCACTGCGCGAGCAGGTCGAGGAGTGGCGCTTCGCGCCCGTGGTGCGCGCCCTGATGACGCTCAAGGGCATCGACTTCATCGCCGCCGTCACGCTCCTCGCCGAACTCGGCGACCTCGCGCGCTTCGCCCACCCCAGGGAACTGATGAGCTACCTCGGCCTCGTGCCGAGCGAGTACTCCACCGGCGAGTTGCGCCGCCAGGGCAAGATCACCAAGACCGGCAACGGTCACGTCCGCCGCGTGCTGATCGAGTCCGCCTGGAGCTACCGCTACTCGCCCCGCATGAGCCGCGTACGCGTGGTCCGCTGCGAGGGCCAGCCCAAGGCGATCCGTGACCTCGCCTGGAAGGCGCAGTTGCGGCTCTGCAGTCGCTACCGCAAGCTCAGTGCCCGCGGTGTGCACCAGAACAAGGTCTGCGTCGCGATCGCTCGCGAACTCGCCGCCTTCGTCTGGGACGTCGCACGCCACGTGCCGGTCGAGCGCTGACCGACGCAGGCCCGGCCCGCATCCAGGAGACGAACCACCGGCCACCCCCGCACTCACTGCCGATCGGCAACGCGGCGCAGGCACACGATCAGGGGAACCCTCGAGAGTTCTACGTGGGCACTCACGCAGTGATCCCCGCTTATCAGATCGAGGCAGCCCCGCGACGGACCGATGAAATGCGGTATCCAGCCCGCGGATATCAGAGTGATCCATCGTCGCTCGAACCGCGTGCGCCGCGTTGTCGATCGGCTGTGCAGTGCTCACCCAGAACACGCCCAATGAACTCACCGCGCACGTGCCCGAGCGTGAGAAATCTCCTCGCGCCCGTTGACACGAGGGGGCCATATCAGAACTC
>JAVEVD010000105.1:0-8239 GCA_034005205.1 Steroidobacteraceae bacterium | reverse complement strand
CCGTCGACCTACCAGCGCGAGCACAGGGAGATCCTGGAGGCACTGCGCCGACGCGATCCGGAAACAGCCCGTAATCTGCTCGAACAGCACATCCGGAATACTCGACGACGACTCTTGGACTACTGATGCGCGTGTTCTACAAGTTCGTCGGCGGTTGTTGACCTGATAAAATCCTTACGACCGAACCAAGTGGAGCATTGCCATGGACGCAAAACTCGATAAAGAGCCTGGTGGTGTGCCGCGTATCAATCATCGCACGGTAGTTGGCCGCCGGCGTCGCGCGCAGACCGAAGCAAAGATCCTCGAAGCAGCACTGAAAGTATTTGCGGAGAAAGGTCCTGACGTGCCCGTCATAGAAGATTTCATCCAAGCAGCTGGCATAGCCCGCGGCACCTTCTACAACTACTTCAAGAGCACAGAGGAACTACTGCAAGCCACCTCCGATTGGCTGACTGACGATATTGTAGAGTCGATCGAGACCGAGATCGGTCGTATTAGGGATCCGGTCCGGCGGCACGCTACAGGATTGCGTCTGTGGATGCGCAAGGCCGAGATGGATCGTGCGTGGTGTGCTTTTGTCGCGCGTGTATGGTTTCGCGGCGGCTTTGCCACGTTCGCGCCATTGCGCGATATCCGAATGGGCATCAAGAAGGGCAGATTTCACTGCCCCAGTCCCGAGGTGGGCTTCGACATGTCCATGGGAACCGTCCGGCAGGCGATGATAAGGCTTGCGGAGGAGGACAGTCTAAGAAACTACGGCGATTCCGTCACCATTGTCATCCTCCAGGGTCTCGGGCTCGAACCAGCGATGATCGAGGAGGTGATGGCTGGTCCCCTGCCCACAATGCGTCGGCCGTCACGAGCTGTAAGCAATTGACGAATCATGCCGGAGCTTGCGGCTACGTTTGAATTTCTCTCCGCGCTCATTATCGTCAGTCCCAGCGTGCGCGGTCGGCAAACACATCCCTGAACCTGCCATCACGTTTGCACGCGCACTCTCTACTGCTCAGACATGGCACGCTTGTCATTCTGGTACAATTGTCAATATGATGCGGAGAAGCACCATGGGCACAGCCCGTCCGGCCAAGAAAGAGAACCAGGCGCCGATCGATCATCGGACCTTAGTTGGCAGGCGAAGGCGCGCCCGCACCGAAACCAAAATCCTCGAGGCTGCGCTAAGAATATTCGCTGAAAAAGGCCCTGATGCTCCTGTCATCGATGATTTCATCAAGGCCGCCGGCATCGCCCGCGGCACTTTCTACAATTACTTCAAGAGCACCGCCGAACTGCTGGAGGCCACATCGAGCTGGTTGAGCGACGAGATCGCGGAAACAATCGAAGGCGAAGTTCGCAAACTGACGGATCCGGTTGTAAGACACTGCACTGGCATGCGTCTTTGGGCGCGCAAGGCTGAAATCGATCGCGTCTCATGCGCCTTCATCGCCCGCGTCTGGTTCAACGGCGGCTTCGCCGGTTATGCGCCTCTACGGGATATCCGCCTGGGTATGAAGACGGGTGGATTTCGTTGCATAACGCCTCAGCTCGGTTTTGATGTGTCCATGGGCGCGATGCGCCAAGCCATGCTCAGGTACATGGAAGACCCCTTGCAGAAACCTTTCGGCGACACCCTTGTGCGGACGATCATGCAAGCATTGGGTGTCGACTCCGCCAGGATCGACGAGATGATGAGCCAGCCCCTCCCTGACATCAGCTGGCCTGAGCGTCAGATTTGAGCAAGAGAGCATCCAGTCAAGAATCGGCTTCGGCGGAACTGAATTGAGCATATCTCGCTCGGCTCGCTGGATCGTGCCCATGCCCCCCCGCGCGGGCTACGGCCCGCCGCCAAATAGACAAGCACCCGAGTGCGCTCAGTAATTCCGATGCTCTGCGCGGCCGCCCCCGGTCCTTGTCGTCGAATGCCCGCGAGAGCTGGCCCTTCTTCTTGCGTATCGTGCCAGGCGCAAGATGTTTCTGTCGCTTCATGGCGCGGATCCAATCGTCGGCCCACGCGTAGCTCACCTCGCTGAGAGGCTGTGAGCCAATCTCGTTGGCGATGGCGTCCAGGAGGTCGCGCGTGCTCGCGGGCCCGCACGGGCGCCGTAGTCGACAAGCCCTTTTGGGTCGCTTTGAGCGGCGAAACGCGACGGCGCGTTTGCGCGCTCAAACCCAGTAAATCCGCGGGTCCGGCGGGTGGCGAAAGGCGCTGAAATTGGAGGCTAGGGTCGGAATCGAACCGGCGTACACGGCTTTGCAGGCCGCTGCATGACCACTCTGCCACCTAGCCGTGGCGCTGCTCGGGCGCGTGGGGCGCAATTGCTGCGCCCCGAAGCGAGAAACCCCGGGTGGGGCCCGGGGTTTCGGCTCGGAAACTGGAGCGGGAAACGAGGCTCGAACTCGCGACCTCAACCTTGGCAAGGTTGCGCTCTACCAACTGAGCTATTCCCGCGCTGGTCCGGAATAACGCTCCGGAGAGGGGCGGTATTTTAGGGCGGAGCAGCATACTGTCAAGGAAGTCAGCTTGCGATCACGGCCGCACTGCCCGCTCGCTCCTGGGATCTGGTCGGATTCACACGACCCGGCCGCACGTGCAGGGGCGCCGCCAACGGTCGCCGCGCAGCCCGCCCGCGATCCGCGGCGCCACGTCAGCCGGCGATATGGCCGTAGCATCGCGGCGACGACTGACTCGGCGAGACGCATCATGTCTTCTCCATGGTTCTATTGTTACGCAGCACGTCTTGAGCGCACCCGATGGACCGCCGCCGGCGGCTCATGCGGGACGCCGGAGCAAACTGCGCAGGCCATCCCACAGGACCTTGAAGACCAACGCGAGGATGTTGATCGAGTCTTGCCGCTGCATCCGGCCCTGCGGCGCTGCGACACGCGCCGGTCGACCATTCGCTACGTCCGGCCGATTGGCGTCTTCGAGCATCGTGCGGACGTTGGCGACATACTTCTTGATGATCTGAGCGGCGACGCCCTCGATCATGCCGCGGCCAACCTGCGCCATGCGGCCGGTCAGATCTACGCTTGACTTGCATCGCACTTCGACGCCGCGGCCATCGGCGAGCTCCGTCAATTGCGTCGAGATCGCGCCGTTGACGCCGCCGCCGCCACGTTCAATGCCCGCGACCAGCAGCTGCATCGTGTGTTTCTCCGGATCGATCTCCTCATAGGTGATCGATCCCTGATACTGAGCGGTGACAGCGCCGATCTTTATCTTGACGGCGCCGACGAAGCGGCCCGCGTCGATGATCTCGGTGAGCGAAGCGCCGGGCATGCAGGCGACGACGTTGTTTGGCGTCATCATGAACTCCCAGACCTTGGAGATCGGCGCCGCGACGGTGAATGTCTCCTGAATGTCGATAGCCATGGTTTGACGTCCCCCTATAGTGGATGCTCGGCGCATCGGCTTTGTTGGAATTCCGCATCCCGGAGGACACGTCGAAGAAGCTTGCCTGTAGGCGTCTTGGGAAGCTCTGTCCTGAACTCGATAGCGCGAGGGTACTTGTAAGGCGCCGTGGTTCGTTTCACGTGCTCCTGCAGCGTCGTTATCAGCTCGTCGGACGGCGCGACGCCCTGCCGCAGGACCACGAAGGCCTTGACGATCTCGCCTCGTTCGGAATCGGGACTGCCGACGACTGCGCACTCGGTCACGGCAGGATGCTCCTGCAATGCGTTCTCCACCTCGGTGGGGCCGATGCGGTATCCGGCGGAACTGATGATGTCATCGACGCGGCCCTCGTAGAAAATGAAGCCGTCCGCATCCATGCACGCCAGATCGCCCGTCAGGAAATAGTCGATCCCTTCAGACGACGCCATCGCCTGCGCGGTGCGTTCGGGTTCTTCCCAGTAACCGAGCATGAGCTGTGGATTCGGCAGCTCGAGCGCCAACTGGCCGCATTCGCCTGCCGGCGCCGGCCGACCTTGCGAATCGAGGACCGCCATGCGGCAGCCAGGCAGGGAACGTCCCATCGAGCCATCCTTGCAGGGCCGCCCTGCGCGGTTGGCGACCGTCATCAGCGTTTCAGTCTGCCCATAAGCTTCTAGCAGAGGGATGCCCGTAAGCTCCCGCCAACGGCGGGTCACCTCTGGATTGACGGTTTCCCCGGCGGAGACAGCCAGGCGCAGTCGGCTCAGATCGAATTCGGCGAGGTCCTCGTTGATCAAACGCCGGAATTCGGTTGCAGCCCCGCAGAACACAGTCACGCCATGCCGAGCGATCAGTCGAAGGCGCTCGTGCGGATCGAAACGTCCGTCATAAAAGAGCACCGCTGAACCTTGCGACCATGGCCCGAACAGGATGCTCGTACCAGCCTTGGACCATCCCGTGTCGGCCGTGCACCACATCAGATCGTCGGGCTTGAGATCCAGCCAGTAATGCGCCGAGTAGCGCCAGCAGTACAGCGCGCGCGATGCATGAGTGACGCCCTTGGGCAAACCCGTCGAGCCGGACGTGAAGTAGATGACTGCTGGATCCTCCAGCCCGGTGTCAGCGCAAGAAAAGCTCTCGCGCTGAGCGGCCGCCGAACGGTCGAAATCAAGCCATCCGGGCGCCTCGCCCACCGCCACCCGCACGCGCACGCGCGGGGAGCTGGAGAACTTCGATACGTTGGCCGCCGTAGTGATTGCAGCAACGGCGTCCGCCTTCATCGAGCGGTACTCGATGTCCTTTTCGGTCAGCATGTCGATGCAGGGAATCGGAACGGCGCCGAGCTTCAGGCAACCGACCATCGCGATCTGCCAGTGCGGCAGGCGCGGCAACATGACCAGCACGCGGTCGCCTCGGCGCACACCTTCACGCGCCAGCAGAGCGGCCAGTTGGCTAGAGCGTCGCGATATCTCACCGAAGGTGAAACGCTGCTCGCGACCGGTTTCGTCGCACCAGATCAAAGCCAGCTTGTCCGGTTCCGACGCGGCGATCGCGTCGACCACGTCGCGACCAAAGTTGAATGTCGTCGGAAGGCTCCAGGAGAAGGTTTGATTCATTTCCGCTTCGCCCGTCATATAACCCCTGCCTTGGCCAAAGCGGCGATGGCCTCATCGTCGTAGTTCAGCGCTGCGAGAACTTCTTTGGTGTGCTGGCCGAGCGTCGGAGGCGGAGTCCGAAAGCTTCCCGGCGTGCCGCTGAACTTGATCGGGAAACCCAACTGCGGAATGCGGCCCTCCACCGGATGCTCGATGTGCTGGAGCATTTCGCGGTGCGCGAGCTGCGGATCCTTGAACGCCTCTTCCATCGTATTGACCGGGCTGACCGGAATATCGCGCGCCGCCAGGGTCTCGACCCAGTACGTGCTGGGGGCCCCAGCGAACACCTGCCGCAAGTGCGCGAACTGACGCTCGGCCGCCTCGCCGACCGGCCACTGTTGCGACTTGTAATCGGCCCGGTCTATCAGGTCACAGAAGTTGCTCCAGAAGTGTTCTTCGATGATGCCCAAAGCAATGTGCCTGTCGTCCGAGCACCGGTACACGTTGTAGCAAGGCGCACCGCCGATGAAGTGCTGCACGCCGCCGCGCGGCTCGACCCCGCCGAACAAGTAATCGGCTGCGTGGTAACACAGCCATGCGACGAGTCCGTCGGTCATGGAAACGTCGACGAACTGACCTGCGCCGGTCTTCTCGCGCGCATTCAACGCCGCAAGAATGCCGAACGCGGCCATCAGCGACCCTCCTCCAACGTCGGCGATCGACAGGCCGGGGACGATGGGTCCCGTTTGTGGAGTTCCGAACAGCGGCAATGCGCCCGCATATCCGAGATAATTCAAGTCGTGTCCGGTCTTGTTCGCGTACGGGCCGTCCTGCCCGAATCCCGAGATGGCGCAGTACACGAGCCTTGGGTTGTCCGCCTTGAGCACGTCGTAGCCCAGCTCGAGCCGGTCCATGACGCCGGGCCGAAAGCCCTCCACGACCACATCGGCTTCCCGCGCCAGCTTGCGAAAGATGGCGCGCCCCTGCGGCGCCTTCAGATTGAGGGTGAGGCTGCGTTTGTTGCGGTTGAGCAGCAGAAACGAGCCTGATTCCTTCTTCGCGAGCGGGGCGAACTGCCGGTTGTAATCTCCGGCGCCTGGTTGTTCGATCTTCAGTACGTCCGCGCCGTAGTCCGCGAGCAACTGCGTGCAGAACGCCCCCGGCAACAGGCGCGTCAGATCGAGAACCTTCAAACCGTCGAAGGCCGCGCTCATGGCGCTGGCGTCTCCTCCGATGCTCCTGCAATGGCGTTCCGGCCGCCGTCGACGGGCCAGCTCTGATCAGCGACGCGCAATGCCGCACATGAGGCGGCGCCGACCGCCGCAACCGCCGGGCGTCCGAAACGTCCTATGGAAATGCGCGCCAACATGCACCGCCCGCCCGCCGCTTCAATCGACGCGCTTGCGCGGCTGCGCCGATGTATGTCCTCGAGACGCGCACTGCAGTCGCATCGGATCGCTCCCTCGCGGCCGCCCTTCTGCGCCGTTGGCATTCGATCTAGACTCTCTTGTCACGCGTCATCAGAGCGCCTCGGAATCCTTCCGGAAGATCTCGAGACTGCGCTTGAACTTCTCTAGATTGGCGCGCTCCCCTTCGAACACTTCGTCATCAGACTTCTCCACTACTTCGATGCCTGACAGATACTTCGCAATCTGCGTCTTCTCCTTCAGGTTGTAGTTCGCCAGGATCGCGATCGTCTCCATGATAGGAGACCCGCCGCCGTGCACGCCCGCAATCTGCCAAACACCGCCGAATCCGGAACACGTCAGGTCGGCGATCGCGCGAAAGCAGCGGTGGATCTCCTCGGTTGGCACGCCCCGCTTGCGCGCCATGTACTTCTCGAGGAACGGCGCTGTTCGTTCTGCGATGAAGTCTTCCTCGAACGGAAGCGTAGCGGGCAGTCCGCCGGCGATCGCCACCAGAATGTTGTGCTCGTGGTAGATGTTCTCGCCCGCGAGTCGCCGACCCACGTTGGAGTAGATCGCATTCGGGACCATCACTCCAGACGAGGACTTCTCTGCATGCACGGCGCTCGCGATTCCTGCCGCAAAAGTCAACTCTGCGACGCCGATCAGTTCCGCGAGCTCATGGCGCACGTGTTGCGCCCTTTCTATGCCGCTCTGCTCCGCTACGAGCTCGGTGAACCCCATGATCACGTCCGTGACCCCCGGCTTGCATCCGGTGTACGCATGCCGATGGTAGTTCGCGAACAGTAGAGCGAGCCGCCCGGCGTTTCGGTATTCGCCGCACATGAAGACCCGGTCCCATGGAACGAACACATCGTCGAAGACGACGACGGCGTCTGAGCTCCCGTACTCGCTCATCGGCGACTTGAGCTGCTTGCGCCGCCGCGGCGCTGAAGCTCGGTTGATGATAAGAACGCCCTCGTGATCGGCAGGAAGCGCGAACGCCACTGCGTAATCCCGCTCGTCCTTCGACATGACCCTGGTCGGCAGCACGATGATCTCATCGGCGTACGGCGCCATCGTGATGTGCGCCTTGGCGCCCCTCACCACGATGCCGTCCTTTCTTCTCTCCACGATGCGCAGGTATAGGTCCGGGTCCGCCTGCTCCGCCGGACGCTTCGACCGATCGCCCTTCACATCGGTCATGGCGAGCGCCGAGGTGATGTCGTTCTTCTGGAAATAGCGCGCGTAGCTCAGAAACCGCTCGTGATACTCCCCGCCATACTCTTCATCGAGCTCTTTCGTCACGACCGCCAGCGCGTTCAACCCATCATTCCCCATGCAGCGCTGCATGCAGAAGCCGCAGTTGTGAATTCCGACGCGAGTCGACTTCTGCTTTATCAGAAGATCCTCCACAGATGTGTGGAGATTGCACCAGCGGTTGACCTCGCTGCCGTCGAGACTGGACTTGGCGGTGGCGACGCCTTTGTACTTCTCATCCTGCGCCATGTCGTAGGTCATTGCGATGACATTGCGCCCCGGCTCGATCAGTGGGTGATCTCGCCCCACGATGTCGCCGTTCATGTGGATGTTCTTTCGCATCCCACGCTGACGCTCGACCCACTCTTCGGAGGTTATCAGCATTCGACTCGCGTCTCCCCACTGGTGATTGATGCGATTTGATCAATCATCGCTATTTGTTTACGTTCACGGGGAGTATATGAAGGGCGTCATCCGCTAACAATGCAGACCGCTGCACAATAGGGTCACACCAGCGCAACAATCCGACCAGGGCTTGCTTGCGCGATGATGCGATGCAGAGATCACATCGAACAGTTGACGCGCTTTACCTCAATAGGACAGCCGCG
>JAVEVD010000004.1:94217-134943 GCA_034005205.1 Steroidobacteraceae bacterium | reverse complement strand
GCGGGGCTCTTCTTGGACCATCGCCGGGGCGTTCGACATTGAGACGGCAACGTCGAGCGACCATGCAGGCTGGCGCGCGCCGCCCTGGATGTAGTCGCCGTGCAGCATTCGTCCTCGTATCGCGGACGGCGGGGAGTGTTCCCAGGGAGGAATTCTCGCCGGGCCCGGAACTGCTTGAGCCGGGCGTTGTCGGACGTTTCTACAGGAGATTCTTGCAGCATCCAGACTTGAACGGGGGACGATTGCCGCAGCCGCATCTATGTAGACGCGGCCTCTGCCGATGACGGCGCGTCATGCAGCTGCAATGCATCCAATGATGAGCCCTGCGAGCGGCTATTCAGTGCGCAGGCAGCATTTTTACGCGACACAATCTACTTCGGGGCGCTTGCCTTCTAGGCCGAAACTTTATACCTTGCGCGGCGTTTCTGCGGTCTACGTGACTGTAACGTCAATCCGGACTTTACGGACCAACTCTTCGCTGACGTTACTCGTTCGCCCGGGGAAACGGGGGTTTGTATGCCGTCACGCGCGCATACTTAATCGAACGACCACACGATTGCGCAATAAACTTCGGCGGGTCTGACCTGAACCCGCATCTACATTGTTGAGCTGCAGAGCATGCCCTACGCACCAACACAAGACAGTTCGTTTTTCACCCGTCGCGGTCTGGTGTTACTGGCGATCATCGCCGTTCACGTAGGCCTGTTCTGGCTGTTCAATTCCGGGCTGTCGAAGCAGTTGGTGGAAGTGGTGCTCGGGCCCATCGAAACGCGCATGATAGAAGAGGCGCCCCAGGAGGACGAGCCGCCGCCCCCGCCGCCGCCCAAGATCGAAACGCCGCCGCCGTTCGTTCCGCCTCCGGAGATCTCGATCGAGCTGCCGGCCGAGGCGCCGACCCGGGCGATCACCCAGACGACCAGCGAGCGTCCCACCGCTCCGCCTCCGCCGGTCGCAGCGCCTCCGCCGGTGCAGCGTGTCGCGCCGCGGTCCGATCCGCGCCGCCCGCTCTCGCAGCCGCAGTATCCGCCGGCCTCCCGCCGCGCCGGTGAGGAAGGCACGGTGATTCTCGAGGTGCTCGTGCTCGAGAACGGACGGGTGGGCGACGCCCGCATCAAACAGTCCAGCGGCTACTCGCGGCTGGACGAAGCAGCGCTGCGTGAAGTCAAGCGCACGTGGCGGCTGCGGCCAGGGACCGAGAACGGCAAGCCCGTTCAGATGTGGGGGCAGTTCGCCGTCACATTCAAGCTCACGGATTGAAGAGCTCGCTGGAAGCACATCACACAGAACTCAACCCCCCTGACGACGCATACGATTCAATAGCAGAGGACATCGTTCCATGGCTCCCAATACCGAATCTGTCGAGAACCCGTTTGGCTTGGCCGCGATGTGGGCGCAGAGCGACGCCGTCGCTAAAGGCACGCTCATCATCCTGGTGATCATGTCCCTGGCTTCGTGGTACGTGACCTTCACCAAGCTCTGGGATCAGCGGCGTATCCGCAAGGCTTACACCGAGGTCGAGAAGAAGGGCTTCTGGACGGCAGGCAACCTGCGCGACGGCATCGCCAAGCTCGGCAAGGACAACGCATTCAAGATGATCGCTGAGGACGGCGTGCGTGCAGCGCAGCACCACGAGGGCAGGCTCACCGATCAGATCCCGCTGCACGAGTGGGTCACGGTGTCGCTGTATCGATCGGTGGACAGCATCAGCAACCGTCTTCAGGGCGGCCTCGCCATCCTGGCGACCAGCGGCGCGACCGCTCCGTTCATCGGCTTGTTCGGCACGGTGTGGGGCATCTATCACGCACTGGTCGCGATCAGCCTTGCAGGCCAGGCGAGTCTCGACAAGACCGCAGGTCCGATTGGCGAGGCGCTCATCATGACGGCCATCGGTCTGTTCGTGGCGGTGCCCGCGGTGATCGGCTACAACTGGCTGCTGCGCCGCAATAAGGACATCAACGAGAAGCTGCGCTACTTCGCCGCCGATCTGCACTCCTATCTAGTGAGCGGCGCGCGCATGGAATCCGGCTCCAGCGCCGCCGGCGCTGCGGCTGCGCGTCCGGCCGCCGGCGCCGCCGCCGCCCGCAAGTAAGGCGTTTGTCGCCGCCAACGGAGCCTGTAAATGAGCAGCGCATTTCAGAGTATGAACACGCCCGCGTCGCAGGAGGATGAGCGGGCGATGTCGGAGATCAACACGACGCCCCTGGTGGACGTCATGTTGGTCTTGCTGATCGTGTTCATGATCACCATTCCCGTCATTACTCATACCATCCCGGTAGAACTGCCGCAGGTGCGCAACGAGGCGACGAAGACGGCGCCCGAGAACGTCAATCTCTCGGTCAATGCGGACGGCCAGGTTTTCTGGAATACGGTGCTGGTGCCGGACAGCAATGTGTTGCTCGAGCGGCTGATGGCCGTGGCGGTCCAGCAACCGCAGCCTGAGGTGCACGTGCGCGCCGACCAGCGGACGCGTTACGAGCACGTCGGCCGCGTGATCCTGACCGCGCAGCGGGCGGGCATCCAGAGGGTCGGGTTCATCACCGAACCCAGCGCTCCCGGCTCGCAGTAACCACACGAACGACGAGGGCCATAATCCATGGCAATGAGCGTAGGCGGGGGCGGCGAAGACGAACCCATGATGGACATCAACACGACGCCGTTGATCGACGTCATGCTGGTGCTGCTCATCATGTTCATCATCACGCTTCCTACGATGACCCATATAGTGAAGCTGGACATGCCGCAGGCGAAGCAAAGCCCGCCGCCGGAGGAGCAGGTGCGGATCGAGCCCATCCGTCTGGACATCGACTGGGATGGCACGGTCGTCTGGAACGGCAGCATCGTCCAACTCAGCAATCTCGAGAGCTACTTCCGCCAGGAAGCGGTCAAGTCGCCGCAGCCGGAGCTGCATGTGCGTCCGGACCGGCGCGCCGATTACGACACCGTCGCCAAGGTGCTCGCGCTGGCGCAGCGTAACGGCATCGAGCGCATCGGTTTCGTGGGCAACGAGCAGTTCCTGGATTGAGCCCCGGACTGAGCCCGGTTTGAGCGGCCGCCCCGCCGTCCCATATTCAGGGGCGCTTCAGCGCCCCTGAATCATGCTGGGCTCGTGCTCGATTTCATGACCAAATCGCTCCTCGCTGGGGCGTTGACGGCTGATTCCGCGCCGCCGGGGCCTGAACAACCCTACGGAGGGCGGTCAGTTGTAGTATTACCGCCGGTTCGGCGTAGATATCGGGAAGCACTATGACTCGACTCAGAAGCATTGCAGTCGCCCTGACGTTGGCTATGGGGGCGTTGCCCGCCGCCGCTTTTCTGTCGCCCCAGGCGTACGCGGCCGAGGACGCCAAGGAGCGCAAGATCACCACGCGCGCAGTGGCCGAATCGTTGAAGAAGGCGCAGGCGGCGATGGGCGCCAAGAAGTGGGACGGGGCGCTCGCCGAGATCAAGAAGGCGCAGGCGGTGGAGAAGAAGACGCCGTTCGAGGCGTACCAGATCGACGAATTCCTCGGCTACGTGCTGATCCAGCAGAAGAAGTTCGGCGAGGCCGCACCGGTGTTCGAGCGCATGCTCAACTCGGGCTTCGTGCCAGCCGAACAGGTTGATGAACGCACCAAGACCGTGGCGCAGCTCTACTTCCAGGTGAAGGACTATCGCAAAGCGGCGGAATGGGCCAAGCGCTGGCTCTCCAAGTATCCCAACGACGAAGAAATGGGCGTGCTGCTCGCGCAGTCTTACTACCTGCTCGAGGATTGGCAGAACGCCTCGCAGACCATGTCGAACGTGGTGCGCAACGCCGAGCGCAAGGGCCAGACGCCGAAGGAGAACTGGCTGCAGATCGTGCTCAGCTCGCACTTCAAGGCGGATAACAAGGACGGCATCGCGGACACGCTCAAGAAGATGGTGCGCTATTACCCCAAGACGGAGTACTGGGAGAACGTTCTTGACATCTACCGACGCGGCGACCACGGCGATCGTGTGACGCTCGGTTACTACCGTTTGATGAACGACGTGGGCGTGCTGAAGCACAAGGGCGACTATGTGGAGATGGCCCAGCTCGCCATCGACGCGGGGGTGCCCGGCGAGGCTCAGGCCGTGGTGGAGCGAGGGCTGGAGAACGGGGCGCTCAAGAGCGAGGACAGGACCGAGCAGCAGCGCTACGAGCGCCTGCTGAACAGCGCCAAGAAGCAGGCCGACGCTGATAGGAACTCTCTTGCGCAGCTCGCAAAGGACGCCGAGAAGTCTCCCAAAGGGCAGGCGGACGTGGGCCTGGCCCAGGCCTATCTAAGCTATGGCCAGTACGACCAGGCAATCGAGGCGTTCCAGCGCGGCCTGAAGAAGGGCGGCGTCGCGGATGTGGATGAGGCGCAGATCGGGCTCGGCATCGCTTACCTCGAAAAGGGGCAGAAGGAGCAGGCGCGACAGGCTTTCTCCGCGGTGAAGAACGGCTCGAAGTGGGCGACGCTCGCTGAGCTGTGGGCGATCCGCACCCACACAGCCTGAGTTTGGCGCAAGTCCGCGCGGCGGCGCACGCCGCCGCCGCGCAGATCGAACAGAAAGCCCGGCTCCGACCGGGCTTTCTTGCTTGAGGAGGTGTGCGAGGCGTCGATTCGGCGAGGCAGGCGGCGGGCGGCCAGGCTTTGCGGCAAGGGTCGGAAGAGGCGGGAAGTCGATCAATCAGGGCCTCCTTCAAGCGCTACAATACGCTGGCCGCACCACGATACGCAGCGAGTCGTAGCCCGCGTGAGCACGTTCAAAGACATTCCGATCCTCACCGAGACCCCGGCCGCGGCGCGCAGCGGCGCCAAGTACCGCACCGCGCATGGCTTCACCGCCATCAGGGACGGGGTGAAAGCCTCGGCGAGCGCTCCGATTCTGCCCGCCGGCCGCAAGCCCTCCTGGCTGCGGGCGCCCATGCCGGCGGGTCGCGGTTTCGACGCGGTTCGCACGATCGTGCACGAACATCGACTCGCGACGGTGTGCGAGGAGGCCAAGTGCCCCAACATCGGCGAGTGCTGGAACGCGGGCACGGCCACGTTGATGCTGATGGGCTCGGTGTGTACGCGCGCATGTCGCTTCTGCTCCGTCGACACCGGTAATCCGCGCGGCTGGTTGGATCACGAGGAGCCCGCGAACAGCGCGCGGACCGTTCAGCTCATGGGCTTGAAGTATGTCGTCCTGACGTCGGTCGATCGCGACGACCTTGAGGACGGCGGCGCCGGACACTTCGCCGCTTGCGTGCGCGAGATCAAACGTCTGAATCCGCAGACGGCGGTCGAAGCGCTCACGCCGGATTTCCAGGGCAGACTCCGAGACGTGGAGACGGTGGTCGCGAGCGGCCTGGAGGTGTTCGCGCAGAACATCGAGACGGTGGAGCGCCTGACCCACCCGGTGCGCGACCCGCGCGCCGGTTATCGCCAGACTCTGGACGTGCTCGCGCACGCCAAGCAGTTCCGCCCGAACGTGCTCACCAAGACCAGCCTCATGCTGGGGTTGGGCGAGACCGACGAAGAACTGGCCGTGACCATGGACGACGTGCGCGCCGCTGGCGTGGACATCTTGACCCTCGGTCAGTACCTGAGGCCCACCCCGAATCACCTGGCGGTCGAGCGCTGGGTGAAGCCCGAGGAGTTCGCGCGCTATCGCACCTGGGCGTTGGAGAAGGGCTTCCTGGAGTGCGTCTCTGGACCTCTGGTGCGCTCCAGCTATCGCGCCGAACGCGCTCTGGAGAGGAACAATGCAGGTCTGGGCGACGCCGCGCGGAGCACGGCGCCGAGCGCCCCCGGATCCTCCAGCGAGGCATAGGACAGGTTTGACGAGTCTTGCGCCTCCCTCGACCGTCCTGCGCTGGCTCGGGCGCGTGGACTACGAACCCACTTGGCGCGCCATGCAGTCGTTCACCGCTGCGCGCACCGCCGAAGCGAGCGACGAAATCTGGTTTCTCGAACATCCCCCGGTGTTCACGCTCGGTATGAACGCCGCGCCCGAGCACGTGCTGGCTCCGGGCGACGTGCCGCTCGTACACATCGATCGTGGCGGGCAGGTGACATATCACGGGCCCGGGCAGCTGGTGATTTATCCGCTGCTCGATCTGCGTCGCAGCCAGCTCGGCGTGCGTGAGCTCGTCGTCGCCCTCGAGACCGCAGTGATCGAGTTTGCCGCATCGTGGAACATCGCTGCGTTTGGCCGGCGTGAGGCGCCTGGCGTGTATGTCGATGGTCGCAAGCTCGCGAGCGTTGGCCTTAGAATTCGCCGCGGCTGCAGCTACCATGGCATGGCGTTCAACATCGCCATGGATCTGGAGCCGTTTCGCCGCATCAACCCGTGCGGCTACCCCGGGCTGGACGTGATCGACCTGAGATCTTTGGGCGTGGACGTGAGCCTCGAAGCCGCCGCTCAGGCGCTCGCGCCGCTGTTGCTGCGGGCGCTTCGAGTAAGCGCTCCCGCGCACTGGACTCGAGAGTCCAGGTGAGCGTGCAAGTCGCCTCAGCCCGCAGGCTGCTGATCTGCAGATGGAGGTGGTCGTGGGATCAGGATTCGTGAAGCAGCGGTTTTCACCGGGTCGGCGACTGATCAGCATTACGCAGAGATGACGGGGAGCAATCATGCGCGCAGTCGTTCTTCGCAGCTATGGTCCGCCGCCGCAGATCGCGGTGGAGGACATTCCCGCTCCGCAGCTCTCGCCGGGCTGCGTTCGCATCCGCGTGCACGCGGTAGGCTTCGGTTTTCCCGACGCGCTGCAGATCGCAGGCAAGTACCAGATCAAGCCGCAGCCGCCCTACACTCCGGGAAATGAAACCGCCGGCGTAGTGCTCGAGACGGCGCCGGACGTCACGAACGTCAAGCCCGGCCAGCGCGTGCTCGCGATGACGGGCGGCGGAGGACTTGCCGAGGAATGTGTAACGTCGTCCTCACGGTTGATCCCGCTGCCGGACGAAATGACGATGGCCGCGGCTGCTGGTTTTCTGGTCAACTACGGCACGACGTACCATGCGCTGGTGCAGCGCGCGCAGATCAAGCAAGGCGAAACGCTGCTCGTACTCGGCGCGGCAGGCGGCGTGGGGCTCACGGCCATTGAGATCGGCAAGGCGTTGGGCGCGCGTGTAATAGCCGGCGCCAGCACCGACGAAAAACTCGAACTCGCGCGCAGCCGTGGCGCCGACGAGACGTTCAACTATTCGAAAGAGTCCATCAAGGCGAAGGTGATGGCGCTTACTGGCGACCGCGGCGTCGACGTGGTCTACGATCCTGTCGGCGCCGACTTTGCCGAGCAGGCCGTGCGCAGCATCGCCTGGAACGGGCGTTACCTCGTGATCGGCTTCGCCGGCGGCAAAATTCCCGCCGTCCCGCTCAACCTCGCGCTGCTCAAAGGCTGCTCGCTCGTCGGCGTCTTCTGGGGTGCGCATGTCGGCCGTGAGCCCGAAGTGCACGCCGCGAATCTCAAGATGCTCTTCAGGCTTTTCAAGGAAGGCAAGATCAAGCCGCAGGTGACCGAGCTCGAAGGCCTCGAGCGCGTCAGTGATGCGTCCGATGCGCTCAACAATCGCCGCTCGGTGGGCAAGGTCGTCATCCGCGTCGCTCCCGGCGAAGCCTGACGGACGCGAACGACGCCGCGCGATCCAAGGGGCTTCGAGCGGCTCGAGATCACAGAAACAGAGTAAATCAGAGATGCCGCTGAACCGCTAAAGCGCCAACAGCACCCGCTCACACGAAGTAAGCTCTCGGTACAACGCATCGAGCTGCTCGCGGCTCTGTGCGGTGAAGGTGCAGGTCAGACTCAGATAGGCGCCGTCCTTGCTCGGTCGCTCCTCGATGTTTTCCGCCTCGATCGGCCCGACGTGCTTGTTCACGATTCCGAGCACCAGGCTGCGGAAGTCGTCCGTGCGGCGTCCCATGACTTTCAAGGGAAAGTCACAGGGGAATTTCATCAATGACTCGGACATGCTCCGTCCTCAAGGGAATCTCTGACTTACTCTGCTTCGGCGTTTCGGGGCGCTCGAAACAGCATGTATTGCGAGCATCTTTGGGGCTTAACCGTCAGGGTAGCGGGTCAATCAGAGCTTCCCCACGGAATCAGGCGCTGCGCGTTCGCTACTTGCGAGACCAGGACGGCGTGTCGGCTAGCCGCGCGCGCAGCGCCTCGAAGTGCTGGTTGATGCTGGTCCAGACCGGGCCGGGTCGGCCGTCGCCGACCGGGGCTCCGTCGATGCGCGTTACAGGTGCAACGCTCCGGGTTGCGGACGTGATCCATACCTCCCGTGCGCTGCGCAGTTCCTCGACGGTGATGGGTCGGATGTGGACTTCGACCAGCCCTGCGGCGAGCTCCAGCGCCACATCGCGGGTCGTGCCGGGAAGGACGTTGTGGTCATTGGCCCGGGTGACCACCGTCGCCCCGATCACGGCGAAGACGCTGGAGGATGCGCCCTCGAGCACTTCGCCCTCGCGAATGATGATCGCTTCGTCCGCGCCTGCGTCTGCGGCTTGCTGCTTCATGAGGATGTTTGCAAGCAGCGCGGTCGCCTTGATGTCGCAGCGCGTCCAGCGAAAGTCCTGCACTGTGATTGCACTCAATCCTTGCGTGCGCAACTCGGATGACGTCGCTGGCAGCGGCGCGGCCATTGCGAACACAGTGGGCGCCGCCGGCGGCGCAGGGAAGGCGTGATTACGGCCGCGGTCTGCGCCTCGCGTCACCTGCACGTAGACATACATGTCTCCGCCCCCGTTGCGCCGAATGAGCTCCTCGAGCAACCCGAGCCATTGCTCGTGCGTGTGCGGAGAAGCTAGGCGGATTTCGTTCAAGCTGCGCGCGAGCCGATCGAAGTGCTCGCAGAAGCGAAACATGCGGCCGCCGTACACAGGCAGTACTTCATACACGCTGTCGGCGAAAAGAAAGCCGCGGTCCAGGGGCGAAATGCGCGCCTCACTCAGCGGCAGATATGCGCCGTTCAGGTAGCAGATCGGCAGCGGCTCGAGCATATGGTTACTGCAGCCACAGGCGCATGTCGTCGAAGACGCGTCCGAAGAAGCCCGCTTCTTCGACGTTGGCGGCTGGATGCAGCGGCCACGAACCGAGCGTCTCCTCCCCGAGCGTCACGCGCAGCGTTGCGATCTTGGCGTCCGTGCTGAGCGGAGCAATCAGCGGTTCAGCAACGTCGACCGCCACGGAGAGCGCACCCTCCTGGCCCCGCGGTATGGTGGCGTACACATCGTGCGGCGCCGCCAACGCGATTTCGTTCGCAGCGCCCTTCCACACGGGCAGAGACAGCACGGGCTGGTCAGCCGTGTAGAGCCGACGCGTCTCGTAGAAGTTGAAGCCGTAGTTGAGCAACGCGACGCTCGCATCCTCGCGCTTGCGCACGCTGTCCGCGCCCATTACTACGGCGATCAGCCGCATGTCCGCGCGCTTGGCGGAGGACACCAGGCAGTAGCCGGCGGAGCTCGTGTGTCCTGTCTTGAGCCCGTCGACGCTCGGATCGCGGGCCAGCAGGCCGTTGCGATTCGGCTGTGTGATCCGGTTCCAGGTGTACTCGCGCTGCGAGTACCACTTGTAATACTCGGGAAAGTCGCGGATCAGCGCGGCGGCCAGGATCGCGATGTCGCGTGCGGTGGTGTAATGCTCCGGCGACGGCATGCCAGGGCTGTTCTGGAACCGACTGTCCACCATGCCGAGTTGCTGTGCATAACGGTTCATCAGATCGACGAACACTGGCTCGCTGCCGCCCACGTACTCTGCGAGCGCCACCGTCGCGTCGTTGCCCGACTGCACGATCATGCCCTGGATCAGATCCTCGACGCTTACCTGCGAGCCGACCTCCACGAACATGCGCGAGCCTTCCTGCGAACGGGCGTAACTGCTGATCGTCACGACGTCATCGAGCTTGATGCGGCCGTCCTTCAATGCGTGAAACACGGCGTACGCCGACATCAGCTTGGTCAGGCTGGCCGGCTCGAGGCGCTCGCTCTCGTTGCTTGCGGCGAGCACCTGGCCGCTCACGTAATCCATCAGGAAATAACCGCGCGCCGGGACCTCGGGCGGTGCGGGAATCGGCGGCGGCTTGATGTCGCTCGCCTGCGCCTGCGCGAGCCCCAGCGGGGCGGTCACGGAGCGCATCGCGGCGGGCTGTGGATCGCTGGAACAGGCGCTGCACAGGGCGGCCGAGAAAAGCACGATCAGCAGGGCGCCGAGGCGTCGATTCATGTTGACAAGCATCGGTTTATTCATGGAAACGAATCACTTAACGTCAAGGTCAAAGACGGTTCCCGCTCGGCTCAAAGTCTACGAGAGCGCAGTGGCGACCAACGGGCGAATCGTGCGCGAACAAAGGCGAATGGCGCCCTCAGGCGCATCCTGAATCGAATCGGCGCCACGGAGCAAGCGGCGAGGCGTCGCAGCGAAGCGTCGCAGGTCGCGCGGGTTCAATCCGCTGCAAGCCGCGCGTCGGGAACGCCGAGCGCCTTCAACCGTTCGAGGAGCCGGTCGAACTCTCTAACATCCGGGATCGGCCCGATGCGCACGCGGTACAGCGGCTTGTCGCCCGTTTCCACCTGCTGAACGAAGCTGTCGCCGAGCCCATGGGCGCGCAGTTGCTCCAACAGCCGCACCGCATTCGCTTGGGCGCCGAATGCGCCGGCCTGCACGTACAGGGAAGCGGGCGCGGCGTTGCTGGCGGCCGTGGCGGTCGGCGCGCTCGTCGTGAGCGCCTCGACCTCCACAAAAGCCGTGCCGGCGCGCAACATGTCGAGCTTTACGGCGGCTGTGTACGACAGGTCGATGATGCGCCCGTCCTTGAACGGGCCCCGGTCGTTGACGCGCACCACCACGCTGCGCCCGTTGCTCAGGTTCGTCACGCGCACGTATGAAGGCAATGGCAGCGTCTTGTGGGCGGCCGTCATTGCATACATGTCGTAAGGCTCGCCGCTCGACGTGCTCCCCTGGTGAAAGCCGGGCCCATACCATGAAGCGACGCCGCGCTCACGGTAGCCGGCTGCAGACGCGAGGACGAAGTAGCGTTTGCCTCCAACTTCGTAAAACGGCGGGTTGCCGCGCGCCGAGCGCGGTTCAGCCTGCGGAACCGCATTGGGAATCGCACTGACGTCTGGCGGCGGTGCAGGAGCCGGAACGGGTCGCGGCGGCGCGCTGACGCAGCCGGCGATCGTGAGGATGAGCGCCGCGACAGCGACGGCGAGCGGTGCGCACGGTCGCCGCACGGTCTTACCTCGCGGCATTGCGGCCGCCCGCGGTCGCGTTCGTGCGGTTGGCGGAGGAGCGCTCTATGGCCTCGCCCAGATCGTGCACCGCCATGACGTACATGGCGCTGCGGTTGTAACGCGTCACGACGTAGAAGTTGTTGAAGCCGACGCGGTAGTGCGGGCCGTCAAGCCCCTCGGCGACTATCAGCGTCGCCGGCGCGCTCGGCGGCAGCGTGGTCTCGAAGCGCACTTTCTTGTCGCGCAACGATTGCACCGTCTCCTTGAGCTCGAGCCCGCTCAGCTCGAAGCGCGACAGGTCGTGATCGTCGAGCTGCGCGGGCGTCGTCACCGGCTCGCCCGCACGCCAACCGTGGACTTGCAGGTAATTGGCCACCGAGCCGATGACGTCGTCCCAGCTGCCCCACAGATCGCGCTGGCCATCGCCGTCCGCGTCAACGGCGTAGCGGCGATAGCTGGAGGAGATGAACTGCGGGGCCCCCATCGCGCCGGCGTACGAGCCGAGCGTTTCTTGCGGATCCACATTCTCTTCGCGCGACAGGATCAGGAACTGCTTCAGCTCTTCGCGGAAGAACGGCGCACGCGGCGGGTAATCGAAAGCCAGCGTGGCCAGCGCGTCCAGCACGCGGTAGCGCCCGGTGATGCGTCCGAACGAAGTCTCCACGCCCAGGATGCCCAGCACAGTGGCCGCGAGGGTTGCGTCCTCGATGCTGGCGAGACGCTCGCCGTGCTCAATGCGGAAAGAGACGCCTTCACGAACGCGCTCCTCGTTGAGGAAACGCTCGCGGTATTCATGCCATGGCGCGACGCGCTCGGCGGGCCGGCTGATGGCGTCCAGGATCGCCTGCTTGGTCTCGGCCTGCTGCAGCAGGGCGCGTACCTGTCGCCGATCGAAGTCATGTTCGCGCACCATTTCCTCGATGAACTCCCGCACCTCGGCGCGCCGGGAGTCGAGCGGCGCGGCGGACGCCGCCAGCAAGGGCAGGAGCAGCGCGGGCAGCGCGAAAATCGAAAGTTTCGACACGACGAATCCGACGGAAGTACTGGCGTGAGCGGGGTGCATGCGCGTTCTGCGAGTCGCTCGCGGGCCGCATCAGCGGCTGACGAGTTTCCGCTTGGCGCACAGCGACATGAGAATACCGAAACCCGCCATGAGGGTCACCATTGAAGTGCCGCCGTAGCTGATGAGCGGCAGCGGCACGCCGACGACGGGCAATAGTCCCGTCACCATGCCGCTGTTGACGAATACATACACGCAGAACGTGAGGCTCAGGCTCCCTGCTGCGAGACGCGCGAACGTGTCCTGCGCGCTGGCCGCGAGGTACAACGCACGGCCGATGATGAACATGTACAGCGCGATGACGGTCATGAGGCCGATCAGACCCCACTCCTCGCCGATCACGGCGAAGATGAAGTCGGTGGAGCGCTCGGGCAGGAACTCGAGCTGCGCCTGGCTGCCGTTGAGATAGCCCTTGCCGAAGGCGCCGCCCGAGCCGATCGCGATCTGCGACTGGATGATGTGATAGCCCGACCCGAGCGGATCGCTCTGCGGATCGAGGAATGTGAGCACGCGCTGCTTCTGGTAGTCATGCAGAAGGAAACGCCAGGCGATGAATGCAACCGGCGCCAGCAGTCCCGCGAGCGCCATGATGTAGCGCATCTGCAGCCCGGCGAGCAGCAGCACCATCGCGCCGCTCGCCGCGACCAGCAGGGCGGTGCCGAGATCGGGTTGCTCGGCGATGAGCAGCGTGGGCGCGCAGATCCCGACGGCCAGCACGAGCAGCGACAGCGGACTCGGCGGCAGCGGCCGCTCGTGCAGATACCATGCGCACGCGAGCGGCACGGCCAGTTTCATCATCTCAGAAGGCTGAAAGCGCACGACGCCGAGGTCGAGCCAGCGCTGCGCGCCCATGGCGACGTCGCCGGTCAGCATCACTGCGAGCAGCAGCGCCAATCCGAACAGCCAGGCCCACGGCGAGGTGTTGCGTATGATGCGGGGAGGAATTTGTGCAAGCAGCACCATGCCCGCGATCGCGAGGCCGAAGCGGATCAGCTGCGCCTCGAGCATGCCCAGGTTGCCGCCTGAGGCGCTGAACAGCACGATCACGCCGACCGCTCCCACCAGGCACAGCGCGACGAACAGCGGGCCGTCCAGATGCAGCGCCGACAGCAGCCGGGCGGAGCCCGAGAAGGTGCGTTGCGTGCGGGACGTGTCCAGGCCTTCGTAGCTCATTCGGTGCTTCCGCTCGCCCGGACGACCTTGGTCCGGCTCGAGCCCTCTTGCTCGGCGAGCTGCTCGGGGGTGAGCAGATAGGAGTCGAGGATCTTGCGTGCGATCGGGCCGGCGTACGCCGATCCGCCGCCCGGCGCGTTCTCGATGATGACGGCCACGGCCATGCGCGGCGCCTCGACCGGCGCATAGGCTACGAACAGCGCGTGATCGCGCAGATGCTCGGCGAGCTCGCCCGCCTTGCGCATCCGCTCAGTCACGGCGACCGTGAACACTTGGGCGGTGCCGCTCTTGCCGGCCAGCGAATACTGCGGGTCGGGCAGGTAATAGCGCGCGGTGCCGTGCGGTGCGTTGACGACGTCGACCATGCCGTTGATCGCCACGTCCCACGCCCTGGGGTCGGAAATCTTTGCTGGAGGCAGCTCCTTGGGCGGCAGCTCGCGCATTTCGCCCGATTGGACGTCGCGTATCGCCCGAACCAGCCGCGGCTGGAAACGCCGCCCGCGCGCAGCGAGCGTTGCGGTCGCATGCGCGAGTTGCAACGGGGTGGCGAGCATCTGGCCTTGTCCGATGCCGACGCTGATGGTGTCGCCGGGGAACCACACCTGCAGCTCCTTCTGCCGATAGGCGCGCTTCTTCCATTCGGTGGAGGGCACGATGCCGCTGCGCTCACCGGCGATGTCGATGCCCGTGGGGGCGCCCAGGCCGAACTGCGACACGAAGCTGGCCATGCGGTCGACGCCCATCAGCCGCGCGATATCAAAGAAATATACGTCGCATGAGGTGGCGATCGCTCTGCGCAGGTCCACGGTGCCGTGACCTTGCGGGCGCCAGTCGCGGCGCATACGGCCGTAGCCGGGCGCCGACCAGCGGCCGATGCAGAAGCGAGTCTCGCTCGGTGTGACCACCCCGTATTCGAGCGCCGCGAGAGCGAACAGCGGCTTCACCGTGGAACCCGGCGGGTAGACGCCGCGCAGCGCGCGGTCGTACATCGGCCGGTTGGGATCCTCGGTGAGCGCCAGGTATTCCTTGCGGCTCAGGCCCCGGGCGAACAGGTTCGGATCGAAGGCCGGCGTGCTGACGAAGGCGAGGACGTCGCCGTTGGTCGGATCGATGGCGACCGCCGAAGCGCGCTGTCCGCGCAGGGCCTCCTCAGCAGCCTGCTGGACGCGCTGGTCGATCGTGAGAAACAAATCGTTGCCTGGCCGCGGCTCCCGACGTTGCAGCACCACGGGCTCGGCGCCGATGCGTTCGACGGTGCGACCCTGCGCGTTCACGAGCAACTCGCGGTAGCCGGCGCGCCCATGCAGCTCGGTTTCGTAGGCTCGCTCCACGCCGCTCTTGCCGGTGAGCGCCGAGCCCGCGTAGTCGTCCATGTCCAGGCGCTTCTTGTCCTCCTCGCTGATCGCACCGACGTAGCCGATCGCATGCACGCCGCTTGCGCCGAGCGGGTAATGGCGCGTCAGGCGCGGCCGGATCTCCACGCCGGGGAAATTGTGCCGTCGCGCTGCGAAGCGGGCGAGCTCTTGCTCGGTGAGCTGCAGCTTGATGGGCACCGCGTCGAAACTGCGGCGGCTGCGGATCTCCTTCTTCAGTCCCGGGATGTCGGAGGGCGAGAGCAGACCGAGCCGCGTTAGGCCGGCGAGCGTCGCATCCAGGTCCTCGACCTGCTCGCGCGTCAGCTCGAGCTGATAGGAGGGCGCGTTGCTTGCGAGCGGCAGGCCGTTGCGGTCGAGGATCAGGCCGCGGTTGGGCGGAATCGGCTCGATGCGGATGCGATTGCCCTGCGAAAGATCGGCGAAGTGATCATGTTGCACGACCTGCAGCCACACCAGACGCGCGATCACCACTCCGAGCGCCAGCGCCATGATCACGGCCGCCGCGATTGCGCGCTTCTCGAACAGCCGCTGCTCGGCGTGGTGATCCTTGATACGGACGGGGCGGAGCATGATCCGAGGCGTTGCGGGCGCGCGTTTCTAGCGGCTGCGCCGGTTCCAAGCGTCCAGCACGGCGACCAGCGCCGGCCAGAACATCGCGCCGGTCAGCACCGGAATCCAACGCGCCCAGGTGGTGATTGGCTGGCCGACCACGCCGTCGATCCAGAACACCAGGAACTGATGCAACGCAAGCAGCATGAACACCGTCAGGGTCTGGTGCCAGATCGGGAAGACGCGCATGCGCAGCTGAAACTTGTGGGTCAAGAAGCCGACCACCAGGAAGGCGAGGGCGTGTTGGCCGAGCACGACGCCGGTGAGTAGATCCATCGCAAGCCCGCACAGCCACGCGAACGTCAGTCCGGCGATGCGCGGCGCGCTCAGCGACCAATAGATGACCAGCAGCAGCAGCAGCCCCGGTCGGGCGGGCTCGATAGAGGCCGGCAGCGGCGTGATCGCGAACAGCAGCGCGATCATCACCGTGAACGTGACCCGCAGATGTCCGACCCGCGTTTCGCTCACAGTTGCGCACCCACGATAACTTCGCCGCAGAAGCCCGGATGCAGTGACGTCATGGCGCCTCCGTTTCGGTCGGCCCAGCCGTGGACTGCGCGGGTCGAGGCTGGGATGGAGCGTCGGCTTGCGCCGGCTGGCTTGACGCTTCGGGTTCGCCGGGCCGTTCGGCGGGCGTATCGGGCGGTTGGTCGACCCACACCAGCAGAACCTCGCGGTCGCGATCGAGTTGCGCGAGCGGTTCGGCCTCGACCGCGGCGAACGTTTCCGCAGGATCCCGTTGCACGCGGGAGATGCGGCCCACCGGATAGCCGGCCGGGAACACGCCGTCGAGGCCCGAGGAGACCAGCAGATCGCCGATTTCGATGTCCGCCTCCAGAGTGACGAACGGCAACGTCAATCGATCGAGATCGCCCGAGCCGGAGGCGATGGTGCGCAGACCGTTGCGATTGACCAGCACCGGCACCGCGTGCTCGGCGTCGGTGACCAGAATCGCAAGCGAGCTGTACTGGTCCACCTGCATGATCTGGCCGACAATTCCGAAAGCGTCGAGGATCGGCTGTCCGCGGAATACGCCGTCCGCGGCGCCCTTGTTGAGGCGCACGCGATGGCGGAACGGATCCACGTCGACCCGAATGATCTCGGCGACTAGCGTGCGTGCAGCGATGTCCCGGGACGCCTCGCGGACCTGACGCAACCTGCGGTTCTCCTCGCGCAGCGCCGCGAAGCTGAGCAACTGTACGCGGGCCTGGCGCAACTCATCGGTCAAACGCGCATTCTCCGCGCGCAGGCGTGATCGGTCGCGGAAACTCTCCGTCAGCCAGTCCCAGGCGTCGAACGGCGCCTGCACCACCGCGTAGAGCGGGTTCGCCGCGGCCCCCAGCCACAGTCGTGCGGTTTGCAGATAGCTGCTGCGGTGATCGAGCACCATCACGGTCACCGCCAGCAGCGCCAGAAAGAAGAAGCTGGCGCCGAGCGGCGGGCCGCGGCCGATGATCGGGCGAGTGTCGGAGCTTAAGGTGACCACAGCGGATGCAGAGAGGTCGAGCCTTCGGACTTAAGGGCGTGGCGCGGGCCGGCCGCCGGGACGCGCCGCTGGCCGACGGTTGGGCGCCGAAGGCCGGAGTATCGGCGCCGCGGCGCCATGATGGCGGTGAGCCGCATCCCGTTTTCGCGTGGCTCCGCCCGCCTTCTTTTTATTACTTCTACTCGAGATTGAACAGGGCCGGTCCATGCTCGTCGATCAGCTCGAGCATGCGCCCGCCGCCACGCGCCACACAAGTGAGCGGATCCTCGGAGACGACTACCGGCAGGCCGGTTTCTTCCATCAGGAGCTTGTCGATGTCGCGCAACAGCGCGCCGCCGCCGGTCAGCACGATGCCGCGCTCGGCGACGTCGGCGCCGAGCTCCGGCGGGGTCTGTTCGAGCGCCACCTTGACGGCCCCGACGATGCCGGCGAGCGGCTCCTGCAGCGCTTCGAGAATCTCGTTGGAATTGAGCGTAAAGGCGCGCGGCACGCCTTCGGACAGGTTGCGGCCCTTGACGGATATCTCGTTCACCTGCTGGCCGGGGTAGGCCGAGCCGATCTCGATCTTGATTTTCTCGGCGGTCGATTCGCCGATGAGGATGCCGTAGTTGCGCCGTACGTAATTGATGATGGCGTCGTCGAAGCGGTCGCCGCCGATGCGCACCGAGGAGGCGTAGACGATGCCGTTCAGCGAGATCACCGCGACTTCCGAAGTGCCTCCGCCGATGTCGAGCACCATCGAGCCGCGCGCCTCATGCACAGGAAGCCCAGCGCCCACCGCCGCGGCCATTGGCTCCTCGATCAGACGGACCCAGCGCGCGCCTGCGCCTTCGGCGGACTCCTGGATGGCGCGGCGCTCGACTTGGGTCGAGCCGTACGGTACGCAGATCAGTACGCGCGGACTGGGACGCATGAGACGATTGCCATGCACCTTCTCGATGAAGTACTGCAGCATCTTCTCAGTGACGGTGAAGTCGGCGATCACGCCGTCCTTCATCGGACGGATCGCCGTGATGTGTCCCGGCGTGCGTCCCAGCATGTTCTTCGCTTCCTGGCCGACCGCTTCGATCTTCTTGCCGGCGCGGCCCGGCTCCTCGCGAATCGCGACCACCGAGGGCTCGTTCAGCACGATGCCCTTGCCGCGAACGTAGATCAGTGTGTTGGCGGTGCCCAGATCGATCGAAAGGTCGTTCGAAAAATACCCTCGAAGATTCTTGAACATGGTTGTTGTGAGTCGAACGGCCGAACGGCGGTTGGGGGGCAAAAAAGTTGCGGTACTCTAGCAATGGGTCGCACACAGCACAAGCTGAAGGTGTATGATTGCGCGCGGTTTTTTTCGACTTTTCGCCCCTGTTTCGGCGCCTCGCGATTCATCCGCGAGCGCATGCGCGAAACGGGCGCCGCCAGTTGCAGGGCCCCATTCATGAGTCTGACCCGTGAGCACGTGGAGAGCATCGCGCATCTTGCGCGACTTGCGATCACGCAAGACGAGCTGCCCGCCTATGTCGACAGCCTGTCGAGGATTCTCAGCTTCGTTGAGCAGCTCAACGCCGTCGAGGCGCGCGACGTCGAGCCGATGGCCCATCCGCTCGCCGGACAGGTGCAGCGGCTGCGGCCGGACGAGCCGGAGCAAGTGAACAGCCGCGAGAAGTACCAGGCGAACGCCCCGTGCACGGAAGCGGGTCTGTATCTGGTGCCGAAGGTTATCGAATAGCGCATTGCCGGCGTGCAGCCATAGAGGGTTGCGCGCCGACACGTTTGAACGTAGTCATGAGCGAACTTCATCATCTGACTCTCAGCGAGATCAGCGCCGGCCTAAGCAAGCGCAGCTTCTCCAGCGTGGAGCTCACCCGGCATTTCCTTGCGCGCATCGAGCAAGGCGCCGCGGCGCTCAACGCCATCATCACGACCTGCGAGGAGCAGGCGCTCGCCGCCGCACGACAGGCGGACGAGGCGCTGGCGAAGGGTCGAGCCGGGCCGCTGACGGGTGCGCCGATCGTACACAAGGACATCTTCTGCACTGACGGCGTGCTCACCACGTGCGCCTCGCGCATGCTTTCCAACTTCATCGCTCCGTACGATGCGACGGTGGTGGAGCGACTGGCGCGCGCCGGCGTCGTCACGCTCGCCAAGGCGAACATGGACGAGTTCGCGATGGGCTCCTCCAACGAAACGAGCTGGTACGGGCCGGTGAAGAATCCCTGGGATCCGCGCCGTACGCCCGGCGGCTCATCCGGCGGCTCGGCCGCAGCCGTGGCGGCCCGGCTGGCGCCGGCGGCTACCGGCACGGATACCGGCGGCTCGATTCGCCAGCCGGCCGCGTTGACCGGGTTGACAGGGCTGAAGCCAACCTATGGTCGCGTCTCCCGCTACGGGATGATCGCCTTCGCCTCCAGTCTGGATCAGGCCGGCACGCTCACTCACACCGCTCACGACGCCGCGCTGCTGCTCGGCGTCATGGCTGGCTTTGATCCGCGCGACTCCACGAGCGTGGACGAGCCTGTGCCGGATTACGTCGCCGCGCTGGACCAGCCGCTCACAGGGCTGAAGATCGGTCTGCTCAAGGAATTTTTCGATGAAGGCCTGCAGTCGGAGAACGCTGCACTGGTGCGCGAGGCGCTGCGGGTCTACGAGAAGCTGGGCGCCTCGCTGGTGGAGGTCAGCCTGCCGAACATGCCGCTGTCCGTGCCGACGTACTATGTGGTGGCGCCGGCGGAGTGTTCCTCCAACCTGTCGCGGTTCGACGGCGTGCGCTTCGGTCACCGCTGCAAGGACCCGGTGGACCTGATGGACATGTACAAGCGCTCACGGGGCGAAGGCTTCGGCGCCGAAGTCAAACGGCGCATCATGACTGGCGCGTATGTGCTGTCGGCCGGCTATTACGACGCCTACTATCTTCAGGCGCAGAAGGTGCGTCGGCTGATCACCGACGACTTCGCACGCGCCTTCACCCAGGTGGACGTGATCATGGGTCCGACCACGCCGACCCCGGCGTTCGAACTCGGCGCCAAGGTGCACGACCCAGTGACCATGTACCTGAACGACATCTACACGATCGCCGCGAATCTGGCGGGGCTGCCGGCGATCTCCGTGCCGTGCGGCTTCGTCGACGCTCTGCCGGTCGGGCTGCAGATCATCGGTGCGCACTTCGCCGAGGCGAAGCTGCTGAACGTCGCCCATGCCTATCAGAAGGAAACGCAGTGGACGCGGAGGATTCCGCCCGGGTTTGAATAGAAGCAGTTGGCGATTGGCGGTTAGGGGAGCTCTGATCAACTTCCTTGGTGAAGAACTGCAATCGCCGAACCGCTGAGTCGCTGCATACGATGAAGGATTCCGTCTGCTGCGCCGCCGGGCTGCAAGCCGAAACGCCGACCAAACCGCTCATACTCTTCAGTAACCGCTAACCGCTAACCGCTGACCGCTAGTCATGTCCTGGGAAACCGTCATCGGCCTCGAAATCCACGCGCAGCTCGCTACGAAGAGCAAGATCTTCTCGAGCGCGCCGACCGCCTACGGCGCCGCGCCGAACACGCAGGCGAACCTCGTCGATCTCGGTTATCCGGGCGTGCTGCCGGTGCTCAACGCCGAGGCGGTGCGCATGGCCGTGAAGTTCGGGCTTGCGATCGGCGCGCGCGTTGCGCCGCGCTCGGTGTTCGCCCGCAAGAACTACTTTTATCCCGATCTGCCAAAGGGTTACCAGATCAGCCAGTACGAGCTGCCGATCGTCGAGCGCGGCCGCCTGGAGATCGTGCTCGATGACGGCTCGCGCAAGACCATCGGCGTGACGCGCGCACACCTCGAGGAGGACGCCGGCAAATCGCTGCATGAAGACTTCCACGGCCTGAGCGGCATCGACCTCAACCGTGCAGGCACGCCGCTCCTCGAGATCGTCTCCGAGCCGGATATGCGCTCGGCGAAGGAGGCGGTCGCGTACATGAAGAAGATCCACACATTGGTTCGCTACCTCGAGATCTGCGACGGCAACATGCAGGAGGGCTCGTTTCGCTGCGACGCCAATGTGTCGGTGCGTCGCGTGGGCCAGAGCGAGTTCGGCACGCGTTGCGAGATCAAGAACCTCAACTCGTTCCGCTTCATCGAGAAGGCGATCAACTACGAGGTTGCACGCCAGATCGAGGAGCTGGAGGCCGGTCGGCCAATCGCGCAGCAGACCCGGCTCTATGATCCCGACAAGGGCGAAACGCGCGCACTCCGCTCGAAGGAAGAGGCGAACGACTATCGCTACTTCCCCGATCCGGACCTGCTGCCGGTCGTGATCGACGCGGCGTTCGTCGAGAGCGTGCGCAAGACGCTCCCCGAATTGCCCGACGAGAAGGCGGCGCGCTACATGGAGAAGTTCGGGCTGTCGGCCTACGATGCGGGCGTGCTGACGGCCAGCCGGGAGATGGCCGACTACTACGAGAGCGTGCTTGCGCAACTCGGGGGAAGCGAGAAGTTGGCGGCGAACTGGGTGATGGGCGAGCTGTCCGCCGCGCTCAATCGCGACGGGCTGGACGTCACGCGCTCGCGTATCGACGCGCGGCGTCTGGCGGGGCTGCTGAGGCGCATCGCCGACGAGACGATCTCGGGCAAGATCGCCAAGGAAGTGTTCGAGCAGATGTGGTCGCAGGACGAGGATGCTGACGCGATCATCGAAGCGAAGGGTCTGCGCCAGATCACCGACACGGGCGCCATCGAGCAGACCATCGATGAAATCATGGCGGCCAACCCGAAGCAGCTCACGGAGTATCGGGCGGGCAAGGACAAGCTGTTCGGCTTCTTCGTCGGTCAAGTCATGAAGGCGACCGGCGGCAAAGCCAACCCGGCGCAGGTGAACGAGTTGCTGAAGCGCAAGCTGGCTGGGTGACTATCGAGAAGAAGCGGATAGCGGATAGTTCAGAAGAGCCGCTGCGGCGCTTCATTCCTGCGGGTCGTCGCGCGAACTTGATTAGAAGCCACCGGTCGTCTGACTGATCGGAGATATGACCTCCGCCTTGCGAATGAGTGCGGGCAGGGTGGAACTGCGGGTTCTCGACCCAATATCTGGCCGTTCACCAGCGCGGCGCAGCCGCTTTTGGCCGCCGCCGCGCTTCCGCTTACCAGCCACCGTCACCAGTCACTTTCCATGCACGACCGCGACTGCCTGCATCGATTCCTCTTCGAGCACTATCCGATCCGTGGACATCTGGTTCATCTGGACGCGTCCTGGCGGGCCCTGCTCGAGCACCGCGAATACCCCGACAGCGTGCGGGATACGCTGGGCGAGGCGGTGGCCGCATCCGTGCTGCTGGCGGCGACGCTCAAGTTCGACGGCACTTTGAGCCTGCAGCTCAAAGGCGCCGGACCGATGCACCTGCTGCTGGCTCAGTGTTCGGATCAGCTTGGCGTGCGGGCTGTGGCGCGCTATCGCGATGAGATCGAGCGGCGCGATCTCGCCGGAATGTCCGGCGAGGGGCATCTTACGGTCACACTGGAAAACGATGACCTGACGCAGCGCTACCAGGGCGTCGTGCCGCTCAGCGGAGAGCGATTGTCCGACTGCCTGCGCTCGTACTTCGAGAGCTCCGAGCAGTTGCCTACGCGACTCTGGCTGCATGCGACCGAGTCGGGCGCGTCCGGCTTGCTGCTGCAGCGGCTCCCCGCCGATGCGGCGACGGCGCCTCGGGCGGACGGTTCTGTCCGCCAGGCCTCGCCCGCTGAAGTGGAAGATGCATGGAGCCGCGTGCAGTTGCTTGCGGACACCTTGAAGCCGGAAGAGATCGAGACGCTCCGCGACCATCAGATCCTGCGGCGGCTGTTCGCCGAGGACGACGTGCGTCTGTTCGAACCCGCGCCGGTGTTCTTCCGCTGTCGCTGCTCGCGCGAGCGGGTGGCGAGCATGCTCAATGCGCTGGGGGCCGAAGAAGTCCGCTCGATTCTGGCCGAGCAGGGCCGCGTAGAAGTTAGATGTGACTTTTGCAATCGCGCGTATCACTTTGATCCAGTGGATGTTGAACACCTGCTGGCGACCGGGTCCGCCACCGACCTTTCAAGTCGCAGGCATTAAGGAAGAAGCGGCTGCGGTTGGCGGTTAGCGGTTAGACAGAGAGGGGCCGTCGGGTCTTGGCGGGTCGCCTCTCCAACTAACCGCTAACCGCTAACCGCCAACCCGCTTCTGTTGCCGCTTCTTTCCCTTGCCCCGATCGCTCTCACGCCCTATAGTCGGTTCACGAACATAAAGACTTGCTTATATCCCAATGTCATCATTCCTGGCGACAGTATCGGCCTTGCGTGCGGCGGGTGAGCCCACGCGTCTGCGGCTGCTTGTACTGCTCGCCCGTGCAGAGCTCACCGTGGGTGAGCTCTGCGAGATCGTTGGTCAGAGCCAACCGCGCGTATCGCGCCATCTGAAGGTTCTGACCGACGCGGGTCTGTCGGATCGCTTCCGCGAGCAGCACTGGGTGTATTACCGCGCGCCGACTGATCCGGCGGCGCGCCAGGTGGTCGAGCAGCTGCTGAAGCTGGTCGAGGAGGACGACGACGTTCTGCGGCGCGATCTCAGGCGGATGGCTCAGGTGATCGATGAGCGCGCCCGCCGAGCGACCGGCGATGCTCCGCATGTTCAGACCGCCGTTGCGGATCTCGAGGTGCTCGACGCAACCGTGCTGGGCGAACTCGAGAACGAACCCATCGGCGCCTTGCTCGACGTCGGTACAGGGGCGGGTCATTTGCTCGGCCTGCTCGGGCCGCAGGCGACGCGCGCCGTGGGCGTGGACATTTCGAGCGATGCGTTGCGGGTGGCTCGCACCAATCTGCACGGCGCGGGCCTGAGCCACTGTGAGCTGCAGCGCGGCGACATGTACGACCTGCCGTTCGCGGCGCCCATGTTCGACACGACTACAGTCGATCGCGTGCTCGCCGGCGCTGAACGCCCGGCGGCGGCTCTGCGTGAAATCGCGCGCACGCTCAGACCGGGCGGGCGGCTGGTGATCATCGAGGACTTCGATGCGCTGAGCGAGCTCAGCGACAACCCCATAGCTACGGTCAAGAAGTGGATCGCAGCCGCCGGTTTCGAGTGCACGCGCGTGCGTCCGCTCGATGCGGGCGCGGCGCATTTGCTGATTACGCTGGCGCGTAGGGCGGAGCGCACCACGGCGGCGGCTTAAGACAGACGCTGCATCGAGCATCCCCGAAGGCGCATAGGAACAACCAACATGTCAATCGAACCGATCGGGGAACGCCTTGCGGAGGCCAGCGCCGCGCTGCGCGGTGCGCCTCAGGTGTCATTCGAGTTTTTCCCGCCGAAAGACGAGCTGATGGAGCGCACGCTGTGGGACTCGATCGAGCGCCTTGCGCCGTTGCGGCCGCGGTTCGTTTCCGTGACTTACGGCGCGGACGGCTCGACGCGCACCCGCACGCACAACATCGTCACCCGGATTCAGCGCTCTACGGCGCTCACCGCCGCGCCGCATCTGACGTGCGTCGGCGCCCCGCGGGAGGAGATCCTGGACATCGCTCGTCAGTACTGGGCGAACGGCGTGCGGCACATCGTGGCGCTGCGCGGCGATCCGCCGCAGGGCTGCGGTTCATACGTGGCGCATCCGCAGGGTTTCGCATACGCCGTGGATCTGGTGCGCGGTCTGAAAACGGTGGCGGAATTCGAGATCTCCGTGGCCACGTATCCCGAGCCGCACCCGGAGTCGCCGAGCCCGGATTTCGAGTTCCACAACCTGCAGGCGAAGATCGATGCGGGCGCGGATCGCGCCATTACTCAGTTCTTCTTCGATCCAGACGTGTTCCTGCGCTTCCGCGATCGTTGCGCCGCCGCCGGCGTCAATGCGCGCATCGTACCGGGCGTCCTACCGATCACACGTTTTCCGCAGATGCTGCGCATGGCGCAGCGCTGCGGCGCAAGCGTGCCCGACTGGCTCGTGCATCGCTTCGACGGCCTGGATGAGGATCCGGAAACGCGCCGGATGATCGCCGCGGCCGTGGCGATCGAGCAGGTGCAGCGATTGCAGCGCCATGGCGTCGACGAGTTCCACTTCTACACGCTGAATCGCTCCGAGCTCACGTACGCGATCTGCCACGCGCTCGGCGTGAGGGCGCCTGCGGCGGCCGGCGCCGCCTAGGTGAATCCGAACAAGCCCATCCGATGAGAATCGCAGCTTCGCGACCCCTGTCTTACGCCGCTTCTGTTCTGCTCGGTCAGCAGCCCGCGGGCTTGATCAGCGCTCACCTCGGCAAGCTCCCGCAAAGGTCATAGAAAAAATGTCGCATACCGACCGCACCGCTCTGTTCCGCCGCCTGCTCACCGAACGCATCCTCGTCATCGACGGCGGGATGGGCACGATGATTCAGCGTTTCGGGCTCACCGAAGCCGACTATCGCGGCGAGCGCTTCCGCAACTGGCGCTGCGACATGAAAGGCAACAGCGATGTTCTATCGATCACGCGCCCGGATGTGATCGAACAGATTCATCGCGCGTACCTGGAAGCCGGCGCGGATATCATCGAAACGAATACGTTTACCGCCAATCATCCCTCCCAAGCCGACTATGGCGCCGAGGATGCGGTCCGAGAGATCAATCTGGCCGGCGCGCGCATCGCGCGCAAGGCTGCGGACGACGTCGCCGCCCGTAGCGGCCAGCCGCGTTTCGTCGCAGGCGCGCTCGGGCCGACCAATCGCACAGCGTCGCTCTCGCCGGACGTCAACGACCCGGCCTTTCGCAACATCGATTTCGATCAGCTCGTCGACACCTATCGAGTGGCGGCGCAGGCGCTGATCGAGGGCGGCGTCGACCTGCTGCTGATCGAGACGGTTTTCGACACGCTCAACGCGAAGGCCGCCGCATTCGCAGTCCGGCAGGCAATGGACGAGGCGGGCGTCGATCTGCCGCTGATCATATCCGGCACGATCACCGACGCTTCGGGCCGGACGCTTTCGGGTCAGACGACCGAGGCGTTCTGGAACTCGATTCGTCACGCGCGTCCCACGGCCGTCGGTCTGAACTGTGCGCTCGGCGCAAGACAGCTCCGCCCCTATATCGAGGAGCTGTCGCGGATAGCCGACGTCTACGTAAGCGCGTATCCGAACGCGGGCCTCCCCAACGCGTTCGGCGAGTACGACGAGGCGGCCTGCGAGACCGCGAAACTGTTGCGCGAATTCGCCGAGAGCGGCTTCGTGAACATCGTGGGCGGCTGCTGCGGCACTACGCCCGACCACATCCGCCACATTCGCGAGGCCGTGGCTGGTCTCGCGCCGCGCGTGCCGCCGACTCTCGAGCGGCGTTGCCGACTCGCCGGTCTGGAGCCGATGAACATTGGTCCGGACAGCTTGTTCGTGAACGTCGGCGAGCGCACCAACGTCACCGGGTCGGCCAAGTTTCGCCGCCTGATCGAGGCGGGCGACTACAACGCCGCCCTGGAGGTCGCGCGTCAGCAGGTGGCCAACGGCGCACAGATCATCGACATCAACATGGATGAGGGCATGCTCGATTCGGAAGCGGCCATGATTCGCTTCCTCAATCTGATCGCCGCCGAGCCCGATATCGCACGTGCGCCGATCATGATCGATTCGTCGAAGTGGTCAGTGATCGAAGCCGGTCTCAAGTGCATCCAGGGCAAGGGAGTGGTCAATTCGATCAGCCTGAAGGAAGGGGAGACCATCTTTCTCGAGCAGGCCCGCAAGGTGCGCGCCTACGGCGCCGCAGTCGTCGTCATGGCGTTCGACGAGCAGGGTCAGGCCGACACCGTGGCGCGCAAGACGGCGATCTGCCGGCGATCGTATGAGCTGCTCACGCAGCAGGTCGGCTTCCCGTCGGAAGACATCATCTTCGACCCCAATGTTTTCGCAGTGGCCACCGGCATCGAGGAGCACAACAACTACGCGCGCGATTTCATCGAAGCGACGGCGCAGATCCGCAAGGAGTGTCCACACGCGCACGTGAGCGGCGGCGTGAGCAACGTCTCCTTCTCGTTCCGCGGCAACGACCCGGTGCGCGAGGCCATGCACTCGGTGTTCCTGTATCACGCCATCAAGGCTGGCATGACCATGGGCATCGTGAATGCCGGACAGCTGGCCATCTACGAGGAGATCGATGCGCAGCTTCGCGAGCGAGTCGAGGACGTCATCCTCAACCGTAGAGCGGACGCGACCGAGCGCCTGGTCGAGATCGCCGAGCGCTACAAGGGCGAGGCGGGTGCGAAGAAAGCGGAGGATCTCGCTTGGCGAAGCTGGCCGGTCGCCAAGCGTCTGGAGCATGCGCTCGTCAAGGGCGTCGATGAGTTCGTGGTCCAGGACGCCGAAGAAGCGCGTCTCGAGTTCGAGCACCCGCTGCAGGTGATCGAAGGCCCGCTCATGGAGGGCATGAACGTGGTCGGCGATCTGTTCGGCGCCGGCAAGATGTTCCTGCCGCAAGTCGTCAAGTCGGCGCGCGTCATGAAGAAGGCCGTAGCGCACCTGATTCCGTTCATCGAGCAGCGCAAGGCTGCGGGCGCGGCGCACACTAACGGCAAGATCGTCATGGCGACGGTCAAAGGCGACGTGCACGACATCGGCAAGAACATCGTAGGCGTCGTGCTCCAATGCAACAATTTCGAGGTGATCGATCTGGGCGTGATGGTGCCGTGCGAGCGCATTCTGGAGACCGCGCTCCGCGAAGGCGCCGACATCATCGGCGTATCGGGTCTGATCACGCCCTCGCTGGACGAGATGGTGCACGTGGCGAAGGAAATGCAGCGGCAAGGCTTCAAGCAGCCGCTGCTGATCGGCGGGGCGACCACCTCGCCGGCGCATACATCCGTCAAGGTGGACCCGCAGTACGACGGGCCGGTCGTATACGTGAAGGATGCGTCGCGCTCGGTGGGCGTATGCCAGCAGTTGCTGTCGAGCGCCGGCCGCGAGGAGTACATCGCCCGCATCAAGTCCGAGCATGCGGAGCGCCGCGAGCTGCACCAGGGACGCAAGATCAAGGCGCCGCAGCTCACGATTTCGCAGGCGCGCGCCAACAAGTTCGACGGGGGCTGGAGCGAGTACACGCCGCCGACGCCTCGCTTCCTGGGACTGCGCGTCTTCGAGGATTATTCGCTGGAAGATCTCACGCGCTACATCGACTGGATGCCGTTCTTCAACGCCTGGGAGTTCCGCGGCAAGTTCCCCGACATCCTGACCGATCCGCAGGTCGGCGAGCAGGCGAGCAACCTGTACGCTGACGCTCGTCGCATGCTCAAGCAGATCGTGCGTGAACGCTGGCTGACCGCTCGCGCCGTAATCGGCATGTTCCCGGCGAACAGCGTCGATGACGACGACGTCGAGGTGTACGCCGATGAATCGCGCTCGCGCGTGCTCGCGCGACTGCACTTCCTGCGCCAGCAGAAGGGCAAGCCGCAGGGCCAGTCGCACGTTGCGCTGGCCGACTTCATTGCGCCGAAGAGTTCCGCGCGAGCCGACTATATCGGGGCGTTCGCCGTGACCGCAGGCCTGGGCGTCGAAACGCATCTCGAGCGCTTCGAGCGCGAGCACGACGACTATTCACGCATCATGCTCAAGGCGCTGGCCGACCGGCTCGCCGAGGCCTTCGCCGAACGGCTGCACGAGCGCGTACGCCGCGAATTCTGGGGCTACGCGCCCGAGGAGCGTCTGACCAATGAGCAGCTCATCCGCGAGGAGTATCGCGGTATCCGTCCTGCTCCAGGCTACCCCGCGTGTCCGGATCACACCGAGAAGGCGACGCTCTGGAAACTGATCGATCCGCAGACGAACGCTGGCGTGCGCATTACGGACTCTTACGCGATGTATCCGGCGGCGTCCGTGAGCGGCTGGTACTTCTCCCATCCGCGCTCGCATTATTTCGCGGTGGGCAAGATCGGGCTCGACCAGGTGCAGCAGTACGCTGCGCGCAAGGATCTTTCGCTGGAGGAAGCGCAACGCTGGCTGTCGCCCAACCTCGGCTACGATCCGGACGCCGAGGCGGACGCCGCCTGAGCGTGTTCGCCGCGAGGAAAGCGTCGTCGACATAATTCCTCAATCGATGAAATAATATCGGCGGCCCGGCTGGCGGGGCTACAATCGCCGCGCCGCTATCAGCCCGCACAAGCCGGCTCTGAGGTTCCTGGTGAACCAGCCTCAGTCGAGATGGTCTTGCGGGCGTCAGGTGCTTCGAGCTCAGGGGTAGTCGACTCGTTATCGCCTTAGGGAATCTCCAAAGTCACTCTGTTTCTGCGGTCTTGAGCCGCTCGAAACACCATGCATTGCGGGTATTTCCTTCGGCTGAACCGTCGGCTTGGTAGGTTGATCAGAGCTTCCTCAGGAGGCCGCGAATTCTCATGAAGACGAAGGTTTACGCAAACGCGCGCGCAGCGCTCGATGGCGTAGTGCGCGACGGCATGACGCTGATGTGCGGTGGATTCGGGCTGTGCGGCATTCCGGAGAATCTGATCCTGGCGCTCGCCGAACTGGGCGTTCGCGATCTGACGGTGGTCTCGAACAATGCAGGCGTTGACGAGCTGGGGCTCGGCAAGCTTCTGAAGACCCGCCAGGTGCGTAAGATGATTTCCTCCTATGTAGGCGAGAACAAGGAGTTCGAACGGCAGTATCTGTCCGGAGAGCTGCAGCTGGAATTCAATCCCCAGGGCACGCTTGCCGAACGCATCCGCGCCGGAGGCGCAGGCATCTGGGGCTTCTACACCAAGACCGGCGCCGGCACGGTGGTGGCCGAAGGCAAGGAACAGCGGGTGGTGGACGGTGAGACGTACGTGCTGGAGACGGGCCTGACGGCCGACGTGTCGCTGGTGAAGGCGTGGAAGGGAGACAAGGAAGGTAATCTCATCTACCGCAAGACCGCACGCAACTTCAATCCGATGATGGCGACGGCCGGACGAGTGACGATCGCCGAAGTCGAACACTTGGTGGAGGTGGGTGAGCTCGATCCGGACTGCATCCACACGCCCGGCATTTTCGTTCAACGCATAGTACAGGGGTCAAACTACCTCAAAAGCATCGAGCAGCGCACCGTGCGCAAGCGGTCGGCCGCCTGAGCGCCCCGGGCGCTGCACACGACTACACACTGAGGCAACGTCATATGCCCTGGAATCGCGATCAGATGGCCGCACGCGCGGCGCAAGAGCTCAAGGACGGTTTCTACGTCAATCTCGGCATCGGTATTCCCACGCTGGTGGCGAACTACATCCCAGAGGGAATGAAAGTGGTGCTGCAGTCCGAGAACGGAATGCTCGGCATGGGGCCGTTCCCCTGGGAGGGCGAGGAGGACCCCGACCTGATCAACGCCGGCAAGCAGACCATCACGGAGCTGCCGATGTCCTCGTATTTCTCCTCCGCGGACAGCTTCGCGATGATTCGCGGCGGACACATCGATCTGTCCATCCTGGGCGGCATGGAAGTGGCGGAGAACGGCGACCTCGCCAATTGGATGGTGCCCGGCAAGATGGTCAAGGGCATGGGCGGCGCCATGGACTTGGTGGCCGGCGTCAAGCGCGTAGTGGTCGTGATGGAGCACACCTCGAAGAATGGGGAGCCGAAGTTCAAGCCTCGCTGCGAGCTGCCGCTGACCGGGGTGAACGTCGTCGATGTACTGATCACCGATCTGGCGGTGTTCGAGCGCTCCGACCGCAGGTCGCCGTTCAAGCTGAAAGAGCTCGCGCCGGGCGTGACCAGGCAGGAGCTGCGCGAGAAGACTACGGCCAGCTACCTCGAGTAGACGGTCGGCGTTTCCGGGACGCTGGATGCAAGGGCGACCGGCGGCCACCCTGTGGTCGCCGCGCAAAACGCCTTCAGGCCGCCGGCGCAGATGTGTTGCTGTCGTGTGAGCGCAGCGCGGCGTCGATGGCGCCGAGCGCCGCACGCGCGTTCATGCGCTGACAATCCGAACGTAATCCCTGCAGGAGCGCGTACGTTTCAGCGTTGGCGACGCCTTCGCCGACGTCCGCTAGCGCGCGGGCGCGTGCGATCAGCAGGTTGGTGAGCGGCAGAGGTTCCTCGGCGGTGTATTCCTCGAGTCCGTCGGCGTAGCGGCGCACGTCCCCCCACGCCTGCACTGCAAGGCTCACTTCGATGGCGTTGCCATAGAACTCGAAATAGCTGTGGCTCACGCAGCCTCGCGCCAGCAGCTCCTCGCCCTCGCCGAGCGTTTTGCGTCGGCGCTCAGGATCGGCGGAAGCGCGCGCCACGATGCTGAGCAACACCGGGCCGCAGTACGACATCCCGGTTTCACGGCCGATCTGCAGCGCCTCTTCAGCGAGCTGCAACGCTTGTTCGCGGTCCTGCTCGGCCAGCAGAGTGGTGGCCAGCATGCCCAGGGACTCCGCCTCGAAGCGGCGCGCGCCGATCTGTCGTGACAGCTGCAGCGCTTGCTGCGCGCGGCGCCGACATTCCTCGAGCTCCAATTGCACCATCAGCCCGAGTGCAATCGTGATGTGGGCGAGCAGCTCGCTGCGTACGTCCCCGATGCGCCGGGCGAGCTCCAGGGCTTCGCTGCAGCTCTCGCGGCCGGCGCCAGGCGCCCCGCAGTAGGTCTGCGTGACGCCCAGCATTGGAAGGTTCGCGAGCAGAACGCCCACCAGCCCGTGATTTCGCGCCTCCTGTACGCACTGCGCGAAGTGGCTGCGGGCGGTCAGCATGTGCCCGCGCTGGTAATAGGCGTCGCCAAGGCCGCCCAATGCGCGGGCGATGTCGAGATGACTGTTTGCTTGCAGCGCATAGCGGTGCGCCTGCTCGTGAGCGCGCAGGCACGCATCCAGGTTGCCGAGGGGGAAGCACAAATTGCCGCGCAACGTGAGCAGGCGTGCGCGCATGCGCGCGTCTGCCGTAGCTTCGAGCGCGCTTTCTGCACGGTCCAGCGCCTCGAGCGCTTCTTCGTGACGATCCATGATGCGCAGCGCCGCAGCTAGACCGAACCATGCCTGCCCCTGCTCCCTAGGGTCGATGGCGAAGTCGAGCGCCTCACGATAAGCAGCGAGCGCCTCGTGCGTGCGCCCGAGCTGCAGGAGCAGCTCGCCGAGCATTGCGCTCGTCCGGTGCAGCATGGTCGGCTCGCGCGCCCTGGCCGCCGCCTTGGAAGCGAGCGCCAGGGCGCGTTCCAGGCGCAGCGCGGTGAGCTCGACGTGGGCCGCATCGAGATACGCGGCCGCGGCGCGCTCATCGTCAGCGGCGGCCAGATGGTCCGCGTAGAGCGCCGGATCGGATTCGGCGAACAATTCTGCCGCCGCTCGGTGCAGCTCGCGGCGTCGCGATTTGAGGGTGGACTCATAGATCGCGTCGCGGAACAGGGCGTGGGAGAATTCGATATCGACGCCGTCGAAGCGCGCCAGCGCGGCCGCCACCAGCTCGGCCGGCTCGTAGTCCTCATCGCCGATCATGCGCCGCACCGCCGCCAGCGAGGTGCGTTGTCCCAACACTGCCGCGGCCTGCAGCGCTCGGTGGTCGCGCGGCGAGAGCCGATCGGCGCGCGCCAGGACGAGTGTGTGCACCGAGCCGGGCAGGGCGTCGTGACCGGCGCTGGCCGAGCGCAGCAACTGGTCGAGGAATAGTGGAAAGCCTTCAGCGCGGCGAATGCATTCCTCGATGGTTTCGGTCGGCAGCTCGGTATAGTGAGCCGCGAGTTCGTGCGCCTCATCGTCGCCGAGCGGCGCCAGATCGAGCGTCGTGACCGGACAGCCGCGCACCCGGGCGCGCCAAGCTGCGCTGATCGGATCGTTCTCTGGCCGCGTCGTCATGATGAACAGAATCGGGCAATTCGCCGCCACCCCGGCGATCTCGCCGAGTCGCGCGAGCTCGCCTTCATCGACCCAGTGCACGTCCTGGACGACCAGCAGGAGCGCGCTGCGCTGGGCCGCGGATTCGATGAGCTGCGCGAGCGCCAGCGCGCGCCCGCGCTGACGCGCGGTCGGCTCCATGGCGTTCGCCAGAGCAGCGAGCTCCGCATCGAGCGGCGCATCGACCAGATCGCTCAGGAAGACGATCTGATCGATGCTGCCGCCACGCACGACGGCGTCGCGCCGCACAGCCGCGATGCGCTCGGACGGGGACGCGTCGGCGTCCAGGCCAAGCAGGCTCGCGGCGAGCGTCGTGATCGGACGGCTGCCCGGCGATTGGCCGAAGTCGAAGACCTGCGCGCAATGCGTCGCGACGCCGCGCTCGCGAGCGGCTCGCACCACTGCTTCGACCAGGCGGCTCTTGCCGATGCCGGCTTCGCCGCGCACCACGATTGCGCGCCCGCGCCGCGTGGTGGAGCAGCGATCCAGCGCCGCCAGCATCATGGCGAGCTCCGGACGCCGCCCGACGAATGGTTGCGGGCCTGCTCCTTCCGTGCGCAGCCCCTGCAGCGACCAGGCGCTCACCGGCTCGCCGCCAGGTTCGGGCGCAGTCGAAGCGCGTTGCGCGTGAACCGCCTCGCCAAGCGACTGGCGCAGTTCGCTCGAAATGAGGATCTCGTTCTCGCCGGCCCGCGCGGCGAGCAGGTGTGCAAGGTGCGTCGGCTTGCCGGTGAGCGGGAACAGGTCGGCTGTGCAAAGCACCTGGCCCTGCGCCAATCCGATACGCAGCGCGAGCGGCCGGCCGCCGTATGCAGGCCAGCCGCTGCGGTTCACCGCCGTCCGCAATGACAGCGCCGCGCGCGCCGCCCGTTGGGCCTCGTTGCCGTGCGCCGTGGGCGCGCCAAACACTGCAAGGACGTTGGAGCCTACGCGTCGGTCCGCGATTCCGCCGTACTCCTGAGCGGCGCGGCGCACGCGCCTTTGAAACTCCTCGGAAAGCGCCAGCGATTCCTCGGGATCGAGCTGCGCCTCGAGTTCGAGCAGCCCGTCCAGGCGGGCCACAAGCACGACCGCTTCGCGCAGTTGCGAGGTGAGCTCGGCGCGCGATGCTGCAGCGGGTTCTGCGTGCGGCGCGCGATCCTCCGATTCTTCCCTTGCGGCCGCGGTTTCTGCGCCGGGCAGTGCGGCGCGGCGCCGCCGCATGACTTCACGATAAAGCTGTTCGGTTGCAGGCTCAGGCGCTACATCGAGCTCGCGGCGCAGCGTGTCCCGGCATAGCCGGTACTGGCGCAGCGCTTCTGCGTAGGACTGGCGACGGGCGTGCAGCTCCATCAGCGTGCGGTGCGCCGCCTCGTTCAGTGGTTCGAGCGCGACCAATCGCGTGCAGGAGGAGAGCGCTCCATCCACGTCGTCGTTGGAAATGCACAGCTGCGTGAGCTTGTGCAGCGCCTCACAGGCGTGCTTGCGCGTCAACAGCCGTTCGTTGCTGAGCCACTCGTCGAATGCGGTGGAGCGTGCGTCGAAGCCTTCCAGCAGATCGCCGCGATAATGCTCCACGGCCGTCTTGAGCGCCGCGATAGTCTGGCCTTCCAAGAGCGCACGACGGAATGCGCCGACATCGGTCGCGATCAGCGCGCTGCTCACTCGAAGCGATTCTGCATTCGCGTTCAGCGCCGCCTGAGCGGAGCGGGGCAGGGCGCGGCGCAACGCAGCAAGCGCCTGGCGCAGGCTCGTACGGGCCAGCTCCTCGTCGGCGTCCTCCCAGAGCAGGGCGGCCAGGCGCTCCCGGCTGTGGGTTTCGTCTGGCCGCAGCGCGAGATAGGCGAGCAGGGCGCGACCTTTGCGCGAGGCGATGCGCAGCTCGCCGCCGTCCGCAGCGTGCACCCGATAGGCGCCTAGCATCTGTAGGGTCAGCTCCGACATCGGAGATCCTTGTTCGACGCCACGATGTCACGGTCTGGTCGCGACGCTCCCCTGCAGGAAGCCGCGTTCACGCGGCGCGCCGTCTCCCCCGGGCGGTCATTTTCACGCATTTTTCACGCCTGTCGAGACTTCGAGCTCACGAGCGGCCCATAAAAAGATACGCACGCGACGATCAGGTCATTTCGTGCAAACCGGAGGATTGTCATGTCACTACTCGATTCGCGCGGCGTTCCGCTGTCGACCAGCAACCACGTCCTGCTGCAGCACTATGAACACGCCGTCGAGCTGTCGGCGAGCTATTTCCTCGATCCGCTGGCGACCATCGAGAAGGCGCTCGAGGAAGATCCGACGTTCGCATCAGGACATTGTCTGCGCGCCGGGTTGGCGGTGATGGCCACCGACCGCAATGCAACGCCGTTGCTCGAGGAGAGCGTACGAGCCCTCGAAGCGCCTGGCGCGCGGCTGAACGAGCGCGAACGGGCGCACGCTGCTGCGGCGCGCGCTTGGCTGGAAGGCGATTTCGCCGGCTCGATCCGCCGCTACGGCGACATCCTGCTCGACTACCCGCAGGACCTGCTCGCCCTGCAGATCGCACACGTGGGCGATTTCTACCTCGGCCAGTCCACCATGCTGCGCGATCGCATCGCGCAGGTGTTGACTGCCTGGGATCCGTGCGCGCCCGGGTATAGCTACGTGCTAGGCATGTACGCCTTCGGTCTCGAGGAGACTGCCTTGTACTCGCGCGCCGAGGACGCCGGTCGGCGCGCGCTGGAGCTGAATCCGCGCGACCCCTGGGGAGTGCACGCGGTGGCCCACGTCATGGAAATGCAGGGCAGGCTGCGCGACGGCGTCGAGTGGCTCACGAGCCGCGAGCAGGACTGGGCGGTGAACAACGGATTCGCGTTCCACAACTGGTGGCATCTCGCGCTCTTTCACCTCGACGCCGGCGACGCGCAGCAGGCCCTCGAGCTTTGCGACCGGCGCATTCGCCCGAACCCGACGCAAGTCCCGCTGGAGATGATCGACGCCGGCGCGCTGCTCTGGCGACTGGAGCTGCAGGGCGTAAACGTGAGCCAGCGCTGGGCCGAACTCGCGAGCGCCTGGGAGCATTTCGCGGAACACGCGTACTACGCCTTCAACGATGTGCACGCCGTCATGGCGTTCGTCGGCGCCAGACGCTTCGATCTGGTCCAGCAGTGCATCGCCGCGATGGAGCGGGCCGCCAACGGCGCGGGCACCAATGCAATGATGACTCGCGATGTTGGTTTGCCGGTCGCCCAAGCGCTGGCGTGCTTCGGCATGAGTCAATACGAGCAAGCCGTGGAGCTGCTCATCCCGGTGCGCACGATCGCCAGTCGCTTCGGCGGCAGCCATGCGCAGCGCGATCTGTTGCACTTGACGCTGGTGGAAGCTGCGCTGCGGGCCAAACGTGTGCGGCTTGCGCGAGCGCTGATCGCCGAGCGCACGCAGCTCAAGCCCTCCAGCCCTTTCAACTGGGGGCTTACGGCGCGCGTCATGGAAATGGCCGGCGACAGCGCCGGCGCACTCAAGGCTCGGGAGAACGCGCAGGCGCGACGCCGAGCGCAGTTCGGCGCCCATCGCGCAGTCGCGTGATGCGAGCGGGCGTTTGCCGCGGCCAGTTGGCGTGCGCGCTGCGCCCGTTCACGGGCGGTGCGGCCTCGCCAGGTACTCCTGGGATTGCATCTCGATCAAGCGGCTGCGGGTGCGCTCGAACTCGAAGGCGAGGCGTGCGCCGCGATACAGCTCCGTGGCCGGAGCCGCAGCCGAGATGATCAGCTTCACAGCGCGGTCGTAGAACTCGTCGACCAGGGCGATGAAGCGCCGCGCCTGATTTTCCGTCTCCGGTCCGAGCACCGGTACGTCGCTCAGTATCACCGTGTGATAGCAGCGCGCGATCTCGATGTAATCGGCTTGACCGCGGGGCCCGTCGCACAGCTCGCGAAACGTGAACCAGACGACTTCATCCGAATGGCGCTGTGCATGCAAACGGCGGTGGTTCAGGGTGAGGGTCGCATCGGCGCGTCCATGCTCGCCGGCGATGGTCTCGAAGAATCGGGCAAGCGCCGCGTCCGCTCCGCGGTCGGCGTGCAGCCAGGTCGCCGCCTGTTCGAGCAGTCTCAGGCGGTAGTCGGCGTCGCTGACGACTTCGACGACCTGCATGCGCTCTTTCAGCGCACGGATCGCGGGCAGAAAGCGCGCACGCTGCAGGCCATCCTTGTAGAGATCGTCGGGCGGCGCATTCGACGTGGCTACGAGCGTGACGCCTCGCTCGAACATGGCGCGGAACAGATTGCCGAGCAGCATGGCGTCAGCTATGTCCGAGACGAAGAGCTCATCGAAGCACAGCACGCGCGCCTTGCGCGCGATCTTGTCCGCCACATACTCGAGCGGATCCGCGCGTTCGCGATGCCGGCGCAACTCATCGTGCACCGACTGCATGAAACGATGGAAGTGACTGCGCTGTTTCTCGCGAAACGGCAGGCTATGGAAGAACAGATCCATCAGCCAGGTCTTGCCGCGTCCGACGCCGCCCCAGATGTACAGGCCGCGCTCGGATTCACGGGGCCTGCTGCGCGAGAGCAGTCCCCTGAACAACCCCTTGCGGGGCGAGTTCTTTCCCTGCGGTCCGGATGCGGCGAGCCGCTCGCGCAGGTCGTCCAGCAAAACGATCAGCCTGCGCTGGGCGTCGTCTGGCGTATAGCCAAGACGGGCGCACTCGCGCTCGTAGAGCGTCGCGACGGTCAAATCGTAGGGAGCGGGAACGCCGGTCATATCAGCGCTTCGCGACCGGCGCATGCATCAGCACGCTGCCGCGTCGGGTAATCGTTGCGACCGCGCCGGAGCGCCAAGCGTCCGGGCGTCGATGAAAATAGGCTGCACGGAAGTGCTCGCCGTCCGCATCCCCCCACAGCCCGAGCGGCAGGGATGGAAACGGCTCACTGCACACCAGTTCGCCGGGCCGATCGATCGTCGGGCGACCGTGCTCATCCAGCGCTTCGGCTTTCATACCCAGGCTCAGGCATTGCACTTCGCGCTCGTACACCGCTTGGATTGGGCATCCAGTCGCGAATGAGCCCATCACGTGGGGCCCGCCGGCGGCGTATTCGAGCAGCACGTCGTCATTGACGTCGCTATAGACGTATTTGTGAATGTCCGCGCCGACCGGCGCCCCGGAGCAGATCAGCGTCCGCAGAGCGCTTAAATCGAACTCGCCGCGCGGCCGCAGGCCCGAGCGTGCGCACGCGTCGAGCAGAGCGCAGCTCACGCCCAGTACGTTGACGCGCTCCTGCGCGCAGATCCGCCACAGCTCACGCCCGTCCGGCGGATCGGGAGCGTCCCACAGCACGATGGTCGCGCCGGCGGCCAGGGCGCCCGTCAGGGAGCACCAAGCGACCTCGCCGCAACTCGTGTGATGCAAATACCGATCGCCGACGCCGAGGTCGGCGTGCAGGACGTGATCCTTCAAATGCTGCAACAATGCGCCGCCTGCGCTGTGGATTAGACAACGGGCGTCGCCGCCCTCACCGGGGCAGGCGATGAAGGCTGGCGCATCGAAGGGAAGCTGGGCGAATTCCAGATGGAAGCCCGGTCGGCCGAACGCTTCATATTCGACGGCGTCCGCGGAGGTCCGCGGGGTCAGGCTCGACACGATCACCAGGCGCGCGGCGCCCGATTCGGCGAGCAGTCGCGGCGCCGGGCAGGCGATCCGATCGCTGACGAAGAGCACACGGGGTTTGATCGAGCGGAGGCGCTCGAGCGCTGCACGCTCGCCGAGTTGCGGCGGGAAGCAACACCAGACGGCCCCTACGCTGGTCGTCGCCAGCATGGCTACGACCGCCTCGGGCGTATTGGGAAGCCAGCCGACGACACGCTCGCCTGCCGTGACGCCAGCGCTGCGCAATCCGGCGGCCACCCTTGCGGTTTCGGCGTGCAGACGCGCCCAGGTGAACTCGCGTCGTGATCCGCCGCAGTCATGCGCGATTACGGCAGGCGCATCGTCGCAGCGCCGCAGCAGATTCTGCGCGTAGTTGAGCCGCGCCCCAACGAACCAGCGGGCGCCTGGCATGCGATGGCCGTCGGCGATGACCTGGGTCGCGCGGCGCTGTGCGCGCACGTCGCAGAAATCCCAGACGGCGCTCCAGAACTTCTCCGGATATTCCACCGACCAGCGATGCAGCGCCAGATAGTCCGGGACCGGGGCCCGATGACGCTCACGCACGAACTGCATGAAGCGCGTCAGCTGGGCGCGCTCGATACGCTCGGAGGAAGGGGACCAGATCGGCTCCATTGCAGGCCTGGCTCAGCGGCGCAGCGCGCGCCGGCTCCCAGCGCTTTTTACCATCGTCTGCGGCCGCCGATCCGCCGGTAAATCATCGACGCGCGCGCTGCGCTCAGAGGTTCTGATAGTTCGGTCCCGATCCGCCTTCCGGGGTGGTCCAGGTGATGATCTCGTACGGATCCTTGATATCGCAGGCCTTGCAGTGCACGCAGTTCGCCGAGTTGATCTGCAGCCGGCGTGCGCCGCTCGAGTCCTGCACCATTTCGTACACGCCGGCAGGACAGAAATTCTCACACGGGTTGCCGTACTCCCGGGTGCAGCGCTCTACGCAGATCGAGGTGTCGTGCACCTTCAGGTGCACCGGCTGCGATTCGTCGTGTACGTTGCCTGCGAAGAACACCGAGGCGAGGCGATCGCGAGGCGGCAGCGTTCGCTCCTCCCAGCCGCGGTCGGGCGAGGCGTACTCGTCCAGCTTCTTCATGGCCGACCAGTCCGCGTAATTGCGCAGCGTCCAAGGCGTGCGGCCCTGCAGCAGCGTCTCGAGTCCGGAGTTCAGCAAGCCCAGCCACAGGCCGAACTTGAATCCGGGTTTGAAGTTGCGCACTTTGTAAAGCTCGCGCCCGCCAGGCGAGGCGCGCCAGCGCGCGTCGAAGCCTTCGCTGCCGCCGTGTTCGGCGATGTGCTCGCCCGCGGTCATGCCGGAGCGGAGCGCCTGGTGGATGCCCTTGATCTTAGGCAGGTTCAGCGTGCCGCCTGCGTCGCCGATCAACAGCACGCCCGGCGCCTCCAGCTTAGGCATGGACTGCCAACCGCCGGCGGACACGGTGCGGGCGCCGGCCGCAAGGATTTCGCCGCCCTCGAGCAGCGTCTTGACGCGCGGGTGGTGCTTGAACTGCTGGAACGCCTCAAATGGCTTGAGCCGCGGGTCCTTGTAGTTGAGGCCGACGACGTAGCCTACGTACACGCGATCGTCGGTCAGGTGATAAAGGAAGCTGCCGCCGTAGGTGGAGCTGTCGAGCGGCCAGCCGACGGAGTGCTCGATGCGCCCCGGCTTGACGCGCCCGGACGGCAGTTGCCACAGCTCCTTGTAGCCGATCCCGTAGGTCTGCGGGTCGACGCCGGCGTTCAGGTTGAAGCGCTTGATCAGCTGCTTGGAGATCGAGCCGCGACAGCCTTCCGCGAGCACTGTGAGCGGCGCGTGGATCTCCACGCCCGGCGTGTAGTTCGGCCCCGGCGAGCCGTCCTTCTCCAGGCCCATGTCGCCGATACGCACGCCCTTGACCGCGCCTTGTTCGTCGAACAGAGCCTCGGCCGCGGAGAATCCGGGGAACACGTCCACGCCCAGGCTCTCGGCTTGCTGCGCCAGCCACGGGGTGAGCTGTCCGATGGAGATGATGAAGTTGCCGTGGTTGTTGAACGGCGAGATCTTCATGCGCACCAGGAAGTTGGGCAGCTTGAAGGAGCCCTTGCGCGTCATGATGCGCACGTCGTCCTCGGCCGCGGGCACCTTCATGCCTGGATAGTCGCTGCGCCAATTGGGCAGGAGCTGCTCGAGCGGGCCTGGCTCGAGCACCGCGCCGGACAGCGAATGCGCGCCCACGGCCGAACCCTTTTCGAGTACGCAGACGTTTGCGTCCGGCTTGAGCTGCTTCAGACGGATCGCGCACGCGAGCCCGGCCGGACCGGCGCCCACGATCACGACGTCATACTCCATTACTTCTCGTTCGGTCATGGCTAATCTCTGCTGATCACTCCGCGATGCACGATCCAACGCTGCTTCATTTGGGGAGCCTCTGATTTGCTCCGTGTCTGCGATCGCAAGGCGTTCGAAACGCCGTGCATTTTAGG
>JAVEVD010000004.1:38392-94117 GCA_034005205.1 Steroidobacteraceae bacterium | reverse complement strand
TTAGGCGTTTCCTTGGCCCGAACCGTCAGGGTAGTAGGTTAATTCACTCGGCGGCCTGCAAACTGATCAGCGCTTACTTGGGCGCCATGCGCATGGCGCCGTCCAGGCGGATGCATTCGCCGTTGAGCATCGGATTCTCGCAGATGTGTGCTACGAGAGCGGCATACTCTTCGGGCTTGCCCAGCCGCTGCGGAAACGGCGCTTGCCGGCTCAGCGAGTCCTGCGCCTCCTGCGGCAGCGAGGCGACCAGCGGCGTCTTGAAGATGCCTGGCGCAATGGTCATCACGCGCACGCCCATGCTTGCGAGGTCGCGCGCCATCGGCAGGGTCATACCGACTACACCGCCCTTGGAGGCGGAGTAGGCGACCTGTCCGATCTGGCCGTCGAAGGCGGCCACTGAAGCGGTCATGACGATGACGCCGCGTTCGCCATCGGCGTTCGGCTGGTTCTGCTGCATCAAGGCCGCTGCGGTTTTCGAGACGAGCAGCGTGCCGACCAGATTGATTTCAATGACCTTGCGGAAGAAGTCCCCGGGCATCGGGCCTTGCTTGTTCACCAGGCGACGCGGCGGGCCGATGCCCGCGCAGCTCACCGCCAGATTCAATCCACCCATATCGTCGCGCGCCGCGGTCACGGCGGCGGACACGACGCTCTCATTCGATACATCTGCGGTTCGGAAGAAGGCGCGCGAGCCGAGTTCCTTGGCCGCGGCCCGACCGGCGGCCTCGTTCACATCGAGGATGGTGACGGTGGCGCCCGCTGCGATAAGTCGTTGCGCCACAGCCGCACCCAAGCCCGATGCGCCGCCGGTGACGACGGCGCGAATCTCGTCCAGTCTCATGTGCTGCTCCTGGTCATTGTCATTGTCGTTGTCATTGATGCGACGATACTCGCGCACCGTCCGATTGTCAGAGTCATCATTCGTGCGCGCCTGATCAGAGCCGCTGTCCGCCGTCGACTTCGACGACGCGTCCGGTGAAGAAGTCGTTCTCCGCTATGAACACCGCCGCGTGCGCCATCTCGGAGGGCTCGGCCAAGCGCTTGAGCGGCACGTCGCTGACGGCGCGCTCGATCATCTCTGGCCGCATGACGCTCAGAATATCGGTGCGGGTGAAGCCGGGAGCTATGGCGCCTGCGCGGATGCCATAGCGAGCGAGTTCCTGCGCCCACACGACGGTCATCGCAGCCACCCCCGCCTTGGCGGCCGAGTAGTTCGACTGGCCCATGTTGCCGGCGCGCGAGATGCTCGATGTGCTGATGATCACGCCGCCCGAACCGAGTGCGATCATGCGGGCCGCCGCCTCGCGTGCGCAAAGAAAGACGCCGGTCAGATTGACGTCGATCACCGAGCGCCACTGCTCCAGGGACATCTTGTCGACGACCTTGCCGTTCTGGGCCTTGACGAGCAACGCGTCCTTGGTGATGCCGGCGTTGTTCACCATTACGTCGAGCCGACCGAAGTCCTGCACGACTGCATCAAGCGCGGCGCCGATCTGCTCTTCCGCAGTGACGTTGCAAACGTGCGTGCGCGCACGCACGCCGAGGCCTTCACAGGCGGTGCGGGTCTGTTCCAGATCGGCGGCGTTCAGGTCGAGGAGGGCGACATCGGCGCGCTTGCCTGCGAAAGCGAGGGCCATGGCGCGGCCGATGCCGCGGCCGGCGCCGGTAATGACGACAGACTTGCCCTCGAGCTGCATGCGGTCCCCGGGTGGCGAAAACGTCCGACAAGAAACGGGCGGCGGATGTTAGCCACTTCTTTTGCGATGCACAAAGGGGCGGCGGAGGGCCGCCCCTTTGGTCGGGCTATACGAGCTCCACGGCCATGGCCGTCGCTTCGCCGCCGCCGATGCACAGGGAGGCGACGCCGCGCTTCACACCGCGGCGCTGCATAGCGTGCACCAGGGTTGTGAGGATGCGCGCGCCGGTTGCGCCGACCGGATGCCCAAGTGCGCAGGCGCCGCCGTGCACGTTCACCTTCGCGTGTTCGAGACCCAGGTCGTGGATGGCCGCCATCGCGACGCAGGCGAACGCTTCATTGACCTCGTACAGATCGACGTCCTGCGCGTTCCAGCCGGTCTTCTTCAGCACGCCTTGGATCGCGCCGACGGGCGCCGTTGTGAACCACTCAGGCGCCTGGGCATAACTGCTGTAGCCTGCGACGCGAGCGAGCGGCTTGAGATTGTGCTCGCGCACCGCTGCGGCGCTCGCCATCACCAGCGCCGCCGCGCCGTCCGATATCGACGAGGAACTCGCCGCGGTGACGGTGCCGTCCTTGTTGAAGGCGGGCTTGAGCGACGGGATCTTGTTGATGTCGCAGGTGAAGGGGGTCTCGTCCTTGGCCAGCACGCGCTCGCCCTTGCGGTCCTTTATAGTGGCGGCGGCGATCTCCGTCGCAAACGCGCCGCTTTCGACTGCCTGCAGCGCCCGGCGCACTGACTCAGCGGCGTACTCGTCCTGCTGCTCCCGCGAGAATCCATATTTCTTGGCGGTTGCATCGGCGAAGAAGCCCATCATCTGGCCGTCAAACGGACTCTGCAGGCCGTCATAGAACATGTGATCGAGAAGCTGCGCGTGGCCCATGCGCAACCCGGCCCGCACCTTGGGCACCAAGTAAGGCGCGTTGCTCATCGACTCGATGCCGCCGGCCAGCACCAGTTCCGCGGAGCCAGCGCGGATCTGATCCGCCGCGAGCATTGCGGCCTTCATGCCCGAGCCGCACATCTTGTTCACGGTGGTGGCGGGAACATGCTGCGGCACGCCCGCACCGAGCGCCGCCTGCCGTCCCGGAGCCTGGCCGATTCCGGCGGGCAGGACGCAACCGAAGATCGCTTCGTCGATCCGCTCGACCGGAACGCCGCTGTCAGCCAGGGCCGACCGCGCTGCGATCGCGCCCAGTTGGGGCGCAGTGAGGCCTGACAACGACCCCTGGAAAGCGCCGATGGGGGTGCGGCGCGCGGCGATGATGTAGACGTCGTTGCTCATAGCAGTGCCTTCCACAGTGAAATCGAGGTACGGCTTTTACTGCAATGCAAAGCGAGCGGTCAAGGAAGGGGGAGAGGAGGAGAAGCGGTTAGCGGTTAGTACGAGCTGGGCTGACGCAGAGGCGGGCTAGCGCCAAGGCAGGGCTGACGCCAGAGGCAGGGCTAGCGCCGCCGTCTCGAACTGGCGGCGCGGTTTCTCTGAACTGACCGCCAAGCTAACCGCAACCGCCACCGCCAACCGCTAACCGCTTCTCTCCCGCGGCGACCACGGCAACTTGATGCGCCCGAGCGCGGCTATCCGCTCCTCGGCGAGGCGTCGAGCCGCCTGCCAAGTAGGGATCTTGCTGCGCTCGGAGAGCTGCAAAATGCGCGTGATGACGTCGTGGATGCGCGCCGTGTCGCGGATGGCTCGCTCCTGCGAATACCCTTCCAACTCCAGTGCGCTGTTCATCAGTCCACCGGCGTTGATGGCGTAGTCCGGTGCGTACAGGATGCCGCGCCTGTCGAGTTCATCGCCGAGTTCCGGGGATTCGAGCTGGTTGTTGGCGCCGCCCGCGACGATCCTGCAGCGCAGCCTGGGCAGGGTGTCCTCGTTGATCACTGCGCCCAGCGCACAAGGCGAGAATACGTCAGCGTCGACATCGTAGATCTGCGACATCGGCACGGCTTCGGCGCCAAAGTCGTTGACCGCCTGCTCGACCCGGTCCTCGGCGATGTCCGTGATGAACACCTTCGCGCCGGCCTCGCACAGCAGCTTGGCCAGGTGGTAGCCGACTTGTCCCGCGCCTTGGACGGCGAAGCTCACCCGGTGCAGGTCCGCGTGCCCGTAGCGATGTTCCAGGCAGGCGCGTATCCCATGCAGCGCGCCGAGTGCGGTAAAGCGGGACGGGTCGCCGCCGCCGCCATTCTCGGGTGAGACGCCGACCACGTGGCGCGTCTCAAGGCGGATCTGATCCATGTCCTGCGAATTCGTGCCGACGTCTTCGGCGGCGATGTAGCGTCCGCCAAGAGAGTGGATGTACCGGCCGAGGGCGCGTAGCAGCGCTTCACTCTTGCCGGTTTCGGGATCGCCGATCAGCACGGCCTTGGCGCCGCCGAGATTCAGTCCGGCGACGGCGGCTTTGTAGGTCATGTCCTGCGAGTGGCGCAGGACGTCGCGCACGGCGTCGGCCTCGTTCGCATAAGGCCACATGCGAACGCCGCCGAGCGCCGGCCCGAGCACGGTGCTGTGAATGGCGATCACACAGCGCAGCCCGCATTCGCGATCGTGAAAGAAGGCCACCTGCTCGTGTCCGAACTGGTCGACGGTTTCGAACAGATTCATATCCCTGCCTCCTCGCGCACGCTTGCTGGATTGCGGCGCACGCCCGCGCATGCATCTGACTTTAATTAAATTATAGGCGCCGAGCGCGCGCTGTCCGATGAAGCCGCAGCAGCCCCGCAAGCCCTTGCCCGGCTGGATTTCCTTCGGTCATCTTACGACTGCCTCCGTTCCGTTCAGGTCAAGAGCCTCCATCGCGCTTTGCGCGCGCCACGATGGATGAATTGCGCTCTGAACCATCCGCTGTCCGCTCCTTTCTTGCGAAGCGCTCGTCCCGCGCAAGATCCGGCTCGTCCAGGGCGGCGAGGATCCGTTCGCGCGAGCGCTGGCGCAGCAGCGCCGCAGCCTCCGCCGCGTCGCACTCGACGTCCGGCTCGAGCGGCTGCAGCACCTGCACTTCGATGGCGCCCGGCCTCGGCAGGAAGCGGTTGCTCGGCAGGATGCGTCGTGCGCCGCGGATCACGAGCGGCGCGACGGGCAGCGAAGCGCGCACGGCCACGGCGAACGCCCCGCTGTGAAACTTGCCCAGGCCGGGCCGCGCGACGAATGTGCCTTCCGGAAAGAATGCGAGCGATTGACCCTTATCTGCAGCCTTGAGCAGGCGTCTCGCATCCATTGCGCCGGCGTGCCGATTGAAGCGATCCACGAATTCCGACCCGATGCGCCGCAGGAGCAGACCGGCGAGCGGCGCGCGCGCGACTTCCTTCTTGATGACGAACGAAAAGCGCGCCGGCAGAGCGGCTTTCAGCACCACGCCGTCCAGGTAGCTCGCGTGGTTGGCGACCACTACACACGGGCCTGGTGGGAGGTTGTGCTCATCGAGAAGCCGCACCGGCATGCCGACGGCGAAGAAAAAGGCGCGCGCCGCCGAGCGCGCTATGCGTCGCCGCACGGCGACGCCCAGGGGCGCGAGCACGAGCACCAGGGCGATGGAGCCGCATAGCAGGAACACGGCGACGGCGAACAGCCCGTAAAGAACGTGCGCGAGCTCTGTGAGGTAACGCTGCGAGGCTTGGAGCATGCTGTCGAAAGCGGTCGCGCCGCTGCGGCGGCGGCCGGCGATTTTCTGTGAACTGTTTCTCTTTATGTCAACCGCGACGGGGTTCTGTGATTGATGTCACGCCCGCGTCCGGAGGCAGGTACGCATACTGCCGGCGCCGTGAAGGGTTGGTTGCCCGAAGGCGATGAACACCGCTACGAAATCGACAGTCTACTCGAGGAGGGCCGACGACGCCGCGCAGACCCCGTCTGCGGAGGTGATCGACCGCTTTCTCGACGCCGTATGGATGGAGCGCGGGCTGTCGCCGAATACTCTCTCGGCCTACCGGGCCGATCTCACGGCGCTCGATCGCTGGCTGCAGGCGCGCGGTCGATCGAGTCTCGGAGCGTCGCGGGCCGACGTCCTCGCGTTCATCGCCCATCGCGTGGAAGCAGGCGCCCGGCCGCGCTCCACGGCGCGCCAGTTGTCGAGCTTCCGCCGTTTCTACCGCTATCTGATCCGTGAAGGCGCAATCAGGGAAGATCCGACGGCGCAGATCGCCATGCCGAAAATCGGCCGCTCTCTGCCCAAGTCGCTCACCGAGGAAGAGGTGGAGGCGCTGCTCGGGGCGCCGGACATCGAGGATCCGCTGGGTCATCGAGATCGCTCGATGCTCGAGGTGCTGTACGCCACGGGCCTGCGCGTATCCGAGCTGGTCAATCTCCGCGCCAGTCAGGTGAACGTCAACCAAGGCGTGCTGCGCATCGTCGGCAAAGGCGATCGCGAGCGCCTCATTCCGCTCGGCGAGGAGGCAGTACGCTGGTTGCAGCGATTCACCAGCGGACCGCGCCTCGAGATCCTGCTCGAGCGACAGACGGACTATCTGTTCCCCACGCGCCGCGGCGATCGCATGACGCGTCAGGCTTTCTGGCACATCATCAAGCGCTATGCGCAAAAGGCCGGTGTGCAAAAGGCCCTTTCGCCGCACACGCTCCGTCATGCTTTCGCGACCCACCTGCTGAATCATGGCGCGGACCTGCGCGTGGTGCAGATGCTGCTCGGGCATAGCGATCTGTCGACCACGCAGATCTATACGCACGTCGCCCGCGAGCGCATGAAAGAGCTGCATGCGCAGCACCATCCGCGCGGCTGATCCCGCTCGCTCCTGCGATCGCATCGCCAGGAGCTGATAAACTGCGCCCCGCCGTTGAACCGCCGGACTGTTCCTGCGTCGAATAGTCGGTGCAGATGCGGCGTCTCAGAGGCCGGGAGACTTCATGAAGCGGTTCCAGATCGTGTACGTCATCGTCGCTGCGCTGGTCGCCGGCGCCGCTTCGGCGGCTGACCCGTCGCCTGAGACGGACGATCCGCGCGCCCGCATCGCCGCCAAGTTTCCCGGGACCAGGGCGCAGGATGTGCGTCCCTCGCCGGTGAAGGGCGTGTGGGAAGTGCCGATGGGCGCGGACACCGCCTACGTGAGCGCTGACGGGCGCTACATCTTCGCCGGCGATCTGTACGAGATCGATACGCGCACCAACCTGACGGAAGCCAATCGCGCGACTGACCGCACGCGGCGGCTGGCCAAGCTTGACGAGCGCGAGATGATCGTGTTCGGTCCGGCGTCGGCGAAGCACACCATCACGGTGTTCACCGACGTCGATTGCGGCTATTGCCGCAAACTCCACAGCCAAATCGACGAGATCAACAAACTCGGCGTGCGCGTTCGGTATCTTGCCTATCCGCGCTCCGGCCCCGGGTCGGCGGATTGGCGCAAGATGGAAGCTGTGTGGTGCGCGTCGGACCGTAAGAACGCGATCACGCAGGCCAAGCTCGGCCGCGCCGTGGAAGCCAAGGCGTGCGCTGCGCCGGTGGCGCGGCAGTACGAGCTGGGCGAGGATTTTGGCGTGCGAGGCACACCGGCCATATTCACCTCCAAAGGCGAATACATTGGCGGCTATCTGTCGCCGCAGCAGCTCATGCGCCGCCTCGAGGAGTTGAGCTCCGGAAGCTGAAGCGGCGGAGGAGGGCGCGCGCTGGCGCTCAGCGCTCCAGCAGCTTGAGCTTGTCAGGCTTGCCGTCCCACTCCTTGGCGTCGGGGGGAGCAGGCTTTCTCTCGGTGAGCACCGGCCATTCCTTGGCGAGCTCGGCGTTGATCTGCTTGAACTGCTGCTGATCGTCCGGCAGCTCCTCCTCCGAGAAGATCGCCTCAGCCGGGCATTCGGGCTCGCACAGCGTGCAGTCGATGCACTCGTCCGGATCGATCACCAGGAAGTTGGGCCCCTCGTGAAAGCAGTCGACCGGGCACACCTCCACACAGTCGGTGTACTTGCACTTGATGCAGTTCTCAGTGACGACGAAGGTCATCGGCGGCTCCGGTGATCAGGCTGCCTCGGGCTATGTTTCCGGCGAACAGGGCCGGCTGACTGGCGGGCAGCGGAATTCAGTGCGAATAGCGCTTGCATCGGCGGTCGGGCGCCGCCTGCGAGACGCTATTGTGCCAAACGCACGAGACGGATGCGAGGCGCCCGTGGCATGAGCGACTCATGGAAGGGAGATGAGCGACAGAGAGGATGAGCGGCGTCAGGCGGTCGTTTTCAGCCGTCGCTCACGAGCAGCTTTCCTGCGCGCCAGTCGATATCCCGAAAGTGAGTGCGTTCCTGTCGGGCGCGGCGGTCCTCTAGATAACGGCGCAGGGCGAATTCGACGCTCGGGAAAGCGATGTCCGGCCAGGGGATCTCGCTCTCGTCATACAGCCGCGTCTCCAGGCTCTCTGGCCCGACGCCGAAGCCCGGCTCGGCCAGCGTCGCACGGAACATGATATGGACCTGGTGTGCGCGCAGCACGTTTACGATCGCCAGCAGCGAGCCGATGCGAACGTGCGCGAGCGCTTCCTCCATGGCTTCGCGCGCCGCGCCCTGCTGGACCGACTCGCCGTTCTCCATGAAGCCCGCGGGCGCAGTCCAATAGCCGCGGCGCGGTTCGATCGCGCGCTTGCACAGCAGCAGCTTGGATCCGGTCTCGATGACGCATCCGGCGATGATGCGCGGATTCTCATAATGAATGACGCCGCACGCGGTGCAGACGTAGCGTGGCAGATAGTCGCCTTCCGGCACTTTCCGCTCGACCGGATGGCCGCAGTCGGAGCAGAACTTCATGGCTGGTGACTTGTGACTGATGATTCGTTGCTCATGGCTCGGACGCTGTCGCGGCGTGGTCCGTGGGTCCTCGCGCGGCCTCGGAGCGACAATCTGGCTGACCCCCCCGCGAAGATGTTTGTGGACGGCGTTCGGGTCTGAAGCGTCAGACGGCTTGCGTGCATACTTCGAACGCGCTCTCGCGGTCAATCCGCCACATGTCGTTCGCAAGCTAGAGCATACGGAAACCCGCTTTGGGGCGCCAAGTGCGGCGGCGCGCGTAGGGCGCTGCAGAACGCCCGAATCGACTCGCATTCTTTGGCCGTCGACCAGGCCCGCAGAAGCGGCGTTCCTCCACCTGTTGTTCGCCGAAAGTCGATAGATCACGACCGCGGCGGCGCAACGCGTAGAGCCTGCCGTCCGCGGTCGCGATAATGGCTGGGCGGCACGCCGGTGCGCGCCTTGAAGTGGCGCGAAAATTGAAAGCCGCTATCGTACCCGAGCAACGTTGCGATCCGCTCGATCGAATGACTAGACGTCAACAGCAGGCGACGAGCTGTATCGATGCGCGTTCGTGTTATGAACGCACGGGGCGATAGGCCCTGCACTCGCCTGAACAAGCGTGAAAAGTGCTCCGCCGAGACGCCCATTCCGGCAGCGAGCGCATCCACCCGGATCGGCTCGCCCGGATGACGTCGAATGCGCTCGCAAATCTGCATGATTCGGCGCGCCTGGTCGCCAAACCGTCCCGGCGGCCAGGTGTTCGCACACTGGTTGATGATTTCCATGACGACGGTCTGAAAACACGCCTCCGCCCAGCGCCTGCGCCCGTCCTGCAGGCAGCGAACCAGACGCAAGAGCACGTCGTGCACGAAGCCGCTGGCTTCGGCGTGCAGTATGTCGATTTCCTGTCGCGGAGAGCCGAGCACGATAGGTGCGCCGCTCTCGTCGAGCAGTTCGAAATACACCGCGATTAGGCTCAGCGGCCGTCGCGAATCGTGACCGGCGGCGTATGAGCGGTTCGCCCGCAGCAGCACCAGGTCGCCTCCTCTGATGATCTGCCGCGCGCTGCGGCTTTGTTCCTCACGCAGCCACCCGACGCCGTCGATCACGTACCACAGATCGGAGCTGCGCAGGATTCCGCTGCGCCACGACCAGTCCGGTTCGCAGTTGAAGACGTCCGCAAACGTCAGCGTGACCGCGGACTGCGGGTTCCATGCGCCGAGCACGTCGAACGCCTCGCCGGTGCTGCGCGATTGGCGTACAAGCTCAGGTGCAGACATCAGAAAAGCCCATGAAATGTGCAGACACGCCCATGTCTCTCCGTTCGGATCGCGTTTTCAATATCAAGCAACGCCATGCATGAGCACTTGAACCAGCGTCAGGCACGACGTCCGACGAAACGAGTCATTCGAAACGCTTCACCCAACGCTGGAAATGCTCGCCTCATCCTCATTGCACGATACGAATATCGCTGCGCTGCTCGCACGGCAAGCGCGGCGCCATGGTCGGCGCACTTTCCTGAAGCTGCGCGAGGGCGAAATTGCGTTCGACGCCTTGCACCGCTCGGTGGTTCGCCTGGCGTCGGGTCTGTCCGCGTGCGGCGTGCGCGCTGGCGACCATGTGGCGGTGATGCTGCCCAACTGCGAGCAATTCGTGCAGCTGGTGTTCGCTACTGCGCATCTGGGCGCGGTGTTCGTGCCGATCAACACCGCCTACCGTGGCGCGATTCTCAAGCATGTGCTCGCGACATCCGACGCCGGCACGCTGGTCGTCGACGAAATTTTTCTCGACCAGCTCCAAGGTCAGTACGAGGACCTCGAACGTTTGTCGTGTGTGATTGTCCGCGGCGGCCGCGATGGCGTTCCCCGCGGCCTCGCACGGTCTACGCTGAACCTGTCGAAGTTGTACCGCCGCGCCGCTGAGGCGCCCTCGCCGGAGTCGACGCCTGATGCGCTGCAGGCGATCATGTTCACATCCGGTACGACTGGACTGTCAAAGGGCGTCATGGTTCCGCATACGCTCGCGCTCGAGAGTGCGAGGACGTTCCTGTCTCTGATTGCTCACGAAGACGGCGAGACGGTGTACTGCCCGCTGCCTTTGTTTCATGCCAGCGGCATGTGGGAAGGGCTCATGGCGCCGCTCCTGGCCGGCAGCCCGCTGGCGCTGGTTGAACGCTTCAGCGCATCGCGCTTCTGGTCGGACGCACGCCATTTTAATGCGCGAATCGCCATGGGCGTGTTCTCGATGGCGCCGATACTGCTCAAGCGTTCGCCGAGTAGCGACGATCGCAGCCATCCACTCAGAGCCTTTTATACAGGCAAGTCGCTGCACGATGCCGAGTTCACGCAGCGCTTCGGGGTGCGCTGCGTGGAAAACTATGCGAGCACCGAGGCTGGCATACCAATCGCCAGCCCGTACGGCGAATGGGCGCCGGGCTCCTGCGGCCGGCCCTGGTCCGAGACGCACGAAGTCGCCCTTGTCGATCGCTGGGACCGTCCTCTGCCGCCTGGCGAGGTCGGCGAGATCGTGGTGCGACCGCGCCTGCCATTCACCGTGACCCCGGGCTATTACCGCAATGCGCAGGCCACTGCACAGAGCTTTCGCAATCTTTGGTTCCATACCGGCGACCTTGCGCGACGCGATGCGGACGATCATTACTTCGTGTTCGGCCGAATCAAGGACTGCATTCGCCGCCGCGGCGAGAACATCTCTGCTTTCGAAGTGGAGCAGGGCGTCAATAGCCACCCGGCCGTGCTTGAATCGGCGGCGATCGCGGCGCCCTCTGAATTCGAGGAAGACGAAATCAAAATCGTAGTGGTGGCGCGTCCCGGGATGGATCTCGACCCCGCCGACCTCATCGAGCATTGCACCGCGACGCTGCCGGGGTTCATGACGCCGCGTTATGTGGAGGTGGTCGACGAGCTGCCGCGCAATGCCGTCGGGAAGGTGGCCAAACAGGAACTACGCAACCACGGAATCACCGCTGCGACCTGGGAGCGTCCAGGCGCCGCGCGGGCGAGTGTGGGGGTGACAGAGCGGCGGAGTGCTTGCGGACAGTCGCAATCGAGTGATCAGGAGAATTCAGCTTGATCGAGTGGACCGATACCCCGCAGCAAGCGAGCTTCCGCCGGACGGTGCGCGAATTCATTCGCGACCGCTTTCCTGCCGCGTACACGCCCGATCGCACGACAGAATTCAGCCTCGAGCCCGAGGATGCGCCGGGCTACAACTGGGCGGCCGATCGGCGCAGCGCCGATCCGGTGCGACGCGCAGCGGCGCAGCAGTGGGCCGAGGCGCTGGCGCAGCAGGGATGGATCGCCCCGCACTGGCCTCGCGAGTACGGCGGTGCTGGTCTTGGCGTGCTCGACGAATTCATCCTGCACGAGGAACTGATGCGCGCCGGAGCGCCGACTGTGAACGGCATCGGCGCCTTTCTACTCGGTCCCACTTTGCTTGTGCATGGAACGACCGAGCAGCGCCGCGCGCATCTGCCGGCGATCAGCTCGGGAAAGATCGCCTGGGCCCAGGGCTTTTCGGAGCCGGACGCCGGGTCGGATCTTGCGGGCCTGCGCACTCGCGCCGAACGCCGGGGCGATCACTATGTCATCCATGGCCAGAAAATCTGGACGTCGCTCGCCCAGCACGCAGACTGGCTATTCGCGCTAGTACGCACCGACCCGGATGCGCCCAAGCATCGGGGCCTCACGTTCCTCATGATCGACCTTGCAGCGCCGGGCGTCACCGTCAGGCCGATCGTGGACATGCGCGGCGCTGCTCCCTTCGCTGAGGTGTTCTTCGACGGCGCTCGAACGCCGCTCGCCAACCGCGTCGGCGAAGAGAACAGAGGTTGGTATGTTGCGATGAGCACACTGGAGTTCGAGCGTTCCGGAATCGGCTCGACTGTGCGCTACGAGCGAGTGCTCGCGCGTTTGATCGACTACTTGCGCAGCGACGAAGCCAGTCGCTTCCGTCGCCGCGACTGGCGTTCCACCGTGCGCCTGGAAGTGGCGCGTCGGTATGTGGAAACTCGTGTACTGCGTAGCCTGGCGCGCTACAACGCCGCGTTGCAAGCTGCAGGCCAGCCGAGCGCGTGCGCCGCCTCGATCAACCAGCTCTTCAGCGCCGAGCTGCATCAGCGACTGGCGCGAACCGGCGCCGATGCATTCGGCGCCTACGCCAGCCTGTGGCGACGCGATGGCGCCCCACTCGAGGCGGATTTTACTCACGAGTGTTTCGACGCCGTGGCCCACACCTTTCTTGCCGGCAGCTCGGAGATCCAGCGCAACGTCATCGCGACGCACGGGCTGGGGCTGCCGCGTTCGTAGCTGGTTTCCATCGGCTATTGGCCGACGCCGAACGATGAAAGCCGATGCTGTTGACTGCAACGGGACACCGCTGAAGGTGCGCTCTGATATCCGCCAATCCGCATTCGCTATCTGCCATCCGCTTCCTTCGTCACTGGAACTCTGGAGACGCCATGTTCGAGACTCTGAACCTCGTCTTAGACAAGCGCATCGCCTGGTTGAACCTCAACCGGCCGCGCGCGCTGAACGCCATCGACCCGCAGATGATGCAGGAGCTGCGCACCGCCTTTCGCGAGCTGGACGATCGTCAGGACGTGCACGTCGTGGTGCTGCGCGGCGAGGGCCGGGCGTTTTGCGCCGGCATGGACCTGAAGTGGTCGGAACGCATCACAAACAAGGAGCGGGTCGACAGCGCTCGTCTCGGTCAGAAGACCTTTGCCTGCATGGAGCAGATGAGCACGCCGGTATTCGCCGCAATCCATGGTTACACACTCGGCGGCGGACTGGAGCTGGCGCTGCACGCCGATTTCATCGTCTGCTCCTCGAACGTACGTCTGGGACTGCCGGAGATTACGCTGTCAGCAGAGCCGCCTTATCGGCCTAAGGCCACCGCGGACGGCGATCCCGATCAGCCCGAATTCGGCGGCAGCGCGCCGGCCTGGGGAAGCCTCAGCCGCCTACCCCAGTTGATCGGCAAAGCGCGCGCCAAGCAGGTCATCCTGACCGGCGAGCATCTCGACGCGCAACGCGCCTTCGAACTTGGCATCGTCAACCAGGTGTTCGCCGAGGAAGACTTCGACGCCGGCGTGAGTGAATTGGCGCGGCGTCTCGCGGCAATAAACCGGTACAACCTGAGACTGGTGAAGGATATGGTCAATCGCGGCTACGACATCATCGAGGGCCACCCGGTCTGATCGGCCGAGCCGGCGCGGCGCACAGTGCGGCAGGTTCGCCAGAAATCGCGAACACGAGGTAGAGAGCGTGATCGACATTTATCGTATCGACCATGTTCGCCAGGCAGTGGCGGACGAAGAACCCGTCCGTCGGCTGCTCGAGCGGCTGTTCGGTTTTCGGCTCGTGCAGGCATGGGAAGACGCGACCGAAGGCGTACGCGGACTGCGCTACCAGATTCCTGGTACGAGCGGCGCTGGATGGGAGCTGGTGACGCCGACCCGCGGCGACAGCACGATCAGCAGTTTTCTCGACAGCGCGCGCGGGCCCGGACTTTGTCGTGTCGGCCTGGAGGTCACGGATCTCCAGAGAGCGTTGGCCATGCTGCGAGCCGAGCAGGCGCACGTCGTCGACCGGGGGCCAGCCGATCGCTGGGCTGACGTCGAACTCGGCCCGGCCCCCGACATGCAAGGGCTGCCCTGCCGGATCTTCGCACCTGGCGCAGCCGACGCGGCCAGGCGCGCTGCGCAAATCGCTTTGCCCGAGACGCCGCGCGATGAACGGCCTGCGATCGGACTCGATGGCCTGCTGCACATCTGCCAAGCGCACCCCGACCGTCTCGCCGTTGCGCGCTGGTACGAGCGCGCAACCGGGATGCGTGAGATCTACCGCACCCCCGATGGCGCGTGGCCGGACATGGCGACCCTCATGCTGACCGTGCCGGGCTCCCAGATCATCTGGGAGGTGATCCAGCCTGAAGGCGGCGATTCGCACGTCCAGCGCTTTCTCGATCGCAAGGGCGCCGGGTTCCATCATGCAACGTTCGCGGTGTGCGATTGGGACGCCGCGATGGCGGCATGTGAGCAGCACGAGATTCCCACTTTCGGCCTTAACGAGGGCGTCACCGATGGCGGGCGCTGGTGCGACAACTTCATTCATCCCAAACACACTGGCGGGGTGCTGATGCAGCTATTCTGGGAGGAACACCCCGGCGTCTGGGCGCGATCCGACAAGATCGCCACGCCGCGCTGATTGGCGCACGACGGCTGATGGCGAGCATCGCCGCAGAGGATCGCTGATGGATTTGCGCCTTGACGACGAACGGCAAATGCTGCGCGACAGTTTGCGCGAGTTTCTTGCGGCGGAGTGTCCCCGCAAGCGTCTCGACGCCATCGACGCCGATGCGCGCGGCCACTCGCCCGAGTTGTGGCAGGCGATGGCCAACCTGGGCTGGACAGGGCTGTGCGCGCCGCCACAGTACGGCGGCAGCGGCCTCGGGCTGCGCGAGTTGTGCATCGTCATCGAAGAATTCGGGCGCGCATCGCTGGCCAGCCCGTATTTCGGAACAATGCTCAGCCAGCTGGCGATCGCGCGCTTCGGCGGCGATTCGCAGCGGGAAATTCTGTTGCCGCAAATCGCGGCGGGACGATGCCTCGTTGCGCTCGCCCGCTGCGACCCCGAAGCACCGTGGGAGACTCTGCGAAGCGGAATCGTCGCAGAGCCTTGCGCCGGCGGGTACGTGCTTCGCGGCAGCATCCATTTCGCTGCCTACGCGCATGTCGCCGACCGGCTGCTGACGCTCGCGCATATCGGCGAGCGCGGTTGCGAACGACTGGCCTTGTTCATTCTGGATGCTCGCTCGCCCGGAGTTCGGTCCGAGCTGCTCGAGCTCGTGGGCTCGGAACGCCAATGCCGATTGCATTTCGACGGTTGCCGCGCGACTACCGCCGATGCGCTTGGTGCGATCGGGGACGCGGGACCTATCGTGCGTGCACTGGATGATTGGACCCTGGTCGCGCGTTGCGCGGAGATGGTCGGCGGCGCGCAGCGGGTGCTCGAACTGGCCACGGGATACGCCAGTCAGCGCCTGGCTTTCGGCAAGCCTATCGGCAGCTTTCAAGCGATTCAGCATCACTGCGCCAACATGGCTGTCGGCGTGCTCGGCGCGCGGCTGATCACCGATGAAGCGATCTGGCTGATTGAGCGCGGCGAACCGAACGCCTCCGACCAAGCGGCTGTCGCAAAGGCGTGGGTGGGCGAGACCTATCGCAAGATCTGCAGCCTGGGACATCAGGTGCACGGTGCGATCGGCTTTACGTGGGAGCACGACCTGCAGCGCTACTTTCGCCACGCCTTCGCCGCCGATCTCGCGCATGGCGACGCTCTCCATCACCTCGACGGGATTGCTTCCAGGCTCGGGCTGTAGTCGGATCGGCGTGTGCGCACGGTCATTGGCGCGCAACTGGAAAAATGCGCTATTGGCGTCGTCACTCACCTTTTCGGCGGCCAGATCGGCGCACGGCTGCCGTCGAACTTGGTCGCCGCGTTCATCGCCGAGCGCCCGGCGACGCTTCGGGCGCTGAGCCTTCGGCGCCTTGATGAGATCGGAGAGTCGCGGCTTGGCCATCGCAGCGCCGCCTGCAGACTGCCTTAGCCAAGACCAAAACCAGTCGAATCTAGTCCAACCGCCTTAGCGCTGCCTTCGCTAAGTGACTGATTCGTAAGGCCGTAAGCCCCCTGGTGCCGGTGGAGGGAATCGAACCCACACTCTGTCGCCAGAACCGGATTTTGAGTCCGGCGCGTCTACCAGTTCCGCCACACCGGCCAAGCGCATGCGGCGCGCAAGTATACGAGGAGCGGGAACAAAGTCGAAAGCGGCTGATCGACCCTCCGCCTTTCGATGCGCCCGTCGGGGTCGAGGCGCCGTCAGCAGCGCTCCGATTGCGCCCGCGAGGTGGAAGACGGCTTTCGGGCCGGAACGCGCCCTGATATTTTGCGCGCCCCATGCGCCGCAGCGACTTCGCTTACGACTTGCCCGGCGGGCTGATCGCTCAGCGGCCCGCGACCGAGCGTGCGGCGAGCCGCCTGCTGCATGTGCGCGGTGATCGGGAAATTCGCGATCTGCGTTTCATCGATCTGCCGCAGCTGCTCAATCCGGGGGATCTGCTGGTCTTCAACGACACGCGCGTCATTCCGGCGCGCGTGCTTGGCCTCAAGCCCACCGGCGGGCGTGTGGAGATCCTGCTGGAGCGCGTGCTGCAGGACCGGCGGATCCTCGCCCATGTACACGCCAGCAAGCCGCTGCGTGAAACGGCGCCGATCGCGCTGCCGGGCGGGGCCCAGGCGCGCCTGATCGGTCGGCGCGAGGACTTGTTCGAGCTCGAGCTCACGGAGGAGCCGCTGGCGTATTTCGAGCGCTACGGCGCCATGCCGTTGCCGCCGTACATCGAACGACAAGCGGAGGCGCAGGACGCAGAACGCTATCAGACCGTATACGCGCGCGAGCCGGGCGCGGTGGCCGCGCCCACGGCCGGTCTGCATTTCGACGCCTCGATGCTGCAGCGCTGTGAGGCGATGGGCGTAGGGCGCGCATCCGTGACGCTGCATGTCGGCGCCGGAACGTTTCAGCCCGTGCGCGTCGAGGAACTCGCCGCACATCGCATGCACTACGAGCGGGTCTCGGTTTGCGAGTCGGCGTGTGCGGCGATAGAAGCGACCAAGGCGCGCGGCGGGCGCGTCGTCGCCGTCGGCACGACGGTCGTGCGCAGCCTGGAGTGCGCTGCGAGCGGCGGGCGTCTCGAGCCCTTTCAAGGTGAAACGAACCTTTTCATCACACCGGGATTTCGCTTTCGCGTGGTCGACGCGCTGCTGACCAACTTCCATCTGCCCGAATCGACGTTGCTCATGCTGGTATGCGCGTTCGGCGGCTATCAGACGATCATGCGCGCCTACCGGCGCGCGGTCGCGGCGCACTACCGATTTTTCAGCTACGGAGACGCCATGTTCGTCGAGCCGACCCCTGCGGCCGGATTGCAGGATTCATTGGACGCCTCGCCATGAGGTTCGAATTGCTCGGCTCCGATGGACGCGCCCGCCGCGGCCGGCTGACCTTCGAGCGCGGCGTGGTGGAGACGCCGGCGTTCATGCCGGTCGGTACATATGGCACGGTCAAGGCGATGACGCCTGAGGAGCTCACCGGGCTCGGCGCACAGATCGTGCTCGGCAACACGTTTCATCTCATGCTGCGCCCAGGTATGGAGATCATCCGCGCGCATCGCGGCCTGCACGCCTTCATGCATTGGGAGGGGCCGATCCTCACCGATTCAGGCGGATTCCAGGTGTTCAGTCTCAAGACGCTGCGCAAGATCACGGAGGAGGGCGTCAGCTTCCGCTCGCCCGTGAACGGCGATCCGGTGCTGCTCACGCCGGAGCGCTCGATGCAAGTGCAGCGCGATCTCGACTCCGACGTCGTAATGATCTTCGATGAATGCACTCCTTACCCGGCGAGCGAGGACCAGGCGCGCCGTTCCATGCAGCTCTCGCTGCGCTGGGCGATGCGCAGCCGTGCGGAATTCGACCGGTTGCGCAACCCCCACGCGCTGTTCGGGATCGTGCAGGGCGGCATGTACGCGCATTTGCGCGAGGAGTCGATCGCGGGCCTGGCGCAGATTGGATTCGACGGCTACGCGATCGGCGGGCTCGCCGTCGGCGAGCCGAGGAGCGAACGCGAGCATGTGCTCGAAGCGTTGGAGCCGCACCTGCCGCAGGATCGGCCGCGCTATCTGATGGGCGTGGGCACGCCCGAAGATCTCGTCGAATCGGTGCGCCGCGGCGTGGACATGTTCGACTGCGTAATGCCCACCCGCCACGCCCGCAATGGCTGGTTCTTTACCCACCGGGGCGCTGTCAAGATCCGCAACGCGCAGTACGAGTCCGACGTGCGCCCCATAGACGAGGAGTGCGACTGCTACACTTGCAGACATTACAGCCGGGCGTACCTGCGTCATCTGGACAAGTGCGGCGAGATTCTGGCCGCGCGCCTCGGCACCATTCATAATCTCCATCAGTACCTGTCCCTGATGCAGACGATGCGTGCGGCGATCGAACAGCGCCGCTTCGATGCGTTTGCCGCTGAGTTCCACGCAAAGCGCGCGCAAGGGGATTGAGACTTCCTTTCCGCCGTCCCCGCGGGATCGAAGCACATGCTTCGGGGGCGCTTGCAACCGGTTCCCCATGCTTGCCGATCTTCCTACCGCGCCCTGGTTCAGACGACTGCTGGTCGCGGCCCTGATCCTCGGCGTCGTGCTGCTCACTTTCTCGGTGGTGCAGCCGTTCATCGTGCCGCTCATCTGGGGCGGCATCCTGGCGTACGTCAGCTGGCCGCTGAATATCCGCTTCCTGCGCCTGGCGCGCGGCCGACCAGGCGTCGCCGCGCTGCTTACCACGCTGCTGGTGACCCTCGCGATCATCGTCCCGATGGTTTGGCTCGCCTTGATGCTGCAGGTGGAAGCCGCCGCTGCATACGCACGTGTGCAGGATTTTCTCGCTTCACGGCCGACCCTGCCGCCGGCGCTGCGCGACCTGCCCTGGGTGGGAGTGTGGGCGCAGCAAGTCCTCGAGCAGATCTCGGCCGATCCGGCCGCAATCCGCGGCCAATTCGTGCTGCTGATGGAGCAGTCCTCGGTGGAAGTTTCGCGGCTGATCGGCGGGGTGGGGCGCAACGCCGCGAAGCTGTTCTTCGCCGTGTTGTCCATGTTCTTCCTGCTGCGCGATGGGCCGCGCGTGCTGCGCGAGGCGCGCGCCATTCTGGAAGGCATCCTCGGTCCGCGCGTGCACGACTACCTGGACGCGGTTGGCGCCACCACGCAGGCCGTGGTGTATGCGCTGATTCTCGGCGCGATCGCACAGGGCGCCGTGGCGGGCGTCGGCTACTGGATCTTCGGCGTGGACGCGCCGGTCATGTTGGGCGCCGTTACGGTGTTGATCGCCCTCATTCCTTTTGGCGCGCCGGTCGTGTGGGGGAGTCTGTCGGTGTGGATGATCGTGACGGGCGACGTGTGGTCGGGCGTCGGCCTGCTGCTGTGGGGCTTGCTGCTGGTCAGCTGGATGGACAACATCGTGCGCCCGCTGGTCATCTCGAGCGCCACGCGCATGCCGTTCCTGCTGGTTGTGTTCGGTGTGCTGGGCGGCGTGCTGGCGTTCGGGCTCGTCGGTCTGTTCATCGGGCCGGTGCTGCTCGCGGTGTGTCTGGCGATCTGGCGCGAGTGGTTGGAGCAACACCGACCGTTCGAGACCGAAACGATCGCCGCCGAGCAGCAGCGGATCGAAGCGGCGAGGAGACAGCGCGTCAGATAGCAAAGCGCGCGAGCCGCATCATTGATGATGCGGTCCGCCGCGATGCGCGCGTCGTCAGCTACCCGCCGTCGAACTCCGATCCGTTCGGGAGCGCCGCTCCGGTCCTGCGCAACAGAATCTTGTCGATGCGCACTCCGTCCATGTCGACGATTTCGATTTCGATGTCCCGCCAGCGCAGCGTGTCGCCTGCTTTCGGAATGCGGCCCAGCCGCGCCAGGATGAAGCCCGCCACCGTGTGATAGTCGCGCCCGGCCATGTCGCGGCGGTTCAGGCGCCGCTGCAACTCGTCGATCGACATATGCCCGTCGACGAGCCACGAGCCGTCCGGCCGGACAGTCGCGTGCGGGCGCTCGCGACTGCCAAGCTCGGGCAGTTCGCCCGCGATCGCCTTGAGGATGTCGATCGGCGTGGTGATGCCTTCGATGTCGCCGTACTCGTCCGTGACCACGGCGAGGTGCGTGCTCGACCTCTGGAACTGATCGAGCAACTGCAGCACCGAGATCGTATCCGGAATGTGCAGCGGTGGTTCTAGGTCGCGCTGCGGATCGAGCGACCCGCGGTGCACGGCCTCGCTCAGGTTGGCCAGCGTGATCATGCCGAGCAGGTTGTCCAGCCGGTCGCGCGCGATCAGAAAGCGCGCATGTCCGCTGCGCTTGGCCTGCTCCCAGAGTTGATCGAGCGGATCGTCGATGTCCAGCCAGATCACGTCCTGGCGGGGAATCATGATCGAGCCGACCTTGCGGTCCGCGAGCGCCAGGACGCCTTCGACCAAGCGCCGTTCCGAGGCGAGAAACACCCCGGCGCGCGTGCCTTCGGCGATCAGCGCTCGCACGTCGTCCTCTGTGACCGCCGACTGCGGGGCGGACGACAGCGGCAGCGCTTTCAGCACCCCGTTCACCGAGACTCGCAGCAGCCAAACAAGCGGCGCCATGATCGTCGCGAACATGCGCATGATCGGCGCAACGAACATCGCGAGCGTCTCCGCGTGCAGCAGGGCGATGCGTTTGGGAACCAACTCGCCGATGATCAGCGTCACGAACGTCACGATCACGACGACCAGGGCGTAGGCGAGCTTCTCGGCATAGGCGAGCGGCACGCCGTAAGCGGCGAGCACGTCGTCCAGGCGCCCCGCCAGCGTCGCGCCGCTGTATACGCCCGCGAGGATGCTGATCAGGGTGATGCCGATCTGGATGGAGGACAGGAACGTCGTGGGGTCCTCGATCAGCGCGAGCGCCCAGCGGGCGCCGGCGCGCCCCTGGTCGGCGGCCGCCTGCACACGCGTGCGTTTGGCGGAGACCAGGGCCATCTCCGACAGCGCGAAGAAGCCGTTCAGCAGGATCAGCAGGAGGATGACGAGAAGCTCGCCCGAGGGCATGGTGCAGCACCCATGATGTAAGGACCGGCTGGCTGCGCAGTGTACATAGTGAGCGGGGATCGCCTGTGTATAATGCGCCGCTCGTTTTCCGGGCGAGCGTCTCGCTCATCTTAGGCTTTCGGGGAGTGCTCCAAGATGGATTGGCTGATTTCCACGGCGGCGGCGCAGGCCCAGGGCGCACCCGGCCAGCCGAGCGCGCTCATGCAGTTCCTGCCGCTCGTGCTGATTTTCGTAGTCTTCTACTTCCTGCTCATCCGCCCGCAGACCAAGCGCGCCAAGGAGCACCGCGCCATGGTCGCCGCACTGGAGGTCGGAGCCGAGGTGGTCACCAGCGGGGGCATCCTGGGCAGGGTGACCGAGCTGACCGAGCAATACCTTACCGTGGAGATCGCCGACGGCGTCCAGGTGAAGGTGCAGCGGCACACGATTTCGCAGGTGCTGCCGAAGGGCACGTTGAAGAGCGTCTGAGCGGCGGCGCGCCCACGGCATGTACCAGATTCCCACTTGGCGATACTGGCTGGTCGCCATCGTCGTCGCCCTCTCCCTGGTTCTGGCGCTGCCCAATCTGTTCGGCGACGAAGTGGCGCTGCAGATTGCTCGTGAGGACCGGGCGCCCGTGGATCAGACCGTCCAGCAGCGCATCGACGGGGTGCTGCAGGTCCAGAAGGTCGAGCCGACCGCTTCCTACCTGGAAGATGATCGGCTGATCCTGCGATTCGCGAACGTGGACGACCAGATCCGCGCCCGCGACGCCATAAACGAGGCCGCGCCAGGTGAATACGTCGTCGCGCTCACCAGCGTGCCTCGCACGCCGGCGCCGCTGCGCGCGCTTGGGCTGAAGCCGATGAGCCTGGGTCTGGATCTGCGCGGCGGCGTGCACTTCACCTATGAAGTGGATGTGGAAGGCGCCGTAGACCAATCGCTACAGCGGCTCGCCCAGGACATACGCCGTCAGTTGCGCGATGTGCGCATCCCGTTCGCGAGCGCTGTGGTGGTGGGCCGGGAAGTGAACGTGACTCTGCGGCCGGGCGCCGATGAAGCCGCAGCGCGCGAGGCCATTCAGGCGAATGACCCCGGCATGACCGTCGCCCGCAGCGTCGTCGGCGAGCAGACGGTGCTGACCGTCGCCTACACGCCCGAGCGTCTGAAACAGCGCCAGGACATGGCGATCGAGCAGAACATCACCACGCTGCGAAATCGCGTCGACGAGCTGGGCGTTTCCGAGCCGATCGTGGCGCGCCAGGGCGCAAACCGCATCATCGTACAGCTGCCCGGCGTGCAGGACCCGGCGCAGGCTTTGCGCGTGCTGGGCGCGACGGCCACGGTCGAGTTCCGCCTGGTCGACGAGAACAACAATCCTTACGACGCGCAGAGCAGCAAGCGCGTACCGATCGGCTCGAAGCTCTACGAGGATCGCGAGGGCCGGCCCATCCTGCTCAAGCGCGACATCATCGCCACCGGCGAGCAGCTCACCGATGCACGGTCAGGGTTCACGGAAGGGGCGCCTGAGGTCAACGTGACGCTCGACGCGCGCGGCGGCGCTGAGATGCTCAAGGCCACCCGCGACAACGTCGGTCGGCGGATGGCCGTGGTCTACATCGAAACCAAGCACCTTGCCGAAGGCGAGGCGTGCAGAGGTCAGCGCTCGGGGCAGACGTGCGTCGAGGAGCGCGTGATCAGCGCGGCGACGATTCAGGACGTGCTGTCCTCGCGCTTCCGCATCACCGGGCTCGCGGCGACCGAGGCGCACGAACTTGCGCTGCTGCTGCGCGCCGGCGCGCTGGCGGCGCCGCAGACGATCGTCGAGCAGCGCTCGATCGGACCCAGCCTCGGGCAGGACAACATTCAGCGCGGCATGATCGCGCTGGCGATCGGCGCGGTGCTCACGTTCATCTTTCTGGCGGCGTACTACCGCGTCTTCGGGCTGGTGGCCAATCTGGTGCTGATGCTGAACGTCGTCATGCTGATGGCGCTCATGTCGCTGCTGCAGGCGTCCCTGACGTTGCCGGGCATCGCGGGCATCGTGCTGACGATCGGCATGGCGGCGGACGCAAACATTCTCATCTATGAGCGCATCCGCGAGGAGCTGCGCAACGGCAACTCTCCCCAGGCGGCCATTCACGCGGGTTTCGACCGGGCTTTCTCGGCGATCATGGATGCGAACGTGACGACGCTGATCGCCGGGATCACGCTGTTTGCGTTCGGCACCGGACCGATCAAGGGGTTCGCCGTAACGCTGGTGCTCGGCATCGCCACATCGATGTTCACCGCGATTCTCTGCAGCCGCGTCATCATCGATCTGATCTGGGGCCGCCGTCGCCGGCTTGCCGCTTTGCCCGTATAACCCGTCGACGAGCGAGCGACGCAGATGGAATTCTTCAAGCGCACACCGAACATCGACTTCATGGGGATGCGGCGCGTCACGTACGCGATCTCCATCCTGCTCGTGGTCGGTTCGTTCGTCCTGCTGGCCGTGCGCGGCCTGAATCTCGGCATCGACTTCACGGGCGGCGTGGTCGTCGAAGTGGCTTATCCGGCGGCCGCCGATATCGATAGCGCCCGCGACGCGCTGACGGCGGCTGGGTTCGAAGACGCGCAGGTGCAGAGTTTCGGCAGCTCGCGAGAGCTTGCCGTGAAAGTCATTCCGGCGCCGGGTGAAGACGTCAATCGAGTCGGCGAGCGCGTGGGCGAGGCGTTGCGCGCCTCGGATCCAGGCGTGGAGGTGCGGCGCACGGAGATCGTCGGCCCGCAGGTCGGGCGGGATCTCACGGAGCAGGGCGGACTCGCCTTCCTGTTCACGTTCATCGGCATCATGATCTACGTGGCGTTCCGCTTCGAGAAGAAGATGGCGATCGCCACGGTGCTGGGCGCCATCCATGATCCAATCATCATCCTGGGTTTCTTCTCGGCCACCCAGATGACGTTCGATCTTGCTGTGCTCGCCGCGCTGCTGGCCGTTATCGGTTATTCGATCAACGACACCGTGGTGGTCTTCGATCGGGTCCGGGAGGTCTTCCTGCTGATGCGCAAGGCTACACCGACCGAAGTGATGAACGCCGCAATCAACCAGACGCTGTCGCGCACGTTGATGACCAGTTTCTCCGTCCTGTTCGTGGTGGTGTCCTTGTATCTGTTCGCGGGCGCCACGCTGGCGGGATTCTCTATTGCGATCATTGTCGGCGTATTCGTTGGGACCTACTCCTCGATCTTCGTCTCCGGCGTCATTGCGCACGATATGAAGCTCAACGCTCAGGATCTGATGCCGGTCAGGAAGCACGATCCGGAACTCGACGCGCTTCCCTAGGGAAGCTCTGATTAACCTACCGCCCTGACGGTTCAGCCGAAAGAAATGCCCGCAAGGTGCTTCGAGCGGCTCGATATCACAGAAACAGGGCAAATCAGAGATTCCCTAGAAGTGACTGGTGACTCGTTGCTCGCGAGCAGTCAGAGCCGTTCCCCGCAGCCGTGCAGGGGGCATGGCAGAGGCGGTCAACGCTCCGTCGCGTTCTCTTGTTGCGAGTCGGACATCGCTGGTCGCTAGTCACTAGTCTCTCCCCATGAACCTTATCGTCTGGGTCGGCTTTCTCGTCCTGTTCGTCGCCATCCTGGCGTTCGACCTCGGCGTCCTGCATCGCGAGTCGCGCGCCATGGAGGTGCGCCAAGCGCTCGGCTGGACGCTCGTATGGGTCACCCTGGCTCTGTCGTTCACCGCCCTGATTTACAGCGTCTACGAATATCACTGGTTCGGCTGGCGGCTCACGCCCGACGCCCCCAGCGGCTCGGAAGCGGCCATCCAGTACGTGACGGGCTATCTGCTCGAATGGTCGTTGTCGGTCGACAACATCTTCGTCATCGCCGTGATCTTCACGTTCATGAGGATTCCGCCGCAGTATCAATACCGGGTGCTGTTCTGGGGCATCGTGGGCGCGATCGTGCTGCGCGGCGCCATGATCGCGATGGGCGCGGCGCTGATCCACGCCTTCGACTGGATGTTCTACGTCTTCGGCGCCGTGCTGCTGCTGTCCGCCGCTCGCATGCTGCGCAGCGAGGAGGAGCAGTTCGATCCCGGCAAGAGCGTGCTCGTGAAGCTTGCGCGGCGCGTCTATCCGGTCACCGATCGCTTGGACGGCGATCGCTTCTTCACACAGGTGGACGGGCGGCGCGCCGCCACGCCGTTGTTCGTCACGCTTCTATTGGTCGACTTTGCGGACGTCGTGTTTGCGGTGGACTCGATTCCGGCGATTTTCGCCGTGACCCAGGAGCCGTTCATCGTCTTCACCTCGAACGCTTTCGCCATCCTGGGGCTGCGCGCCCTGTATTTCGCTATCGCCGGCCTGATGATGATGTTCAAGTACATCAAACTGAGCCTCATCTTCATCCTGGCGTTCGTCGGCGTGAAAATGATGCTGCATCATCACGTGCAGATCCCGCACGCCATCTCGCTCGGCGTGATCGTCGGCTTTCTGGGCATCGGCATTCTGGCCTCGATGTGGGTGTCGCGCCGTGAGCGCCAGGCGCAGAGCGCGGACGTGGATCCTGACAACGACTGAACGCATCGGCCCGCCGTAGCTGGTCCGACGCTGTGGAGCCCTCATGGAGCTGCTGACCGATCCGCAAGTGTGGCTGGCTTTCGCCACGCTGACCGCGCTCGAGATCGTCCTGGGGATCGACAACATCATCTTCATCTCGATCCTGGTGGGTCGGCTGCCGGCGCGCCAGCGGGCCCGCGGCCGCACCATCGGCCTGGCGCTCGCCATGCTGACGCGCATCCTGCTGCTGCTGTCCATCGCCTGGGTCATGGGACTGTCGGCGGATCTGTTTTCGGTCGGCGAGCTCAGCATCTCGGGGCGAGACATTATCCTGATCGGCGGCGGACTGTTCCTGCTCGCCAAGAGCACGCTCGAGATCCATCACAGCCTGGAGGGCGAAGAGGGGCGCCGCGAAGCGCCGGCGGCCGCCACGTTCATGGGTGTGATCACCCAGATCGCGTTGATCGATATCGTGTTCTCGCTCGACTCCGTGATCACGGCGGTCGGCATGGCCGACCATGTCGAAGTCATGATCGCCGCAGTGGTGATCGCGGTGCTGGTGATGATGTTTCTGGCTGGACCGATCAGCGACTTCGTCGACCGTCATCCAACAATCAAGATGCTGGCGCTTTCGTTCCTGATCCTGATCGGTGTGGCGCTGATCGGGGAGGGCTTCGAGCTGCACATCCCGAAAGGCTACCTGTACTTCGCCATGGCGTTCTCGGTCGCCGTCGAGGTGCTCAATCTGCAAGTGCGCAAGCGCCAGCGGCGTGAACCGGTGAAGCTGCGCGGCGCTATGGAAGAGAAATTGCTGGAGAGAGGGGGTGGGGAAGGAAGAAGTGATTCGTGAGGTGACCGGACCCGATGATCCTGTCGCCGCAGCAGCGACGTGCTGCACACCCGCCGACGCAAGAGCGCAGCCTTCATGTTCTGGCGCAGCGCACCGGAGTCACTAGCCTCGAGTCACCCCGGAGTCATTTCTTCTGAGTGCGCTGTGGCGATAGCCGTAGCCGAAGTAGATCAGGAAGCCGACCACGATCCAGCCGCTCATCCAATGCCAGTTGTCGGCGAACGCCTGTGAGAAGAGGTACAGGCAAGCCGCCGCGCCGACCGGACATACGATGATCGCTGCGGGCGTGCGAAATGCACGCGGCAGATCCGGGCGCGTGTACCTGAGGACCAGCACGCCGATGCAGACGGTGGCGAAAGCGAGGAGCGTGCCCATGGCGACCAGGTCGCCCAGCACGCCGATCGGCAGGAGTCCCGCAAGGATGGTCGCCGCTGCGCCTACGAACGCCGTGCCTACGTGCGGTGTGCGATAGGTCGGGTGCACGCGTGAGAACATGCGCGGAATGAGACCGTCTTTCGACATCGCGTAGAAGATTCGCGCCTGGCCCATGATCATCACCAGGATCACCGAGCTCAGGCCGGCGACCGCGCCGATCTCCACCACGGTCTTGAGCCACAGCAGGCTCGGGTACGCCTCGAGCGCCGTTGCGACCGGCTTGGCCGTGCCGAGTTGCGCATAGGGCAGCATGCCTGTCAGGACTGCGCACACGGCGATATACAGCAACGTGCACACGACCAGCGAGCCGAGGATGCCGATCGGCATGTTCCGCTGCGGATTCTTGGTTTCCTGCGCGGCTGTCGACACGGCGTCGAAGCCGATGTAAGCGAAGAACACGATGGAGGCCGCACGCAGCACGCCTTCGAACCCGAAGCGTCCCTGGGCGTCGGTCGGCGGAATGAGCGGCTCCCAGTTGGCCGTATCCACATATTGCAGACCGAAGCCGAGGAACAGAAAGATGACCACCAGCTTGATCGCCACGATGACCGTGTTCGCCGCCGCGGACTGCGTGATGCCGCGATAACACAGCGCGGCGATGGCGATCACGATGAAAACAGCGGGCAGATTGATGATTGCGCCCGTGGCCGCCAGGCGGCCTTTCTCCACCGTCAGCGGCGCGCTCGCGAGCGCCTCGGGGAACGCCAGGGACACGCCTACGGCGTCGCCGATCGTGGCCAACAGCCCGTTCAGATAACCCGACCAGCCCACCGCCACCGTCGAAGCGGCGAACAGATACTCCAGAACCAGGTTCCAGCCGATGAACCAGGCGACGAGCTCGCCCAGCGTCGCATAGGAATATGAATAAGCGCTGCCCGAGACCGGCAGCATCGCTGCGAATTCGGCGTAGCACAGTCCGGCGAGCGCACAGGCGAATCCTGCGAACACGAAGCTGAGCATCACAGCCGGGCCGGCATGATTGGCCGCCGCCTGTCCCGTCAGAACGAAAATGCCCGCTCCAATGATGGCGCCGACGCCGAGCAGCACGAGGTGTCGTGCGGTGAGCACGCGTTTGAGCGTTGCTTCGCCCTCCAGCGATCCTTCCACCGGCTCGCCGGCGTCGACGTGCGGAGCGGCCGAAACGGGCTTGGTTGCGAACAAGTTCACGCGCTTCCTCCCACACTGACTGCGGTCGCAGCCGCGCGCCGCTGCGACCCGTGCGGCTGCGGCCATTCGTTTTGTGCGCGGACTGTACCGGAGGGGCGCCGCAAAATCGAGGCGAGCAGCGCGGTGGGATATGCGCGCAGCAACGCACGCGATTCGAAGTCAACGGTCGGCGCGCGGGGCGCGCAGCGCCTCGGGCACGTGAGGAGCAACGGCTTCGAGCAGCGCCGCGTACACCTTGGGAGTTCCGGCGAGAATGTGTCCCTGCTGTCGGTACTCCGCGCCGGACAGCGTGCCGACCATGCCGCCAGCTTCAGTGATGAGCAATGCGCCGGCCGCGGTATCCCAGGGCGCCAGGCCGAATTCCCAGAAGGCGTCCAAGCGGCCGGCGGCCACATAGGCGAGATCGAGCGCCGCGGCGCCGGGGCGGCGGATGCCCGCAGTGGCTTGCATGACCACGCGCAACATCGCCATGTAGCTGTCGAGATATTGCAGGTTGGCGCGGTATGGAAAGCCTGTGCCGATCAAAGCGCCTTCCAGTCCGGAGTGTGCGCTCACACGGATGCGCCGGCCGTCGAGTTGCGCACCCTCGCCGCGGGAAGCGGTAAACAGCTCCTGGCGCAACGGATCGTATACAACACCATGCTCGGTGCGGCCGCGTCGCTGCACGCCGATGGACACGGCAAATTGTGGAAAGCCGTGCACGAAATTCGTCGTGCCGTCGAGCGGATCAATGACCCACAGGTATTCGCTGTCCTGCGAACCATGGGATTGGCCGCTTTCTTCTGCGAGCACCCCGTGATCGGGGTAATGGCGACGGATGATCTCGATGATGGCGAACTCCGCCTGTGTGTCGATCTCCGTGACGAAATCGTTCTGGCCCTTACTGCGCACGTCGATGCGGTGCAGGCGGTTCATGCCGCGAATGATCACCTCGCCGGCGCGGCGTGCGGCGCGGATAGCAATGTTGAGCAGAGGTTGCATGCGGTCGGAATCTCGACTGAGTGAGGGCGGCGCAGCCGGTGAAAAGCTTCGGCCGATGCACAGCGTGCGGCGGCCGTCGCGAGCCGCCGGCCGCGAGTCGGTAGAATAACAGCTACGCCCGTCCTCATCGCGTCCGTAGGTCCGAGGCCGCCGCCCTGTGAGCATCCGCATCGTTCTCGTCGACACCCACCATCCCGGCAATATCGGCGCGGTCGCGCGCGCCATGAAGAACATGGGCCTCGATGAGCTGCACCTGGTGCAGCCGAAGGCGTTTCCCAGCCCGGAGGCGACGGCGCGAGCGTCAGGTGCGGACGACATTCTCGAGCGCGCGCGCCTGCACACGCGCTTCGAAGATGCGATCGCCGATTGCGGGCTGGTCGTCGGCGCCAGCGCGCGGCAGCGGCATCTGCCGTGGAATCTCATCGAGCCGCGTGAATGTGCTCCGTACATCGTGCAGGCAAGCCGCGCGGGCCACGCGGCGCTGGTGTTCGGAACGGAGCGCGCCGGACTCACGAACGCGGAGCTCGCACACTGCAATCTCCTGGTGACCATACCCACCAGCCCCCAGTACAGCTCGCTCAATCTCGCGATGGCTGTGCAGGTCCTCGCATACGAGCTGTGGTTGTTGCTGCGTCCCGGCGCGCCGCCTCAGGCCGAGCGTGAGACGCCGCTCGCTACGGCCGAGGACATGGCGCGGCTGTATGAGCACATCGAGCAGGTGCTTGCGGAGATCGATTTTCGGGATCGCACGGGCGGCGGTCATCTGATGGCTCGCATCCGCCGCCTGTTCAATCGGGCGCAGCTCGATCAGAACGAGATGAACATCCTGCGCGGTATTCTCACGGCCGTTCAGTCGCGCCGCCGCAGGGCTGGAAGTGGATAGCGGGGATAGCGGATAGCTGGAGGGGGCGGCCAGCTTCGCTTGACGATGGGCGGCTCCGTTCCGAACTATCCGCTATCCGGCTTCCAGCTCGTAGGCGTATCTTTGCAGCATGGAGAGATCCGCGCCTGGCTCAGGCACATCGTCTCAGGTCTATCTCGACTACGCGGCGACCACGCCGGTGGATCCGCGCGTCGCCGCAGTAATGATCGAGTGTCTCGGTCCGGATGGTGAGCACGGCAATCCATCTTCCATGGGGCACGAATACGGCCGCGGGGCGCGCGCACTGGTCGAAAAGGCGAGGGCGCAGGTCGCTGCCGCCATCGGCGCACGACCGGAGTGCATCATCTGGACGTCGGGCGCCACCGAGTCGGACAACCTGGCTGTAAAGGGCGTCGCCCGCTTCCGCGGCGATCGGGGGCGTCACATCGTGTCTTCGCGCACGGAGCACAAAGCCGTCGTCAATTCATTGAAGCAGCTCGAGCGCGAGGGTTTTGAAGTCGCCTGGCTCACGCCGGCGACGGACGGGTGCGTGCATCCTGACCAGGTGGAGGCGGCGCTGCGCCCCGATACACAGCTTGTCTCTCTCATGCACGTGAATAATGAGATTGGCGTGATCCAGGACGTCGCGGCTGTCGGCCGTCTGTGCCGCGAGCGCGGCGTGACGTTCCACGTGGATGCGGCGCAGAGCGCTGGCAAGCTGCCGATCGACGTCGAGGCGATGAACGTCGATCTGTTGTCGCTCACAGCGCACAAGGCCTACGGGCCCAAGGGAATAGGGGCTCTTTATGTTCGCCGCCAACCGCCCGTCGGGCTGCGGCCGCTGATCCATGGAGGCGGACAGGAGTCCGGCTTGCGTTCCGGCACGCTGGCCACACACCAGATTGTCGGTATGGGGGCGGCGATTGAGCTGGCTGAGCGCGAGCGCGAAGTCGACGCGGCCCGCATCCGCAGGCTGCGGGACCGGCTCTGGGAAGGCTTGCGCGCCATCGGCGGCGTAGCGCTGAACGGGGCCGCCGAGCAGCGGGTCGCCGGCCTCCTCAACGTCAGCTTCTACGGCGTGGAGGGTGAAAGTCTGCAGTTCGCCCTGCGTGAGCTGGCGGTCTCGACCGGCTCGGCCTGCTCTTCGGGCGCGGAGGAGGCCTCCTACGTCTTGCGCGCCCTCGGGCGCGACGACCAGCTCGCACAAAGCTCGTTGCGCTTCAGTCTCGGGCGGTTCACGACCGATCGAGACGTTGACGTCGCAGTGAGGACAGTGGCCCGCGAAGTGCCGCGTCTGCGCGAGATAGGCGGCTGGGCGGCGTCGTGAGCACCGGGCAGTACAGCGCCAGCGTGGTCGAACATTTCGGGCGTCCGCACAATCCTGGCAGACTGCCGGAGGGACCCGACGTCTTGTATGGAACGGCGGGCGATGAATCGCACGGCGCGCGGTTCGCGCTAAGCGCCCGGATCGCCGCCGGGCGTATCGCTGAAGCGCGCTTCGAGGCCTATGGGTGTCCGCACTGCATTGCGGCGGCCTCGTGGCTGACGACGCGCCTGACGGGCGCTGCGCTGGAGGATCTGGAGCGTTGGAGCTGGCGCGAGGCGGCCACGGCGCTGGATGTCCCAGCGGAAAAGCGTGGCCGGCTCCTCATTCTAGAGGACGCGGTGCGCGCGTTGGCGCGCGCCTGGAGGGATTTGGGCGAACTGCGGGCTTGACTAGCCGCGGCGATGCCGCAATCTTCACTGCAACCGCTTTCCTGGCTCCATTCGCCCGCATCGACCAGTCCAGCACCTGATCACCGTATTCGCAGCAATGGCCATCTCGCTCACAGCATCCGCCGCCGATCGCATACGCACGTTCCTGCAGCGCCGGGGCCACGGCGTCGGGTTGCGCCTCTCGGTGAAGAAGACGGGCTGCTCCGGCTTCGCGTACGTGGTGAACTACGCGGATGAGGTCGCCGCGGACGACGTGGTGTTCGATGAGCAGGGTGTGAAGGTCATCGTCGATCGCGCGAGCCTCGGTTACATCGACGGCACGGAGATCGACTTCATCAAGCAGGGGCTGAACGAGGCGTTCCGTTTCCGGAACCCTAACGTCAAGGGCGAGTGCGGCTGCGGCGAGAGCTTCAGCGTGTGACGTTGCGGGCGCTTCGCATGCTAACTGCCCGTCCTGGCTCATAATTCTTATCGCCTCATTCCTTGCCGCCCTGGCCCGGCGCCGGTAGACTCGCGCGCGCAGCGGCGCGGCCGCCCAGGCGCGGCTCGCGGCGCGATCCAACGCCCGCTACAACGGGCCGATATTCACTGCTCAACTCTCTACTCAAGACATGCGGGGCTCGGTCTCGATCCCCTGAAGGATGACGATTCATGGCGCTCGAACGCACTCTTTCCATCGTGAAGCCCGACGGCGTGCAGAAGAACCTCATTGGCGAGGTGTACCGCCGCTTCGAGCAGGCTGGGCTGCGGATCATCGCAGCGCGCATGCTGCACCTGACACAGGCGCAGGCCGAAGGCTTTTACGCGGTGCACCGCGAACGGCCGTTCTTCAAGGACTTGGTCGCTTACATGTGCTCCGGCCCTATCATGGTGCAGGTGCTGGAAGGCGAGAACGCGGTCGCCCGCAACCGTGAGCTGATGGGCGCCACTGATCCCAAGAAGGCCGATCCGGGCACGATTCGCGCCGACCTCGCCGCCAGCATCGAGGAGAATGTGGTGCACGGCTCAGACAGCGTGGAGAACGCCCGCCAGGAGATCGCGTACTTCTTCGCAACCGCGGATCTGTGTCCGCGGACGAGGTGAGAGGATTGTGACTGGTGAATCGTGACTGGCGCGCTGCGCCTGCGTCCAGTGGAACTGAGGACGCTGACCGCGTTGTTCGAGCAGTCGCCAGTTGCGAGTCGCCAGTCGCCGCCTGACATTCGATGAACGCCCCTTCGCCAAAAACGAACTTGCTTGGCCTGACGCGCGCCGAGCTCGAGGCGTTGGTCGTCGGCATGGGCGAGAAGCCGTTCCGCGCGCGTCAGCTCATGAAGTGGCTCTACAAGCGCCAGGCGGCGGATTTCGACGAGATGACGGATCTGGCGAAGTCGTTTCGCGAGCGGCTGCGAACGATCGCCGTAGTGGCGGCTCCGCAGATCACGACTACGCAGGTCGCCGCAGACGGCGTGCGCAAGTGGCTGCTCGCAATGCCCGGGCCGCAGGGCCCGCGCTCGCAGGGAATCGGACAAGCCGTGGAAATGGTGTTCATTCCCGAGCCGGGGCGCGGCACGCTGTGTATTTCGAGTCAGGTGGGCTGCGCCATGGACTGCAGCTTCTGCTCCACCGGCCAGCAGGGCTTCAATCGCAACCTGACCGCGGCCGAGATCGTCGGCCAGGTGTGGCTCGCCAATCGCGAGCTCGGCTTTGCGCCCGGCGAGAATCGCGTCATCACCAACGTAGTGTTCATGGGCATGGGTGAGCCGCTCGCCAACTACCGCAACGTAGTGGCCGCCGCGGATATCCTCATGGACGACCTGGGCTTCGACATCTCGCGGCGCCGGGTGACCGTGAGCACCTCGGGGCTGACGCCGCAGATGTTGCGCCTGGCGGAGGAGACCAACTGTGCGCTTGCCGTCTCCCTGCACGCGCCCAACGATGCGCTGCGCGATCAGCTGGCGCCGATCAATCGTAAGCACCCGATCGCGGAGCTGCTCGAGGCGTGCTGGCGATACGTCGAACGTCAGAACGCCCGCAGCATCACCTTCGAGTACGTCATGCTGGACGGCGTCAACGACAGCCCCGCGCAGGCCTACGAACTGGTGCGCCTGCTCAAAGGGCGGCCCGCCAAGCTCAACCTCATACCGTTCAATGCGTTTCCCGGAACGCAGTACCGACGGTCGAGCGCAGCTGCGATCGAGCGCTTCCGCGACATCCTGAACTCCAACGGTGTGATTGCGACGGTGCGGCGCACTCGCGGCGATGACATCGACGCCGCATGTGGTCAGCTCGTCGGCCGCGTGCACAATCGCACCACGGTCAGATTGGGCTCCAAACTCGTGTCCGTGGCGGTGCAACCATGAAGAGATCGACGTCCTCTGCAGCGAGCCTGCTGAGCTGCGCGGCGCTGCTGCTCTCTGCTTGCGCGAACAATGACGCGCGCAGCCAAGCAAACGATCCGCAGCGCGCCTCGCAGATCAACGTCGAACTCGCTACAGACTACCTCCGCAAGGGAAATCTGGCGCAAGCCAAGGAGAAAATCGATCGCTCGGTGGAGCAGGATCCGCGCAATGCTCGCGCCTGGGGCGTGGGCGCGATGCTCTATGAGGCGCTCGGAGAGCGCAAGAAGGCCGATGCGTGGTTCGAGCGCGCCGTAGCGCTCGATCCCAAGGACCCCGAGATCCGCAACAACTACGCCGTGCACCTCTGTCGGTACGGCAGATTCGAGCGCGGCGAGAAGCAGGCGCTCGAAGCGGCCGGCAACCCGCTGCACAAGACGCGTGAGGTCGCGTACCTGAACGCCGGCAACTGTGCACGCTCGGCGGGCGATCTGACGCGCGCGGAAGAGCATTATCGACGCGCGCTCAAGCTGCAGCCGCGCTTCGCAGAAGCGTTGCTGCAGTTGGCCGAAATGCAATACGCCCGGACGGAATACATCTCCGCCCGAGCGTTTCTGCAGCGTTACATGGAGGTGGGGCGTACGACGCCCGCGACGCTGTGGCTCGGCCATCGCATCGAGCTCAGCCTCGGCAACGTCGCCGAGGCGCAGCACTATGGGCGGCGGTTGAAGAACGAGTATCCGAGCGCGCCCCAGACCCGGGAACTGTTAGAGTCCGAGCGGAATCCGGGATGAGCTCCGCCCCGGACGAACTGTCCAGGCAGACCGATGCAGGGCCCGTCGCTCCGGGCGAGCTGCTGCGCGCGTGTCGCGAGCGTCGCGGCCTGACGATTCGCCGCGCGGCCGACGAGTTGCACCTGGATGCATGGGTGGTGGAGGCGATCGAAGGCGACCGCTACGCCGCCCTGGGAGCGCCGGTGTATGCGAGGGGATACCTGCGGCAGTACGCCACGCTGCTCGGCTTGTCGGTGCAGGACGTGCTCGAGCGCTACGAGCGGTTAGGCGATGCGCTCCCCACACCGACGCCGATTCCGGCGACCGTCAAGGCGCCAGCGCGCATCGCCCGGATCTCGCTAGGCAAGCCGCTGCTGCTGGCGGCGGCGCTTGTGCTGGCCGCAGCGGGCGTCTGGTGGACGCTCGCGACGCAACCGTTCGCAACCTCTGAGGATCTGACGGCGTCGCCGGCGCCTTCCGTCACGCCGACCTCCGAGGCCGCCGTCGCACAGTCTGCTGTCGAGCAGGCCGGCGGCTTCGACGATGGGGAGCGGCTCGTCCGGCAGAGCGCGCAAACGTCGGTCGCAGGGCCGGCGACCGACGGTGCGGCGCAAGTTGCAGCTTCCAGCGTCGCCGCAGCCGATGCGCCCGACGCCGCGGCGAGCCCGCAGAACGAGTCTGAGAGCATTCAACTGCGCTTGCAGTTCAGCGAGGCCTCCTGGACCGAAATCTATGATGGCGAAGGCAAGCGGCTGATGTTCGATCTGGGCGCGCCCGGCGGCGTACGCACCGTCTCCGGTCCGCCGCCGCTGCGCGTCACGCTTGGCGCCGCATCGGCGGTGAGCGCGCAAGTGAATGGCGAGCAGATCGTCATTCCGCGCCGCGCTGGACGCAATGCTACGACGTTCATGATCGACGAGAGTGGGGCTGTGCAGCCCGGCAGTCGCTGAAAGGACCGGGCGAGTAAGAAGCGGATACGGATCAGCAGACAGTTCAGGAAAGCGGCGTCGCGGCGCTCTCATACCTGGCGGATCGCAGCGCGATGGAAATCGACCGCCTGGTATGGAAGTAGTCGCGGTCAACGGGTGTCAGACTGCGTTTCAGCGCTTACCTGGAAGAGCGGTCGGCGAGCCTCGCCGCCGAGGACAGACGAGTTCGTGGAGTTCGAGTGACCCAGCAGCAGATTCAGCCGCCGCGCGGCATGAACGACATCACGCCAGCGCAGATCGCCGCGTGGCAGCGTCTGGAAAGTGTGGCGCGCGATCTGTTCGCATCCTACGGATACCAGGAGATCCGCGTGCCGATCGTCGAGCACACAGCGCTGTTCAAACGCTCGATCGGCGAATACACGGATATCGTGCAGAAGGAAATGTTCACGTTCGAGGATCCGGGCGGCGATTCGCTGACGCTGCGGCCGGAGGCCACGGCCGGCATCGTGCGCGCGATGATCTCCAACGGGCTGCTGCACAACCAGCGCCAGCGCGTGTGGTGCGCCGGTCCGATGTTCCGGCACGAGAAGCCGCAGCGTGGGCGCTTCCGCCAGTTCCATCAACTCGACGTGGAAGCTTTCGGCTATCCGGGGCCGGACATCGACGCCGAGTTGATCCTGATGAGCGCGCGATTACTGCAGCGTCTAGGCGTGCAGCGCGTGCAGCTCAACCTGAACTCGCTCGGTACGCCGCAGTCGCGGCGCGCGTACCGCGAGAAACTGGTCGCGTACTTCTCCGCGCACAGAGACCGGCTCGACGCGGACAGCCTGCGACGACTCGAAGGCAATCCGCTGCGCATCCTGGACAGTAAGAATCCGGACCTGCAGGACCTGATCGCCGCCGCGCCGGTTCTCACCGAGTATCTGGACGATGTTTCATGCCGGCATTTCGAAGGCCTGCAGCGCTACCTGGACGCTGCGGGCCTGCAATATGTGCTCAATCCGCGCCTGGTGCGCGGTCTGGATTACTACTCGCACACGGTGTTCGAATGGGTCACCAGTGAGCTGGGCTCGCAGGGCGCGGTATGCTCTGGCGGACGCTACGACGGCTTGGTAAGCCAGCTCGGAGGGGAGGCGACCCCCGCGGTCGGCTGGGCGCTTGGACAGGAGCGCATCGTGGAGCTGTTGCGGGTTCAGCACGGCGAAACGCCGGCATATGCGCCGGATGTGTATGTCGTAATCGCCGGCGAACGGGCGCAAGCGGAGGGACTGACTTTGGTGGAGCGGCTGCGCGACGATTTGCCGGACGTCTATATCGAGACGAACTGCGGAGGCGGCAGCTTCAAGTCGCAACTCAGGCGCGCGGACAAGAGCGGCGCCCGCTTCGCCGTGATTCTGGGCGATGCGGAAACCGAGAGGCGCGTGGCGGGTCTGAAGTCCCTGCGCGTCGAGGCTCCGCAGGCGGAGGCGTCCTGGGATGCGCTGGCGGATGAGCTGAGGCGGCGACTGCACGCTTGATAAGGCGGTCGTCTGCTCGAAAGAGCTTTTTATAACTAACGCAATAAATTGAAAATATAGTATTTTTCTTCCTGTTTCGCGTCGGTGCGTAACAGATCATTTCCTGACGAAGCACGATCATGGCTGAAGACTATCTTTCCGACCGAGAGCAGGAAGAAGCACTGCGCGAATGGTGGCGCGAAAACTGGCGCTGGATCGTGGGCGGCGTCGTCCTCGGGCTCGGCCTGCTGGGCGGTTGGCGCTACTGGGAGGCTCATGGCGAACGACGAGCGCAGGAAGCCGCCGTGGCCTATGAGGAGCTGAGCAGCGCCGTGCAAGCCAGTGACTACGAACGGGCCGAGCACGCGCTGAGCGAGCTGATCGATCGCCACGCCGGGTCAGCCTATGTGGAGCAGGGACGCATGCTGCTGGCCAAGATGCACGCCGATCGCGAGAAATTCGACGAAGCGCTGGCCCTGCTGCAGGCGGCGTCCAAGGCGGACGACGAGGAGCTCGCGCAGGTCGCCAGGCTGCGCGCGGCGCGAATCATGATTCATCAGGGACGACATGATGACGCGCTGGCGTTGCTGAACGTTGCTCAGGCCGGCGCCTTCCTCGCCCAGGTGCGCGAAGTGCGTGGCGATGCGTTGTTCGCCAAGGGTGATCAGGAGGGCGCGCGCGCGGAATACGCCGCCGCCCTGGCCTCGGACAGCGACGCCCAGATCGACCGCACATTGCTCGAAATGAAGCTGCAGGACGTGGGCGGCGGCGAGCCGTCGACGGCCGACGCGCAGGCCGCCGTGCAGGAGTGAGCATGAAATCCGCGTTCCGATCGATTGCGGCGCTGTCCGCGCTCACTCTGCTGGCTGCTTGCGGCGGCGACAAGGAAATCGACCCGCCGGCTGAGCTGACCGAGATCGCGGCGACGTTGCCGGTCAAGCGCGTGTGGAGCGTCAGCTTGGGCGGCGGCGCCGAGCGTTTGCGGCTTGCGCTGCGTCCAACCGTCGTGGATGGCGTTCTGTATGCGGCCAATCACGATGGCGACGTATTCGCGATGTCCGCCGATTCGGGCCGACGCATCTGGTCGGCTCGCACGCGTCTGCCGCTCTCGGCCGGGCCGGAGGCTGCGAGCGGCGTGGTCGTGCTGGGTTCGAGCGATGGCGATGTGATCGCACTCGAGGCCGCGGACGGCGCGGAGCGCTGGCGCAAGACGGTTGGCAGCGAAGTGCTGGCTTCGCCGCTGGTGGTGAACGACCTCGTGGTAGTACGCACCGTCAACGGCCGGCTCGAAGCGCTCTCGATCACGGACGGCGCAAGCCGCTGGTCCGTCGACGAGTCCGTGCCGCGGCTGACGTTGCGGGGAACGGCGGCGCCCGTGTTGGCGGGCGGCCGCATCATCGCCGGCTTCGACAACGGCAAGGTGTTGGCTGTCGACCCGCGCAACGGTGAAGTGCTCTGGGATTCGATAGTGAGCGCTCCAAGCGGACGAACTGAGCTCGAACGGCTGGTCGACATCGATTCGCCGGTCAGAGTCTCGGGCGACGACGTGTTCGTCGTGACATTTCAGGGACGCCTCGCAATGCTGGCGCTCGACTCCGGACAGATCTGGTGGGCGCGCGAGGCGTCCAGCTATCGCGGCTTCGCCATGGACGAGCGCAACATTTACATGACCAACGCAGACGGCGTGGTGATCGCGATGCGCCGCACGGACGGCGCTGTGCAGTGGGAGCAGGATGCGCTGCGTCGACGTGGTCTCACCGCGCCGGAGATCGATGGCGGCGCGCTGGTGGTCGGCGATTTCGAGGGCTACCTGCACTGGCTCGACCGTCAGACCGGCGAGATCGTCGCGCGCCAGAAGAGCGACGGCGAGCGCATCACCAATGCGCCGCTGTCCGCCGAGTCGACCGTGTTCGTGCAGACGGATTCGGGAAGACTGCTGGCGTTTCGATCTGGATCCGAAGGATAGAAGCGGATAGCGGATGGCGGGTAGCGGATGGTCAGAAGGGACGTGCTTCTGGAGAGCCCGCCCCCATATGTTGGCAGTTGCCTCTGAACTATCCGCTATCCGCCATTCGCTATCCGCTTCCATCATTCACTATGCTGCCAGTCATCGCACTCGTCGGGCGCCCGAACGTCGGCAAGTCCACGCTCTTCAACCTGCTGACCGGCACGCGCGATGCGCTGGTTGCGGACCTTCCGGGCCTGACCCGTGATCGCCAGTACGGATACGGGAGGCTGGGGCCGGGGCCGTATCTGGTCGTCGACACCGGCGGGCTGGTGGCGGACGCGCACGGCCTCGAGCAGCTCATGGCGAAGCAGACGCTGCGAGCGATCGAAGAGGCCGATCGTGTGCTCTTCCTGGTGGACGCGCGCGACGGTCTGACGCCGTCCGATCACTACATCGCGCAGCAGCTGCGGGCCTGCGCCGCTAAGGTCATCGTCGCAGTCAACAAGGCCGAAGGGCTGGACGCAGCGACCGCCGCCGCCGAGTTCCACCAGCTCGGCTTCGGAGAGCCCCACTCCATATCGGCTGCGCACGGCGACGGCGTGCGAGCACTGATGGAGCGTGCGCTCGCCGGCGTGCAAGCCCAAAACGAGACGCCGGCGGCCGGCCCTGAGGACATCAGCGTTGCGGTGATCGGCCGGCCGAACGTCGGCAAGTCGACGCTCATCAACCGGCTGCTCGGTGAGGAGCGCTTGATCGCATTCGACCAGCCCGGCACGACGCGCGACGCGGTTTATGCGCCGTTCGAGCGCGACGGGCGGCGCTACGTGCTCATCGACACCGCCGGCGTGCGGCGCCGGGCGCGGGTCGAGGAGGCGATCGAGAAATTCAGCGTTATCAAGGCGCTGCAGGCGGTGGATTCCGCCAACGTCGTGATCGGCGTGATCGATGCGCATGACACGGTCGCCGAGCAGGACGCGAGCCTGTTCGGCATGGTCGCAGAACGCGGCCGCGCGCTGGTCGTCGCGGTCAACAAGTGGGACGGCATTCCGCCGGAAAAGCGCGATGAGATTCGCGCCGGGTTGGACTTGCGGCTGCCGTTTCTCGATTTCGCGCCCGTGCATTTCATCTCGGCTCTGCACGGATCGGGCGTCGGCGAGCTGATGCGCGCGGTAAGCCGCGCGTACGATGCGTCGATGCGCGAGCTTCCCACCCCGGAGCTGACGCGCGTATTGGAAGCGGCCGTGCGGCAGCATCAACCGCCGCTGGTGCGCGGCCGCCGCATCAAACTGCGCTACGCGCATCAGGGCGGGCGCAACCCGCCCATCATCGTGATCCATGGCAACCAGGTGCAGCATGTGCCGGACGCCTACCGGCGCTACCTCGCCAATGTGTTTCGCAAGGCCTTTCGACTCGAAGGCACGCCGGTGCGTATCGAATTCCGCGCCGACGAGAACCCGTTCAAGGGCCGGCGCAATGAGCTCACGCCGCGCCAGCGCCGCTCGCGTCAGCGCCTGATGAGGCGCGTGAAAGGCCGGAAGTAGGGTGGGTGTGTAGAATTGGACTTCACTTCCCGATCCGCATCATGACCTCCGCAAGAAAGATTCTGCGACTCGACCGTCCCTTCGAAATGCGCCGGGGCGGCGCGCTGCACGGCGTCGAGATCGCTTACGAAACCTGGGGCGACGCCCGTTTCCGGCATGACAAGGCCATATTGATCTTCACCGGCCTGTCGCCGTCGGCGCACGCCGCCTCGTCCACCGAAGACGCGGCGCCGGGCTGGTGGGAGGACATGATCGGACCGGGCCGTCCGATCGATACGCGCCGCTACTTCGTCATTTGCGTGAACTCGCTCGGCAGCCCGTTCGGCTCGACCTCGCCGATCTCGATCAACCCGGCGACCGGTCAGCCCTACCGGCTGACATTCCCGGTGCTCACGGTCGAGGACATCGCGCGGGCCGGTTACGAAGTCGCGCTGTCGCTCGGCATCAAGAAGCTGGCGTGCGTGATCGGCCCGTCGCTGGGCGGCATGACCGTGCTGGCGTATTGCGCGCAGTTCCCGGGCGCGACGCGCGGCATGATTTCGATCTCGGCGTCAGCGCGCTCGGCGCCGTTCTCGATCGCGCTGCGCTCGCTGCAGCGGGAAATCATCCGGCGCGACCCGGCGTGGTGCGGAGGCGCTTACCAAGCTGATGCGATGCCGGTGCAGGGCATGCGGCTCGCGCGCAAGCTCGGCATGATCACCTATCGTTCGGCGAAGGAGTGGGCGCTGCGCTTCGGCCGCGAGCGCGCCACCGTGGAGCGCCAGCCAGGCGATCCGTTCGGCATCGATTTCGAGGTCGAGGCCTATCTGGAAAACCACGCGGCGAAGTTCACCGGGCAGTTCGATCCGAATTGTTATCTGTACCTGTCGCGCGCCATGGACTTGTTCGACCTCGCCGACCACGGCGGATCGGTGAGCGCGGCGCTGGCGCGTTTCACGCTCGAGCGAGCCTTGATCATTGGGGTCGAGACGGATCTGCTGTTTCCGATCGAGCAGCAGCAGGAGCTGGCGGATGGACTTGCGGCCGGCGCAGGCGACGTGCAGTTCGCGCGACTCGATTCATTGCAGGGCCACGATTCGTTCCTGGTGGACATGGACCGGTTCCGGCCGGTGATCGCGGAATTCCTGCGAGCGTTGTAGGCCCCGCTCGACAGCGGTCATTCGGAGTCGACGAGCAGCAACGCCGGATCGACCATTGCGCGATTGAGCGCCACGCCGAAATGTAGATGCGGGCCCGTCACTCGCCCGGTGGCGCCCACGGTTCCGATGGTCTGGCCGCTTTCCAGTCGTTCGCCAGGCTGCACGTCGATGCGCTCGAGGTGACAGTACATCGTGACCAGACCATGTCCATGGTCGATGTAGACGGTCTTGCCGTTGAAGAAGAAATCGCCCGTTTCGACCACCACGCCGCGTGCGGGCGAGCGGATCGGCGTTCCTTTGGCGGCGGCGATGTCCATGCCTGAATGTGGGTTGCGCGGCTGTCCGTTGAAGTAGCGCCGTGAGCCGTACGAGTCCGAGCGCAGGCCTTGGACTGGGGGCGCGAGGCGAAACACGGGCGCACCCACGGCGGTGAAGCGAGACAGCGCCGCATTCGAGCGCGCCTGCTCGCCGCGGATGCGTTCGAGATCCTCGGCGTTGGGAGTCACCTGCCGCTGGTTCTTGATCGTCAGGTGTTGGGTCCGGTAGCGCTTCTCGCCGACATTGAATTCGAGCTCACGCGCGGCGTCGCCCATTTCGACCCGGACCTTGTGCGGGCCGACGGGCGCCGAGAGCGGGATGCCGATCACGGCGATCCACTTCTCTCCGTCCCAAACCACCGCCGTGCGTCGGCCGTCGTAAGTCGCCGTGGGCGCATGGCCGTTCAAGGTGTCATGAGTTGTGGAGTCGTGAGTCGGAAAGGCCTGGGCCGGGATTTCGAGCAGGGCGACGCCGCCCGGAACGCGTCGCTCCTGCGGAAGCTCGATCGCATGGGCGGCGGATGCGGCCCACAAGAGCAGCATCGATCCGCTTCCGAAAAAAAGGGCTCTCATGAATGTGGCGGCTGTCACGTTCGGTCATCCTTCGGGCCTTCGGGGCCGCCGTCGGCCTCGCACACGCGTGCGTGCACCGAGCCGCGCGACAGGCGCGCCTGGATGGCGTCGCCGGGGTTCAAAGTCGCAGCGTCGGTGACCACGGCGCCGAATTCATTGGTGACGATAGCGTAGCCGCGTTGCAGGGTCGCCAGCGGACTCACCACATCGAGCTTTGCGGCCGCGGCCGCCAGCCGGCCGCGCAGCAGATCCAGTCTGCGGCCGATCCTTGAGGTCATGCGAGCGCCCGCGACGTCAAGGCGCGCGCGCGCCGCAGATACGCGGAGCGCCGGCGAGTGCTGTCGCAGTTGTGCGGCGAGGTGCGCCAACTCGGCGCGGCGCTCGGCGACGCCATGACGCATGCTGCGCGTCAGACGCTGCTCGTATTCGTCCAGGCGCTGCGCACGTTGGCGCAGCTCGACGCCAGGGTGGAGCTGTCCGAGCCGCCGCCGCAACCACTCGGCCCGTTCGAGGCGGCGCGCCAGCGCACGATCGAACGCGATCTTCAGGCGCCTCGACAGCAACGAGGCGCTGCGCAGCCATTCGTTGCAGTCCGGCGCGACCAGCTCCGCTGCGCCCGAAGGGGTGGGGGCGCGCACGTCGGCGACAAAGTCCGCGATCGTGAAATCCACTTCGTGCCCCACCCCTGAGATCACAGGGATGTTCGACTGGTATATGGCGCGAGCGACGATCTCTTCGTTGAACGCCCACAGATCTTCGAGCGAGCCGCCGCCGCGGGCGAGAATGAGCACGTCGCATTCCGCCCGGGCGTTCGCCAGGCGTATCGCCGCCGCAATCCGGGCGGCTGCGCCGGCGCCCTGGACCGGCGTCGGATAAACCAGCACGGGAATCGCACGGAAGCGTCGCCGCAGGATGTTCAGCACGTCGCACACCGCCGCGCCGGTCGGCGAACTGACCACTCCTATGCGTCGCGGCAGCCGCGGCAGCGGGCGTTTGCGCTCCGCCGCGAACAGGCCCTCGGCGGCAAGCTTGGCCTTGAGCAACTCGAAACGCCGGCGCAACTCGCCTTCGCCTGCTTCTTCGATGTGCTCCGCAATGAACTGAAAGTCGCCGCGCTGCTCGTAGAGGCTGACGCGTCCGCGCATTAGCACGTGCATGCCGTCACGCGGATCGAAGCGCGTCAGCACGTTGCGCTGGCGGAACATGGCGCAGCGCAATTGCGCATTGGCGTCCTTCAGGGAGAAGTACCAATGCCCGGAAGAGGGTCGCGACAGGTTCGAGATCTCACCCTCGATCCACAGCGCCGGCAAGCCGCGCTCAAGCAGCGTGCGCGCCTCGCGGTTGAGTCGCGAGGGGGTGTACACGTCGCGCGTCGGGGGCGTGAGGTCAAGCTCCAAGTCGGCGGGCATGTCGTCGGTCCCTTACCAGCCAAATCTTGGTTGGGATGGTCTTGCGGGCGTCGAACTGCAATCTCGGGGTAGTCGAGGCGTTCGGCTTCGGTCTGTCGCCTTGGCCCTGATGAGCCGGGCCTGATGCTTCTGGCGAAGGTTCCTGGTTGGGATGGTCTTGCGGGCGTCGAGCACTGCAATCTCGGGATGGTCGAGGCGGTTCGGTTGCCGGTTTGTCGCCTAGGCTAGCGCGTGGCAGGCCACGGCGACAGGCCCGCCCCGGCGCGCAGTGCGGGGAGACTGAGCGGCGCGCCTGTAGCTTGAGCGCGCCACGCCGCGTAGAATGGCGCGCTTTCATCGATCCCCGCGGGCCTCCCTCCCATGCGCATACTCGAGGAAGCACTCACCTTCGACGACGTGCTCCTGGTCCCGGCGTACTCCGATTTCCTGCCGCGCGACGCCGACCTGAGCAGCCAGCTGACCCGATCCATCCGCTTGAACCTGCCGATCGTTTCCGCCGCCATGGATACGGTCACCGAGGCGCGCCTCGCCATCACCATGGCGCAGGAAGGAGGCCTCGGGATAATCCACAAGAACATGAGCATCGAGAACCAGGCGCGCGAAGTCGGCCGGGTCAAGAAGTTCGAGAGCGGCGTCATCCACGATCCCATCACCACCACGCCTGACACCAGCATCCGTGAAGTGCTGGAGCTGACGCGCTCGAAGAACATCTCCGGTGTGCCGGTTGTGGTCGGCTCGCGAGCCGTGGGCATCGTCACACACCGCGACCTGCGCTTCGAAACCAAGCTCGATGCGCCGGTCTCCGCGGTCATGACCCCGCAGGAGCGCCTGGTCACCGTGCGCGAGAACGCACCCAAGGACGAAGTATTGGCGTTGCTGCACAAGCATCGCATCGAGAAGGTGCTCGTGGTCGATCAGGAGTTCAACCTGAAGGGCATGATCACGGTCAAGGATTTCCAGAAGGCGACCGAGTTTCCACGCGCCTGCAAAGACGATCGCGGCGCTCTGCGAGTTGGCGCGGCGGTCGGGACGGGCGCGGACACGATGGAGCGCGTCGCGGCGCTGCGCGAGGCGCGCGTCGATGTGATCGTCGTCGACACCGCGCACGGTCATTCGAGCAACGTGCTGCGCATGATGCGTGAGATCAAACGCAAGTGGCCCGAGCAGCAGGTGATCGGCGGCAACGTGGTCACCGCCGAAGCGGCGCGCGCGCTCGTCGAGGCGGGCGCCGACGGCGTGAAAGTCGGCATCGGTCCGGGCTCCATTTGCACCACGCGTGTGGTCGCCGGCGTGGGCGTCCCGCAGATCACCGCCGTGGCGAACGTTGCAGCCGCCCTCAAAGGCACGGGCGCGCCGCTGATCGCAGACGGCGGCATCCGCTTCTCGGGCGACGTCGCCAAGGCCATCGTCGCCGGGGCGCACTGCGTAATGATCGGTGGATTGTTCGCCGGCACCGAAGAGTCGCCGGGCGAGGTCGAGCTTTACCAGGGCGCGTCTTACAAGTCGTATCGCGGGATGGGCTCGCTGGGCGCCATGTCGCAGACGCACGGCTCGAAGGATCGCTATTTTCAGGACGCCACGGCGGAGCTCGAGAAGCTGGTCCCGGAGGGCGTCGAAGGGCGGGTGCCGTACAAGGGCTCGATGGTCGCCATCCTGCACCAGCTCGCCGGCGGCTTGCGCGCCGCGATGGGTTATACCGGCAGCCGGACCATAGAGGAGATGCGCACGCGGCCTTCCTTCGTTCGCATCACCAACGCGGGCGTGCGCGAAAGCCATGTCCACGACGTGACGATCACCAAGGAAGCTCCGAATTATCGGGTGGGTTGACCGAGTGCGCTCCAATCACGCTGCGTCTTCCTCTTCGTCTGCCGCGACGCTCCATCCGCCGGATATTCACGCCCATCGAATCCTGATCCTCGATTTCGGCGCGCAGTACACGCAGCTCATCGCGCGGCGGATCCGTGAAGCGGGCGTGTACTGTGAGATCCTCCCCTGGGATGTGGGCGATGAAGAAGTGCGGGCGTTCGGCGCGCGCGGCGTCGTTCTCTCGGGCGGACCGGAATCGGCGACCGGCGCGACGGCGCCAAGGGCGCCGCAGGCGGTGTTCGAGCTGGGGGTCCCGGTCCTCGGCATTTGCTACGGCATGCAGACGATGGCGCAGCAACTCGGCGGACGCGTCACCAGCGGCGCACAGCGCGAGTTCGGCTACGCACAGGTCACGCAGTCTGCGCCTTGCCGGCTGTTCGATGGACTGCGCGACCATGTTGACGCACAGGGCAGGGCGTTGTTCGACGTCTGGATGAGCCATGGCGATCGCGTGGACGAGTTGCCTCCGGGATTCGTGGTGGTCGGCTTCACGAGCGCTGTGCCGCTCGCCGCGATGGCGGATGAGTCGCGCGGCTATTACGGCGTGCAGTTCCATCCCGAGGTGACCCATACGCTGCAGGGAGAGAGGATTCTCGAGCGTTTCGTGCGCGAGATCTGCGGCTGCGAGCCGCGCTGGGAGCCGCAGAACATCATCGCCGACGCCATCGCGCGCATTCGCGAGCAGGTCGGCGCGGATCATGTGCTGCTCGGGCTGTCCGGCGGCGTCGACTCCTCGGTCGTGGGCGCCCTGCTGCATCAGGCCATCGGCGCGCAACTCACGTGCGTCTTCGTCGACCATGGTCTGCTGCGCCAGGGCGAGGGCGATCAGGTCATGGAGACGTTCGCGAAGCACATGGGCGTGCGCGTGATCCGTGTGAACGCCGAAGAGCGCTTCCTTGCGGCGCTGAAAGGCGAAACGGATCCGGAGCGCAAGCGCAAGATCATCGGCCGCTTGTTCGTCGAAGTGTTCGAGGAGGAATCCGCCCGGCTCAGCGGAGTGCGCTGGCTCGCGCAGGGCACGATCTATCCGGACGTGATCGAGTCGGCCGGCGCGCGCACCGGCAAGGCGCATGTGATCAAGAGCCACCACAACGTGGGCGGCCTGCCGGAGAAGATGAACCTGAAGCTGCTCGAGCCGCTGCGCGAGCTGTTCAAGGACGAGGTGCGCAAGATCGGCGTCGAGCTGGGCCTGCCGCGCGAGATGGTGTACCGCCATCCGTTCCCCGGGCCGGGGCTGGGCGTACGCATCCTGGGTGAAGTGACCAAGCAATACGCGGATCTGCTGCGCCTGGCGGACGCCATCTACATCGACGAACTGCGCAAGCACGATCTGTACGATCGCACCAGCCAAGCGTTCGCAGTCTTCCTGCCCGTGCGCTCGGTCGCAGTCATGGGCGACGGCAGGCGCTACGACTATGTCATCGCGCTGCGCGCCGTCGAGACGGTCGACTTCATGACGGCGCGCTGGTCGCGTCTGCCGTATGAGTTCCTGGACGTCGTGGCGCGCCGGATACTCAATGAGGTCGACGGGATCTCACGCGTCACGTACGACATCTCCGGGAAGCCCCCCGCGACGATCGAGTGGGAATAGAGAACCCTTGAAGAGTCGGCGGCGCGCGTCGAGATCCAAAAACGCGGTCCTGTACGAGCGCCTGTCGAATGCAGCCGAAGATGCGGGGGTTCGCAGGACTTTGTCGCGCCTTCGAGAAGGATCTCGGACGCATCCGAGGTTGTGTCAATACTGTGCAAAATCTTGGCGGGAGGGTGACCGCCGGTCGTCGCGCCGATAGAATCGCCGCCGATCCACCGTTCCGAGCCGCACGTCGACCGTGTTCATGCGCTTGCACGCGGCGCGACGCCTGGACCGCGTTCGAATCGCCGCCAAAGCACGGAACGTTCTGAGGCCGCCAGGGCCAGCGCGTCATTCACGCGCCGTAAGAATACTGAAAATGCTCTGAGTCCCTTCGGGGGGAGATCGGTGTGTCGGAACACGTCGTGACTGCCGAAGCGCGTACAGGGATGGGTTCGTCCCGGACGCTGGAAATCTTTCTGATCCTGGTGCTGGTCGGCAGCGCCATTCTCAACTACATGGTGGTTCAAGCCGGCGGCGTCAGCCATGCGATGGGTCTGGTGTTCGCCATCATGTGGGTTCCCGGCCTCGCCGCCATCGCGGCGCTGATGCTCGCCAGGCGCCCGCTAGCCGACATTGGATGGCGCCTCGGACCGGCTCGTATCATCGGCGCAGCGATCATCTTGCCCGCGGTGATCGTCACACCGATTTACGCCGTGCTGTGGCTTGGCGGTCTAGCGGACCTGAACACTGCGGCTTGGTCGAAGCTGGTCGAGGAGAATCTCGGGTGGCGCCTGGCGGCGGCCCCTTCTGTTCTCGTCCTCGCCTCGATCGGACTCATGGTCGACACGGTTGCTGCGATGGGCGAGGAGATCGGCTGGCGCGGCCTGCTGCTGCCGGAACTGGGCCGGAGGATGTCGTGGCCGGCGGCGGCGTTGGTCACCGGCGCTATTTGGGCGGTCTGGCACTATCCGGGCATCCTGTACGGCGGGTACGCCAGCAGCAGCACACCGATCTGGTTCAGCCTGGTCAGCTTCACGATCATGTTGGTTGGTTGGTCAATGGTTCTGGCGTGGACCAGGCTGGCTTCCGGCAGCTTCTGGCCGGCCGCACTGATGCACGGCGCGCACAACATCACCATTCAGGCGATTCTGAATCCCGCGACGAAGGACGCGAGCGGTCTCACAGCGTTCGTGAGCGGTGAATTCGGGTTGGGCGTCGCCTTCGCCTACCTGATCGCCGGCGTCATCGCATGGCGAGCGATCGCTCGCAGGCAGCCGGCGCGGCCGGGGAGTTGAACCCAGATCGAAAGCGCTCATCACGCACGGCGTTGCTGCGGGCGCCGTGCACGTTTTTTTCCCTGGCCGCAATGGCGATCGCCCACCTGGGTCGCAGCAAGGCGACGAGCAGGGTCGCCGCGCGGCCTCACCCGAGCATGGCTCGGGCAAGACCGCGCAAGGCTACGTTCTAGCGGGCGGCGACTGGCGGATCTCGGCCTTGGCGGGCGGCTGGATCACCCCGTCAACGGTGATGCCGAGCGTGCGCTCGAAGCTGTCGGTGAGGACGTCGCTGGCTGGCGCCGGAGCGATCGAGGCGTCTTGCTGGCGCAGCTGCACCCCGAACGCACGCTCAAAGCTGGCGACAATAGGATCTTCGGCCGGCGTTTCCGCGGCGGCGTGTTGCGCGAGGCCCAAGGCGGCGGCCGTCAGGGCGACTGCAAGAATGGTCGTTCTCATGTCGGTTGCTCCGGTAGTCAAGTGTGCACGGCTCAGATCGCGTCGACGGGGAACGGCTCCTGCCGGTCCCCATCCACGGGGCGCGCAACTTAACGGCCGGTTGCTAACAGATTGATAACGGATGGTGGGGACGGGCGCTCAGGCCCGCGGCTCGCGCAACAGGGCTTCGGTGCGGGTCGAGGGTCCGGTCCCAAGCCTGGCCGCGAGGACATCTCGGCAACGCCGGTAGGTTGCGAGCACGTCGGCGGACCGGCCGAGCCGGGCATGGCAGGTCATGAGCTGCTGGTAAAGCTCCTCGGCGGTATCCGCGTGCTCGAGCGCCTGTTCGCAACAACGCAGAGCCTCGTCCCACTGAGCTTGCGCCATGCGGGCGCGGACGAGATCGCAGGCGTGACGTACGAAGCGCTGGCGCAGCCGCTCCCGCGCGGGAATCGTCCAGGAGGCGTCCAGATCCTGCGCAAGGAACGCGCCGCGGTACAGTGCGATGCCGGACTGCAATCCGGCGGGGTCCGCGCCCGCGTTGACGGTTTCGAGCGCCCAGGCGTCGAGCCAGCACATGCGATCGTTGAGGCTCAGTCGTCCTTCCTGGTAGATCAACGCTTCCTTGTGGCTGAGCAGCTTCCGCAGCCGCTGCAGCGTCGTCACGAAGGCGTTGTGCGCCGCGTCGCCGTCGGCGTGCGGCCATAGCGCCTCGGCGAGCTGCGATTCGTTGACCACCCGCCCGCCGAATGCGATGAGCGCCTTGAGCAACTCGAGCGGACGCTTCTGGACCTTGCCGATGAAGTGCAGCGGCTTGTCGTCGATCTCGATCCGAAACACGCCGAGGGTGTAGATCTTGATCGGCCAGGGCCAGCGCTCGAGGTGTACCGCCGGGCCGTCCGAAAGCAGCCGGCGCAGGTGTATCAGACGGCGCACCACGGTCGTTTCGATGCCGTGTTCGAGCGCGATACGACACCAGCGGGCCATGGTCGCGTCGCGCCACCAAGCCGAGTTCACGAATCCCTGCTCACGCATGACGGCGAACAACCTGCGCAGGCTTTCGAGCAACGCCGGTTCATCGGCCTCCGCATACGCGAATTCCGCCTCCGCCTCGTAGAGGCTGTAGTGCTGATTGCTGCAGCGTAGCTCGCTCGCAATGGATCGCGCTGTCGCAAGCTCTGCGCGCGCCCCGTCGCGGTCGCCAGCGGCGTAACGCGCGCGCGCCAGGATCGTGCGCGTGTAGCCTTCGCCCCATACGACGCCGGCCTGCTCGCAGCTGCGCAGGGCGGCGGTCGCGTGCTCGAGCATCTCCTGCGCGTCCTCGCGCTGGGCGGCCTCCATGAAAGAGAAGTAATGCAGCAGGAGCCCCTCCAGCCACCGCCCGGGGACGCCTTGCTCGCGCATGCGCGCGAGCAAGGCGCGCGCCTGTTCCCAGTTGCCGGATGTGGCCGCGGCCACCGAGGCTTGGCTGAGCAGCATGGAGTTCCACAGCTGCACGCCGCTTGTTTCGGCGAGCGCGAGCCCGCGCTGCGCAGCCGCGGCGGCTGCCTCGTTCTCCGCGGTCATCCAGTAAGAGATGGTGAGAATCCCTTCCCAGACGATGCGAACGAACGGCGCGATCTCGCGCGTGTCGGCGAACGGCTTGAGTCGCGCCACCAACTCGGTGACCTTGTCGAGCCGCCCAGTCCACCAATTGTGATACAGCATCAGGTGATTGGCGGCTGTCATGCGCAACACCGGATCGATGTCCTCGAGCAGCAGCGCCTCGAGACGCGCCGCCAAAGACGGCAGGTCGGGGTGCTGCGGCTTGCGGAAGCTGAGCAGCCCAAAGGTTCCGGCGATCACGCGCGTCTCGAGATCGCGCGACGGAAAATCCGGATGACGGCGACGCAGGTGATCGAACGCTTCTATCCAGCGGTCGGCCGGCTTGAAGTCGCTCCAGGCGTACAGAAAGGTATCGGCAATTCCCGCCCACGCGAGGTATTCGCCTTCGACCGCGCCTTCGCGTGCGAAGCCTTCGTAGGCGCGCTCGAAAAGCCCGCGCGCCTCGCCAAAGTCGAACGGCAGGCGGCAGACGCCGAGGAAGTAGGCGAGCCAAGGATTTCCGTCGCGCCACGGCTCCGGCACGGCGCGCAACCACTCGCTCAGAGTCTGATAGCGCCCCTCGCGCAGCAGCCGGGGCGCGTGCTGCGCGAGCATCGAGACGAGGGACTGCCAGTCCTCGATTTCGACCAGCAGCGCCGCGCACGCCTCGATTTCGCCGTGGTCCGCAAGCTGCTGGGCCGCATGGCGCTTCAGCTGTGCGAGTTCGGCCGCCCCGAGCATGCGCCGGCCCCGATCGAGCAGAAAGTTACGAAACAGCGGGGAGTATTCGTACACGTAATGTGCATCGCCGCCCGAACGCTTCATAAGGAAATAGTTTTGGCGGTCTACATCCGCGAGCAGATGCTCTGCGTCCTCCATGCCGGTGACTGCGCGCGCCAGTTCAGCGGTGAAGTGCGGCAGTAGCGCCGTGCGCACCAGGAACGCCTGCATGCGCCCGTCGGTGCGGTCGAATACTTCGCCCGCGAAGTAATCGAAGACCAGGGGATCGCCGACCACGGGCGCCGGCGCTGGGGCCGCGCCGCTTTGCTCGAGAAGCAGGATTGCGCCGGCCACCCATCCTTGCGCGCGCCTGTAGAGCTCAGGGAGCGACAGCTCGGCGAACCGCTCCGGCGGAAGACGCATGCGGACCATGGCGGCGCACTCTTCGGGCTTGAAGCGCAGCTCGTTCCACGTCAGCAGCGTGAAGTCCTCGAGCGTGCACAGGCGTGCAAGCGTCGGCGGCGGCGCTGCGCGGCTGATAACGATGACGCACTGTCCCGCCGGCACTTCCGCGAGCCCCTCGCGGATCGCGGCATGCACCGGTGAATCGGCGCCGAGCTCGTGGTAGTCGTCGAACACGATCGGCGTGCGCTGCACGATCGCGTAGAAGCGGCGGAAGTAGTTCCGGGAAAACGCGGGCAGCCCGGCGAGATATTCCGCGGTAAGTGCAGGCAGCTTATCGGCGGCGCGCGGCGCGTGTTGCTTGGCCGCGAGACCGAGGTAGAGGAAAAAGGACGCGACGTCGGTGTCCGCCGCGTCCAGCTGGTACCAGATCGCTCGCAGCTTGCGCGCCTTCAGGTAGCTTGCGACCAACGTGGTCTTGCCCGCACCCGGCGGTGCGGTAATCCACACGACCCGTCCGCGCCGCGCTTCATCGAGCCGCTCGAACAGGCGAGCGCGCGGCGCAGCTCGAACTGCATCGGGAACGGAGAACTTGGCGAGACCCGCCGGTATCGAGACGATCGGCCTCATTGATGCGTCAGGCAGCCGAACTCGAAGGTGCGGCTATATTTCTAGTAGCTAGCGGATATAAGTGCAGGCTACTAATTTTCGAGCGGCTTCGCACGGGGCCGCTTGCTCGACTTCGCGCCCGGGAGGCCCCAGTACGCAGTGGGAGCGCGTGTCTCTTCGCCTCGGGCGCTGGGGAGGGGGGAGAGGGGGATGGTAGGGTAGAAGAATTGCTCGGTGTTAATGACACGTGTATAAAATATGGGCGCCTACCACGGGTACTGGCCATGCGATTTGTGCAGTTCGACACCCACGCGCCGAAGCAGACGGTTAGCGTCACGATCAATTCCGACCTTTACGCTCAGGCTCGCAAGTTGGGCGTCAACACCTCACAGGTGGCGGAGCAGGCGCTGATCGCTGAGGTCGCGAGGCGTCGGGCGGACGTGCTGAAGAAAGAGATTCGTCAGGATCTGGAAGCTTGCAAGGCCTATGAAGCCCGGTATGGCTCCTTCGCGGAAATGGTGCGGGACCACTACCAGGCTCCTGAAGAATGAGCGGCATGAGTCGCCAGTTTGAAGTTTTCGAGAACCCCATAGCACGGGCTCGGCAGGCGTATCCCTATGTGGCCATCTTGCAGTCCGATGTGGCGGAAACCGGCTCCGATCGGATTGTCGCTCCTCTTGCTCGACGCGCCGATCTCAGCGGCACTGCGGGCCGGTTGACGCCGCATGTGAAAGTGCTGGGCGTGGAGCACGTGCTGGTTGTCCCCAGCATGACGGCGATCGCCGCCGCCGATCTGCGCGAGTCCCGCGACGACATCGCGTCCCACCGGCATGATATCGTCGCCGCGCTCGACTTCTTGTTCCTTGGGGTGTGATGAGCGGCGCGCTCACCTCACTTCGCAGCAGACGCACGTATTTGAGCGGCGCCTATCCGCCCGCCAGAACTGCCGGTTGTTTCCGTCAGTCCCGCCAGGAGGGCGCGTCGCCTCGTAACGAGTTGGCGAGCCCCATTGGCCCTCTGAGCTGTCGCCGGAACTGATCGCACACTGGGCGAAGCTGCAGACTTGGACGTGAGATAGGGCGTTGGCACAACTTGAGGATCGACATTTGAGCGACATGCCGTACAGGATTCGACGCGACGCTGCCGGAACCGAACTTTATCTGGAAACCGCGTTGAGCGGCCGTTCACTGCTCGAAGATCCGATGCTGAACAAAGGTACGGCGTTCACCGAGCAGGAGCGCCGCATGTTCGGCCTGACCGGCCTATTGCCGCCCGCCGTATCGAGCGAGCAGGATCAGCTCGTGCGCAACTACACCAACTACAAGAGCAGGACGACCGATCTCGAGCGCTATCAATTCCTTACTGCGCTCCAGGATCGCAATGAGACCTTGTTCTATCACCTCTTGAGCGAGCATCTCACGGAGATGCTGCCGATCATCTATACGCCGGTCGTGGGCGTCGCATGCCAGGCATACAGCCGCATCTATCATCGCCCGCGCGGGCTCTATATCGCGATCGACCAGCAGGACATGCTCGATGAGCTGCTGAAGGCGGTGCGCCACAATATCGAGGTCATCTGCGTGACTGACGGTGAGCGCATCCTCGGGCTCGGCGATCTGGGCATTGGGGGGATGGGCATACCGATCGGCAAACTCGCTCTGTACACCGTTTGCGCCGGGATTCATCCCGCAACAACCTTGCCGATCGTGCTCGATGTGGGAACGAACAATCGCGAGTTGCTCGACGACCCACTGTATCTGGGCCGCCGTCACGAACGCATTCGAGGTGATCGCTACGACGCGTTCGTGGAGGCGTTTGTCGCCGCCGTCGCGAAGCGATTCCCTCGCGCGGTGTTGCAGTGGGAGGATTTCGCGAAGAACAACGCAGGGCGCTTGCTGGAGCGTTATCGAGATCGCCTATGCACGTTCAATGACGATATCCAGGGTACGGGCGCAGTCACGTTGGCTGCAGTGATGGCGGCGTCGGCGGCGACGGGGACCAGCATTGCCGAGCAGCGCATCGTCTTGCTGGGCGCCGGTTCGGCCGCGGTAGGAATTGCGAGTCAGCTCGTTATTGCGATGACCGAGAAAGGTCTCTCGCCCAGCGCTGCGAGAGCGCGAATCTGGTTGATCGACAGCCAAGGACTCGTGCACGACGGGCGAGCGGATCTGGACGCCAGCAAACGCGCCTATGCACAGCCGCAAGCACAATTCGGCGGGTCGAACTCGACGATCCCGTCGTTGCTCGAGGTTGTCCGCCAGGTGCGGCCGACTGTGCTGATCGGCGCCGCGGCACAGCCAGGCGCCTTCGATGAGCAAGTCGTCCGTGAGATGGCGCGCCATGTCGCACGCCCGGTCATCTTCCCATTGTCGAACCCGACTTCGTGTTGCGAAGCGCTTCCGGAGGACCTCGTTCACTGGACCGACGGCCGCGCCTTGATTGCGACGGGCAGTCCGTTCGCACCCGTTCAGTACGCGGGCCGGAGCATCCCAATTCCTCAATGTAATAACGCCTTCATCTTCCCGGGCTTGGGCCTCGGCGTGCTCGCATCCGGCGCGTCGCGAATTACGGATGCAATGTTCGTCGCGGCGGCTCGAGCGCTGAGTGAGCTTTCGCCGGCGCTCGCCGACCCCTCGGCCCCCTTGCTGCCGACTGTGGAGAAGGTGCGGGAGGCGTCGCGACATGTCGCGTTCGCCGTGGCTCGCGAGGCCGAAAGAACGGGTTTCGCGCCGGCCATGACCGATGAGGAGCTGCTCCGTCGTATCAACGACAAGATGTGGACGCCGCGTTACTTGCCCTATCGGCGAGTCTTATAGGCCGGATTCGGAACGTCAGAGGGCGTATTCGGATCGCCTCGTCGTCATCCGACGAAGTCGGCTGATTCTGCGCAGTCATGCGCTCGGCCATTCGTTCGTCAGGCCCTAATGAAAACCACACTTGCATGTGTGTGCGTTCCGACGTACACACTGGGGGGGCACGTGCTCGGAGGCTCGCGCCATGTTGCAATGCGTGGTCACTTGGACCTGCAATCATCACCAGCGGGACTTTCTGGTCGACCCGGAGGCCGTGGAAATGGAGGCCGTGCTCGCGCTGACGGATTCTCGCTGTCCGGAATGCGCGCGTGCAGGCGCGACCATCACGTTGAGCGTGCCT
>JAVEVD010000004.1:27275-38292 GCA_034005205.1 Steroidobacteraceae bacterium | reverse complement strand
GTCGCGCTCAGGCGCTCGGTAACGAGCAGGCGCTCCACATTCCCGCGCCAGCGACGCGCGAGCCGCACCTGCAGGTCGCAGTCCTCGCGTGCGAGGTAATCGAGCACCGCGCGGCAGTCCACCAGGCATTCGTATTGATTGGCGAAGTTGGCATGCTCGCTCTCCAGCGAATGGGCGAACTGCCGCAGAGCAAACGCCTGCTCGGAGCTTTCGCCTGAGCGCGCGCAGGACAGTACGTACCAGAAATCCAGCCGCACACTCTCGTCCGCATACTCGACGGGAATGGCCGCGCGGAGTCTGCGCATCAGGCCGACTCGCTGCGGGCCGGCGCCCAAGACGAGTTCCTGTCCCCACGAATGAAATGCGAGCCTGCGCACATCATCTGCATTCAGGTCCAGACGCCACGCGCTTGCGGCCGAAGTCAGCTCCGATAGCGGCCGTTGCGAACGGAAAGCGGTCGTCAGGAGCTCGGTGTAGCGATGAACCGGTAATCCGCTCGGCGGCAGGCGCAGAAGCTCTTTGCCCGAAGGATCGAAGACGATCAATGTAGGATAGCCGTGAGCACGCAGGCGCTCCGCCCAGAACTGGGCGAGCGGCATGTCCGCCTCGAGTCTCACGGCGACGCCCTGTCCTGTAGCCGCCCGGAACGTCTCGTCCTCGAGCACACGTCGCCTCAGATCATTGCATGGCGGGCACCAGTTTGCGGTCCATAGGACGAGCAGCGGCGCATCGCGCTCCTGCGCTTCGCGCTGCGCGTCCGCCACGCTACCCTGAACCCAATCGATCATGCCGCGCTGTCCGATCAGTGCGCTGCGGTTCGCGACGCAGCGCGCTCCCGGCGGGCGAGGCGCCTGCATATGAGGGCGTGGCGCCGCCGCGTCAGCGGGAAGCGCCAAATGAGTACAGCGGCGGTCAGATTCAGCAGGATCGGAATGCCGATGAACGCTGCATAGAATCCGGCCATGGCGAGCGGATCGTTGTCTCCTCGCGGGTTGAATCCGAACGCGCCAACGATTACCAGCGCTATGCCGCCCGCGAAAGCGGCGCCCGGTCCGGTGCAAAGGGCGAGCAACGCGTAGTAATTGGCCGCTTTGGCGACGCGCGTCTTCCACTCGTCGTAATCGACGATATCGGCCATGATGGCGGTCTGCGCAACCATCGAGCCCGACGCCATGGCGGCCGAGAGTGCGAATATGAGCATGAGCAATGGGAAGGCGAGCGGTCCCGGTTTCAGGAAGGCCATGGCCGCCAGCGTCAACGCGGTAGATGTCGACGCGAGCGCGAGAATGCGATGCCGATCGACCTTCGCGAGCACCGCGCGCCAGGCAGGCAAGGCGGCCAGGCTGACGGCCCCGACGGTCAGTGCGACGTGCGAGAACTTGTCGAGAATGCCGAGATGCACGTCGATGAAGAAGAAATACAGCGAGGCGACCATGCCGCTCGACAAGTTGCTCAGGAGCGCAGCGCCGAGCAGCACGCGCAGCGGTCTATTCGACAGGGCGGCTTGAACGACTTCACGCAGACTCACATACCCAGTACGACTTGCGCGCTCGCCCGACGGCGCTCCGAGCAGCGCGCAGGCCACCGTGAGCGGAATAAGGGCGATCACCGCCCACGACACGAAGCCGGTCACCTCGGGCGTCATTTCGGTCGTTGAAAAGATGGGCAGGAGCGGCGCGGACATGAATAGAACGATCGCAAGGTACTGAGCAGCTACGCGATAGCTGGCGACCCGCGAGCGTTGGTCGTAATCGGCGGTCAGCTCGCACATCCATGCGGCATGGGGAATCTCGATCATGCTCCAGCCTATGCAGGCGGCGATCGAAGCGCACAGGAAGTACACGGCGTCAACGTCAGGACCGGGCCGAAACCAGTAGTACACCGCTACGGCGGAGACCAATCCGCCCAGCACGATCCAGGGTTTGCGCGCACCCAGTCGCGAGCGAGTCCGGTCGGAGAGAAATCCGATCAGTGGATCGATCGCCACGTCGACCAGGCGCGTGAGCGTGAGCAGCACCCCGATGACTGCGACATCGATCGCTGTATGCTTCGCGTATAGCGCCGGCATCACGGACAGCGCCGGCGCCTGAAGCAGCGCCACAGGCACGAGCGGCGCCGTGTAGGCGAGGAGCGCAGCCGCCGGCGCCCGCGGCGCATCTGCGCTCGTCGCGCCTGCGGGGTCCGCCTCCTGCGAACCCCCATTCATTGCGCCAACGAGGTGCTCCACGAGCCGCCGTTCAGGTTCCGAAGCGTCTCGAAACCTGCAGTCCGATCGTGCGCGGGCGAATGCTCGAGGCCACGGCCGGCTCGGCCGGATTGGTCGCGTTCGGGAAGATCTGCAGGAGCGGCGTCTTGTCCGTGAGATTGTCCACGTAGAGTTTCAGCCGCCAGGCGTCCAGCGTCACGCCCACGGAGGCGTTGACTACATCGTGCGCCGGTACATCGATGTCGCCGTCGCCGCTGTTGAAACCCTTCGTGTTCGTGCTGTCCTTGTGCCAGTAGTTGGCGCGTACGAACGCTGGCAGGCGCCCGCCGATCGTGAAGTCATAGCCGACGTCCAGCGACCAGGTGTTGCGTGGGGTGCGGCGCAACTCGTCGCCTTTGCGGACCAGCGGCGGCTGCGGCACGTTCTCGAAGATCGAAGCGTCGCTGGTGAACTCGTTCTTCGTGTAAGCATAGCTGGCGGCCACGTAGAGTTGCGGCAACCACAGACCCTGCATGATCAGCTCGAGCTCGGCGCCCCGCGCCTCCAGATCCGGCCCGTTGGCGGTGAAGGCGAACGTGCCTGGTTGGTTGCGCACGACGGCCTGAATCTTTTCCCACTCCATGAAGTAGACCGAGCCGTTCAGCAGCACACGCCCATCGCTCCAGGACGTCTTGAATCCGGCCTCGTAGTTCGTGAGCGTGTCAGGATCGAACCGGATGAAGCGTTCCGGGATGTCGAGCGCCGGTCCTACGAAGGGGTTGAAGCCGCCGAAACGGAACCCCTCCGAGCGAGTCAGATACAGGAGGACGTCATCCGTCGGACGATAGTTCAGCTGGACCTTCTTGAAGACGTCGTCGCCGCCGACCTCGCCGGTCGCTTGCTGAAAGTTCTGGCCGAAATAGGTGAACTCCTGCGCGTTGTCGACCGACCAGTCGAAGTAGCGTAAGCCCGCCAGCAGCGACAGCCGATCCGTGAGTGCGTACTCGACTTCGCCGAAAACGGCGAGCTCCTGCATCGTCTGCGGCCCGCCCAGGACCATGATCTCGAATCCTTCGCCGAACGTTGGGCTCGTGGGATCGCCGGCGAGCGCCGTCTCGCGCTGGATGCTCGTGTCGATCTCATCGAGATCGTCGTAATACACGCCGACGACCCAGTCGAGCGCCCCATGCGGGCCTGAAGACAGCCGCAGCTCGTGCGTCCACGATCGCTGGTCGAGCGTGTTCACAGTGCGGCCGAGCGGGATGAAGCCGAAGGCGTTGCGCTCGTAGTCCAGGTACTCGTTCTCGCCGTCGAAGCGGGAGCCGTTGTAGCTCAGATTTCCCCAGCCGAGATCGAGCTCGAGGTTGAGGACGAACAGATCGTAGCGCTGCTGCGCGGGGATCTTGGCGAACACGGCGCTCGACTGTCGATCCGCCAGCGCGATATCGAAGAAGGATGGTGCGTCCGCGCGCAGATCGCCGCCGTGGTAGAGCGCGGTGACCGTCAGGTCCTCTGTGGGGCGCCACAAGGCGGAGATGCGCCAGGCGCTTTCGTCCACGTTGTTGACGTCGTGCACACCGGCGGTTGCATTATCGATGTAGCCGGCTTCGTCGATGGTGTGGCCGGCGAGCCGCACCGCGAAAGTGTCCGAGGCGATCGGCACGTTGACATGGCCGCCGATGCGAAAGCTCATGTCATCGGCCTTCTCGGTCGCATAGGAGTCAAGTTCGATCTCTGCGTCGAAATGCGTCGGATCGGGACGGGCGGAGCGGAAACTGATGAGCCCGCCGATCGCCTGCGCGCCCCACAGCGTGCCTTGCGGGCCGCGCAGAACCGACACTTCGGTGATGTCGAACAGGCGGTAACTGCCGCCGAACCGCGGCGCGCCGTCGAGATACTGCGCTACGACGCTCGCCGTGTTGTCTCCCACCGGCGATAGGCCTCGGATGGATGCAACTTCGGTTCCGCGGCCCGGGCCGCCGTTGTCGAGAAAGTTCGCGCCCGGCACATGGACGATCACGTCGTCGAAGTCCAGGACATCCAGGCGTTCCAGTTTCGCAGCATCGAAAGCCGTGATGCTGATTGATGCATCCTGCACGGAGACTTCGCCGCGCTTGGTCGCAGTAACGAGCACTTCTGCAATGGTCTGCGTGGCGGCGACGTTCGCCTCGTTGGAGGCGGCTTGTTGGGCCTCGGCCCGTCCTGCAAGCGGCAGACCCAGCGCGGCGAGCGCCGCGATATGTGTATACGAAACTCCGGAATGCTTCTTCATGGCCCGCCTCCCCAATCGGTCCATCAAGCAATACATAGATACATACCGTACGTACGGACTGTACATGAGGTGTTATGCTGGCGGCAACAACCAGACCGCGGCCCGCGCGGGCTTCGCCCAACCGCAGGATCGACCTCGCATGGCAGAAGAACTGAACCAGGATCGGCGCACGCTCGGCGCTGAGCGCACGCCATCCGCCCGCCGCTCGCAGGAAGAGCGCTCCTCCGCCACCCGCAAGGTGCTGCTCGACGCAGCGCTGCGAGCGCTCGCAACACATGGCTTTGCGAACGCGTCGATCAGCGAAGTGCTGCGATTCGCCTGCGTGTCGCGCGGCGCGCTGCTTCATCACTTCCCGAGCAAGGACGAGCTGTTCGCGGCGGCCATGGTGCATTTGTACGAGCAGCGGCTGGCGCGGTTTCGCAAGGAGTTGGCCTCGCTGCCGCTCGGGGACGGCACGCTGCGGGAACGTTTGTGGATCGTCCGCGAGGAGTACGAGCGCTGGTTCCCGGTGACCATCGAGTTCATGACGGCCATCAGAACCGACGAGGCGCTGCGCAGCGCCTTCGATCGGCGGATCAAGGCCACGCTCAATCAGATGACGGCCGATTACTCCGATCTCTACCCGGAGTTCAGCAACACCCCGGCCGCCCTTTGGATTCCCTATGTCATCGGTTGTTTCATCCGGGGGCTCTGCCTGGAGAGCATCGTGAACGATGAGCGCATCGTGAACGGCGCATTCGATCAGTTCGTTACGCTGCTCGAGCACTACCAGGAACACCTGAGCGCGGAACGGACAGGCGCTGCGGAGCTCAGCAGAAAGCCGCGACAGAAACCGTAGCGCCGTGCAAGGCGCATGTCCGGGAGCACGGTGTAAGCGCCGCAGACGCCTCTGGCAAGCTAATCCCGCGCAACCGCTTGCGTCGGCGCTGCAGCGCCTGGCTTGACCGCCTGAATGAAAGCGTCCGAGGTTGTCAGATCCTGGTCGCTGAGATGACGGAACCTCCTGGCGAGCTGCCGACGTCGCAGCGCACATCTTCTGCGCACGAGTTGCTCGGCCACTATGTCGAAGCCGCAGTCCTTGATCAGTCGTTGGTGCGTCGAATAAGGCTCACGATTGATCAGCCAGACATCCTTGCCGCGCACCAGCGCCCACATCGGGTCCGAGTATGTCCAATGTCCATTCCATTCGTTGGCGGCGTCGTGGCGGTTGAAATCGATCTGATGGGAGATGTAGCCGCCAGGTTTCAGCCACTGAAACATCGCCGTGTACACCTCGAGCAGCCCATCCACGTGCTCCAGCGCCGCCTGGGAATAAACCATATCGAGCGTCTGCGGCTCCACGGCTTCATGCGTGGTCCACGGCGCTCGATATTGAATCAGCGAGTCGCGTGCAGCGCAGTTGTGCAGCGACGCGCGGATACGTTCGATGCGCTCGGGCTGCAGCGCACGCCCCATTCGGTCGGCGGTAAGGATGTGTTCCGGGAAGGCGTAGTCGTCGAGCGTCGGGCCGAGGTGCGGGAACTCGTTATTCTCCGGAATGGGCGCGCGTTGCTGGAACAGCCGCACCAGCTCTTCGAATACCGCGAGGTTGCGCGTAGCGTTGGCGTGGGCGACCACGTCGAACGCGTAGTAACGTTCTGCGCCGCACAGCAACGCCGCCAGGCCGGCGCCCACGGACTCGCCTGGCCCGAGTTCGGCGACGAAGCGGGGATCGGCGCCCAGCCCATGGGCCGCAGCAAGGCGCAGATGGCGCAACCAGACCGCGTAGCAATAGCGCGCCTGCCCGGTTCCTCGAGCGCCCAGGGCGCGTCGCATCAGTACGCGCTTCACGGCCGGCAGGTGCATTACGCCGGGGGCGAACGTCGCAGCGTTGAAGATCAGTCGGCGCAATCTGATCATCGTAATGCCTCCGGCGAGTGAGCGGATGCCTGCAAAGGTTGTGCCGGCGGTTCGCGTGAGTGGCTGCTCGGAGCGCGCTGGCGACGAGCGCGCCGTACGCCGGCCAGCCAGCTGAAGGACGGGAATCGGTGCAGGAAGCTCGGCGCCTCTGGGCAATGCGAGGCCAAGTTGTATGAACTTCCAGCGCGTGGGGTAGGAACTACAAACGCCGGACTGCGCAAAGCGTCGTGTCAACAGCCGTTGTAGGCATCGGCCGACACGTGATGGCCCCCGACGCGCGAGGAGCCGCCTCGCTGAGGGCGGGAAGTGTTCATTCATCTTGGGAAGCGATTTCGCTCCGCGCACGCATGAACGCACAATGGCGGCGCCTACCGCCTACCGAGATCCCATGGTTGGTAGGCAGCGTCCGCGAGCTCTTCCAAGATCATCGAGTCCCAGGCGCCGGCGCCTTTCGCGCCGAGATCGTTTTTACGACGTCGAGATAAACGTGACGCACCTCCGTGAGCCTGAAGCCGGCGGCCATCACGTTCTCAACGGTCGGGCGATTCATCTCGGGCCCGAACCTGCGAGTGAACAGCGTCATGACGTGCATCATCAGATTGAAAGGGAAATAGCGGCTGCCGGTATGCTCAAACATGTGCAGCTCGCCGCCGCTTTTCAGGATGCGGTGCAGGGCGCGTAAGCCAGCTACTGGCTTAGGAACCGAGCAGAACGTGCAGGACGTGAAGACCTGATCAAACTCCTCGTCGGCGAACGGCAGTTCGTGCACATCTGCCTGTCGCAGCTCGAGCTTGCCTGGATACGTGCGCGCGCGTGGTTGCGCCTGCTCGAGCATGCGATCGCTGATGTCGATCGCCACGATGTCGCGCCCGGGTGGGAAGAACTGGATGTCCAAACCCGTGCCGACCGCGGCAAACAGTATTCGGCCTGAGCCCATGTTCGAGAACAACGCCTGCTTGTACGGCCCCCAGCGCTTTTCTGGACCGAAGCCGGCCATCAAATCGAAATGTTTCGCAGCACGGTTCCACTTGTCGCGCGTGATCAGATCCACGGTGACTTCCTCCTGCGCAGGATTGCGTTGGCCGCATAGCACGCGCCGACGCTCATCAGGCCCAGCCAGCTCCCCGTTTTCGCGGCCTCGAGCCAGGCGATCGGCTCCATGGTTGCTCGCATCGCCACCACCATGCTCGTGAACATCCCCGTCAGCATGACGGGGAGCATCACTTCCATCGCGCCGAACAGCGCGCCGAACAGGAAGCTGACAGGCAGCGCGATCAGCATGCCGAGGCCCATGCCAGCCAGCATTGCGATCCCCATGTTCCACGTGGGACCGAAAATGAGAGCACAGGCGGCGCCGACGAGCGCGCCTGCGAACAGGTTCGCCAGGAGATCGCCAACGATGAAATAGAGACGGGTTTCCACGTTGCTCAACCGCCGGTCCGCAAGAAGGGCGGTGGGAAGTATGCAGGATTTCTCATCCGGCGGCCTTGCCGCAGCGGGTCGACCGCCATGGCGGCTGGGCGGTCTGTCGGCGTCCAGTCCGATCGGCGCTACTGGACGGCCGATGCGCCAAGGCATGGGCGCATGCAGCTCCTCAGCTCGCAGGCCAGCGCCGCAGCCGTACGTGCGACTGCGATCATACGGACGGCAGTATTGGCGCTCAGATCCCCGGCGGCGAACGGCTCATCGAGCGCAATTACTCTGCAATGGATCGCCAGTTGGCCACGAGATGATCAGCAGTACGCCACGCAAGCGCCTGCGCGGTCTGAGTGGGATTCTTCGAGCCGCTCGTGCCCATGACGGATGCGCCCAGGATTCCGAGATTGGGGATTTCGTGTGCGAAGCCCCAGCGATCTACCACATTGGTTTCCGGGTTGTCGCCCATGCGAGTCCCTCCAAAGGCATGTGAACCGCCCCGATCAACCGCTCGAATTGCTCAGCGTCATAGCCACTTTCGAGCCGCAGCGCATTTGGTCGAACCCGATGCGTCTGCAAAAGATCGCGCGGCTCGAGCAGCGCGTGCTGGACCGCTGTGCGCGCTTCTTCTTCGCGCCTCTCTCGGACAAACAGTCTCTTCCAAGGCATGTGGCCAGCACCGTGTCTGACTCGGTGCAGACAGACTAGGACCGATGCCGAGTTCGACGTCGTTCACTGGCCGGCCTCCGGGGCTCGCGTTATCGCAGTGAGTGCGTTGCGGACCGGTTCACAATCCATCCGAATCGGCAAGCGACTGGAGAACGTCCATGATTCGCAATCTGCTGTGGCCCAGCTGCCTTATTCTGTGCGGGTGTACTTCGATGCCCGAACACGTCGATGTCAATGACACGCAGCCATCCACTGGCGCGCCGCTGGGTTTGGCCTGGATTCCCGCCAACGGAGACGTCGCCATCAATTCCGCCGCCGTCGAGCATGTTCTGTTCCCGCGAACGAACTCACCGCGCTCGGAGACTGCACCTCGGACTTCCGACGGCGCTCACTCGGCGCCGGTACACAACGACACGTCGGAACCATCCACGCCGAAATTCGATTCGCGGATTGGCCGCACGGACGTTCCCGATGCGCCGATCGTCAGCTCAGGCCGTCGACGTGTTCCTTCGTACGCGGTCGACAGCGCGGAAAATGGCCGTGAGCCTGCTGCTCGTCCCGATAGATCCTGCCCGGTAGAATGATGTCGGCGTGTCGCGCGCGCCGGAAGTCCTTGGTTCGCATGGAGCCGAACGGATGCTCGGATCTGCAGCCAATTTGTCACGGCCACGCGCTTACTGCTACGTTACTGCAACGGGATTGAGTACATATCGCCGCCGCCGATCGCAGGAGCAAGTGCCGCGGAGCCCTCGGGAGTACAGGTCGCAGGTTCAAATCCTGTCTTCGCAATTAACTGAGGAACAAGGGTTCCTGAGGTCATTCGGCGGCGTCGGCGCGCTGTTTCACCAATGCGGTCTTAAAGTGCTCCTCGGAAGCGGCGACGAACTGTCTATAGCCTTCAGGGTCGACAAAAATGCGTGGACCCATCTGCGAATACTGCTGCAGCTTGGTAAGCAAATCGAAATAGCCCCCGTGGGCTCCAAGAAACACATCGCAGGGCAGCTCACGCAACGCTGCAAACGTATGTTCGAAATCTTCGGCGATGCCCGGATAGCTTACCGGGTGGCCGGGGCTGGCAACGAAGCGATACTCCGACCAAAAGCCTGTTCCTCCGACAATGACGATATTCCGCACCGTTCCTGCCGGCTCGCCTGGAAGATGAGAGCGCATCGTCCACGTCGTGCATCCGCGCGTGTGCCCAGCGGTTTTATGGGCCGTCAAAGTTACTCCCCCGAGGCTAACCGTGTCTCCGTCACGTAGAACCCGGTCCACGCGTGCAGGAGCGTACAACCTCTCATGGGGCGACGAAGGCGAGGTGAAGTCCGTCTTTCCTCCAGTTTCAACCATGTCTACGTCGCCATCCATCACCATGTTCTTGGCGTGTGTCTCGCGGATGATGGCCGCTGCACCACCCATGTGATCCGCGTGCGCCTGGCTGTTGAGCAGAATCCTGGTTTCGTTCCAGCGGAAGCCGAGCTTCTCCACACTTGCGCGGATCTGAGCTGGCGAACTGGCGAGGTTCGCGTTGATGAGGATATTGCCTTTTGGCGTGACCACGAGGTAGCTGGCAAGTTCTTGGCTCCCCACGTAGTAGATGTTGTCTGCGATTTGAAAGGGAGCGACGGGAGTCGTCCAAGAAACGGGGACTTCCGCGTGGGCCGTCTTATGGCTGAAAAAAGCGAGTAACGCTAGACAAGTGACGAAAGCGCGCATCATGTTCCTTTAGCAGAATGGCAAGAGAATAGTTTCATCGTTCCATGCCTCGCACGATTCACATCGGACCGGCGGACGACTCGACTCCCTGATACTCCTGAAGGCCGCCGATTCTGAACACCGTTGGATCGAGGGGTCGAGACGCCCCACAAAAGATCACCGCTCTGCCCGAGTTCGCCACAATCGTAATCGCGATGTCCGCAAGGCTACTGACCACCGCGCCCCGTCGGGTTGACGATTCTGGAGATCGAGCGGCTCATCGAATGCTACGCGAACGCTGCTCGCGAAGCCGGCGGCCTCGACGGCGTCGAATTGCACATGGCGCATGGATACCTCGTGCAGCAGTTCATGTCGCCGCTGTTCAATCAGCGCACCGACGAATATGGCGGTTCGTTCGAGAGCCGGATGCGTCTTGCAATCCGAATCTTCGGAGCGGCGCAACATGGCTAGGGAAGCTCTGATTAACCTACTGCTCTGACGGTTCAGCCCAAAGAAATGCCCGCAATGCAAGGCGTTTCGGGCGGCTCGAGATCACAGGAACAGAGTAAGTCAGAAACTCCCTAGAGGAACGCGGCGGCGCTCGCTGCATGGCAATGGAGGCCGCCGCGTCCTCGTCAGAATCCGAACGCTCGGTCGCACGCGGCGGCACGTGCGCCACGCGATCACGCTCGTGTTGTTCATATAGCAGTGGAGAATGCGCGATGTTCAAGATATTGGTTTTCTTGACCCGGCGGCCCGGCATGACCCTCAGCGCCATGCGCGAGCATTACGAGACCGTGCACCTTCCCTTGGCGCGTAGAACCTTCCCGCAGATCATTGAACATCGTCGCAATTGGCCTGATGAGAAAGGCATTTTCTTTCCG
>JAVEVD010000004.1:0-27175 GCA_034005205.1 Steroidobacteraceae bacterium | reverse complement strand
CTTAGATCGCGAAAGATGCGGAATAATGGTTGTCGAAGAGACGATCGCGCTTGGCGCGAGGAAGTAGCTCGCTCGACAGCTCAGTATGGGCTTACCGCCCGGCGCGGAATATCCTGTCAGGATGAGCGAGCAGTCGAACGAGAACAGGGCGGCGTTGGAGTCGGGGCGGGACGTCTTTTTCATGAAGCGCGCGATGGAGCTCGCGCGACAAGCCGAGCGCGACGGCGAAGTGCCCGTCGGCGCGCTCGTCGTGCATGACGGTGTGATCGTAGGGGAGGGATCGAACCGGCCGATCGCCGCCAACGACCCGACGGCCCACGCGGAAATCATTGCGCTGCGGGCGGCGGCGCTCACGCTACGAAGTTATCGATTGCTCGGCGCCACGCTGTACGTGACGCTGGAGCCGTGCGCCATGTGCGCCAGTGCGATGGTGCACGCGCGCATCAAGCGGCTTGTGTACGCGGCCACGGACCCGCGCGCCGGCGCCTCAGGCTCCGTGTTCAACATCACGCAGCACCCGGCGTTGAATCATCGGATCGATTGCACCGGCGGCGTGCTCGCAGAGGAGTGCAGCGCGATGTTGCGTTCTTTCTTCGCGGCGCGCCGCTGATCCAGGAATCGACGAAGGCGACGTCCGTCGGCGCATGCTCCGGAGACGGGCCTCGATGGAACGAATTTTCAGACTCGCGATTGGACGGCTCCGGGACGAAGCAGGCCCGGCGCGCTCCGACCAGGCAGGCATGAAGCGCTCGCCCGGGTCCCGATGTTCGCACGTCGCCCAGCCCGGCGGACCTTGGTGTCTCAGTGCTTCTGCGTCTCGGAAGAGGTTTCGGCCGACGCTTCGGGCAGCAGCAGCGCGCGCACCGCCGGTTTGAGCGCCTTCAGTCCCCAGCGCTCGCCTTCTTCGATGGCCTGATCGGGCGAGGCGCCCTGAATCCAGGCCGCGCGTACGGCGATCAGCGCGCCGACGCGATTGCCGCTCGAACAATGCAGCAGCGCCGGCTCCGGGCCGATCTTCTCAAGTACGGCGTCCAGCTTCGCGGCGTTCTCCCGGGTCAGGGCCGCAGCCCCGGAGATGGGAATGGGGTGATACTGGACGCCCTTGGCGTGCAGCAACTGTTCCTCGTCGAACGTGTGCTCCTGCGAAGGCTGCAGGTCTACGACATGGCGAACGCCGGCGTCGGCGAGCCGCCGGACGTCCTGCGGCGCGAGCGCACCGCTCACGATCCGGTTTTCTTCGGGGAAGCGTGCATTGGGCAGAGATTCGAGTTGGCCCAAGTCGGCCGCCATGGCAGCCGCGGCGGCCGCCAAGAGCGCCATCGCAGGCAGAACGTTGCGTAGTTTCATGATTGGAAGCCCAATATGTGCGGCGGAGCCTGTTTCCCGGCTCCGCCTGTGCGACGCCTTGCTAGAACTCGAGAGCCCGATCTCCCCGCTCGTCACGCACGCGCGTCGGCAGGCCGAGGCGGTCGAGTTCCTTGAGGAACGGTCGCGGCGGCAGCTCCTCCACGTTCACCATCTTCTTCACATCCCATTCGCCGCGCGCGATCAAGATGGCGGCCGCAACCGGCGGCACGCCTGCGGTGTAGGAGATCGCTTGGCTGCCCACTTCTTTGTAGGCGGCTTCATGGTCGCTGATGTTGTAGATGAACACCTCGCGCTCCTTGCCGTCCTTGACGCCCTTCACCAGATCGCCGATGCAGGTCTTGCCGGTGTAGGTGGGGGCGAGCGAGGCTGGGTCGGGCAGCACGGCCTTGACGACCTTGAGCGGCACGACCTTCTGGCCTTCGGCCGTCGTGACCGGCTGCTCCGAGAGCAGGCCCAGGTTCCTGAGCACCGTGAACACCGTGATGTAGCGCTCGCCGAAGCCCATCCAGAAGCGCACGTTCGGAATCTTCAGATTCTGCGACAGCGAATGGATTTCGTCGTGACCGGTCATGTACGTGGTGCGTTCGCCGACCACGGGAAGATCCCAATCGCGCTTGATTTCGAACATCTTGTTCGTCATCCACTGGTTGTTTTGCCACGAGTAGACGACGCCGGTGAACTCGCGGAAGTTGATTTCCGGATCGAAGTTCGTGGCGAAGTAGCGCCCGTGATCGCCGGCGTTCACGTCGACGATGTCGAGCGAATCGATCCGGTCGAAGTATTCATTGTGCGCCAGCGCGGCATAGGCGTTGACGACGCCGGGATCGAAACCGACGCCCAGCACCGCCGTAACGCCCGCTCGCTGACATTCCTCCCGACGCTTCCATTCATAGTTGCCGTACCACGGCGGGGACTCGCAGATCTTGAGCGGCTCCTCATGGATGGCCGTGTCCATGTAGGCCGCTCCAGTCTTGATGCACGCCGAAAGCACCGACATGTTGACGAACGCGGCGCCCACGTTGATGACAATCTGCGCGCCCGTCGAGCGGATCAGCGCCGCCGTCGCTTCCACGTCCAGGGCGTTCAGTTCGTGGGCGGCGAGCACGCCAGGCGTCTTCAGGCTTTTCTTCTCGTGAATGGAATCGATGATCGCGTGGCATTTGGCCACGGTTCTCGAAGCGATGTGGATCTCGCCGAGCACATCGTTGTTCTGCGCGCATTTGTGCGCCACGACCTGGGCGACTCCGCCTGCGCCGATGATCAGAACATTCTTCTTCATTTCGAGTGTAAGCCTCCGTTAGGGGGTTGACGAAAAAGACGCCGGGTCGTCTCAGGAGAGACTGGCGGCGTAGTCCTCGAACGAGAATTCGCGCTGCACCACGATTCGCCCGTCCAGCTCGCGGACCGCAATCGACGGCATGCGCACGCCATTGAACCAGTTCTTCTTGACCATCGTGTAGCCGGCCGCGTTCTGGATCGACAGGCGGTCGCCGACCTGCAGCTCACGCTCGAAGCGGAACTCGCCGAAGACGTCGCCAGCCAGGCAGGACTTGCCGCAGATCATGTAAGTGTGCGCGCCGACGTCAGGCTTGATCCTGGCGCTCTCGCGATAGATCAGCAGATCGAGCATGTGCGCCTCGATCGAGCTGTCGACGATCGCCAGATGCTTGCCGTTGTACATCGTGTCGAGCACAGTAACTTCGAGCGTGGCGCTCTGCGTGACGGCGGCTTCGCCCGGCTCGAGATACACCTGCACGTCGTAACGTCGGGCGAAGCGCCTCAGCCGCTCGCAGAACGCGTCGAGCGGATAGTCTTCACCGGTGAAATGGATGCCGCCGCCCAGGCTCACCCACTGCACGCGGCTGAGCAGCGCACCGAAGCGCTCCTCGATCTGTCCGAGCAGCCGGTCGAACAGTCCGAAATCCTCGTTCTCGCAGTTGTTGTGGATCATGAAGCCGCTCAGCCGGTCCAGGACGGCTGTGATGCGGTCCAGGTCCCATTCGCCGAGCCGGCTGAACGGCCGCGCAGGGTCGGCGAGGTCGAAATGCGAGCTCGAGACCTGTGGATTGAGGCGCAGCCCGAGCGGCAGCGTCCCTGCGCGTCCGGCGTAGCGTTCGAGCTGGCCGATGGAGTTGAAGATGATCTTGTCTGCGTGGGAGATCACGGCGTCGATCTCGTGATCGGCGAACGCCACGGAGTAGGCGTGGGTCTCTCCGCCGAACTTCTGCTTCCCGAGCTGCACCTCGTACAGCGAGGAGGACGTCGTGCCGTCCATGTACTCGCGCATCAGGTCGAACACGCACCAGGTTGCGAAGCACTTGAGCGCGAGCAGCGTGCGAGCGCCGCTGTGCTCGCGCACCAGGCGCATCTTTTCCATGTTGCGCAGCAGGCGCGCCTTGTCGATGAGGTAGTAGGGTGTCTGGAGCATGGCTGCGATGAATATGGCCGCGCCGGCGCCTGCTAGCCGCTGCCGCGCCGGGCGCGAGCGGCCGCCGGACGCGGCGGGGCCGACATTGCGGCTGGAAGCCTCCTTATGGATCCGTCCCCGCAAGCGCGGCGGCGGTCCGTCTACCGGTCATCCGCGCGATGCAAAACAAAAGAGGGCCCCCCTCGGGAGGGGCCCCCTGTCGTTCACATGTCGCGGCGTCAATCCTGGCGGAGAGGGCCTGGCGGAGAGGGTGGGATTCGAACCCACGAACACCCGTGAAGATGTTACTGGAATTCCAGTCCAGCGCCTTCGACCACTCGGCCACCTCTCCGAAGGGCGCGAAGGTTACCGCCCACGGGCGCCTTAGGCAAACGCCAGACCGGCGGACTGCATGGCCTCGATGAGCATGCCGTGGTGCTGACGGCTCAAGGGGGTCAGGGGCAGGCGGATGCCCTCGCCAATGAGGCCGAGCCGGGCGACCGCCCATTTGATGGGGATGGGGTTGGTTTCGACGAACAAAGCCTTGTGGAGCCGTTGCAGGCCGGCGTCCAGGCGGCGCGCCTCCTCGCGCCGCCCGGCGAGCGCTGCGTCGATGACGGCCCGGACCTGGCGCGGGGCCGCGTTGGCGGTGACCGAGATGACGCCCTGGAAGCCCGCCAGCACGCTTTCGCAGGCGAGATCGTCATCGCCGCTCAGCAGCGCCATGCGCCCGCCGACACGGGCGAGGAGCTCCCGGTTGCGCTGGATGGAAGGGGCCTCCTTCACGCCGACGATGTTCGGGCATTGCGCCAGCCGCTCGACGGTCTCGGGCTTCAGATCGCAGGCCGTGCGGCTCGGCACGTTGTACAGAATCAGCGGAATGTCCACGGCTGCGGCGATCTTGCGGTAGTGCTGGTACAGGCCCTCCTGGGTCGGCTTGTTGTAGTAGGGCGTGACCAGCAGGCAGGCGTCGGCGCCGGCGTCCTTGGCGAGCCGGGTCAGCTCGATGGCCTCGTGCGTGGCGTTCGCCCCGGTTCCGGCGATCACCGGAACTCGCCCCGCAGCGCTCTTGACGACGCGTCGCACGACCTCGATGTGTTCCTCCACGGTGAGCGTGCAGGATTCGCCCGTGGTGCCGACCGCGACGATCCCGGCCGTACCGTTCTCGATCTGAAAATCGACCAGACGCTCGAGGGCGTCGTAGTCGACGGCGCCGTCCGCCTCCATGGGCGTGACGAGCGCCACGAGGTTGCCGCTGAACATGGAATTCCTTCAGTGAATAGTGTCGCGATCCTACTTGGGGCGCGGGGGCGCGGACAAGCGCCGTGCGCGGCGGGTCGCGCGGCGCAGCGTTCCATCGGCCCCGCGGTTGCCTGTAAACTCACAAGCCCATCCGCGCTCTTTCAGCTCCCCGATGCAGTTCATCGTCATCTCCGCGCTCGGCAGCGATCGCACCGGCTTGATCTACGACCTGACGCGGGTGGTGCTCGAGTGCGCCGGCAACATCGTGGACAGCCGGATGAGCGCTTTCGGCAGCGAGTTCGCGATGCTCTTGCTGGTGTCCGGCAACTGGCACACGCTCGCGAAGCTCGAGACAGAGCTGAAGAAGCTGAGCGAGTCCACCGGCGTGACGATCAGCGTGCGGCGCACCGAGCAGCGCGCGCCGCGCAAGGACGTGGTGACGTACTCCGTGGACGTGGTCTGTCTCGATCAGCCGGGCGTAGTGCACAACCTGGCTGGATTCTTCAGCTCGCGCGGCATCGACATCGCCGAGCTGAACACGCGCAGCTACGCGGCTGCGCACACCGGGGCGCCCATGTTCTCGGTGCAGATGATGGTGCACATCCCCTCCAAGGTGCACATTGCGGCGCTGCGCGAAGAGTTCATGGACCTGTGCGATCAGCTCAATCTCGACGCGATCCTCGAGCCCGTGAAGGGCTAGGAAGGCGCCGAGCGGGCCCACAGGTACTGACTTGGCGGCATGGAAGTGGTCGTAAGACAAGGGCTTGCGAAGCCGGTTCTCCTCGGACAGCGCTTGTCCAGCGTCTGTTTGCCGATCGGGCCCGCAGACCCGAGGAACAAGCGGGTGGCTGATAGCGGATGGCGTATAGCGGATAGTGCAGAAAGAGGCGCTGCAGCGCCTTTATCCCTGTAGGAAGCTCCATGCCGAACGTGCGCGCGGCCGTAGGCCGCAGGATTCCTTCGTTCTCGCTGCCGGCGACCGGCGGCAAAACTTGGAAGCCGGCCATGGCCGCCGGCAAGAAGCTGGTGCTGTACTTCTATCCGAAAGACAACACGGCGGGTTGCACCAAGGAGGGCGAAGCGTTCCGCGATCTGCACGGGGCGTTCGTCAAGGCGGGTGCAGTGGTGCTCGGGGTCTCGCCGGACAGCGTCGCCTCGCACGAGAAGTTCAAGGCCAAGATGTCCTTTCCCTTCGATCTGCTCGCCGATGAGCAGCGCACAGTCTGCGCACTGTTCGATGTCATCAGGGAGAAGAGCATGTACGGACGCAAATTCACGGGCGTGGAGCGCAGCACCTTCCTGTTCGACGCCAAAGGCGTGCTGCAGCGCGAGTGGCGCAAGGTCAAGGTTGCGGGCCATGCCGAGGAGGTGCTCGCCGCCGTGCGGGCGCTGTGAGAACCGCGTTATGAAATGCACTTGGGCTGAAGGACGCCGATGAAGGACAAGCGCACCGCCGGCCAGCGCCGCATCTTCGTGCTGGACACGAACGTGCTTATGCATGATCCGACCGCGATCTTCCGTTTCGACGAGCACGACGTCTTCATTCCGATGATCGTCCTGGAGGAGCTGGACGCCGGTAAGAAGGGCTTGTCGGAGGCGGCGCGCAACGTGCGTCAGGTCAGCCGCTTTCTCGACGAGCTGATGGCGAACGCCACCAAGGCGCAGATCGACCGTGGCCTGGAGCTTCCCAACGCGAAATACGGCGCCGGCGGCCAGCGCGCTTCCGGGCGTCTGTTCTTCCAGACCAAGGCGCTGAGCAGCGGGTTGCCGGACACCTTGCCGGGTCATGGGGCGGACAACGCGATTCTCGCGCAGACGCTGGCGCTGCAGCGTGAGTTCGCGCAGGCGCGCGTGACGCTCGTCTCCAAGGACATCAACCTGCGCATCAAGGCCGCCATCCTCGGCGTGCATGCGGAGGACTACTACAGCGATAAGACGATCGAAGACGCCGACCTGCTGTACACGGGCTCGCTGGAGCTGCCGGCGAATTTCTGGGAGCGCCACGGCAAAAACATGCAGTCGTGGCAGGAGCAGTCGCGAACGTACTATCGGGTGCACGGACCGATGGTGCGCGAGTGGCACGTCAACCAGTTCGTGTACGAGCCGCAGGCCGAAGGGCTCGAGGCGATGGTCCGCCGCGTGGACGGCGCCGAGGGCGAACTCGAGCTGATACAGGATTACCGCAACGAGCGACACAGCGTCTGGGGCGTGACGGCGCGCAACCGCGAGCAGAATTTCGCCCTCAACCTGCTGCTCGACCCGCAGATCGATTTCGTCACGATCCTCGGGCCGGCAGGCACCGGCAAGACGCTGCTGACGCTGGCGGCGGGACTCGCGCAGACGCTCGAGAGCAACCGCTACAGCGAGATCATCATGACGCGCGTGACGATCCCGCTCGGCGAGGACATCGGTTTCTTGCCCGGCACCGAAGAGGAAAAGATGGAGCCGTGGATGGGCGCCCTCATGGACAACCTGGAGGTGCTCACCCAGAGCCAGGAGGGCGGCAGCTGGGGACGGGCTGCGACCAACGATCTGCTGCGCAACCGGATCAAGATCCGCTCGCTCAATTTCATGCGCGGCAGGACGTTCCTGAACCGCTTCCTGATTGTCGACGAGGCGCAGAACCTCACACCCAAGCAGATGAAGGCGCTGGTGACGCGCGCCGGTCCGGGCACGAAGCTCGTGTGCCTCGGCAACATTGCGCAGATCGATACGCCGTACCTCACCGAGACCACTTCTGGACTCACGTACGTCGTGAACCGCTTCCGGGGATGGCGTCACGCCGGGCACATCACGCTGTTGCGCGGTGAGCGCTCGCGACTCGCGGATTACGCTTCGGAGATTCTCTGAGATAAGGCGCTGGCTCATTGCGCACGGGGTGATGAATGGCGAAGCGGGGACGTTCAGAAGGTGCAGTGAGTCAGCTCGGACGCGCAGTCGAGCCGCCGCGCTCGCCGCAGGATGCGCAGCTCGAGCGCGTGCCGAATCCGCATCCGGACAAGATCTACCTCGCTCGCTTCACCGCGCCGGAGTTCACATCCATCTGTCCGGTCACGGGGCAGCCCGATTTTGCGCACCTGGTGATCGACTACGCGCCGCGGCGCTGGATCGTCGAGAGCAAGTCGCTCAAGCTCTACCTGGGATCGTTCCGCAACCACGGAGCGTTCCACGAGGACTGCACGCTCGCAGTCGCCGATCGGCTCATGCGGTTCCTGACGCCTCGCTGGCTGCGCATCGGCGGGTACTGGTATCCGCGCGGCGGCATGCCCATCGACGTGTTCTGGCAATCAGGGCGGCCGCCGGCAGGGCTGTGGATTCCGGACCAAGGGGTGCCGGCGTATCGGGGAAGATAGTGACTGAGGACTATGAGGTTGCGCCATGAAGGTGATGCACTTGGGCGCGGCCAGGCGACGTCATGTGAAGCGGCGATTCCAACCACTCACGCGTCACTAATCACCAGCACTTTGCTACTATTGCGCTCCCCACGCGTCCGGCGGCCGCAGCGCTCGGACAGCCGCCGACTCTCAATGGCGGCTCGCGTCGGTTTCTCCGCGACGATTAGCCGCGAACCCCGCCAGGCCCGGAAGGGAGCAACGGTAACGGTCATATCGGGCGCCGGAGAGGCGCCGGCGCGGGTCGCCTCCTTTGGAAGCGGTGGTGGTTAGCGGTTAGTTGATCACGCCGGCGTAATTTGTCCCAGTCGAGCGCCGCGGCGGCCGCCTCGTGTAAAGTTGGCGCCGGATGATTGGACGCCCGTTCTGACCCAACCGCTAACCGCCGACCGATTCCATGTCCTACCTCGCTCTCGCCCGCAAATGGCGGCCGCGCAATTTCAGCGAACTGGCCGGCCAGGAACACGTGCAGCGCGCGCTGGTGAATGCGCTGCAGACGGGCCGGGTGCATCACGCCTTTCTGTTCACGGGCACGCGCGGCGTGGGCAAAACGACCATCGCCCGCATCCTGGCGAAGTCGCTCAATTGCGAAACAGGGGTCACGCCTGCGCCCTGCGGGCAGTGCGCGGCGTGTCGGGAGATCGACGAGGGGCGTTTCGTCGATCTCATCGAGGTCGACGCAGCCTCGCGCACCCGGGTGGACGACACCAGGGAGCTTCTGGACAACGTGCAGTATGCGCCGGCCCGCGGCCGCTACAAGGTGTACCTCATCGACGAGGTGCACATGCTCTCCACGCACTCATTCAATGCGTTGCTCAAGACGTTGGAAGAGCCGCCTCCGCATGTGAAGTTCCTGCTGGCCACGACCGATCCGCAGAAGCTGCCGGTCACCGTGTTGTCGCGCTGCTTGCAGTTCAGCCTGAAGCGCTTTGCGCCGGGCATGATCTACAGCCGTCTCACGGACATTGCGCGTGCGGAGAACATCGAGTTCGAGCCGGATGCGCTGCGGCTGGTGGCGCGCGCCGCCGAGGGCAGCATGCGCGATGCGTTGAGCCTGCTCGATCAGGTCATTGCGTTCGGCGGCGGCAAGCTGACCGCCGCGGATACACGCACCATGCTCGGTACGCTCGATCGGTCGCAGGTGTTCGCAATCCTCGATGCGCTGATCGCGCGGGATGCGCGTCGCGTCATCGACTGTGTGAGCGAGCTGGATGAGCGCTCGCCGGATTATCGCGAGGTGCTGGCCGAACTCGCGGCGGTGCTGCAAAAGCTGGCTCTGCTGCAGGCCGTACCGGACTTGCAGCTCGACGAGGCGGAGGACGTAGAAACGTATCGCCGACTGGCGACGGCGATGTCGCCCGAGGATACGCAGCTCTTCTACCAGATCGCCATCATCGGGCGCCGGGATTTGGAGCTTGCGCCAGAAGCGCGCGCCGGCTTCGAGATGACCCTGTTGCGCATGCTTGCGTTCGATCTGGCGGACCCCGCGTCGGGCTCGTCGGCCGGTCGCGCAAGAACGCCGGCAGCTGCCTCGCCGCCTGCAGAAGCAGCTGCGCGACGCTCGGCGGAGTCCTCTGCAGCACAGGCCGCGACCACCGCGGGATCGCAGGCGGCGTCGACAGAGACGGATTGGAGCCGAATCGTTTCGCAGCTCAATCTGCAAGGCATGGTCAGGCAGCTCGCGGCGCACTGCGCTTTCGTGCGTAAGCAGGGCGCCAAAGTGGAGTTGCTGCTCGACGCTGAGGGTGAGCACTTCAGGACGCCGGCGCTCGAGGAGAAGCTTACGCAGGCGTTGAGCGCCTACTATGCCGAGCGTGTGCGCATCGAGTTCACGATCGCGTCGCGGGGCGAGGCGGATACGCCGGCGCGCCAGCAGAAGGTCGTCGCACAGGATCGCATGCAGAAGGCGCAGGCTTCCATCGACAGCGATCCCAACGTGCGCGCCATGCGCGACATCTTTGGCGCCGCCGTGCAGCCCGATTCGGTGCGGCCGCCCGATTGAATCGAGACCCGGTTCGCCGGCGCGCGCGTTCCGACTGCGGCGCAGCGCACCGGCGGCAGGGCGTCCAACATGAGCATTCGACGCGGTCATCAGCCAGCGGAGTCACAATGAAAGGCAACATCGGCAATCTCATGAAGCAGGCGCAGCAGTTGCAGGCGAGCATGCAACGCGCGCAGGCGGAAATTGCGTCGCTCGAAGTTACGGGCGAGGCGGGCGGCGGCATGGCCAAGGTGATCATGACTGGCAAGCACGAAGTACGACGGGTGACGCTCGATCCCTCTATCGTGAGCGGCGACGACAAGGACATGCTCGAGGATCTGGTCGCCGCTGCAATCAACGACGCAGTCCAGAAGGTGGAGCGCGCCACTCAGGAGAAGATGGCTGGCCTGATGGGCGGGATGAGCTTGCCGCCGGGCATGAAGCTGCCGTTCTGATGATCTATCCGGCTGCGCTCGTACAGCTGATCGAGGCGCTGCGGCGCCTGCCTGGCGTCGGGCCGAAGTCCGCCCAACGCATGGCGTTTCACCTGCTGGAGAAAGATCGCAGCGGCGCGCAGACGCTCGCTGACGCGTTGCAGAAGGCGACGGCCGGAGTAGGAAGGTGCGAGCGTTGCAGGATGTTCGCGGATGCGCAGCTCTGCCCGATTTGCGCATCCGCCGCGCGCGACCGCTCGATGCTATGCGTGGTCGAATCGCCGGCCGATGTGGCCGCCATCGAGCAGTCCGGAGGCTACCGTGGGGTGTATTTCGTGCTGATGGGGCATCTCTCTCCGCTCGACGGCGTCGGACCCGATGAGCTCGGATTCGCACAGCTCGATGCGCTGCTGGCGAGCGGCGAGGTCAAGGAGGCGATCCTCGCGACGAACGCCACCGTGGAGGGCGACGCCACCGCGCACGTCATCGCGGAGCTGGCCATGCGCCACAAGGTGAAGGCGAGCAGGATTGCACACGGCGTCCCGGTAGGTGGGGAGTTGGAATACGTGGACGGCGGCACGTTGGCGCACGCACTCGCGGGCCGTCATTCCCTTAACTGATTCAGCGCGCGTCAACGGCGGCGCTCGTACTCCGGGGCCAGACCGCGCATGATGTTCAGCAGGCGCTTGTAGCTCTCATAGCGCCGCGGCGCTATCACTCGCTCCTGAACCGCGGCTGTCACCGCGCAGCCTGGCTCTCTCAGGTGCAAGCAGTCGTTGAAGCGGCAACTAGACGCTCGCGACCATATTTCCGGCCATCCTTTCTGTACTTGCGAGTCCGCCACAGGCGGCGGGGCGTAGTCGCGAACGCCGGGAGAGTCGATCAATTCGCCGGTCGAAGGCAGCCGAAACAGCGCGGTGGACACGGTCGTGTGGCGCCCTTCGCCGGTTGCGCCGGACAACTCGCGCGTGGCGCGCGCCGACTGAGGGACGAGTCGATTGGTCAGTGTGGACTTGCCGACGCCCGATTGCCCGGCGAGCACCGCGGTGCGCGAGCCGATGAGCGCGGCCACGTCGGCGACGTCTGCGTCGTGCAGGGCGGAGACGAACACGACCGGATAACCGGCGCTTTCGTATTCGCGAATCAGCTCCAGGAATCGTTCCTCGCGCGCTTGCGCCAGTTCCGATTTGTTCACGATGAGCGCGGCGTCCACGCCGGCAAGGGCGGCGCCCGCCAGGTAGCGGTCCACGATGTAAGGGTCGGGCTCGGGACGCGGCGCGATGATGGCTGCGATGAGGGAAACGTTCGCCGCGAGCGGTTCGAGCCGGCCGCGGCTGTCCGTGCGGGCGAACAGTGTGCGCCGCGGCTCCACGGCGATGACGCGCGCGACGTCGCCGGCGTTCGTCGATCGGCGAATGCGCACGTGGTCGCCGCACACGCTGTTCAGGCGCTTGCCGAAGAGTTCCGCAGGGAGGCGCTCGCCCTGCGCCGTTTCGACGATCACACGTCGCCCGAAGGACTCGACCACCCGGGCGGGCTCGCCGGAGGACGCGTTCATGAGCGGGCGGACGCGAGTTGCTGCAAGCGAGCGATGCGCACCAGCGCCGGTGGATGGGAGTCGTAGAACGCCGAATGCAGGCGGTCAGGCGTCAGCGTCGAGGCGTTGTCACGATAGAGCTTCACGAGCGCATCGGCGAGCTGGCGCGCATCCGCGTGCTGCGCGGCGAACTCATCGGCTTCGAATTCGTGCTTGCGCGACCACCACGCCCCGAGCGGCGTCAGAAAGTACGTGAAGGCCGGCAGCACGAACATGAACAGCAGCAGCGCTGTGTGAGGAGCAGGCCTCGAGATGTGGAAGGCCTGATAGAAGCCCTCCCATTGCGCGAGCACGCCCAGCAGCGCCAGTGCGAACAGTCCCGCCAGCATCGACACGGCGAGCCGGATGCGGATGTGATTGAGCTTGAAGTGGCCCAGCTCGTGCGCCAGCACGGCTTCGACTTCCGGCGCCTGCAGCCTCTCGAGCAGGGTGTCGAAGAACACGATGCGCTTGCTGCGCCCCACGCCCGTGAAATAAGCGTTGCCGTGCACCGAGCGACGTGAGCCGTCCATCACGAAGACGCCTTTGGATTCAAAGCCGCACCGCGCCAGCAACGTCTCGCTGCGCCGCCTCAATTCGGCGTCCGTGAGCGGGGTGAATTTGTTGAACAGCGGAGCGATCAGCGTGGGCCACGCCCAAATCATCAGCACCGAGAAGCCCACCCATACGAACCACGCGTACAGCCACCACAGCGCTCCGGCGCGCTCCATGAGATACAGGACGACCAGGATCAGTGGACCGCCGAGCGCGACGCTGAGCAGCAGGCTTTTCAGCAAGTCGACTGCGTACAGGCCGGGCGTAGTGCGGTTGAAGCCGAAGCGCGCTTCCACACCGAAGGTGCGCCAAAGCGACAGCGGCAGCCCCGCCGCGGCGACCAGCAACATCGTGGAAAGCACCACGGCGCCTCCCAGCCATACCGACGACAGCTCGGTGAGCCGCCACCAGCGATCGATCGCCGCAATGCCTCCTCCCAGGGTCAGCGCCAGAGCGATCAGCGCATCGAGGAGCATATCCCAGCGATTGATGTGGGCGTTCGCCACCGTGTAATCCGCGGCTTTACGGTGAGCGCTCAAATCGATGTACTGCGCGAACGCCGCAGGCGGATTATTGCGGCGGGCGCTCACGGCGGCGATCTGCCGCTGGTTCAGCCAGCTGCGCACGGCCAAGGAGGCGAGCAGGAAAAAGGCGAACAGCGCTGCGAACCAGTGCATGGCGAGTCACTTTATCGCCAGCTGCTATCATGCTGCAATGACCTCTCAGCGAGACGAGCATCGTGAGCGACCGTGATTCATCGCGCCTCATCTGGATAGATCTGGAGATGACTGGTCTGAACCCGCAGACCGATCACATCATCGAGATCGCCACCGTAGTGACCGACCGCCATCTGAACACCCTCGCCGAAGGACCGGTGCTGGCCATTCATCAGAGTGATGAGGTGCTCGAGGGGATGGACGACTGGAACCGCCGTCAGCACGGCGCCTCAGGGCTTGCCGAGCGCGTGCGTGCGAGCACGGTTACGGCCGAACAGGCCGAGCGCGCAACGATCGAGTTCCTGAGCCGCTGGATCGAACCCGGCGTCTCACCCATGTGCGGCAACAGCATCTGCCAGGACCGCCGCTTCCTCGCTCGCGAGATGCCGCTGCTCGAGCGCTACTTCCACTATCGGAATCTGGACGTGAGCACGCTCAAGGAGCTCGCGCGGCGCTGGGCGCCGGATGTGTTCAACGGCTTCCAGAAGAGCTCCACTCACCTGGCCCTGGAGGACATCCGCGACTCCATCCGGGAACTGGCGCATTATCGAGCCACCTTCCTGCGCCTGCCATGAGTGGTCCGAAGCCGTATTCGCCCGCCTTCGAGCGAAACCGCGATCCGATCCTTGCGGTGCTGCGGCAATGGTTCACCGAGCCGGGCGAGGTGCTGGAGATCGGCTGCGGGTCCGGGCAGCACGCGGTGTATTTCGCGTCGCGCCTGCCGCACCTCATCTGGATCTGCACCGATCTCGAAGAGAGCCTCGCCGACGCCGCGTTGCGCCTCAAGGAGGCGAACCTGCCCAATCTGCGTGGGCCGCTGCGCCTGGATGTACGCGAGGATGTCTGGCCCGTGTCGCAGGCGCGATATGTGTTCAGCGCGAACACGGCCCACATCATGAGCTGGCCGGCCGTGGACCGGATGTTTGCGGGCGTCGGCCGCATACTGAAACCGGACGGTGTGTTCTGCCTCTACGGGCCGTTCAATCGCGAGGGCGCCTACACGAGCGAATCGAATCGGGAGTTCGATCTTGCGCTCAGGGCCCTCGATCCGGATTCTGGTTTACGGGACGATCGCGAGTTGTCTGAGTGCGCCGCACGCTATGGTCTCGATCTCGTCGAGGATCATGCAATGCCCGCCAACAATCGCACACTTGTGTGGAAGCGGGTAGCGGATAGCCGGTAGTTCAGGCGCCACGTAAACGAGGCTGCCGAGTCTCTGAACTGTCCGCCATCCGCCATCCGCCATCCGCTATCCGCTTCCTTCTGACTTGCCGCTCGCGAGGAACAGCCAGGTTTCCACGACCGTGTCAGGGTTGAGCGAGATGCTCTCGATGCCTTGCTCGACGAGCCAGCGGGCCAAGTCCGGATGATCCGACGGGCCCTGACCGCAGATCCCGACGTATTTGCCGGCCTTGCGACAAGCGTCGATCGCCATCTTGAGCAGCGCCTTGACGGCGTCATCGCGCTCGTCGAAGTGGCGGGCGACGATGGCCGAGTCGCGATCCAGGCCTAGCGTGAGCTGCGTCATGTCGTTTGAGCCGATCGACATGCCGTCGAAGTGCTCCAGATAACGCTCCGCGAGCAATGCGTTGGTCGGCAGCTCGCACATCATGATGATCTTTAGGTCGTTCTCGCCGCGACGCAGGCCATTTTCCGCCAGCAGCGCGACCACCTGCTCGGCTTCGCGGACCGTGCGTACGAACGGCACCATCACCTGAACGTTCGTCAGCCCCATGTCCTCCCGCACGCGTTTGAGAGCGCGGCATTCCAGCTCGAAGCAGGGCCGGAAGCTTTCATCGACGTAGCGCGATGCGCCGCGGAATCCGAGCATCGGGTTCTCCTCGTGCGGCTCGAATTGACGTCCGCCGATCAGATTCGCGTACTCGTTCGACTTGAAATCCGACAGACGCACGATCACCGGCTGTGGTGCGAACGCCGCCGCGATCGTCGCTATGCCTTCGCACAGCTTGTCGATGTAGAACGACACCGGATCGGCGTAGCCGCTCATCTGCCGGCGGATGGTCTCTTGCAGGTCCTTGGGCTGGCGGTCGAACTCGAGCAGCGCACGCGGGTGCACGCCGATCATGCGATTGATGATGAATTCGAGCCGCGCCAGGCCCACTCCGTGGTTGGGCACACCCGCGAAATCGAACGCGCGATCGGGATTGCCGACGTTCATCATGATCTTGGTGGGGATTGGCGGCAGCGCATCGAGTTCGATGGTCTTCTGCTCGAACGGCACTGCGCCGTCGTAGACGAAACCGGTGTCGCCTTCGGCGCAGGACACCGTGATCTGCGCGCCCTCGGGGATGCTCTCGGTGGCGTCGCCGCAGCCTACGACGGCTGGAATGCCCAGTTCGCGCGCGATGATAGCCGCATGACAGGTGCGTCCGCCGCGATTGGTGACGATCGCCGCCGCGCGCTTCATTACCGGCTCCCAGTCCGGGTCGGTCATGTCCGCCACCAGGACGTCGCCGCTCTGGACGCGCGTCATCTCCTTCACGTCGCGGATGATGCGCGCCGGACCGGATCCGATGCGCTGTCCGATGGACCGCCCGCTGGTCAGCACTTTCGATTTGCCCTTCAGTGCGAAGCGCTGCACGGTGCGACCCATGCGGCTCTGTACGGTTTCGGGCCGCGCCTGCAGGATGTAGATCGCGCCGGTCTCACCGTCCTTGCCCCACTCGATGTCCATCGGGCAGCCGTAGTGCTCTTCGATGATGAGCGCCTGGCGCGACAACGCGAGCACGTCCTCATCGTTGATACAGAAGCGGCGCCGGTCCTGCTCGGGCACATCGACGGTGACGGTGCGCGCCGGCCCGTCGCCGTACACCATCTTGATGGCCTTGGCGCCCAGCGTGCGGCGCAGGATGGGCGCCTTGCCGGCGCGCAAGCCTGTCTTGTAGACGTAGAACTCGTCCGGGTTCACGGCGCCCTGCACCACGGTTTCGCCCAGACCGTACGAGGCGGTGATGAACACTACGTCGCGAAATCCGGAGTCGGTGTCCAGCGTGAACATGACGCCGCTCGCGCCCAGGTCGGAACGCACCATGTACTGCACGCCCGCGGACAGCGCGACCTGTTCATGGGCGAAACCCTGATGGACGCGATAGGCGATGGCGCGATCGTTGAACAGGGAGGCAAATACTTCGTGTACGCACTTCAGCAGCGCTTCGGGTCCGCGTACATTGAGAAAGGTTTCCTGCTGGCCAGCAAAGGATGCGTCCGGAAGGTCTTCGGCGGTCGCCGAAGAGCGCACCGCGACGGCGATGTCGCGACCGCCGCGCATTTGCTCGTAGGACTCGAGGATCTGCCGTTCGAGCTCCGGCGGGAACGGTGTGGCGAGAATCCACCCGCGGATTCTGGCGCCGACGGTCGCCAGCGTTTCCACGTCGTCGACGTCGAGCGCCTTTAGTTCTCCGGCGATGCGCTCGGCCAGCCCTTCGTAACGCAGGAAGTCGCGATAGGCCTCGGCCGTGGTGGCGAAGCCGCCGGGCACCGTCACGCCGAGCGGGGCGAGATGGCTGATCATTTCGCCGAGCGAGGAATTCTTGCCGCCGACCGTCTCCACGTCGTGACGGCCCAGTTTCTCGAAAGGAATCGTGTAAGCGGTCAAGGCAAGCCCTCTTGATCTTTTCTCAGCTCGTGAAACACTGCGCAGCGACATCGCCTCCGCAGCGCCCCAGGGTGAACGCCCGGGAGGCGCTCGAGATCCGCGGGTTGGCGCTCGCGAGCGCGGCGCAGCGGGTCCGCAGATTCGGGTCCGGAGATTCTACCGGCGCCGATTGTAGCGGGATGGATTGTACAGGCGGGCGCCCTTGCGTACGCGCCTCGGGGCGCCTGCCTCGCCGTCCGTTCGCTCACGGCTGCGAGTCGCAGGCGCACAGGCGCGCCCCAGGGCGAAGTTCGGACGCATGGCGGACGCACCTTCGCGAGCAGATGGCGGCAGTACAGACGGACAGGCAGGATAATGGAGCGGCGAACCGTCTTCTTCGTATCGGACCAAACCGGCGTCACGGCCGAGACCATGGGTCATAGTCTGTTGACGCAGTTCGACGGGCAGGCTTTCAGGCAGGTGACTTTGCCGTTCATATCCACCGTCGAAAAGGCGGAGGAAGCCGTGCGGCGCATCGACGCCACGGCGGCCGCTGAGGGGGTCCGCCCGGTGATTTTCAGCACCTTGGTGCAGGAGGACATGCGCGAGATCATCAAACGCGCCAACGGCTTGTTCCTCGATTTCTTTGACGCCTTCCTCGGACCGCTCGAGCAGGAGCTGAAGGTCAAGTCCTCGCGCGCGCAGGGCAAGGCGCATGGCATGTCCGACATTGCGGCGTACACCCTGAGGATCAACGCAACCAATTTTGCGCTCGCTAACGACGACGGGGCGATCACGCGCGACTACGACCGCGCCGATATCATCCTGGTAGGCGTTTCGCGCTCGGGCAAGACCCCTACGTGCCTGTACATGGCTCTTCAGTACGGCATATTCGCCGCGAACTATCCATTCGCAGACGAGGAGTTCGAAAGCGGCCGGCTGCCCGCCGCGCTCGCGCCATACCAGCGCAAGCTGTACGGCCTGACGATTGCGCCGGAGCGTCTGCAGCAGATCCGCAACGAGCGTCGGCCGAACAGCAAGTATGCCTCGCTGTCGCAAGTGGAGTACGAGCTGCGCAGCGCCGAGGCCATTTTTCGCCGCTACGACATACCCTGCATCGACACGACCGAGTGCTCGATCGAGGAGATCGCAAGCCGCATTCTCGACAAGACCGGCCTCGAGCGGCGCTTGCGTCCGTAACGTAAAGCCGTGCGATGCGCTCCGTGAACTGTGTCTCAGTGGGCGCGCGGATGCGGAAAAGCGCTGTGTTATAGTCACTTCATGACTCTGTCCGCATTCGAAAGCGATACGAATTGTGTAGTCAGCTGGCGCTCCCGTCCGGGCAGCTTCGTCAGCCTGATGTCGCTTTACGAAAGCAACTACATACGCTTGTCGTGGCTCGCTCCGGATCTGTCGAGTCTGAGCGGACCGCTCGTTTCACGCGTTGCGGGCGATTGTCCCCTGCACCTTTCGGTCGACGAGCGCAGTCGTTACACGACGACGCTGCGCCTGACCTACCTCTTCGAGGAAGAGGCCGGCGTGCTGGCCGATCCCGACCTCCTGATCCGCATCTATCACGACGCGCGGCTCGCGGAGGTGCAGGCCTGCTCTCGCTGGCGCCGGCATGCGCTGCTCGATTCGATCCGCTCGCAGCTGGCGCGCGACCTGGGCGAGCGGTGGCTGCGCAACATCCTGCTCAATAAGTGGCTCGACTACTGCGTCGAGCGCGGACACCGCTTCAGCGCTGCGCCCTGAGCGATCCTCTTCGGCGACGCCTGCTGCGGTCAGGGCATGAGCATTTCCGATCGGCTTGGCGCAATTCGCCAGCTCCTGCCCAGCGGGCGGTCCGGCGAAGAGGACGAACGCCTCCTGCAGCTCTACTGGAACCGCGCGGAGCTCAAGAAGGAGCTTTCTCGACTGCAGGATGAGCGACGGCGCCTGCTGGAGCAGATGCGCCTGCTGGAAGGAGCGGCCGCGCGCTCGCGCGAGCAACTCGAGGCGCTCGAAGAGCACCTCGGCGATCCGGATGCAGCCGCCAATGCGCTCGTATATTTTCAGCTGCGCGCGCTTTGGCGCGCCTGCGCTGCGCGACTAGGCCGCTTCGCGCAGCAATTGCAGCAGCAGCAGCAGGAACGCGAGCACCGTCGCCAGCTGATCGAATTCGATCAGTTGCGCCGCAGACGTCTGGCCGAATTCGATCAGCGCATCGCCGATGCACGTTCGGTCGCCGACAGGCTTAAAGCGCGGCTCGATGCGTCGCAGGCGCGGCTCGCGACGATGCGCGGTTTCTGGAACTATCTGCGCCGTCGGCGTCTCGCCGAGGTCCTCGAAGCCGAGCGCGCCGAATGGGACGCGGCGGCGACCGAGGTGACTGACCTGAGCGACGACCGGGCGGACGTGGAGCACATGAAGCCAGCGCCGTTCGTCGGCGTCTCGATCGACGGGCGTCGTATCGTCAACACGGCGGTCATTGCGTATGCGCAGCAGCTCACGGCCGCCTTGTCGGCCGGGGGACTCGCGATGCTCGCCAAAGAAGCGACCATGAAACGCGTTTTCGACGTTCGATACGGCGGGCGGGAAGAGTGCGCCCGGCTCATGGCGGCGCTGCGCGAGGCGCACGCGCTGGTGCAGAACACGGGAGACGATCTACGCGGTCTGAAGGAGCGTACCGACGCGCTGCGCGCCGCCGCGATCTATCGCGACGACACGGACACCATCCCACTTACGGACTCCATCGGCGCGCTGCCCGCGCCGGCCGCTCCGGTCTCGGGTCTGGAGACGGTCAACCGCGCGGGCGTGAACGTCCTGGTCGATGACTACTGGGACGTTTACCAGTCGCTGATGCCCTAGGCGGACAATCCGGACAAACAGCAGGCGGATCAGTCGCGAGCCGATTTCACCGCCGTCTCGGACTTCAGGCGCGACAGATAGACGTCGTTGACGCCGCTGAGGTCGGCCGCGATCTGGGCGGTTTCCGCCAGCACGGCGTCGGGCGGCTCGGCGTTATCGAGGTCGGCAAGCTTCTCGACCGGCGGCAAGCCGCGCGCCGCGCGCCGCGCGTTCTCACGCTGCAGACGCTCGTGCTCCAGTCGGGTGCGCTCGGCCAAGCGCGTCTGCAGGTTCAGCGACACCTTCTTCTGCGCGCGCACTTTCTCGAACGCCTCCAGATCCGCAAGCAGGCTGCGGAAGTCCGGATCAGAAGAGACGCGATCCTCGTGCGCTTGTTCGAGCAGCGCCAGCGCTTGCGACAGGCGCGTCTCGCGGCCAAAGTTCACCGGACGGATGCGGTCCCAGGGGAGGGCGCTTTCGCGCGTGCTCTCGCCGACTTCTTCGGGGCTGATCGCCGTGGGCATGGCGATATCGGGCTGCACGCCGCGGTGCTGCGTGCTCTCGCCAGTCACTCGGTAGTACTTGCCGATGGTCACGGTGAGCTGGCCGAAGCCGGGATCCGGACCGAGCGCGTAGCGGTCGAGCGGATACAGGTTCTGCACCGAGCCCTTGCCGTAGGTCTGCTGACCGACGACGATCCCGCGGCCGTAGTCCTGGATGGCTGCGGCGAAAATCTCCGAGGCCGAGGCGCTGAAGCGGTCCACGAGCACCACCAGCGGCCCGTCCCAGGCGACGCTCGACTCAGGATCGTCCAGCACCTCGACGCGTCCGCCGGTTTCGCGCAGCTGGACGATTGGCCCGCCCGGGATGAACAGGCCGGATAGCGCGGTCGCCTCGGTGAGATGACCGCCGCCGTTGCCGCGCAGATCGATGATCAGCGATTCGACGTTCTCCCTCTTGAGCTCCTCGATCAGTCTGCGCACGTCGCGGGTGGTGCTGCGATAGTCTTTCTCGCCCGAAGAGCGCGCCTCGAAGTCCTGATAGAAGCTCGGCACGTTGATGACGCCGACAGCGATCTCGCGATCGCCGCGCTTGATCTTTCGTACTTCCTTCTGCGCCGCCTGGGCTTCCAACGTCACCTTGTTGCGCACCAGCTCGATCTCCTTCTCGGCCGAGCCGGGCGCCGCGCCCGCCGGCAGCACCTGCAGCCGCACGGTGGTGCCGACCTTGCCGCGGATGATCTGTACGACGTCGTCGAGTCGCCAGCCAATCACGTCGACGAGCTTGCCGTGCGCGCCTTCGCCGACCGCCACGATGCGGTCATTTGCGTTCAGCGCGCCGCTGGCCGCCGCGGGGCCGCCGGGCAGCACGTTCAGCACGGTCACGTAGTCGTCGACGAGCTGCAGCGAAGCGCCGATGCCCTCGTAGGACAGGCTCATCTGGATGCGGTACTCCTCGGAGTTGCGCGGCGAGAAGTAGCTCGAATGCGGATCGAACACGTGCGCGAACGCATTCATGAACACTTCGAAGATGTCGTCGCTGGTGATCTGCTCGTTGCGCTTGACCACGCGCTCATAGCGCTTTTGCAAAATCTCGCGCGCTTCGGGCCAAGCCTTGTCGGTGAGCATCAGGGAGATGGCGTCGTTCTTCACGCGCTTGCGCCAGATCTCGTTGAGCTCCGCCTGGCTGTTGGCCCACGGCGCCTTCGAGCGGTCGAACTCGAACTCCTCTTCGAGCGTAAAGTCCGGCTCGCTCTCAAGGAGAGCGAGCGCGTAGTCGATCCGCTCACGATTGCGCACCTGGAAACGATTGAAGATTGCGAACACCGGCTCGAGCTGTCCGGAGACCACCGCGTCGTCGAGCTGGTAGCGGTAACGCTCGAATTCCGCAATGTCCGAGGCCAGGAAGTAGCTGCGCGAACCGTCGAGCTGCTCGAGGAAGCGGTCCAGCACCAGGGCGGAGACCGGATCGTTGATCGGCGACTGACGATAATGCGAGCGCTCGATGACGTTGCTCACCAGCTTGCTGACGCGGCGCTGGCGTTCTGTGGGCGAGAGCTCCTGGGCGTTGGCGGTGGCCACCGCCCGGGCGACCGGCGCCTGGGCCGTGCCGGCGAGCAGTCCGCATACCACGAGCAGGGCCGGGAGGCTGAAGAACAGCGCGTAGCGCCGTCCCGCAGCGACCGGTCGGGGGGATGTCGAAACGGGCGCCTGCGAGGGGGGCTGGTACACTGTTTCACTTCCTCTTGAACGCAACGGAGCTGGATGTTGCGAAGTTCGCGGTTCGGATCATCCCATGGCAAGGCTAGAGAGACGCAAGGCGGCGATCAAGTACGCGCTTGCAGCGCCGGCGCGGCGTGGGCGATGAAGCCATGCGCCCCTTAGCCGCCCTGAACGCCATCCTGTTCGGTTCCGCCGCGGCCATTTCATTTGGCCTCTGGGGCGTCGCCCTGGTCTTTCTCATCCTCAAAGGACGCCATCCCGAGATGTCGGCGGAGTTTCCGGCCGTGGTGCGCAGCGGCCTGATGTTCGCCGCCCTCACCGCGGTGAGCGGCGCGAGCCTCTACTCGCTGCTCAAGGAGCTGCGCTGGCGCTGGGCCGCCCAAACGGCGATGTGGCTGTGCATCGCAGGAATCGCGGCTTTCTACGCGGGAAGCTGATAAGCACGACATTGGGGAAACCCCCAAAGCACGCGGCGATTTCACTTAAGCTGCCGACGGGCGCCAACCAGCGTTCCCGGTCCACGTTTTCAGGACCGAATCTCAGGGCTGACTTCGCTGCCGATCTTCAGGGACCGGGACGCTCCGGTCAGCAGCCTGCGAGCAGTCCTTTGACCGAATATCGGGACGCGGCCCGCCGATGCAAGCCGGCGGGCTATCGGTTCGAGGCGGGCGGCGCTGCTCAGCGCCGCACGACGCGTTCCCAGGCATTGCTGCGTTCGAACGCGCCGCTATTGTACGGATCGAAGCCCCGCGCCCGGTCGCTCGAAGCCTCGGGAGCCCGAGCCCGCGTGGGTCGGACATTCTTCGGTGCGGGCGGAGCGCAATGGCGCGCTGGCTCATCATCGTCGGCTTGGTTGCGCCGGCCGAACCATTTGGCGAACCACATGGTCGTTCTTCCCGATAACCAAAAATAACCATCGAGCAGATTGTTTTCGTTGTAGGGTGACGATGCCTCGCGCGGGAAGTCCCGTCACGTTTCTTGCGCTGCGTTTGCGACGTACGTCACGCGGGCCTGCAGGACGCAGCTTCCGGTCAGTCCTCGCCGATGCGGGGCTCGACCCGAGTGGATGCAGGGCGGCTCTGAGCGGGGCGCGCGGCTGAATTCTGGCGGTGCGATCGCGCCGGGCCGGCGACCTGCCCCTTGTCCGCGAATCGACCACCCTCGCCAGTGTGACGCCCAGCGCCGGTGAAGACCGCGCGCACGGATGTGACGATCAGCAGCGGTCCGACCGCCAGCCACCAAGCGCGACCGGAGGGCTGGGCCAGGTCGCTGAAGAATTCCGCATAGAAGGCCCCGAGCCCGGCGCGTCGTGGGTCCTCCTGGTAAGGCCCCAGCAGCGTCGCGCCGACGGCGTAGATCGCAGCGGGCAGCGCGAACAGGCCAAAAGCCAGCCAGATGCTGGCGGAGATTGCTTCGAAGCGCAGGCGGTTGTGCGCCGTAGGCTCATCCTCGGGGCGGTGCTGGGCGGCGGACTTCATAAGTTGTCGAATCGAACCTGTGGGGGGGCGGCGACGCCCAGTCGTCCTGCTGGGCGTGCGCAGCGGCGCATCTTGGTCGATGAGCGCTGCGGCGTGCAACTGCACGGGTCGCCGTCCCGGTATCATCCCGCGCGGCGGCGCAAGACGCGAGCGCGAGCGCCGTTATCGATGAGGCAGTGGATCAGATGCTGATGAGATTGGCTGAAAGAACAACGCGCTCGATGTGCGAGCGGCCGAGGCGGCGCAAGGGGCTTCGATGAAATCCGACAATCCTGACGCGCCGCTGCGCACCGCGGTCATCGGCGCAGGGTACCTGGGCCGCTTTCATGCGCAGAAGTACGCGCAGCTCCCAGATTCGCAACTCGTCGCCGTCGTCGACGCCGACCGGGAAGTCGCCGCACGCGTCGGCGCGGAGGTGGGCGCTCCGGCGTTCAGCGACTACCGCGAGATCCTCGGACGGGTCGACGCGGTCAGCCTGGCTGTGCCTACTCCGGCGCATCACCGCATCGGCCGCGAACTGCTCGACCATGGAATCCACGTCCTGATCGAGAAGCCGATTGCGGTGACCGCGGCCGAGGGCCGCGAACTCGTGGCGCTCGCCGAACGGCGCGGCGTCACCCTGCAGATCGGGCATCTCGAGCGCTTCAATCCGGCCATCGTCGCCGCCGCCGGTCGGCTCAGCACGCCGCGTTTCGTGGAGTCTCACCGGCTGGCGCCCTTCAAGCAGCGCGGCGCGGACGTGAGCGTGGTGCTCGATTTGATGATCCACGACATCGACCTCATCCAGGAGCTCGTGGGCGAGCCGATCGAGAGCATCGACGCGGTCGGCGCGCAAGTGTTCTCCGGCGAGATCGACATCGTGAACGCTCGCCTGCGCTTCAAGGGCGGTTGCGTGGCGAATACGACTGCGAGCCGCATCAGCCTGAAGCAGGAGCGCAAGATCCGCATCTTCCAGGATGACGCCTATCTTTCGATCGACATGCAGCAGAAGATCCTCACCGTGATTCGCAAGAAAGACGGCGCGCCCGTCGAATCGCCGGCGCAGGTGTCGATCGAAGAGGAATCCTTCGAGCAGGGCGATGCGCTGCGCGATGAGATCAAGGCTTTCCTGCGCGCGGTGCGCGAACGCAGCGCGCCGGTCGTGAGCGGCGAGGCTGGCCTGCGCGCGCTGGAAACGGCGCTCAGGATCACGGAGCTGGTGCAGCGCGCCGCGCGCTGAGACGCGCCGGCGGCGCCGAGAAGGTCAAGAACGCTTGTCGAGCTGTTTGCGTTGCAGCGAGCGCAGCGGGCGTCCGGCGATCTCTTCGGCGATCTGCTGCACGTCCCGAAGTGAAATCTCGCCGCGCCGGCGTGCGAGCTCGCGCGCCACATCGTCGAGGCTCGCCTTGCCCTCGGTGACGCTGCGCAGCTCCGCGTCCACCTGACGCAACGCAAGCACCGCCTTCGCGGTGACTGGGCCGCTCGAACGCCCGGTGAACAGCGTGGGCGCGCGGTGCGACCAGGACTTCAGCCGCTCGAGTGCATCCTGATAACGACGCTCGCTGATCGTGCCGGAGCGACGCAGCGCCTCGATCGAGTAGTACTCGGCCAGACCCTCCACGATCCAATCGCTTTCTTCGTCGCCGCGCACCCCCATCGCGATGTGCACGAGCTCATGCAGCAGCGTGCTCGTACGGTTCTCGCTGATCAGTGGACGGTCGGCGTGCAGGAACATCGAAGCCGGCCCGGACAGCCCGCCGCGCCACATGGGGTCGCCCGCCTGAACGATGAGAATGCGGCGCGGGAAATCGGTGAATACTTCGAGCAGCGAAGGCAACGTCCAGTTGAGGAAGGCGAGCGCATCCTGGCGCCGCACGCTGTCGCCGGCCGGCGCCGCCACGATCGCCTGTACGCCCCCGATGAGCTCGCCGCGCGTGCCGATCTTACCGGCCAGCATCCAGCCTCGCGGTCGATCGAAGCGGCGTCTGGGATCGTCGATCTCGTAGCGGTGCTCGGCGACCGGCGCATACGGCGTGATCACGGACCATCCCTCGGGCGCTTGGAATTGCAGCGTGGCGTGCGATTCGAGCCCGCCGTGTGCGCGCACGCTGGCGGGCGGGACGAGCTTGTCGCCGCGAAAGATGGCCAATTGCGCGGTCATGTACGAGTCGTAACCAGAGGCGCCGCGTTTGTTGTCGACCACGAACTCGTAGCGCAGTCGCGACTTCTTGCCGCGTGGTTTCCATATGACCTGCTCATCCTCGACCTGCAGGGGATCGGTAGCCCGGAATTTGCGATGACGCTGCGGATCGATGCTGAAGGCGATGTGGTTCGGCAGGCGCTCGCCGGACAGATTGAGCTCGACTTCGATGACCCCCGAGTCGGGGCGCAGCGCGGCGTGGTACGCCGCTTCATAGCGGTCGTCATCAGCGGCGTGCGCCTGAACGGACCAGCACGCCAGCGCCCAGCAGCTTAGGAGGATCAGGGATGAGGTTTGGCGAAAGCTTGGCTCGTGCATCGAATCGATCGGCGTGGGCGGTCGGGTCGGCCCCCGGCGGCGCGTGCAATGGGCGCGCTTGAAACGTCGCCGGTGCGCCCTATGTACGGGGCAAGGCATTGTGCCTCAACGAGCTTTCCGCCACTAAGGAGATTCCATCATGGCTATGCTGCGTTACGAGCCCTGGAGTGTTTTGAACCAGCTTCATCAGCAGATCAACCGCGTGTTCGACCGGGAATTCGATGTAAGCGGCGCGAGTTCCGCAGCCACGGCCGACTGGATGCCGCCGGCGGACGTCGAGGAGTACAAGGATCGCTTCGTACTGAAGCTCGACGTGCCGGGCGTAGACATCGCTGCGATCGAGATCACGCTCGATCAGGGCGTGCTCTCGGTGAGCGGTGAGCGCGCCGCCGAACGCTCGGGCGAGGTCGAGCGCAGCCGCAGCGAACGTCCTTTCGGCCGCTTCCACCGGCGCTTCACGCTTCCCGACACGGCGGATGCAGCGGGCGTGCATGCGGCCGCACGCAATGGAGTCATCGAGGTGACCATTCCCAAGCAGGCGAAGGCGCAGCCGCGGCGTATCGAAGTGACCAGCGCCTGAGCATCTGCTCCTCGGGCAGGGACGCTGACGGGCGGTCAGCGCAGCGGGCCGGGCGGCTGAGCCGTCCGGCCCGCTTTTTTTCTCGCACGGATGCGAGAGCGCGGCGCCGTGGGGCCGCTCGTGGAATTGCGTGCCCATTGTCGGTACGATGCGGCGCCGAAATAACGATAGCAACGATGACTACTGCCTTTCGCACACTGCTCGTGACTGCACAGGGCGAAAGCCGTGAGTGGTTCGAACGACTCACGGCGGGCTCTGAGATCCTGCTGGATGAAGCCGTTGCGCCGGAGCAGGTCGTAGTCG
>JAVEVD010000003.1:108577-137183 GCA_034005205.1 Steroidobacteraceae bacterium | reverse complement strand
CGAATGATCGAATCCGGTCTCGTGATCTCGGCCGTTGTCACCGGCTGAGCCGCCGTCATGCATCACATGCATAGCCCGGGCGCTTGACCTGAGTCAGCGCGCAAGCGAAACCGGGAATCCATACTCACGCTGTCGGCGACGACCTGCGCATGCAGCGTCCTCGCCGTCCGAAGCACGACTTCGATCGCCGGCTCGAGCTTCTCGAGCAGACTGCGCCCACTCAGCGCAGAGATCGCGCAGTTCTTCGTCGAACGCGCTCGCCGTATTGGGACCAGTCTCGAGCTGGCTGTCGCGCGCATTCAGGGTTTACTTGGCGGAACGAGTCCGTGTCCGCAGCTGGGAGTGGCGGAGATGACCAGAACGATCACAATCCTGCTTGGATCGGCGCTCTTGACGGTGAGCCTTGCCTCGTGCTCGGACCATAACGACGCAATGCCTGATCCGGCCGACGTTGTGCACGAGGCTGACGTCGTGCACGAGGCTCACGATGCGCACCATGATCACGATGCGCACCACGCCCACGGCGCCGGTCATGACGACTTGGTCACGCCGCCCGATGGCGAGTTATGGCCGACGGACGAGCCTCTGCGAGCAGGCATGTCGAGGATTCAAGCAGCCGTCGACCATGCCGATGCGGCGCGGCCGCTCTCGCGTGAGCAGGCCGGAGAGCTTGCGAGCATCGTCGAGGAGAACGTCGGCTACATCGTCGAGCATTGCCAGCTTCCGCCGGCGGCTGACGCAGCACTGCATGTGCTGATCGGTCGGATGATGACGGCGGCCAACCAGCTCGAGAACGAAACCTCCTCAGAGGAGGCGCTCACACAGCTCCTTGGCGCTCTGCATGATTATCGAGGCGCGTTCGATCACGCTCCCGCCGACGCGCATGCGCATTGAACATGAATTCCAACGAAATCTCTCGCGGCGCCGCCTCTTCCCTATCAGTTGGCCGCTATCTATTTTCTGTTTCCTTCTAATGGCCCGTCGCTAGGCATGACCCGCTAACCCTGAGCGGGAATCCACGAACCCCATATGCGCACGAGACGCACAAGCTTGATGCAGGTCATGCATTGAGGAACGCCTAGTTCCTAGCATGCGCGCCGCCTCAAGCGCGGTTCTCAACAACATAAGGGATTCCATAGTGACTACTCGCAACACGCCTCCTAAGAATGCGGCTCCCGACGATCCGAGTCGCCGAAAGTTCCTGAACACTGCTGCGATCACTGGACTTGCCGGCGCCGGTTTATCCCTCGGCGTCGCAGGATGCAGAACCGAAGATGGCTCCGCCAGAGTCCGGGCGGGCGGCGGCCCGGACGGCGACGTCGATTACAGCAAGTATGCGGTGCATCCGGGAGAACTCGATGAGTACTACTCCTTTTCCAGCGGCGGCCATTCAGGCGAAGTGCGCATCTATGGGCTGCCGTCCGGCCGTCTTCTGAAGCGAATTCCCGTCTTCAACCTCGACTGTCTCGTCGGCTGGGGCATCACCAATGAATCGAAGCAGATCATCGGAACGAATCCCGACGGATCGCTGAAGTACTGCACTGGCGACACGCACCACGTCCATCCTTCGTACAAGGACGGCACGTACGACGGCAAGTACCTGTTCGTCAACGACAAGATTCACAGCCGCGTCGCACGCGTGCGCCTCGACACGATGGAATGCGACAAGATCACCGAGCTGCCCAACGTGCAGGGCTTCCACGGCATCTTCCCCGACAAGTGCGATCCCGTGGACCCGAGCATCAATTACACCACCCGCGTGTTCTGCGGAAACGAGTTTCACATCCCGCAGCCGAACGACGGGCGCGATCTCGACAACCCGGAGAAGTACTTCTGCCTTTTCACCTGCGTGGACGCGCAGACCATGGAGGTACGCTGGCAGTGCAAAGTCGACGGCAACATGGACCTGGTGGCGACTTCGTACGACGGGAAGCTCGTCTGCTCCAACCAGTACAACGTCGAAGGCGGAGCAGACTACGTCGGAATGATGTCGGCCGAGCGAGACGCCTGCGTGTTCCTGCACGTGGAGCGCATCGAAGCTGCGGTGAAGGCAGGCAAGTTCTCGACGATCGGCGACTCCAAGGTTCCGGTCGTCGACGGCACGCGCGCCGCCAATGCTGATCCCAAGACCGCCCTCACCTGCTACGTGCCTGTTCCGAAGAACCCGCACGGCGTGAACATCAGCCCGGACGGCAAGTACTACGCATGCTCGGGCAAGCTCTCCCCCACCGCGACGCTGATCGCGCACGAGCTGGTGCTCAAGTGGTTCGACGGCGAGCTGGCCGATCCGCGCGATGCGGTGGTCGCCGAGCCGGAAATCGGCCTGGGTCCGCTGCACAGCGCGTTCGACAACCGCGGTTACTGCTATACGACGCTGTTTCTCGACAGTCAGATCGTCAAGTGGAGCATCGACGGCGCCATCAGGGCGTACAAGGGCGACAGCTCGGCGCAGGTCGTGGTCGATCGCATCGACGTACACTACCAGCCCGGCCACGGCTTCACTTCGATGGGCGAAACGAAGGAAGCCGACGGCAAGTATTTCATCTCGGACAACAAGTTCTCCAAGGATCGCTTCCTGCCGGTCGGACCGCTGCACGCCGAAAACTCGCAGCTCATCGACATCAGCGGCGAGAAGATGAAGCTGGTGCACGACTCGCCCGTCTGGTCCGAGCCTCACGACTCCATCGTGGTCCGCCGCGACATCATCAAGACGCGGCAGATCTACGACATGGACGAGTTCCCGAACGCCGTGAAGTCGCCGAGCGACTGCCGTGTAGAGCGCAAGGGCAAGCAGGTCACCGTGTACCTGACTTCGCAGGCGCCGGCGTTCGGCATGTCGGAGTTCAGGGTGAAGCGCGGCGATGAAGTCACGATCATTCTCACCAACCACGACAAGGTGGAGGATCTGACGCACGGCTTCGCGATTCCGAAGCACAACATCAACTTCATCGTCAATCCCCAGGAGACCAAATCGGTCACCTTCAAGGCGGATAAGCCGGGCGTGTACTGGTGCTACTGCACACACTTCTGTCACGCGCTGCATCTGGAGATGCGCTGCAGGATGCTTGTGGAGGCGTGAGAACTTCAGTGGCCGAGGTAAAGAACGGGGAGCCCAACGGGCTCCCCGCGTCTCTGCAAGACTCAACGCGCTCGACATGAAGTCGGCGCTTCACTGGCTGGCTGTGACGCTGCTGATGCTGGCGTCCACAGCCGCACTTGCCAACGGACGGGCGTACGAAGCGCCATTACCCGCTGGTCTATCGACCGATCCCGATCTGTGTGCACATGCGCCGTGCGGCGCCGTGCTGCCGGGCGCCGACAGCTATTCGATGCGTAAGGGGCGCCCGCCCTACGTCGAGGCGTATCGCACCAGCCACGGCGAGCGGCGGCTCGTCGGCTACGTCTTCCTGTCCAGCGACATCCTCGATACACCCGGCTATTCGGGCCAACCGATCGTCACGTTGATCGGCATGGACACGCGCGGGCTCATTACCGGCGCCGAGGTGTTGCGCCACACCGAGCCGATTCTCCTGCTCGGCATTCCAGAATCAGCTCTGACCTCGTTCATTCGCCAATACGTCGGCAAGTACGTGGGCGACAAGATCGAAATCGGCCGAGGGAGCGCCGATGCGCAGGGCGTCGACGCAATCACGGGCGCCACAGTCACGGTGATCGCGGAGAACCACGTCATCATGGGCTCGGCGGCGGCGGTCGCGCGGCAGGTCGGCATTCTGGAGCCGGTGCGGCGTCCGCAAGTGCAGTTCACTTCGAGCGAAACGAAGCGTAGCTGGCGGGCGCTCCTCGACGAAGGCGCCGTGCAGCGACTCAGGATCCGCACGCAGGATGTTGCAGAGGCGCCTTCGGCGCAGCCGTACATCGACATCCGCTTCGGCTATCTGAATGCGCCGATCGTAGGCGAGGCGATCCTAGGCGAGCACGGGTATCGCCGCCTGATGGAAGACCTCGAGCCGAACGAGCACGCGATTTTCGTCGTCGCGAACGGCAGGGAGTCGTTCAAGGGCTCGGGTTTCGTGCGAGGTGGAATTTTCGACCGGATCCACGTTTCGCAGGAAACCGACACCTTCACGTTTCGCGATCAGGACTACGTGAACCTGTACGAGGTGCGCGCCGCCGGCGCGCCGCGCTTCCGCGAATCCGCGATCTTCATCGTACGCAGCGAGAGTTTCACGCCCGCCTACCCGTGGAGCCTGGTGTTCCTCGCGAACAGCATCGACACGAGCAGCGGTGAGCGCACGTTCAAGAGCTTCGAGCGGGAGTACTGGCTGCCGTCCGCATATATCGCGGGCGGTCGCCCGGCGTACCAGCGCCCGGCGCCGCTCTGGACGCGCATCTGGCGGCAGCGCGCGATCGAGATCGGCCTGTTCGCACTCGTGCTGTTCGCGGCCGGGGCGCTCTATGCATCCCGGGATTATCTGGTTCGACGCTCGACTCGCAAGGACAAGCGCTGGGTGAACTGGCCGAAGTACGCCTTATGGACCGTGAGCGTCGGCTTTATCGGCTTTCATCTCATGGCCCAGCCATCGATCACGCAGGTGCTGACCTGGTTCCACGCGATCCTGTTCGATTGGCAATGGGCGCTGTTCCTGAGCGATCCATTCCTGTTCATCTTCTGGATCTTCATCATCGTCACCGTGTTCTTCTGGGGCCGCGGCATGTTCTGCGGCTGGCTGTGCCCCTATGGCGCCATGAGCGAGATCATCCATCGCCTCGCCGGCGCCGTCGGCCTCGGGCGTTTCCAGTTCAAGCTCCGTCGGACGCTGCACGACCGATTGAAATGGCTCAAGTACTTCGTCTTCGCCGGCCTGCTCGCAGTCTCGTTCTACTCTCTCGGGCTCGCCGAACGGCTCGCCGAAATCGAGCCGTTCAAGACCACCTTCCTGGTCGGCGTGTGGAATCGCTCGTGGCCGTTCGTCGCCTTCTGGACCGCACTGTTCGTGCTCGCGATCTTCATCGAACGTCCGTTCTGCAAGTATCTCTGCCCGCTGGGCGCCGGGCTCGCGATTCCTTCCACGTTCCGCTGGTGGGGGCTCAAGCGCAAGCAGGAGTGCACGACGTGTCACGCGTGCGCAGCCGGCTGTCACGCCCAGGCGATCGACCAGAGAGGGCGTATCGATCAACGCGAGTGTCTGCTGTGCCTTGATTGCATGGTCATGTACTACGACGACCATGCGTGCCCGCCTCTGGTCAAGGAACGCAAGCAGCGCGCGAAGGCGGGCGTTGCGCTCACGCGCATCGGCGCCGACGGCTACTTCGTTCCACTCGATCGGCTCGGAGCCGGACTGGCGAGCACGCAAGCGCCGGCGAGACGCAGCCCGGCGCAGCTCTGGCAATGGCTGCGCCGCGAATGCATCGCCCATTTGCTGCCGTGGAATCGCCAATTCTTGAAGTTGCCCGTGCTGCTGCGTGCGGCCGGCCTCGCGCTCGCCGTCCTGGTGACGTGGGTGTGGCTGCTCGGCGTATCCGGCCGTCTGGGGCCGGGAATCATTCTTGCGTGGTGGCTTGCATGGAGCGTGTATGAGCTGATCACGCGCATGCAGTGCAAGCCTTGGGTCAAGGAAGGACCATGGTGGGGAAGCTCGATGCGCCGCGCGAGCTGGGCGGACATGGCCGCCTACGTTTCCATGAAGAACCTGCTGATCGGCGCCGCCCTGTTCCTCGTCATGCGCAGTGCAGGGCTCCTCGACCTGCTGCACGACCTGGAGTCGCTGCAATGGCCGTCCTGAGCGCCAGGTGCATGGCGCTTGCCGCCCTCCTGCTGATCCCGCTGCTGACCGCCGGGAAGGAGTTGCACGTGCGGCCCGGCGAATCGATAGCGGCGGCGGTCGCGCTCGCAGCGCCCGGCGACACCGTCCTGGTCGCCCGCGGCCGGTACGAGGAGCGCCTGCGCATCGACAAGCCGCTCACGCTCAAGGGCGTCGACCGCCCGACATTGAGCGGAGCGCTCCAGGGCGATGTGATCCGCGTCGCCGCCCCGGACGTGACCATCGAAAACTTCATCATCACCGACAGCGGCGACGACCTCACCGCCCAGAACGCCGGAGTCTATGTGCAGCCCGGCGCGGACCGCGCCATCGTCAAGAACTGCGATATCGCCTATAGCCTGTTCGGAATGTGGATCGAGGGCGTCAAAGACGTGCGCATCCTCGACAATCTCATCACCGGCAAGCGCGAGTACGCCTCGGCGCAAAGAGGCAACGGGATTCAGCTCTACAACACGACGGGCGCGCGCCTCATCGGCAATCACATCAGTTTCGTGCGCGACGGGATCTACGTGGACGTATCGCACCATGCGGTTTTTCGCGGCAACCGCATCCACCATGCGCGCTACGGCACGCACTACATGAACTCCTATCACAACCTCTGGGAGCATAACGAGGCCCATCACAATCGCGGTGGACTCGCGCTCATGGAGACGCGCAATCAGATCGTGCGCAACAACCGCGCCTGGAACAACAGCGATCACGGCTTCATGCTGCGAACGATTCAGGACTCCACGATCGAGAACAATGTCGCCGCCGGCAACCAGCGCGGCTTTTTCATCTACGACGCCGAATACAACTCGCTGCGCGACAATCTCGTCGTCGGGAACGTGGTTGGCATGCATGTGTGGGCCGGGTCCATCAACAACGTCGTCGAGCGCAACGACTTCATCCACAACCAGCAGCAAATCCGTTACGTCGCCACCCGCGACGTGACATGGGGCGCCGAGGACGGCAACTACTGGAGCAATTACATCGGCTGGGATCGCGACGGCGACGGCCGCGGCGACACGCCGTACGAAGCGAATCCGGTCGTGGATCAACTCGTACAACGCCTGCCGGCGGTCAAGCTGCTGATGAGCAGCCCCGCACTGCAGACGCTGCGACTCGCGGCGCAGCAGTTCCCGTTGCTGCGTGCGCCCAGCATCGTCGACCCCTGGCCGCGGATGCGTCCCGCACACTCGAACTGGAGCGAATGGCATGGCCAAGGCGCTCATTGAGGTGCGCGGCGCCTGTAAGCGCTACGGCGAGATCAGCGCCGTCGACGGCGTGGACCTGTCGATCGGGGCCGGCGAGATGTTCGGTCTGATCGGCCGAAATGGCGCCGGCAAGAGCACCTTGTTCAAGCTGATCCTGGGACTCACGCCGGCGACGGCTGGTGAGATCCGGATCGACGGCCAGTCAGTGTCCGGACCGCAGTTTCGCCAGGTTCGTCGACGCTTGGGCTATCTGCCTGAAAACCTCGCGCTGTACGACAACCTGACCGGCCTCGAGACGCTCGAGTTCTGGGGTTCGCTGAAGGGCGCGCCGCGCGGCGCCTGCGGCGTGCTGCTCGAGCGTGTCGGCCTTGCACATGCCGCCGACCGACGAGTGCGCACGTACTCGAAAGGCATGCGCCAGCGCCTGGGATTTGCCCAGGCGCTGCTCGGCGACCCGGCGCTGCTGCTGCTCGATGAGCCCACTAACGGACTCGACCCTGAAGGCATCCGTGATTTCTACCGCATCCTGCACGAGCAGCGCGCGCGAGGCTGCACGATCCTCATCACCTCTCACATACTGGCCGAGATTCAGGAGCGCGTCGAACGCATCGCGATTCTGGACGCAGGCAAGATACGGGCGCTTGGCGCGGTGCACGCATTGCGCGAGACGCTGGATCTGCCGCTCATCTTCGAGCTACGCATACCATCCGAGTGGCGGGACGCGCTGCACAGCTCACTCGCGCATCTGAGCCTCGGCGAACCGGTCATCCATGAGGATCGGATCCGCCTGCAGATTCCTCGAGCCGCGAGAATGGCGGCGCTCGCGGCGCTGGCGCCGCTCCTTGAACGAATTTCTTATTTCTACATTCGCGAACCGTCGCTCGAGGACGTGTTCCTGGGGCAGTCCGCATGAAGCGCGGGGAAGGCGTCGACGTTCGCCAGATCGTCGTAATCGCGCGCAAGGAGTTCAGCGACCGCCTCCGCAATCGCTGGGTCCTCGCGGCGACCGCGATCTTCGCGGCGTTCTCGCTCGCGATCGCCTACTTCGGCGCTGCGCAACACGGCGTAGTGGGCGTACGCAGCCTCGAGGTTACGATCGCAAGCCTCGTGAGCCTGGCGATTTACCTCGTACCGCTGATCGCCCTCATTCTCGGGTTCGACGCCGTGGTCGGCGAGCGCGAGCGCGGCTCGCTCGATCTGCTGCTCTCGATGCCGCTCACGCGCACCGAACTGCTGCTCGGAAAGTACGTCGGGCTGTCGGCCGCGCTTACATGTTCGACCGCCATCGGGTTCGGCGTGGCCGGGGTGCTGCTCGGATCGTCGCTGTCTCTGGACGTGCTGTACCACTACGGCGGCTTCGTGCTCAGCGCCGTCCTGCTGGGACTCGCGTTCCTGAGCATCGCCCTGATGGTCTCCACATTCGCGATGGATCGCGCCAGCGCGAGCGGCGCCGCGGTAGCGGTGTGGTTCTTCCTGGTTCTCGTCTATGATTTGCTGTTGCTCGGCGCGCTCGTGGTGAGCGGCGGGCAAGTTGGCGCCAACGTATTCCCGTACCTGCTGTTGCTCAACCCCACGGACGTGTTTCGCATCCTCAACATCTTCGGCCTCGAGGACGTGCGCACGCTGTACGGACTCGCAACGGTTCTTCCCGACCGCCTGGCGCATCCGGCGCTGCTGGGCGCAGTCATGTTGGCGTGGATTCTCGCGCCTCTGGCGCTCGCCTCATGGAGATTCAGGAAATGAAGCCGCCGTTGTCTCGCCTGGCGCTCGCTTGCGTGGGCGCCGCCCTGCTCTCGGCGTGCAACGCTGGACCGGAAACAGCGGCGCGCCCGCTGGAGCTCACCTCGGACGTCTATTGCAGCCTCGACGGCATGACGCTCACCGACTATCCGGGGCCGAAAGCGCAGATCCATTACGCCCAGGGCGAACCCGAATTCTACTGCGACACCATCGAGATGCTCTCGATCTACCTGCGCCCGGAACAGCAACGGCGCGTGCTCGGCCTGTATGTGCACGACATGGGTCGCGCCGATTGGCATGAGCCGCGCAACGAGTGGACCGACGCACGTTCGGCCTACTACGTCGTAGGCTCCAAGCGGCGCGGGTCGATGGGCCCGACGCTTGCGTCGTTCGCACAGGAATCCGACGCCGCGCAGTTTGCCGCGCAGCACGGCGGCGAAGTGTTGAGCTTCGATCAGATCACGCCAGAGATGGTTACGCTCGACGGCGGCGTACTGAAGGATCAGCACATGTAAGAGCGCGGCTGTACCGACGTTTGTCGTTCATTTTGATCACGAGGTGAAATCAATGCTGACTCGAACTCTCTTGCCGTTGTTCTCCTGCGCACTGCTGGCCGCCTGCAGTCAGGATCAGGGCGTCTCTCCGACGGCGCAAGCAGCGGCGGCGGAACCCGCCGCGGCCGCGGCGTCCGCACCGGCGAACGACCTGGGCGAGAAGACATACAAGCAGGCGTGCGCACTGTGCCATGACTCCGGCGCGGGCGGCGCACCTCTACGGACCGACCGAGCCGAGTGGGAGCCCAGAATCGCACAGGGCAAAGACGTGCTGTACAAGCACGCGCTCGAGGGCTTCACGGGAACCAGGGGCATGATGCCGCCAAGGGGCGGCAACATGTCGCTGAGCGACGATCAAGTCAAAGCCGCCGTCGATTACATAGCGGGCGCCTGACAGTCGATGCAAGACAGGGAGTGACCACGTCTGGCCGCGCAGCGTTGCTGCGCGGCCATTTTGCGCTTGGCTATCTACTTCTGAGACCGCGCCACATTCGACGCAGCACGCCGCACGTAGCCGCACCTGGCCACACCTCAAATCTCAGAAGACCGCGCTACGCTTGACGAAGCTGCCGCGTGCTCTTAACCAACCGCCTCTCGTTCCATTTCGCGGGTGCGCACTGCGCCCTTCAATGCAATCCGGCTAATGGCGGTTCATCGGGCGCCCGGAACGCCGCCGAGAAAGGCGCGTCGCTACGACGGCTGAACGCGCCGCTCCGCCGAGTAAACGCCTTACTTGCGGCCCGCGCAAGTCGGATCATTGCGGAGCCGGGCCTGGGCTCTGGTGTGTCTAAACTGCCGCGATAGCAAACCGAACCTGCTCGGTCAGCGTTCGGAAGCTGAAGGCGGCGCGAGCGTTCAAATGCGCCTGCCTGAACCGCCGCACCCTTATCAGAGTGCTGCACCCAAGAAGCGTCCTCGCTTCGCAAAGCATGCGCGAGACGGCTCATGGTCGCAATGGTCGCGGAAGAGCAGCTTCAGGACTGGCGAGAGCGCGCGCTGCTCGCCGAGAGAGAAGTCGGCAAGGCCATCATCGGCCAGAGCGGAACCCTGCGTCTCATCAACGTCGCGCTGTTCGCCCGTGGTCACGTTCTTCTCGAAGGCGACGTAGGCGTAGGGAAGACAACCCTGCTGCGCGCCTTCTCCCGCGTCATCGGCGGAGATTTCGAACGGGTCGAGGGAACGGTCGATCTGATGCCCGGCGATCTCATTTACCACACCTACGTGGACGCTGAGGGCAAACCTCGCATCGAGCCTGGCCCACTGCTTCGCCATGGCGAGCGGCTCGCCACATTCTTCTTCAACGAGATCAATCGCGCGCGACCGCAGGTGCAATCGCTCCTGCTGCGCGCCATGGCCGAGCGCACCGTCTCGGCCTTCAATCGCACGTATCGCTTTCCTCACATGATCGTGTTCGCGGACCGCAACAGGGTTGAAAAGGAGGAAACCTTCGAGCTCGCCGCCGCCGCACGCGACCGTTTCCTGTTCGAGCTGCGCATGCCGTCGCCGACCGATGACGATATTCGTGGCGCGCTCGTGTTCGAGCCCGAGTTCCACGATGTCGACGCCCTGCTCGAGCGCATCACCCCCGGCGTTCTGTCGTGGGACCAGCTCAACGACATCGGCGCCGCCATCCAACGCAGTGTGCAGGCGAGCGACGCGCTGCGTCGCTATGTGCTCGATCTTTGGAGCGCCACGCACGCTCCCGCCGATTTCGGCGTGCGGCTCGACGGCGTGGACATGGACAAGCTGATTCTCGCCGGCGCCAGCCCGCGCGGCATGATGTGGCTGTCGCGTGCAGCGCGCGTGGTCGCCTGGCTGGCGGGCCGTGACTATTTGACGCCCGATGACATTCAGGCTGTCTTCCCCTCCGTCTTGGTGCATCGGATCTTCTTCACGCCCGTTTACGAGCTCCGGCGCGCACAGCTTGCCGACGCGCTCGTCGCACAGATTCTCGAGAAGGTTGCAACGCCGCGATCGAGATGAGTTCACCACAGGAGTTTCACTATCGCCTGCCGCGTCGCTTCCAGGGGCGGCGCCCCGGCTTCCATCCCGGACTGGAGTTTGGAGCTGGCCAGGAATTCGTCGCGCACAAGAGTCTCTACGATTGGCCCGATCCTCGGCGGCTGGATCTGCGCGCCAGTCTTCAGGATGTCCGCCGCGACTGGCTCGTGCGCGTTCATCGGCAGCGCGCTTCCATCGTCATCCACGCGGTAGTGGACGTCTCGGCCTCCATGCAGTTCGGCTCCACGATTCCCAAGCTGCACGTCGCGGCGGAGTTCGTCGAGTCGCTGGCGCAAAGCGCACAACGGATCGGCGATGCGGTCGGGATGCTGGCCTTCGATGGAATCGAACGCACGGACCTGTTCTTTCCCGCATCGCTGCGCCGCGGGGTCGGTCCAGTCATGGCCAACCGACTCAGAGCGTGCACGGGCGGCCCCGGCAGTCCGGCCGCACTCGAAGCCACCGCGATGCGTCTGTCTGGGCGACCAGGAATAATCTTTCTCATATCAGACTTTCACTGGCCGCTCGATCGGCTCAGCGCGACCCTCGACATGCTGTCTCAGGCGTACGTGGTCCCCCTGGTCATCTGGGACCGCGTGGAAATTCAGCCTCCCGCGCAAAGCGGCCCGCTGCAGGTGCGCGATGCTGAATCCGCCGCACAGCGGACGCTGTGGGTGCGCGCGGGGCTCCGGAACGCTTGGCGACGCGCTGTCGCCGCACGGCGCGAGGCTCTGAATGGAATCTTTCGATCTCGCGACATCCGGCCGTTCTATATCGAGGAGCGATTCGACGGTGAAGCGCTGTCGCAGTACTTCCTGGAAGCTCACGCATGAGTGGCTACATGCGCCGCCGTGATGTTTTCCTCGGAACGGCTTCGGCGACCGTGATCTTATTCGCCTGCTGCGGCGTTGGGCGCCAGGCGCTCGCCTCCGAAGCGGACCAGCGCACGACGTTCGTCGAACAGCCTCGACCCTACGGGTACTTCATCGGCGACATCGTCACGCAACGCATTTTGTTGAACCCGGCTGGCGAAGGCTTCCGGCCGGCCGAGCCGCCGGGAAACGTGCGAGTCAACGCATGGTTCGAGCGTCGATCCGTGCGCCTCGATCGCCGCGGCGGCGAACGCTGGCTCGTCGTCAGCTACCAAGTCGTCAATGCGCCACGGACCGCCGCTTCGGTGACGCTTCCCGGTTGGCGGCTCGAAGAGTTCGACGGCGATGCGACGCTGCCGATACCGGCCGCCTCGATCACCATTGCTCCGCTCTCGCCGACCACTATGCTCGCCAGCGAGGCGCTCACGAACCTGCGCGCCGACCGGCCGGCCCCCACCATCGAAACCGCTCCACTGCGCCGACAATTGCGAATCTGGTTCATCGCATTCGTGCTGACGCTCGCAGCATGGGCCGTGTGGCTTTACTGGCGCAACCTGCGTGCTGCGCGGCAGGCGCCGTTCGCCCGCGCATTGCGCGAACTGCGTCGCCTTGACGATAGCGCCTCGATTGCCTGGGAAGCCATGCATCGCGCCTTCGACGCCACCGCCCGACAGGTCGTACGGCTCGAATCACTCGACGTGCTGTTCGCGCGCGCCCCGCACTTTGAGCCGTACAGGCAAGCCATCGAGACGTTCTACAGACAGTCGACCGAGCGGTTCTTCGGCGTCGGCGCTCCGGCGCAGTCTCTGTCAGTGCGGACCCTGTGCCGCGATTTGCGCCGCGCCGAGAAGCAGCGGGAGCAATGATGGGCGGCCTCGATTTCGCACATCCCTGGGCCCTGCTGCTGGCGCCGCTCGCCCTGGCGCCGCTGATGCCGAGAAGGCGGGACGCGCTGACGTTTCCGTATCTCGCCTGGCTTCCCGCGGATCGCCTCGGTCAGTTCACTGGACTGCTGTGGCGCACGCTGGCGGCTCTCGCCATCGCATGCACAGTGTTCGCGCTCGCCGCACCGGGGCGACCCGAGGTGCGGGTTGCACGCACTGGTCACGGCGCCGAAATCCTCGTCCTGGTCGACCGCAGTCGCAGCATGGACACCCGCATGCTGCCGAGCGACTGGCGCAGCATCGACCCCCTGAACCGGTTGCATCACCTCGATCGCGGCCCGCAGAAAGCGGCCGTCGCGCGCGAGCTGCTTTCTGAGTTCGTACAGCAGCGCCCGAACGATCGTTTCGCACTGATGTTCTTCAGCACGCGGCCGTTCAAGGTCGTGCCGTTCACCGAGCACGACGAAGTCATCCAGGCCGGCGTCGCCGCCGGCGGAGTCGGCCGCGGGCTGTCCGAAACGGAAGTCGGTCCGGCGCTCATCGCCGCCGCCGAAGAGTTCAACGATCGCGAATACTCTGGAAGCCGCATCATCCTGCTCGTGTCCGACGGCGGGGCTCATTTGGACAAACCGACGCAACGAAGAATCATTGCAAGCCTGATGCGCAACCGCGTAGCGCTCTACTGGATCTATCTGCGCTCTTTCAACAGCCCACAACTCGGCGCGCCGGCGCCTGGTCGCGAGATGGCGCCCGAGATTGCGCTGCATCGGTTCTTTCAGTCGTTGCCGACGCCGTACCGCGCGTACGAGGCCGATGCGCCGGAGGATTTCGCCAGGGCCGTTGCAGACGTCGGACGACAGCAGAACTTTCCACTCGACTATTTCGAAACGCTGCCCCGCCAGGACTACAGCTCGTACTTCGTCGCGGTCGCGGCGGCGCTCTGTTTGATGCTCTTGTTCTATCGCGCTCTCGCGATCCGGAGATGGACATGAGGCGGCGCACGGCCCACTTGCTGTTCGCCGCGGCGGCGACGATCTTCGGCGCCGTCGCCCTCTATCAAGGCGTGCGATTGCAGCAGGCGCTGCGAGTCAACGAAGCGATCTTCGACGCCCAGCAGTTCGCGCCGTTCGATCAGGACGCGCCCGAAGCACAGTTCGCGCAAGCAGTCGCCTGGACTCGCGCAGGCGAGACCGAAAAGGCGCTCGACATCTACAAGCATCTGAGTCAGAGCGACCAAGCCGCGCTGAGCGTGGGCGCTCTGTACAATCTCGGCAATCTTCATCTGCGCGAGGCGCTGAAGGACGGCGCAGCCGAGGCGCATCGCTATCTGCCCCTCATCGAGCTCGCCAAACAGCGCTATCGCGAGGCTCTGCGTCGGCGGCCGGATTCGTGGGACGCCCGCTACAACCTGGAGGCGGCGCTGTTGCTGGCGCCGGAAGCGGATGATCCGGCGTTCGAGGAAGATGAGCCATCCGACCAGGAGGACCGCGTGATCAGTACGCTGCCGGGCGGAAGGATCGAGCTCCCATGAGCGCGCGCATGCGGTTTCGCACAGCCGTCGATCCCCCGTCAGGCGCTTTGCTGCTCGCCTTGCTGCTGCTCTCCGCCGCTTTGTTCATGCCGACCGCGAACCTCCCGCGAGACACATACGAATATATCGTGGTCTTCGATATCACGCAGAGCATGAACGTCCAGGATTATCAGCTCGACGGCCTTCCGACCAGCCGTCTGGAATTTGCGCGCGCGGCGGTAAGACATGCACTGGCCGAACTTGAGTGCGGCTCGCGCATCGGCTGGGGAGTGTTCGCGGAATATCGGACAGTGCTGCTGATGGCCCCTGTCGAGGTGTGCGGGGCCTACGACGACCTGCTCGCTGCACTCGACAATCTGGACGGGCGAATGCGCTGGTCGAACGCCAGCGAGGTGACCAAAGGCGTGTACTGGGCGTTCAAAGCGGCGCAGCAACTACAGTCGAAGCCGGACGTGATCTTCATCACCGACGGCCATGAAGCGCCGCCGCTCGATCCTGCTTATCCATCGCCGGTACTGGACGAGTTGCGCGCGGGCGAAATCCAGGGCTGGTTGATCGGCGCAGGCGGAGAGGCGCCGCGCCCCATTCCAAAGGTGAATGTCGACGGCGAGATGATCGGCTACTGGCGCTCGTTCGAAGTCGTCCAGCGGCCTGGCTCGCGGGAGCATCTCTCCTCACTGCACGAGGCTCATTTGCAGGCGCTCGCCGGACAGATCGGATTCGAGTACGCGCGGCTAACCGACGCCAAATCGCTTAGCGACGCAATGCGCGACCGACGGTTCGCACGCCGCGGCGTGGCCAAAAGCGATCTGTACTGGGCGCCCGCCCTGGCCGCGCTGTGCCTGCTGGCCTGGGCGTTCCGCCCCGATGCTTCACGCCACTGACTCTCGCTGGCTGTGAAGTGTCCCGCATAGCTGCTAGATGCGACGTCGTTCGGCGTGTCGCCGATCAACGGGCCGATCCACCACTGGCCGATCATCAGGCGTGTACGGAGGTGGGGACGCGGCGCGCGCCTGCGCCAGCTGCGCAGTGCGCTCTGCTCTTCGCCGGCCCACCATCGCGCCCGCGATAGCTGCGATGAGCGAAATCAGCATCGCGCCAAAGGCGATCCATGCAGTCGTGGCGGCTCCCTCCTGCACGCGCTCCGCTGTGGCCGGAAGCTGCTGTCGCGCGCGCTCGAGCAGGCGCTGGCTGCCCTGGCGCACTTCGGCCACCGCCCGCGCAGGATCATTGCGGACCGACTGCACGCGCTGCGCGATGTCGGCGAGCGTTGCGCGCACCTCCTGCTCAGGAATACCTGTCGCGGCGGAGATCGTGCGAGCGGTCTGCGGATCGTTGAGGCGAGCGACGATCTGCTGCACGTCGCCGCTGGAAAGATCATCAACGCCGGAGATGGCCGCCCCGGCAGTTTGCGCGACGCCGCCGAACAGTCCCGAAACACCGCTCACCACCAGGCCGACGCCGCTGCTCGCCAGCCACAGGATCAGCAGGAAGCTCAACACCCAGACCAGCGCACCCTCGAACGCGCCGGCTGCTTTGTCGAACACCATTCCGAGGCGGGTAGCCGCCATCCCGCCGACGAACAGCGCGATCAGCAACGACAGACTGCTCCAGATCGCCGCCGCCGTCCCGATCGTACTTGCCTGCGTGTCACTCGGGTCGACGGCCGTGACGCCGATCGCCAGCCCCAGCATGCTCAGGAACAGCAGCACGCCCATGACCGTGAGAACTCCGGCCCAGACGCCTCCCCAGGAAATTCGCAATCCTTCGGTCGGAGCGACTTCGATGTGCTCGTGAACGACAGTGGCCATAGCTCTATCCTCGGCTTCGCGCCGGCGCGGCGCACTTCAATCAATCAATGACCGAACGCCCGCCGTGTTCCACTAATATGTGCGGCGCGACGTTCGCGTGCGCACGCGCCCACGAGGTGTGAGGACAGTCAACGCTTCGGCCCAGAGAATTCACCCGCACAGCGCAGATTGACTCCGACATGGTCGTTCATCTCATCGACGGCACGTACGAGCTTTTCCGCCACTTCTACGGACTGCGCCGCTTCAGCAAAGGAAAGGACCAGGAATACGGCGCCGTAGTCGGAGTGCTCAATACGGTGCTGCAGATGATCGGCGAAGGCGCCGTGCACATCGGCGTGGCCACCGACCACGTGATCGAGTCTTTCAGGAACGAGCTGTGGCCCGGCTACAAGACCGGCGACAGCGTCGAACCTGCCCTGCTCGCGCAATTTCAGCCGCTCGAGGAGACGCTCGCCGCCATGGGCGTTGTGGTCTGGCCGATGATCGAGCTGGAAGCCGACGACGCTCTCGCGAGCGCGGCGCGTATCGCCGCAGCGGATCGGCGCGTGCAGAAGGTCTGCATCTGGACGCCGGACAAGGATCTGGCGCAGTGCGTACAGGGAGAACGCGTGGTGCAGATGGACAGGCGTACGCAGCAGATGCGGGACGCCGCGGGCGTGCGCAAGAAGTTCGGCGTGGCGCCGGAGCGCATCGCCGATTTTCTTGCTCTGGTCGGCGACTCCGCGGACGGCTATCCGGGCATCGCCGGCATCGGGCCGGTGACCGCGGCGCGCCTCATCGAGAAGCATGGCGCGATCGAGGATTTCCCCGCCGCCGTCCTTGGAGATCGTTGCGATCTCGCCCTGCTGTTCAAGACGCTCGCCACGCTGCGAACGGACGCAGCGCTGTTCTCCGACGTCGACGAGCTCCGCTGGCGCGGCCCGACGCCGGAGTTCACCGACTGGGCGGCGCGCCTCGATGCTGAGCGCCTGCTGACGCGCGCCCGGAAGCTTGCCGGAGCAGCGGTTAGCGGTTAGCGGCGGTTAGCGGTTAGTGGGGGTCGGGCATGGAGGAGATCCACGATGGCCTTTGGTCGTCTGCTCCATGGAGCACCTACTCGTCGGCGATGCGCCGCTGTAAACGATGTGCGTGGGCTACTGTTTGAACGATGTGCCTGCTGGAGATCCAGAGGGTGCATCGCCATTCATCGACGGGCGCTAGCGCCTGTGGCGCAACAGCCTTCTAACTAACCGCTAACCGACCGCTAACCGCTAACCGCTTCTTTCCGCTTCTCACGCGGCGCTCAGAACAGCGCTGGATCGGCCTCGACCACGCTTGCTCCACCGGCTGTGACGATGCGCGTCAGCGCAGCCGCTTCCGGCAGCACGTGCTGCAGGTAATAGCGTGCAATCTGCTGTCTGCCGAGATAGAACTCGCGGTCCTCATCGACCTTGCGCACGGCGATCTCGTAAGCCCGCGCCATGAGCCACCCACCGATCACGAAACCGCACAACATGAGATATGGGACGGCGATCGCCTGGGCATGCTCCGGCCCGCTCTTCCAGGACTGCAGCAGGCTGGCGGTCGCTTCCTCGAGCTGCTCGACAGCGGCTAGCGCTGCGAGGCGTCCTTCGCGCAACACAGGATCGTCCGCCACCGGACTGTTGAGCTCGGCCTTCATGTCGGCGATGAGCGCCTGCATGGCGCCGCCGCCGTCTCGCGCGACCTTGCGCCCGATCAGATCGCCGGCCTGAATGCCGGTGGTGCCCTCGTATATCGGAGTGATCCGCACATCGCGCAGATACTGCGCTGCGCCGGTCTCCTCGATGAACCCCATGCCGCCATGCACCTGGATTCCGAGCGACGCCAGCCTCACGCCGAGCTCGGTGGACCAACCCTTGATGATCGGAATCAGCAAGTCGCCGCGCGCCTGCGCGGCGGTGCGCACGGTCTCCTCGGGATCGTTGCGCGCCAGGTCGAGCTGCATCGCTCCATACAGTGCGACCGAGCGCGCAGCGTCGGTCTGCGATTTCATCGCCAGCAGCATGCGCTTGATGTCTGCGTGGTAGGCGATCGGCGCCGGTTTGCCCTCCTGCGGCGCGCCTGCGGGGCGGCCCTGGACGCGGGTGCGCGCATACTCCCGGGCGTGCTGATAAGCGCGCTCGGCGAGCGCGTAGCCTTCCAGGCCGACCGATAGCCGCGCCGCGTTCATCATGATGAACATGTACTCCAGACCGCGATTGGCTTCGCCGACCAGGTAGCCCACCGCGCCTTCGCGCTCACCGTATTGCAGTACGCACGTCGGGCTCGCGTGGATGCCCAGCTTGTGTTCGATGGACACGCAGCGTACGTCGTTGCGGGCGCCGAGCGAGCCATCCTCGTTGATGAGAACCTTGGGCACGATAAACAGGGAGATGCCCTTGGTGCCGGCCGGCGCGCCGTCGATGCGCGCCAGCACCATGTGTATGGTGTTCGGCGTGTAATCGTGATCGCCGTAGGTGATGAAGATCTTCTGGCCGTAGAGACGGTAATGATCGCCGTCCGGGACCGCCCGCGTGCGCACCGCCCCAAGATCGCTGCCCGCCTGCGGCTCCGTCAGGTTCATGGTGCCGGTCCATTCGCCGCTCACCAGTTTCGGCAGATATGCGCTCTTCTGCTGCGGAGAGGCGCAGCGCTGCAGCGCTTCGATGGCGCCCTGCGTAAGCATCGGGCATAGCTTGAAAGCCAGATTGGCCGAGGCCCACATCTCCTCCACAGCCGTGCCGAGCACCGCCGGAGCGCCCTGTCCACCGAATTCGGGCGAAGCGCGCAGCTGCTGCCAACCCGCCTCGACGAACTGCCGATATGCCTGCTTGAACCCTTCCGGCGTCTGCACGCCTTCGGGCGTCCAGCGCGCACCCTGCTGGTCGCCGACGCGGTTCAGCGGATCAAGCACACTGGCGGCGAACTTCCCCGCTTCCTCGAGCACGGAATCGGCGAAGTCGCGCGAGTAGTCCGCGAACTTTGGACAACGCGCGAGCCGCTCATCTCCGAGCAGCTCGTGCAAGGTGAAGCGGATGTCTTTCAATGGCGGCTGATACATGGCGGCGGTTCAATGAGATGGTTTGACGTGACGATTCGATCAAGAGCGATGAGGCGACAAGATCATGCCCGCGGCGCTCACATGTTGCGTCGGTACTGTCCGCCGACTTCGTAGAGCGCGCGCGAAATCTGCCCGAGAGAGCAGCACCTGACGCTGTTGAGCAGTTCCGCAAAGATGTTGCCGCCCGAAGTGGCGACCTCCTGCAGCCGCTTGAGCGCCGCCGGCGCGCGCTCGGCGTTGCGCGCCTGGAAAGCCTGCACCGCCGCGACCTGCGCCTGCTTCTCCTCCTCGCTGGAGCGGATCAGCTTGACCTTCTCGAGCGGCGGGCTCTGCTCCGGAAGGAACGTATTCACGCCGATGATCGGCAGCGTTCCATCGTGCTTCAGCCGCTCGTAGTACATGCTCTCTTCCTGAATCTTGCCGCGCTGGTACATCGTTTCCATGGCGCCGAGCACGCCGCCGCGCTCCGAGAGCGATTCGAACTCGCGGTAGACCGCCTCCTCGACCATATCGGTCAGGTGCTCGAGGAAGTATGAGCCCTGCCAGGGGTTCTGATTCTTGTTGAGACCCAGCTCGCGGTTGATGATGAGCTGGATCGCCACCGCGCGCCGTACGCTCTCTTCGGTCGGCGTGGTGAGCGCCTCGTCATATGCGTTGGTATGCAGCGAATTGCAGTTGTCGAACAGCGCGTACAGCGCCTGAAGCGTGGTGCGGATGTCGTTGAACTGCATCTCCTGGGCGTGCAGCGAACGTCCGGACGTCTGCACGTGATACTTGAGCATCTGACTGCGCGGACCGGCCTTGTAGAGGTCGCGCATCGCGCGCGCCCAGATGCGCCGCGCCACCCGGCCGATGACGGCGTATTCCGGATCCATTCCGTTCGAGAAGAAGAACGACAGGTTCGGCGCGAACTCGTCGATGTTCATGCCGCGCGCCAGATAGTACTCGACGATGGTGAAGCCGTTCGCCAGCGTGAAGGCGAGCTGGCTGATCGGATTCGCGCCGGCCTCGGCGATGTGATAGCCGGAGATCGACACCGAATAGAAGTTGCGCACCTTGTGGTCGATGAAGTACTGCTGCACGTCGCCCATCATGCGCAGCGCGAACTCGGTGGAGAAGATGCAGGTATTCTGCGCCTGATCCTCCTTGAGAATATCCGCCTGGACGGTGCCGCGAACCTGCGACAGCGCCTCGGCGCGCACCCGCTCGTACTCCTCCCGGGAGAGCAGGCCGGGCGCGATGAGCTCATCGGAAGTCAGGCCGAGCAGCGCGAGTCCGGAACCGTCATGCCCCTGCGGCAGCGCGCCACGATAGCTTGGCGCGGGACAGCCGCGGGCGCGGATCGCCTCGTGCAGCTCGGCAATGCGCTTTTCGGCGGCCGGCCAACGCCCCTGCTCCCGCAGGAAGCGCTCGACGCGCTGGTCGATGGCCGCATTCATGAACATCGCAAGGATCATCGGCGCGGGACCGTTGATCGTCATGGACACCGAGGTGAGCGGCGCGCACAGATCGAAGCCCGAGTAGAGCTTCTTCATGTCATCGAGGGTCGCGATCGACACGCCCGAGTTGCCGGTCCGCCCATAGATGTCCGGTCGCAGGTCTGGGTCCTCGCCGTACAGCGTCGTCGAATCGAACGCCGTCGATAGACGCGTAGCGCCGTGCCCGCGGGCGAGATAGTGGAAGCGACGATTGGTCTGCTCCGGGCCGCCCTCGCCGGCGAACATGCGGATCGGATCCTCCTCCTCGCGACGATAGGGATACACGCCGCCGGTGTAGGGGAAACTGCCGGGCAGGTTCTCCGTGAGGATGAAATGCAGGATCTCGCCCCATTCGGCGGTGCGCGGCGCGCTCAGCTTGGGAATCGGATTGCCGGACAGCGACTGCGTATAGTTCTCGCCTCGCACTACGCGCTCGCGCACCTTGTACGAGTACTCCGCCTGCGTGATCTCCTTCAGCCGCTGCGGCCAGCGCTGCAGCTCGCCGATCGCCTGCGGCCCCATTCGATCGAGCGCGCGGTTGTAGCTGGCGCGCAGCTCTCGACGCGTTTCGTCCGCTTGCGAATCCTCGAGGGCCTCCTGCGGATAGCGCTCCAGCGCAGCGGGCAATCGCGCATCGCGCAAGGCGCGCAACGCTTCATACAGGCCATGAGCGGTCCGGGCGGCTTCGACGGCCGCTTCCGCATCCTGCCGCGCACGCCGACCGTTGGCGGCGATTTCCGCCAGGTAGCGGACGCGCGTGCCCGGAATGAGCGGATTGCGCGCTACGAACTCGCTCGGACCGACGTGCTCTGGCGTCCACGACAGCTGTGTTGCGCCCTCAGGCCGCTTCGCCTCGATCGCCTTGCATAGCTGCGCGAACAAGCGGTTCACGCCGGGATCGTTGAAGCGGCTGGCGATGGTCGGGAACACGGGAATCTGCTCGTCGGGCAGCTGAGCCTGTTCGGGATGATTTCGCCGCCACTGCTTGCGCACGTCGCGCAGCGCATCCTCCGCACCGCGCTTCTCGAACTTGTTGAGCACGACCATGTCGGCGAAATCGAGCATGTCGATCTTTTCGAGTTGGCTGGCGGCGCCGTACTCGCTGGTCATCACGTACAACGAGTGATCGACCAGATCGGCGATCTCCGAGTCGGACTGACCGATGCCGGCGGTCTCGACGATGATCAGATCGAAATTCGCGAGCTGCAGCAGGCCGATGACGTCCTTGAGCACTGCGCTGGTGGCCAGATGCTGGCGACGGGTGGCGAGCGAGCGCATGAAGATGTTCTCGGCGGCGAGCGCGTTCATGCGAATGCGGTCGCCCAGCAGAGCGCCGCCGGAGCGGCGCCGCGTCGGGTCCATGGCGACCACGGCGATCTGGCGATCGGGGAAATTGCGCACGAAGCGCTGCAGCAGCTCGTCGTTCAGACTCGACTTGCCCGCTCCGCCCACGCCCGTGAGCCCCACCACGGGCGTACGTCGCCTGGCCTTGGCGATCGCCCGGCGGATGGGATCCGCGCCTCCCGATTCGGCGGTGTCCTCGAGCGCCGAAATGGCGCGCGCCAACGTGACGTGGTCGCGGGCGTTGAGCGGCCCGAAGCTGAACGGCGGACGCTGCGCACGGCGAGTGCGCTCGAAGACGTCCTCGATCATGCCTTCCAGTCCGGCGCGCCGACCGTCCTCGGGCGTGTAGATCTTCTCGACCCCGTAACGCTCGAGCGCCTCGATCTCATCGGGCGCAATCGTGCCGCCGCCGCCCACCAGCACGCGGATGTGCCCGACGCCCTGCTCGCGCAGCATGTCCACCATGTACGCGAAGTACTCGTTGTGGCCACCCTGGTAAGAAGACACCGCGACCGCGTCGGCGTCCTCCTGAACGGCCGCGCGCACGATGTCGGCCACGCTGCGATTGTGGCCGAGGTGCACGACCTCCGCGCCGTGCGCTTGCAGGAGCCGGCGGATCATGTTGATCGCGGCGTCGTGGCCGTCGAACAGCGAAGCGGCGCTGACGAAGCGCAGCGGGCGGCGGCCGGGCTCGACGGCGCCGGCGGGATCGGAGGACTTGCCGATGGGCTGGACGTTGGGCTGCATGATCCTGTGCGCCTGCAAGGCGCCGATGTGGAATTAGCGGAATTTACCGATAGGTATAGAACTCTATACTGGCGAGTATAGTGAGCGCCTTCTCGGGGCGTCAATCGAGCACGATGCGGCGCATCAGGCCTCTATAATCGTGAGCTATCGCAATAATCGCGGACCCTCGAGGGAGAACAAAGTTGGCGGGCAAGCGTGTGAACAGGAGCGCGGCGCAGCTGGCGGAAGCCAGGGCGCTGTGGCGGGCTGCGGAATCGCGGCCGCGCGATCGTGAGCGCAAGCGCGAGGCGGTGATCCTGACCGCGGCGCGCGCCTTTCGCGAACGGGGCTATCACAACACTTCCCTGGACGACATCGCCGGCGAGCTGAAGGTCACCAAGCCCACCATCTATCATTACGTGCAGAACAAGGAACAATTGCTGTTCGAATGTTTCAGCGCGGGACTGAAGCAGATCATCGAGGGCCTCGAGGAGATCCGCGGCGCCGACGGCCCCGCACGCGAGCGACTCGAATACGTGATCACCCGCTACGCCGAGGCGATCACGTCCGACTTCGGCTGGTGCATGGTGCAGGCCGAGAATCAGGATCTGAGCCCGACGATGAGCGGCAAGGTGCAGGCGCTCAAGTCGCAGATCGACCAGGGGTTGAGGCGGCTCATCAAGGAAGGACAGCTCGACGGCTCGATCCGCAAGTGCGATCCGAAGATGACGGCGTTCGCGCTCGCCGGCGCCCTGAATTGGATCGCCTACTGGTACCGAGCCGACGAGGCTCTCTCGGCTCAGGAGATCGCGCGCCGGTTCATCGACCTGTTCGATCTGGGACTGCGTCCGCGCTGAGGAACCTCTGATTTACAGCCTGCTCGGTCAGCAGCCTGCGGGCTCAATCAACGCTTATCTGCCTGCGCAGGCGTCGAACATTGCGCCCCCGCCGCCTGGTCCAGCCGTGAATAGCGTCGGCTTGCCTGCTCCGTCGCGCAGCGATCCGGACCGGGTATGCTCGAACACACAATGGCGACGTCGCGTGGTTGCGGCAGACCTTCTGGAATGCAGCGTATGTCGTAGCGCACCAGTCCGTCAGCGCGCCCGCGCTGTTCGCCGCGCAAGTACCAGGCGGCCCCCGCCAGCTTGGCGGTGCGCAGCACACGCGCGCGGCAGTCAGGCGTCAGACCATCGCGGCAATAGCGTTCTTCGCAGGCGGCCAGCGACCCCGCTTCGCATTCGAGCTCCGCTCGGCGCTCCTTATCGCGCAGCAGCGCAGGCCCCCCGCCGAGCGCCCACTCCTTGCACGCCTCCATGTCGCCCGCATCGCACGCCAGGCTGAGCGCCTCGAGCTCGGCGGGCGCCTTGACTGGACGCGGCGTACGAGGCGCTGCGGAATTTCGCGAGCCCTTCGTGCTGACGCCAGGTACGACTTTCGCATCGGGACCGCAGCGCGAATCTGAGAAAACGCGTACGCCGTCCTGCGAAATGCAGGCGTAGATCTGCGCGGGCGCCGGACGCGGGGCAAATGAGAGCGCGGCGAGCAGCAGCACGCAGGCGAGCGCGTGCGCAGCCTGCGGCTGTGCTGCGCGCCCCGGGTCACATGCCAGGCACGGTCGATCGCAACGCCTTGCCCGGAGCACGCTGCGGAACGAACGGACGCGCATCGCCGGCTACTCTGGTGCGGATTCGTGCTTCGCTGTCATGCAGTCGTGGTGGATCCAGTCGTGGCGCAACGATGCGCGCGCCGCCGGCGACGCCTGGCGCCACGCCCTGCCCGCTGCAGGACCCAGTCCCCCTGAGCGCGAGTCACCGTCGAGCGGCGGAATACTCCTCCAGCACTCGCGATTGTACGGTGCGCTCGCGCACATGCCACAGACTCGCGGCGAGGATGAACAGATAGCCAAGAAGCTCTGTCGATTCCTCGATCGCGTTCTTGACTACGCGCGGTTCGCCGAGAACGTTCATCCACAGCTCGCCCTTGCCGATCAGGCGTGAGTAAACGAGCACGATCACCAGACCGACCGCCATCAGCACGCCCGGTCGCGACTTCATGAATCGCGCCGTCGATGCGAGTACGTCGCTCCGGTTCCGGTACAGAAGCATGGCGGACGGCGCCAGCACGGCGAATACCAACGCCTTCCACAGATGCTTCGCCAGGTAGTCCCAGAACGCATCGAGCTCCCGGATGAACATGCACATGAACAGAGCCGCGGCAAGCAGCGAGAACGCCCTGTCCGGCGCACCGGACCTGGCGAGCCGGGCAAAGGAAACGATGCAGACCAGCAGCGTGATTTGCTGAGTGAACCCTATGAAAGACACTTCCCCAACGGCGTTGCCCATCAGGAATACGTCAATGTAGAGCAGAGCGACCGGCAATGTGCTCAGCAACGCGAGTACGCCATACCAGGCGAGCAGAGGGGCCAATTCCGGGGAGGCTGATTCGATGGAAATTTCCGTGGATCGCGAGCGTAGAAAGCCGGGACGAATCTGTTCGACGGACATTTGAATTAGGAAGCCTCCGATAAGCGTTGGCCGCAGGAACTCATGCCCGCTGCGTTACGGCGGGTCGTAGTCCGATGAAACGCTTACATTGCCCTGCGCGAGCGTGTTCACGAACACGCCGGGGGCCAGGCGATGAGAACTCTAGCGGGTCGCAGAGTATACCGTGGAACGCTGGCCGTAAGGCATGCCGCCAAGCAACTTACGCTCCGTTTCGCGCGTTGCGGTGCGAACGCAGATCTCGGACCGGTATAGTTCACTTGGGACACATCGAACACACAATCGACTCAGAGGAGGCAACCCATGACTTCACCCATTCCCACCGCCCGCACGCTCGCACCGCTCGCGCTTGCGGTCCTGTTCGCAGTCAGCGGCTGCGGTCGCCAGGAAGGCTCCCCGGCCGATCGCACGGTCACGCCAGCTCCGGAGCAAAGCGAGCCGGCCGCGACGCCGCCCCCAGCCGACGCCGGCGCCCAGACGGAATCCGCGGCGGCGGACCAACCCATGGCCGCAAACGCCGCAGGCCCGGCTGACGGCGCCAAGGTCTATCAGACCTATTGCCAGACCTGCCATGGCGCGAAGGGCGAAGGCGACGGCCCGGCGGCTGCGGCCCTGAACCCCAAACCCGCCGACTTTGCGAAAGCGGCGTTCAGGCTCGACGCGAACGGCAATGGCAAGCCCGGCGACCTCGAGGACGTGATCGCGGTCGTGCGCGACGGCGCCGCGAAGCACGGCGGCTCACCGCTCATGGCGCCCTGGCCCATGTTGTCCCAGCAACAACTGCAAGCCGTAGCCGAGCACGTCTTGTCCCTGAGCGGCAATTAGTCGCCTGTAAGACGTAGTCGGCCGGCCAATCCGGCGTCCCTTCCCTCGCTCGGGGGAAGGGACGGGATGGTCGCCGGCGAAGCGCTGTCCGCACAGCGCCCGTCGGTGCTTCTTGCGCGGCCGGCCGGGAGTACGGCCGACGTCGCCAAAAAGCGCCGCTATCGACCGGAACGAGGGCTCGGGCCCGGCGTTGCGATGCTGAGCGCGCACAGCGCGCAAACGTGGAGCCGCACAGGAGATGAAAGCATGAACGCCACCAAGCCCCTAGTATTTCTGGCCGCCGCATTGTTGTCCTCGGCAGCTTTCGCCGAAGGCGCCGAGGAAGGCATGAAATCGAGCGATCAGAAGTTTCAGCAGATGGACAAGAACCAGGACAGCCAGTTGAGCAAGACGGAAGTCTCGAATGACGAATCGCTGGCTGCGGTGTTCGAGTCGGTCGACGCCGATTCCGACGGCTACATTTCCGAGACGGAATACGCGGAATATGCGAGCACCCACGGCGAAAGCGACTGGCGGCAGCGTTCACAGAGCGAGCAGTCTGAGTCGACCGATCCTTATTGAGCACGAGCGTTTGGAGTGCGGCGGGTGCAAGGAGGCGCCCGCCGCTTGCTTCGTCCCGGGTAGGCTGATCGGCCAACTCGACCGCGTGTAGCTTCGTGAGCGAATAGATGTCGACCCGCCTCGGGATGCGCGTTCTCACGGCGCTTGTCAGGGTTCTCTCTGGTTTATTCTATTGCTGCGATCTCGCGCCGCTCGAAGCACCATACATTGCGAGCAATTCTTTGGGCTGAACCGTCAGGGTAGCAGGTCATTCAGAGCTTCCTCAGGCGCTTACTTCAATCCGGGCGTGCTTCAGCTCGATTTTCCAGCACGCCGACACAGCTCGCTGGTTTCGCACCGTCGCAGCAACCTCGCAGCAATACGACTGCCCTGCACATCACCTTCGACGCGGACCTCGCCGCGCGGAAACTCCGTCGTGAATTCCAGCGCGGCGGTTTCTATGGATTCGCTGCGCTGCGCCCGGACCTACAATGGGCGTCTCCTTGAATCTCTCCTCGAGAGGAGCACGACAATGAAGACATCCGCTGCGGGCTTGAGCTGTCTGGCCATGCTGCTAGCCGGTTGCAGCGGCCCGCCCGCAGGCGCCGCGGAGGCGTCGAACGAGAAGTTCACGGTCACGGCCATGGCGCAGTTCGAGGAACCTTGGGCCATGACTTTCCTGCCGGACGGACGACTTCTCGTGAGCGAGAAAAAAGGCGCGCTGAAGGTCTACCAGATCGCCGGTCAGATGCACGACGTGCGCGGCGTTCCCGACGTCGACTATGGCGGTCAGGGCGGCTTCGGCGACGTCGTGCTTCACCCCCAGTTCGCCCGCAACAAGCTCGTTTACCTGAGCTATGTCGAGGCGGGGCGCGGCGATACGCGCGGCGCCGTGGTCGCGCGCGCCACGCTCGATCTCGACGACGACGGCGGCGGCGAGTTGCGAGACCTGAGCGTGATCTGGCGGCAGACGCCGAAAGTCACGGGCCGCGGCCACTATTCGCATCGCATCGCCTTCGGGCCGGACGGCTATCTGTGGATCACCTCGGGCGAACGTCAGAAGTTCGATCCCGCGCAGGACATGCAGTCGAATTTGGGCAAGATCCTGCGGCTGAACGACGACGGTTCGACGCCCGCCGACAACCCGTTCGCCTCACAGGGGGCGGTGGCGGCGCAGGTCTGGTCGCTCGGCCACCGCAACCCGCTCGGTCTGGCGTTCGATGCGCAGAACCGGCTGTGGGCGCACGAGATGGGGCCACGCGGCGGCGACGAACTGAATCTGATCGTGCGCGGCGCGAATTACGGCTACCCCATCGTCTCGAACGGCGACCACTACGACGGTCGCGAAATCCCGGACCACGACACCCAGCCCGAACGCTTCCAGGCGCCCGTGATCACCTGGACGCCGGTGATCTCGCCGGCCGGATTCATCATCTACGACGGCGCGGAGTTTCCGGACTGGAGGGGAAACGGCTTCATCGGCGGGCTGTCCTCGCAAAGTCTGGTGCGCGTGGAATTCGATGGGACCACCGCGCGCGAGGCGGAGCGCTTCCCCATGCGGCGCCGCATCCGTGAGGTCGAGCAGGGACCGGACGGCGCCATCTGGCTGCTCGAGGACCAGCGCGACGGCGGCGGACGCCTCCTCAAGCTGACGCGTCCGCGTTGAGCGTCCATTGCGCCATGCGCCCATCACCAGCCATGGCGATGCGGCCGACTACTTTATTGTTTGTCTGATGAGATACTTATAGCGCAGTTCTCA
>JAVEVD010000003.1:75766-108477 GCA_034005205.1 Steroidobacteraceae bacterium | reverse complement strand
GCTCTCTGACCCGCGAGTTCCCCGGTTCTTGTGAGCGCTCTGGCTCTCTCCCAGCCTTGGTCTGTGTGAGCGTCGGCGCCAGTACGGCGATCACCGCCTCACGAGGGGCCTCGGGCAGATAGCGCACCGATACGCTCGCGCCGATCGGGGGCGGAGTGCAGCTCAGCTCATCGAGCCAGTCGTGCACCACGTGGCATACACGCAGAGGCTCGGGGGCGCCCGCCGGCGTAAAGTCGAAGTAGAAGCGGGTGCACGAATCGAGCAAGAACGGCCGCTGGATGGCCGCGATCGTTCCCTGCGAACTTGCGCCGAAGCACGCGACTTGCGCCTGACGCGTGCGCCGGCGCACTGCGAGCGCGCGCTTCGCGCCGAGCCAGACGGCCAGAGCGATCACCATGCCGACAGAGAAAAGAAGCTCACTCGCCACGACCGCACTCCGCAAACGCGATTCGTGAAGGACAGGCTTAATGTGCGTGCGCATCGCCGCAATGGCCATAAGACATCCCCTCCCCCCGGCATGCGATGCGGGCGGGAAGGGGTGCGATGTTTCCTCTCGCACGCGGCCGTCGCTCTGCGGGTCGTGACGCGACGCGGGATACTGACGTCAACCCATCTGGAGAGAGCGCTGTGATAGTGGGCGGATGCCTGTGTAATGGGGTGCGCTACGAGTACGACGGGCGCATCGAGGAAATCTCGATGTGCCACTGTTCCATGTGTCGAAAGGCTCAGGGCTCGGCTTATGTGGCCATAAGCCCAATCGACGCCTCCAAGTTTCGAATCGTGCGTGGGCGGCGGCTGCTCAAGGAGTTTCGGGCGGGGCCCAATAAGGTGCGAGTGTTCTGCTCGACCTGCGGGAGCCCGATCTACAGCGCCAGGGATGATCTACCTGGCGTGAGACGCCTTCGCTTGGGCTCCATCGAAACATCGTTCACGTGCAGCAACGCATATCACGTCTGGGTCGGCTCGAAGGCCGCTTGGGAAACGATCGGCGACGGCCTGCCTCAGTTCATGGAACGCAGGCCGTAGGCCGCTACGCCAGCGCCTCCTCGAACAGCGCCAGCATTCTTGCCCACGCTTTCTCCGCCTGTGCTTCGTTGTAGGCGGGCATGTCAGGCGGACACCAGCCGTGCATGGTTCCTTCATACACCTCGATCTCGGCAGGCAGCTGAGCTGCTTCGAATGCACGCCGCAGCACGTGCTTTGCCTCCGGTTCCTTCTGATCGTCGTTCTCCGCTATCGCAATGAGAAAATGCGCCTTCATTCTGGGCACGAGCAGGTGCGGGCTGTCGGGTTTGTCCGTGACCAGACCGCCGCCATGGAACGATGCAGCGGCGCCGATCCGCTCGGGGAACTCGGCGGCCGTGCGCATGGCGATCGGACCGCCCATGCAATAGCCCGTGGTCGCCATCTTGCGCGCCTTGTCCACCGACGGCTGTGAATCCAGAAAGCCGACGAACGCGCGAGCGTCGATGACCTGTCTCGTCGCGTTCAGCTCGCCCATCATCGCCATGATCGCCTTGCGGGTTTCCGGATCCTCAAAACTGGCGCCCGGCGGTACGACCGGCGCCCTCCGGGTGCGATAGAACTGATTCGGCACGAGCACCGAATAGCCGGCTTCGGCGAGGCGCCTGCCCATCTGTCTGAACGTGGGGCGCAAGCCGAGCGCGTCAGGCCAGACGAGAACCCCGGGATGCCGACCGCTTGCCGGATGCACGAAATAGGCGTCCGCGGTTCCGTCCGGCGTTCTGATCTCGACGTCCGATTCTCTGACCTGGGCGGCGGCGCCGACGGGCGGCAGCATCATCGTGATTCCGGCGCCCAGCGACAACGCGCCAAAGCGCCGTCGGCTCAAGGCGCCCGTGCGCCGCGCAAATTCGATCATGTCGTCAATGGCGCTCTTGTCGCACATGGTGATGCTCCTCGCGGCTCGTTGATTGACCCATGGACGGAGCATCGTACGACAGAATGTCGCCCACGTTGCGCGGACGGCTGTCACGAGCATGCCCTCTGCACGAGCCGCTATCCCTCTGACTAACCGCTAACCGCCAACCGCTAACCGCTCTCTCCTATCCGCTATCCGCTTCTCTCCCATTTCTTGTTTGCACGGGCACGAAAAGCTGTGCGCCGCCGCGCTCGATCAGCAAGGCCACTGACTCTGGCCCGTCCTCCACCGCCTTCTGCAACTGCTGCACGGACTTGATTGGTCTGCCGTTCACACCCAGGATCACATCGCCCGGCAGCACGCCGGACTCGGCGGCCGGCCCGCCGGAGCGCTCAACCACCAGCGAGCCCTCGGTATCGAGCTGTTGCTTCTCGGCCGGCGAAAGTGGTCGTACGGCGAGGCCGAGACGCCCGCCGGGCTCGGACGGCTGGCCGGCGGCGGCGACGCGCGCAGCCGGCTCGCGCATTTCCTCGACCTGCACTTTGACCGTACGCTCCTTGCCGTCGCGCCAAACTCCGAGCTCCAGCTCCTCGCCCGGCGAGGCGCGCGCGATCACGCTCGAGAGCTCGGTGTAGCGCTCGATGACCGAGTCGTTCACCGCCAGGATCACATCGCCGGGCCGCAGGCCGGCCTTGGCCGCCGGAGCGCCCTCTTCCACCGAACTCACCAGTGCGCCCCCGGGGCGATCGAGGCCGAACGACTCGGCGAGTTGCGCGTTGACGTCCTGCACCGCGACGCCGATGCGGCCGCGAACCACTCTGCCCGTCTTGATGAGCTGGTCGCGCACGTCGATCGCCACATCGATGGGGATCGCGAACGACAACCCCATGTAGCCGCCGGTGCGGCTGAAAATCATCGAGTTGATGCCCACCACCTCGCCGCGCAGATTGAACAGCGGCCCGCCGGAGTTGCCCGGATTGACCGCGACGTCAGTCTGGATGAACGGCACGTACATCTCGCCGCCGACCGCCCGCGCCGTGGCGCTGACGATGCCCGCCGTGGCGCTGTTCTCCAACCCGAAGGGCGAACCGATCGCCAGCACCCATTGGCCTGGCTCGAGCTGTTCGGGATCGCCGATCTTCACGACGGGCAGGTCCTGTGCATCGATCTTGAGGACAGCGACGTCGGTGCGCGGGTCGACGCCCACGACCTTCGCCGAGTACTCGCGCCTATCGGTGAGGCGCACGTTCACCTGATCAGCCTCGGCCACCACATGCGCATTGGTGAGAATGTAGCCGTCGCTCGACACGATGAAACCAGAAGCCGCGCCGCGCATCGGCGGCTGGCCGCCCGGCGGTCCGAACTGCGGCGGCGGGATGCCGAAGCGGCGGAAAAAATCGAACAGCGGATCGTTCGGATCGATCGGCGGCGCACCCGCCGCCTGCTGACGGCGCTGCATCACTTCCACGTTCACGACGGCGTCGCCGTACTTGCGCACCAGCGGCCGGAAGTCGGGCAATCCGCCTATCGGCTCGGAGCCGACTTCCGGCGCCTCCTGCGCCGCCTCCTGGGCGGCTTCGTTGCGTTGCGCGTGTCCGCCAGACGAACAGGCGCTCAAGAGCAACAGCAACAGGATCGGGCGAATGATCCTCGCCAGTACACTGGAACGATTCACGATGGAAGCCTCCGCTGCGTGACGACAGCTCGCACTCATCCGAGTCGCACCGACGCGTTAAGGAACCTCCGACGTACTCTGCTTCTCTGACCTCGGGCCGCTCGAGACGCCTTGCACGCGGGCGCTTCCTCGAGCTGAACAGTCGGGATAATCAGAGCTTCCTCAGGCTCTGGACGCCACACAACTACGCGCGTTGCGGCGCACGCGTTCCGATCACGCCCTTACTGCACGCGCCCGCCTGCATGGCGTCGGCGGTTCCAGACATGGCGAAACTTTCGCAGCTCACGCTACGTTACGACGCGGATCCGAGCCCCGGTCGCATTGAAACCCATTATGAAGATTGCCCAGATCGCTCCACTGTATGAAGCCGTCCCACCCAAACTCTACGGAGGCACCGAACGCGTGGTCGCGTACTTGTGCGACGCACTGGTCGACCTTGGTCACGACGTCACGCTGTTCGCGTCGGCGGACGCCCGCACTCGCGCCCGGCTGATCCCGGCGCGCGATCAGGCTATCCGTCTGGACGACGCCCCATACAAGTCCGACCTGGCCGCGCATCTTGCAATGCTCCATGAAGTACGGCGCACGGCCAGACAGTTCGACGTGCTGCACTTTCATCTCGACCTCTTGCACTTCCCTATGTTCGAGCACGAGGCGCACCGCACCGTGACCACCCTGCACGGCCGGCTTGATCTGAAAGACCTGCCGCAGGCGTTCGCGTGCTGGCCGCAGTTCGGCGTGGTCTCGATCTCACGCAGTCAGCAAGCACCGCTGCCGCAGGCCAAGTGGCTAGGTACGGTGCACCACGGCCTCCCCGAGACGCTGCTCGTCCCAGCGCCGGCACGCGCCGGCGAGCGAGACTATCTGGCCTTTCTCGGGCGCGTCTCGCCGGAGAAGCGCCCGGACGTCGCGATCCGGGTCGCACAGCGCGCCGGACTGCCCCTGAAAATCGCCGCCAAGGTGGATTCGGCCGACGTTGCGTACTACGAAACGATGGTCAAGCCGTTGCTGCGCGATCCGCTGGTCGAATTCATCGGCGAGATCGGCGACGATCGCAAGGCGGAGTTTCTCGCACAGGCGCGCGCGTTGCTGATGCCTATCGACTGGCCTGAGCCGTTCGGGCTATCGATGATCGAGGCGATGGCCTGCGGAGCGCCCGTGATCGTCTGGAAATGCGGCTCGGCCCCGGAGATCATCGAAGACGGCGTCACAGGATGCCTGGTCGAGAGTGAAGAACAGGCGCTTGCGGCCATCGAACGTGTGCGCACTTTCGATCGCGTTCGAATCCGCCGAGAGTTCGAGCGGCGTTTCACATCCAGGCGCATGGCGCTCGATTACCTGCGCATTTACGAGGAATTGTCGGAGACCGCTGAGCTGACGATGCTGTCGCGGCCGCTCGCAATGGGCGAACGCCCGGCGGCGCGTCCAAACTGACGATCACCGGTCACATCCGTACGGGAGTCACTCTTGGGGACCAAATCCGGCGACCGGCGTGGGCTACTGCCGCGCTACACGCTCAAGGACGGCGAGACGTTCATGCTGGCTGACGCGCTGGGAGACATCCAGGAGGGCCGCGACGACGGACTGTTCACCCAGGATACGCGCGTGCTCTCGCGCTGGGAGCTGTCGATCGACGATCGCCGCCCTTCGCTGCTCGGCGCGTCTATCAGTCACGACAACACGCTGTTCACCGCTCATGTCACCAACCTACCGCTCGCCGCACCTGGCGAACTGTCCATTCCGCAGGGCGTGATCCACATCGAGCGCAGTCGCTTCCTCTGGGACACGCGCCTGCATGAGCGCCTCCGGCTGGTCAACTTCAGCGCGATCGACGTCGAGGTGCCGTTGACGTTCTTCTACACCGCCGACTTCGCCGACATCTTCGAGGTGCAGGGCCACACCCGCGCCCGTCGCGGCGAGATCTTCCCGCCGCAGGTCGACGAGCACGGCGCGCAGATCTCCTATCGCGGCCTCGATCAGGTCGTGCGCACCACGCGGATCTGCTTTTCGCGCAAGCCCGACTCGATCGATGGGGGCAAGGCGCAATTTCGCATCTTCGTGCCGCGCGGCGCGATCGAGGAGCTGTACGTCGAAATCGGCGCCCAGCGCGCGCAGGCGCCGTCGGCGCAGCGTTTCGCCGCCGCGGCGAACAACCTTTCCGCCAGCATGCACGAGCGGCTCAGCCAAGGCGCCTCGGTCAGCACGACTGCGCGCCCGTTCAACCAATGGATCGAGCGCTCACACAGCGACCTCGCCCTGCTCACTACATCGCTGAAGACCGGACCCTATCCTTACGCCGGGATTCCCTGGTTCGCCACGCAGTTCGGACGCGACGCGATCATCACCGCACTGCAGACGCTGTGGCTCAACCCGTCGCTGGCCGCCGGCGTGCTGCGGTTCCTCGCGTCCACCCAGGCGCGCGAGGAATCCGCTTTCCAAGATTCGCAGCCGGGCAAGATCATGCACGAGATGCGCCGCGGTGAAATGGCGGCGCTGCGCGAAGTGCCTTACGGCTGCTATTACGGCGGCGTCGACACGACGCCGCTGTTCGTGATGCTGGCCGGAGCATACGAGCAGCGCACCGCAGATCGCTCCGTGGTGGACGCCATCTGGGACGCGTTGCTCAACGCCATAGGCTGGATCGAGCGACGCATGGACCAGAGCCCTACGGGCTTTCTGGACTATGCCCGCGGTGAGCGCAGCGGTCTGGTGAATCAGGCCTGGAAAGACAGTCAGGACTCCATCTTCCATGCCGATGGACGCTTCCCCAACGGACCGGTCGCAGTCGTCGAAGTGCAGGGCTACGCGCACGCAGCTTTCAAGGCGATGGCCGCACTCGCGGCGGGCCGCGCCGATCAGGCGCACAGCGCCGCCTGGCTGGCGCGCGCGGAACGGTTGCGCGTCGCCATCGAAGAGCGATTCTGGATTCCACAGATGACCTATTACGCGCTCGCGCTCGACGGGGACGGGGCGCCTTGCAAGGTGTATGCGTCGAATGCCGGGCATTTGCTGTACTGCGAGGCGGTCGCGGAGGAGCGCGCCGCCGCAGTAGCCGCGCAGCTACTCTCGCCGCGGTTCGCCAGCGGCTGGGGCGTGCGCACGCTCGCCGAAGGCGAGCCGCGCTACAACCCGATGTCGTATCACAACGGCTCGATCTGGCCGCATGACACATCGATCTGCGCAGCCGGCATGGCTCGCTACGGCAGGCGAACCAACGTCGTGCAAGTGCTCAACGAGATGTTCGAGGCCGCTACGCACTTCGGTATGCGGCTGCCGGAGCTGTTCTGCGGATTCTCTCGCATTCACGATCAGGATCCGGTTCCCTATCCGGTAGCCTGCCTGCCGCAGGCCTGGGCTTCGGGCTCAGTGTTCATGCTGCTGCAGGCATGCCTGGGAGTGCGTATCGAGGGTGCGGCGCGCGAAGTGCACATCGAGCGCCCGACGCTCCCGGACGGCGTCGATTCCCTCACCGTCCACGACCTGCCGGTCGGCGAAGCGACCATCGACCTGCACTTCCACCATATCGGGGAAGAAGTCGTGGCGGCGCCGGCGCGCCATCATCAGGCGGGCGTACGGGTGCTGGAGCATTTGTAGGAAGTGAAGCGGATAGCGGATAGTTTCAGAGCGTAATCTGCGCCGCCTCTGACTATCCGCTATCCGCTGTCCGCTTCCCCGCTTGCGCCAATCCCAATTTCTCCAGCGTCTCGATCAGCGCCGCTTCGTCGAACGGCTTCTTGAGGAACGTCACGCTCCGGTCGGAGCAAAAGCGGCCGTCCGGCGCGTCGCCGTGACCGCTTAAGATGATGATTCTGATGTCCGGCCAACGCGTGCGCAGCTCTGCGGCGAGATCGCCGCCCTTGCGGTCCGGCAGACCGAGATCGACGAACGCCGCAAGCGGCTGCCGCAGACGCTCGACGGCGGCGCTCGCATCTCGCGCCGAGGCGCTTTGCACGACCGTGAAGCCGCGGCTCTCGAGCACGTCCGCCAGGAACATGCGGACCAACGGCTCATCCTCCACCACCAGCACGCAGTTGGGCCCGTCGCCGAAGTCGCGCTTCTGATCGAGTACGTCGCGGATGCGGCTTGCAAGCTGCGCACGCGTAAACGGCTTGGTGAGCAGTTCGACGCCCGGATCGAGCCGACCCTGGTGTACGATCGCGTTACGCGCATAACCGGACGTAAACAGGATCTTCAGACCCGGCTTGCGACGCTGCGCCTCATCGGCGAGCTGACGGCCGTTCACCCCTGGAAGCCCCACATCGGTGAACAGCAGTTGCACCTGCGGACACCGATCGAGAACCTTGAGCGCAGTAGCCCCATCATGCGCCTCGAGCACCGTAAACCCGAGCTCGCGCAGACTTTCCGTGCTGTAGCTGCGCACATCATCATCGTCCTCGACGACCAATATGGTCTCGCTCGAATCTCCGCCCGGCGCACAGGGCGGCGGGCTTTCCGGCTCGTGCGCCGCGGCTTCACCGACCATGCGCGGCAGATAGATCTTCACGGCCGTGCCATGGCCATCTTCGCTGTAGAGCTTGATATGACCGCCGGACTGCTTCACGAAGCCGAACACCTGGCTCAATCCTAGCCCGGTGCCCTCGCCCAGCGGTTTAGTCGTGAAGAACGGATCGAAAGCGTGTTCGAGCACGTCCGGACTCATACCGCAGCCCGTGTCCGTCACGCAGATCAGCACGTACTGCCCGGGCGTGATCTCCGCATAATGCGCCGTGTAGTTCTCATCGAGATATGCATTCGCCGTCTCGATCGTGATCCTGCCGCCGCTCGGCATTGCATCGCGCGCATTCACGGCGAGGTTCAGCAGCGCGCTCTCCAATTGATGAGGATCGATTTCCGCGCGCCACAAACCGCCGCCGAGAACCGTCTCGATGGCGATGTTCTCGTTCAGGGTGCGCCGGATGAGCTCGGACACGCCGCTCACCAATCGATTCACATCGGTCGGCTTGGGATTGAGGGGCTGACGACGAGAGAAAGCGAGCAACTGGCTGGTGAGCGTGGCGGCGCGCTGTGCGCCGCGGGTCGCCTGATCGACCGCGCGGCGCAGTCGAGCGTCGTCCTCGGGCAAGCGGCGCCAGATGGTCTCGAGGTTGCCGAGAATGACGGTGAGCAGATTATTGAAGTCGTGCGCCACGCCGCCCGTGAGCTGACCGACCGCCTCCATCTTCTGCGACTGATGGAGCTGTTCCTCAATGGCGCGCCGCTCGGTCATGTCGCGCGTGATCTTGGCGAAGCCGAGGAGCCTGCCGTCGGCCGCATGGATCGCCTCGACCAGCACGCTCGCCCAGAAGCGCGTCCCGTCTTTGCGCACTCGCCAGGTCTCGGCCTCGTACTTGCCGTCACGCAGGGCGACCGCCAGGGTCCGCTCGGGCTTGCCGTCCTGTCGATCGGCCTCCGTGTAGAACACCGAGAAGTGCTGGCCGATGATCTCTTCGCTGCGGTACCCCTTGATGCGCTCGGCGCCGGGATTCCAGCTCGCCACCATGCCCTGCGGATCGAGCATGTAGATCGCGCAGTCGTCCACGCCCGCCACGAGTTGCTGGAACTGCAGATCGCTCCTCTGCAGCGCGGCGGTGCGCTCGGCGACTTTGGCCTCCAGCGATACGTTCAGCTCGTGCACTTGCCGCTGCACGCGCCGTTCCTCGGTGACATCGCGGAAGCTCCACACGCGCCCCACGTCGCGGCCGTCCACAGTCTGGAGCGTCGAGAAGCGCTCGATGACGCGCCCGTCCGCCAGTTCGAGCACGTCGAAGCTGTGCGGCCGCGCGCTCGTGCAAATCTCCTCCACACGCGCTGCGAACGCCGCAGGATCGGCGAAGCTGCGGGCAATCACCCGCAACACGTCGCCATGACGCCGTGAGCGCACCTGGGCGCTGTCGAGTCCCCAGAGTTGCAGATATTTCTCGTTGAACTCGAGGATGCGCGCCTCGGCGTCCGTCACCAGCACCGCGTCCGCAGTCGCTTCCAGCGTGGCCCGGAGCATTGCGGCGGCATAGGCGAGCTCATTCGTCCTCTGCTCGAGCGCTCGGTTAAGCTCGAGCAGCTTCTGTTCCATCCGCCGGTGTGCGTCGAGCAGGTCATGGGCGCCGCCGACGCCGGACGGCGCCGAACGCCGCTTCTCCCCCCTGCTCATCGGCGCCGCAGCCCCGACGCGAAGCTGCGGGCGGGTGAGTGCATTGCGCTCGGCGAACTTGACCGGTCAGGCATTTGCGGGTTCAACCGTCGCTGTTCAGGCGGCGCCACTTTGGAATGTGTCCGGTATGAGCAAGCCAGGCATGCGGCTCGACTGCCTAGGTTAGCAAACGTACGCCGCGAGTGATTGTTTCCGACGATCCGGCGAACCCTTCAGGCGCCCGATCTCGACTCGGTGCGAGGGCCGGAAAGCCAGTAATCCTTTTTTCCACTGGCGCGTGACAGATGCGCGCCCAGCGGCTCGCTTGGCGCCGTGTAAACTTGCGCAGATGGATCGAGAATCTATGCGCCACTTACTGGCCACCTGGCCGCTGCTGCTCGGCATGGGTCTGCTGATGCTCGGCGCCGGTCTGCAGGGCACCTTGCTGGGATTGCGCGCCACGCTGGAAAACTTCCCGACGCCGGTGATCGGCGTCGTCATGGCGGCCTATTACGTGGGATACATCGGCGGCTCGCTGGGCGCCCCGCACCTCATGCAGCGGGTCGGCCACATCCGCGTGTTCGCGGCGCTCACAGCGGTGGCGTCGGTCGCCATCCTCGTACAGGCGGTGCTCGTCTCGCCGATCGTCTGGACGGCGCTGCGCATGACGTCGGGCTTCTGCTTCGCAGGGGTCTACGTAGTCGCCGAGAGCTGGCTGAACGATCGCGCCGACAACCACAATCGCGGCGCGCTGCTCTCTGTATACATGGTGGTGCTGTACGTCGGCCTGACCGGCGGGCAATTTCTGCTCAACGCCGCCGATCCGGCCGGGCCGCTCTTGTTCCTGCTCACCTCCGTGCTGATCTCGATCGCCGTCGTGCCGATGACGCTCAGTGTGCAGCGCGCTCCCGAGTTCAGCACGTCGCACAAGCTCGGTTTGCACGACCTGTATCGCATTTCGCCGATGGGCGTGGTCGGCGTGGTCGTCTCTGGCATGCTGACCGGCGCCCTGTTCTCGATGGGGCCAGTGTATGCGAGGCTGATCGGATTCGCGGCGCCGGACGTGGCCGCGTTCATGGGCGTAAGCGTTTTCGCGGCCGTATTGACGCAGTTGCCCATCGGCCGTTTCTCGGATCGCACTGACCGGCGCAGCGTGCTGATCGCGGTGTGCATACTGGCCGCGCTGTTCGCCGCCTTGGCTGCGATGTTCGGCGCCTCCTCGCGAGCGGTGCTATTCGTCTTGGCCGCCGCGTTCGGCGGGATCGTGCTGACGCTGTACTCGCTGTCCCTGTCCCACATCAACGATCATTTGCAGCCGAGCCAGATGGTGTCCGCCAGCGCTTCCGCGATCCTGATGAACGGCGCCGGCGCCACAGTCGGTCCGATCGTCATCGCCGTGTCGATGAACGCCTTCGGGCCGCCCGCCTACTTCGCCGGAATGGCTGCGCTGGTCGGCGCACTCGGGCTGTACACCCTGTGGCGCAAGACTCGGCGCCCATCCGTGCCCGAGGAGCAGAAGGCCCCATTCGTCAGCGCACAGCCGCAGGCGGCGTCGGGGCAGATGGTCGCCGAAGTCGCCGCCGCAGGCGCCGAGGAACGAACCTAAGACCTAGGAAAGCTCTGATCAACCTACTGCCCCGACGGTTCAGCCCAAAGAAATGCCCGCAATGCAAGCCGTTTCGAGCGGGTCAAGATCGCAGAAACAGAGTAAATCAGAGATTCCCTAAAGGACGCGTCGATCCCCGCCCGCAGGCTGCCCCCTAACGGGATGGCGGTGGTCGCAAGACGACGCTTGCGAGGCCCCAGGCTCTCATCGGATAGCGCTTAGCAAGCGCCGATCCCCGCCCGCAGGCTGCCGCCCTAACGGGATGGCGGTGGTCGCAAGACGACGCTTGCGAGGCCCCAGGCTCTCATCGGATAGCGCTTAGCAAGCGCGGATCCCCGCCCGCAGGCTGCGCCCTAACGGGATGGCGGCGGTCGCAAGACGACGCTTGCGAAGCCCCGGGCTCTCATCGGATAGCGCTGGCTCGCGATCATCCAAGCAAACGCGGATCCCCGCCCGCAGGCTGCCGCGCGAACGGACTGCTCTGCCGCACTCGGTCTGCAGGAACAACCGACCAGCGCGCGCTGTTAAACAGCGAATACAGGCGAAGCAATGCGGCGTCGCGTCGCGGACGCGCCAAGCCCCGGCGACGAACCGGTGCGATTGTAAATCGTGCAAAGCGAGGAGGCATGCGTGGCAGAACTCGCCGCCGACATCCCCAACATCCAGGAGCTGCTGCAGGAACGCGAGCCGCCGTGCCTGTCCCTCTACCAGCCGACCCATCGCCGTTTTCCACAGAGCCAGCAGGATCCGATCCGCTACAGGAACCTGGTGCGGGAGCTTCAGGAGTCGCTGGCGCGCGGCTCGGGGAAACATGTCGACGTGCTGCTCGAGCCGCTGCGCAGAATTCTCGACGACCAGGAGTTCTGGAGCCATCCGCGCGACGGCTTGGCGGTGTTTTCCAGCCGCGATCTGTTCCGGGTGTATCGACTGCAGCGCCCGACGCCCGAGCTCGCTGTCGTCGGCGACAGCTTCCACGTCAAGCCGCTGCTGCGCATTCTGCAGTCCGTCGACCGCTACCAGGTGCTGGCGCTCGATCGCAGCACGGTTCGCTTGTACGAAGGCGGTCGCGACACGCTCGATGAAATTGAGCCGGCGCCGGGCGTACCGCGCACCATCAAAGACGCCCTGGGCGACCAACTCAGTGAAGGCTATCTGAACCTGTCGACCTACCGCGGCGGCTCCGGCGCCGGAGGCGCGGTCTTCCATGGCCACGGATCGAGGAAGGACGAGGTGGCGCTCGACGAGGAGCGCTTCTTCCGCGCTGTTGATCGCGCAGTGCAGGAGCATCACTCGAATGTTTCGCGCCTGCCGCTGGTGCTGGCCGCGCTGCCCGAACAACAGGCCGTGTTCCGTCGCGTGAGCCACAACCCGCTGCTGGTCGATTCGGGCGTCGATGCGCATCCCCAGTCGCTGAGCATCGAAGAGCTGCGCGAGCGCGCCTGGGGCGTCGTCGAGCCGCGCAATCATGCGCGGGTGCGCGCGGTGATCGAGGAGTTCGGCGCCGCACGTGCGAAAGGAGCAGGCGCCGATGAGCTGCCCGAAATCGCCGCGGCGCTCGCTCAGGGTCGCGTCGCGACGCTGCTCATCGACGCCGACCAGCACATCGGCGGACGAATCGACGAGAACGGCCGGCTCCACACCGGCGAGCTGAGCTCGCCCGAGCACGAGGATCTGCTCGATGATCTCGGCGAGTTGGCGATCCGGCAGGGCGGCGAGTTGCTGGTGCTCCCCGGGCAGCTCATGCCGACGCAATCGGGCGCGGCGGCGATCTACCGATATTGACGGCTACTCATCGCATTCCGGCAGTGCGTGGAGATCTTCTTCTTCGAGCTGCGCCGGTTCGCCAGCAAGTTCGTCGCCATCGAGTTCGGGGCGCTCGGCCTGGTCGTCGAACGGCCTGTCGGAGAGATCGACCGCGCCGTCGTTGGAACGCTCGGCGCGAAACTCAAGCAGCGCTTCCACGCGTCGATTCAGCAGGCGCGCCGGCTCGCTCGTCGAGAAGTCGAGCGGGCGACGCGCGCCCAGGCTCACGCCGACGATGCGCTCGGGCGCGACTCCCGCCTCGATCAGCACCCGTCGCAGCTCGTGTGCGCGCCGCATCGCGAGCTCGTCGGCGTCGCTGCAATCACCTTCGTCGTCCGCATGCCCGACGACCACCACTCGCTGCGGATCGAGCTCGCGCAAGCGGGCGCCCAGGCTGAGCGCACGCGCCTGCACGGCTGCGGAGAATGAGGCCGCGCCCGCGCAGAAATGCAGCGACGGACCGAAGCGCTCCAGCGACGGGTCGCCATACGTCGCGGCCGCCTCGCCAGCTTCCGTGACGCCCTCCCAGGCGGCCGCATTACTTGCGAGGCGCGGCCCCATGGCCTGAGCGCCGAGTCCTTCGAAGCGCTCGAGAACCTGATCGCGCAGAGCCGTCGCGCCGCTGTCGGGGCACGCCTTGTGCAGGAGCTCGCGCGCCCGGTCGCGATCCGGCGGACGGCGTTCGCCGGTGCGCGGGTCGATCGGCGGACTCAGCTCCTGAGAAACCAGCGCCAGCCGCAAAGCTGCTCCGAGCGCAGTCTCGGGCTGCGCGCGCGCGGCCTGCACAAGCGCGGCGCGGTCTCCGGCCTTGCCGATACGACCGCCGAACATGAGCAGGCGGCCCATACGCTCGTTCAGCTCGCCGTCTTCATCCAGCAGCGGCGTCAGAGCCTGCTCGTCCGCTTCGGTCCGTGGGGCGGCGATGCGAACAAGCACGATGTTGCTCAGTCCGTGCTCTTCGCCGGCGCTCATGAGCAGTCGCGCGCGCACCTCGTATTCCCCGGGCCTGGGGAACGTCCAGCCGCCCTCGCCAAAATAGATCGGAACGGTTTGCTCGCTGGCTTCACCCGGCTGGAGCATGGCCCCGCCGTCGCTCGCCGGCTCGTACCACGCGAGCGGCTCGATCGGACGCCAGGCGTCGTCATCCTCGCCGGTCTCGCGCACTTCGAACTGCACCAGTCCGTAAGATGGCGAGAGCCGGTCGCGCAGCGGCGCGACGCCCTCGCCGGCGTTGAACACACGAACGCGTACCGCGATGGGATAGCCAAGCGGATAGGCCGCCTCCTGGGCCTGCAAGCGCAGCTCGATCGACGCCGCGGGCTCATACTCCTCGAGCGCATCCGGCGCTGCTTGCGGATCGGTTTCGGACGGATCGACCTGCGCATAGGCGGACTGCAGCCAGAACCAGCGCGCCAGATGTTTGCGGATCAGCTCCCAACGAGCCGGCGCTGGCTGCACACCGGTGTTGCGCCGGACGTCCTCGCACTCCGACGCGGAGGTTTGCAGGTCGCTGTACGGGGCGTGCGCGCCGCCCGGCAGCACATACCGCTTGGGCGCGCTCTGAAAGAACTGAATGGTCGTGGGACTGAGCTCCAGGAGCGGCGCTTCGACCAGCTCCCAGCGTCCGTTCCTCGCCTTGGAGATGCAGCGCGTCGGCGCTTCGATCGTCAGCCGGCCGTCGTCCGTCTGCATGGCGTCCAGATGGCGACGGTTCAGCGCATGCAGCAGCTCGTGCGTGAAGGTGCGAAGTTGCAGCAAGCCGATCGCCTCGGGATTGCTACGGCTGAATGCGCGGGCCGTCTCGCCCGGCGCGATGGCGAAGCCCTCGCGACCCTGTACGTCGAACATGATGCCGAACAAGGGCTCCCCCGTATCGGAAACGAGAGCCGGCGTAGCCATCGCATACACGCCGGCATGCGCGCTGCGCGGCGGCTTGCGGGTGCGCCACACCTGCGCGTACTGATCGAGGTCCGCGCGGTCCAGCGGGCCGCTCGCCGCAGCGTAAGGCAGATTCGTCTGGTCCTGCACGATCTCTACTCGCACTCCGCCCCCGCCCAGGATCGAGCTGGGCGTGTGCACCACGCCCTGGTGTTCTATGGCGAGCGTCAGCGGCTCGATGTTGTCGAAGGTGTCGATCTCGACGAACACGCGAAAACGCTCACGCGCGCACGCCGAATCCGAACAGGAGCGCGGCGGAACGAACAGCGCCCAGATCCCGACGACCGCTGCGATCGCGATCGCAGCGCTCGTCAGCGCCCGGCGCCGTGTTGGGCGTGCAAGAAAAGCTGGCATGGCGCGCGTCATGTGATCGAGATTCGAGGATAACGCATCACATAATGCATCGGGGCCTCACGCGGTGCGCGGCCTTCGAGCGCGCCGCGCAGCGACGGCGCGAACGCTCGCGAGATGCGCGCGGAACCTGTGACGTACGGATTACCTTCTTCTGGTAGACAGGCGCTGTAAGATTGCAGCAACGCACGATCCGGAGGCATTCGATGGCGCGCTGTGCAGCGCAAGCCGCGTGGACGGTGTGGGCGGCGCTGCTGGTCGGTACGGCGCTCGCAGAGAGCGAGTCAGACGTTCCCGACGTGGACACCGTCGAGCCAGTCGTCGAGGGCGAGCAGAATGCGTGGATGGATCGCGCGCACCGCGGCCTGCACGGTTTCCTGTGGCGCTCAGCAATGCGCGTGGACCACTGGTTCGGCGCCCAGATGGAGGAAGGCGCTTACCGTAATTACACACGCGGCAGCATCATCCCTATTCTCCTGTGGGACGAATTCAACGGCCTGGATCAGAAGTTCCGCTTCCGCGTGAACATGCCGTTGCCGCACCTCGGCGAGCGCTTTGACGCATTCATCGGCACGTTCACGCGCGATGAGTTCGTCACCGAGCGCGAACAGGGCTCCGGCGCCATTCCACGCCAGCGCGCAGGGGGCGGCGTCGAGGAAGATGAGACGCTGGTAGGCATCCACTACCAGGAGCGCGAAACCGGCGGGCGCTTCGAAGCCGATGCGGGGCTGCGCATACGCTCGCCGATCGACCCGTTCGTCAAGGCGGGCTGGCGCTTTGACCACGAGATGGCGGGTGGAACACTGCTGCGGCTGCGCGAGACGGCGTTCTGGCAGAACAGCGAGGACTTCGGCTTTACCAGCCGCATCGATCTCGAGCGCACGTTTGACGAGCGCTGGCTAGCGCGCTGGACGGCTTCGGCGACGATCTCAGAGCGCTCCGAGGGCGTGCGCGGCTACACTGCGCTTACTGTCTATCGCGAGTTGCCTGGCGAGCGCGCCGTCGCGGTCCAGGCGTTCACCAGCGGTGAGTTCGATGCGGCCGTCCCGCTTGGCGAATACGGCCTGCGCGCCGTCTTTCGCCAGCAGATTCTGCGCGAATGGCTGGTGCTCGAACTGCGCCCAGGCGTCACCTGGCCGAAGGACGATCCTACGCAGAACCGCACACCGAGCTGGGGCATCGGCGTCGGCCTGGAGATGTTCTTCGGCGAAGGCCGATTCCAAGCCCGCCCCGCCACCTTCTGACGCCCGCCGAGACGCCGTCTTCCGGCCGCCGCAAGAAGACGATCCTTGGCGCAGCTTCGCCGGAAAACCCGGCCCGGACAAGGCAAGAGCCTGCAGGAGACTGGGAGGGATTCGCGCCTTCTGTCCGGCCGGTCCCTACCGAACATGCTCAGTCGGCGCAGGCTGCCCGCCTTGCCTTTCATCCTCGCCAAGAACCAGCTGGCCGCGGATTTCACCGGCCGGATTCGCCACGGTGTGCACGTTGGCGTAGATCAGTCCTTCAGCGGCGGCGGCGACCAGCGAGGCGATGTTCCGCACCGGCCTGTCGATGAGTTCCTCGCAGCCCTCGGCGCTGGCCTCGATATCCTCGTTGGCGCGCGTCCCATCGCCGAGCACGCCGTCCACATCGGCGCCCTGCTCGCTCGGATTCATCAGTGAAACGACGATCGGGCCGTTCACGCCGGGGGGCGCGCAGTGCAAGTGAGCAGCCGTGACGCCCGCAGCGTTGCTCACGTCGAGCTGGAACTCGATCGATGAAAGATCCCGCGCCGCCGACATGCTGAACCGACCGGCGCTAGGCGCGCTCACGCCCGGGGAGGGCGTGGTCGGAGCTTCGGGCGGCGTCACTTCCTGAGCGCCGCTCAGGCGTGCGTGGAACGGGTAGCCGGCGGCGCTGTCGTCGCCTTCCTGCGCGAGCGCGGCGGTTCCTGGCAGCAATAGCGCCACGACCGGAGCGAGATATCCTGCGCACGGTTTCATGACTGTCCTCCTCGGTGAAGTACGCTCCTCCTTAGTTGACTGCGCAACGCCTGATCGGCGATCTGGTTCCTCGCCGACTTGATGAAACGAGCGTCCGCAGGAAGATGACGTCGTGAGACGAATCGCCCCTTAACAAACCACGGCGCCGCGACTTCGTCGCTCTTGTCCAGCGCTCGCGCGGCTCAGTACCCGATCGCCCTGCCGTTCTCGTTGCGGATGTCGCTCGCGCCGAGCCGCAGTCCGGTTTGCAGATCGATCTGGATGCACTCACCGTCCCCGCGGCCGCCGAACGAAATCGAGTGGCCCATTGCTTCGAGGAGCCTCACGGTGTCCGGCGAGTGCCGATCGCGTTCCAGCAGAATGCGATCGGGAACCCATTGATGGTGGAAACGCGGCGCGTTGACGGCCTGCTGGATGTCGAGGCCGAAATCGACGACGCCGATCAGGATGTTGACCACGGTCGTGATGATCGTCGGGCCTCCGGGGGAGCCGAGCACCAGCCAGAGTCTGCCGTCCTTGAGCACGATGGTCGGCGTCATGGCCGATAGCGGGCGCTTGTTCGGACCAACCGCGTTCTCCTCGCTCTGAATGAGTCCGAACATGTTGGCCGCGCCGGCTTTCGCGGAAAAATCGTCCATCTCGTTGTTGAGCAGGAAACCGAGCGAACCAACGGTCACCTTGGAGCCGAAGGAGCCGTTGATGGTCGTAGTGACCGACACCGCATTGCCCTGCTCGTCCACCACCGAGTAGTGGGTCGTATCCGTGGATTCGCGCGCCGGCGCGAACACGGGATGCTCGGCGGCGTACTGCATGAGCCGCGGTGAAGTCGGCGGTCGCTCGAGCGCCGCCGAGCGACTTGCGCGCTGCGGATCGATGGACTTGCGCCAGGCCGCCGCGTACTCGCGGTCCATCAGCTCCATCACCGGCACGTCGCTGAATTGCGGATCGCCGAGATACTGCGCGCGATCGTAGAAGGCGCGGCGATAAGCCTCGGTGATCAGATGGATGGATTCGGCCGAGCGGAAGCCCGCCTTCGCGATGTCGTAGCCTTCCAGTATGTTGAGCGTCTCGATCAGCGCGATGCCGCCCGAGGAAGGCGGCGGCGCGCTGAGAATCTCCGAGCCGCGATAGGTCCCGCGCACCGGCTCGCGCTCGCGCACTTCGTAGTTCGCCAGGTCCTCGACCGTGATCAGCCCACCGCCCGCCTGCACGAACTCGGCGATCTCGCGCGCCATCCGGCCACGGTAGAAGTCCTCGGGATCCGCAGCGATACGCTCGAGCGTGCGCGCAAGCTCCGGCTGCCTGAAGATGTCGCCGGCGCGCCAGCCCTTGCCGTCGTTCTGGAAGATGCGGCGCGAGTCGGCGAATTGTGCGAGCCCCGTATCGTCGCTCATGGCGCGCGCATCGCCCCAGGAAAGCGCATAGCCCTCGCGCGCCAGACGGATGGCGGGCGCGATCGTCTGCTTGAGCGTGAGTTTCCCGTAGCGCGTCTGGGCGTGCACCATGCCTTTGACTGATCCCGGCACGGCCACCGCCTTGTAGCCGAGGCGGCTCAGGTTGGGAATCACCTCGCCTTTCTCGTCCTGGTACATGGTCGCAGTCGCCTTTCCGGGCGCCGTCTCGCGATAGTCCACGAAATGCGCGGCGCCATCGTGCATGCGAATCAGCATGAAGCCTCCGCCGCCGATGTTGCCGGCGGCGGGATGCACGACCGCGAGCGCGAATCCCGTAGCGACCGCGGCGTCCACCGCGTTGCCGCCGGCCTGGAGCATCTGTACTCCGGCGCGGGAGGCGAGCTCGTGCACGCTCACCACCATGCCGCGCTCGGCGCGCACGGGCTGCCCGCCGCCGGCGTAAACGGCCGGAACGACGATCAGCGCAAGGATCAGAACAAGGAAAGGGCGATGCGTGCTGCGGAGCTGGAAGTCTTTCACCGGGGCCTCGGCGCGTCTGAGGGGGCGCCCCTCGATGCGCCGCAGCGGTCGCCGACGAATCTCGGCAGTCCACTGACGCTCGCATTCAGGGCGGCTTAACGTACCCTCGAGGCTTCGCGCGAGCAAGAAATGCAGTCCGCTGAGCCCCTGGCCGAAAGGCGCCTCGAGCCGCTGGTCGTGGAACCCGCACTCGCGCGGTGCGTTGCGAGCCCGACCGACGGAGCAAACAGCAATGCCCACGTACGAGTACCGCTGCAAAAAATGCCGCCACCAATTCGAGCGGATCGAGAGCATCGCCGAACACGAGAAGGCGCGCCCGCAGTGCCCGAAGTGTCGCAGCTCGCAAGTCGAATCCGTCCTCGGCGGCTTTTACGCCAAGACATCCAAGAAGAGCTGATTACGGATCGATTCGAATGGCGCTTGCTTCGAAGCGGTTAGCCGGAGAAAGCGCGTAATCCGGCGCCTCCTGGCTCTGACTGACGGCTGACCGCGGCGGGGCGCAGCCGCCGCACGTCCTTTCGGATCTGCAGCAAAGGACCGGAGCGTCCCCGCTACGCGTCCACCTCCTGGGCCTTCCCCACCACCAGCTCGGGCGCCTGCAGGGCCCGCGGCAGGCTCTCGATCTGCTGCACCGCTTCGATCTCGCCATCCGACGGCGCCGCCTTCAGCTCCGCGAAACGCCGGGCGGAGACCAATACGCGCGACTCGAGCGTCACGACGGACTTGTTGTACGCCTCGACCGCCTTGCTGAGACGCTGCCCGACGTCGCTCCAATGCCCGGAGAGCCTCGCCACCCGCTCATAGAGCTGCTTGCCGAGATCCGCCACTTCCTGGGCGTTGATTGCGAGCGCTTCCTGCCGCCAGCCGTACGCCACCGCACGCAGCAGCGCGATCAGCGTCGTCGGCGTGGCCGGCACGACTTTCTCGTTGACGCCGAACTCGATCAGCTCAGGATCTTCCTGCAGGGCGGCGCTGAAAAACATCTCGCCGGGCAGGAACATGATCACGAACTCCGGCGAGGGCTTGAACGCATCCCAGTACGCCTTGCGGCCAAGCGCCGTCACGTGGCTTCGCACCTGCTGCGCGTGACGTTCGAGGTGCAGTTGGCGCGCAGCGTCGTCCTGTGCTTCCGCGGCTTCGAGGTACGCCGACACCGGCGCTTTCGCGTCGATGACGATCTGCTTGCCGCCCGGCAGCTTGACGATGAGATCGGGCCGCAAGCGCCCTTCTTCGCTCGTGCTGCTCTGCTGCTCGAAGAAATCGCAGTGGTCGATCATGCCAGCCATCTCGACCACACGGCGAAGCTGGATCTCGCCCCAGCGGCCGCGCACGGTCGGCTGACGCAACGCTTTCACGAGATTCGAAGTCTCGCTGCGGAGCATCGGCAAGTGCGTCTCGACCAGTCCGCGCAGTTGCTCGTTGAGCGCCGCGTATGCCGACTGGCGGCTCTTCTCCATTTCGCCGAGCTTGCCGTCGACTTTCTGCAGCGACTCCTTGATCGGCGCCACCAGCGAGTCCACGGCCTTGTGGCGCGCCTCCAGCTCGCCCTTGGCCGTTTCGTGGAATTTTTCGAGTGAAGCCGTCGCGAGCTGCAGGAAGCTCTGGTTGTTGTGCTTCAGCGCTTCGGCGGACAGCGCCTTGAATGCGTTGGAAAGCGACATTTCCGCCTCGTTCAAGAGCTTGAGCTTCTCTTCCGCCGCCTTCTGCTGCTCGTCCAGCCGCGTCTGAAGTTTGCCGATTTCTGCGTGCCGCTCCGCGGCCATGCGCCGCTGTTGATCGAGCTCCTGTTCGAGCTGCGGCACGCGCGCGCTCAGCGCCTCGGCCTTGGCGCGCTGCGCAGCTTCGGCGCGCAGCGCGGCCGCCGCTGCGGCGGCGTCCGCACGAGCCGTTTCCAGTTCCTGGCCCGATTCCGCGAGTTGCTTCTCCAGCGACGCGAGCCGCGCCCGAGCTTCCGCGAGGGCCTCGCGAGTGCGGCCGCCCAGCGCCCATGTCGCCATTCCCGAAAGCACCATCCCCACAAGAACAGCGATAACGAGAGTTGTCTCGATCAATGTCCGGTCCTCTGTGTGACCCCAGCACAGGCCGCATGGGAATCGTTATGGACGACGCCAGTCTCAGAACATGATTCTGGTGGGCCGGGGCTGTCGAGGCAAACAGAAGCCATGCCAGCGCAAACTTCGCAGCGTAGAGCGATCCGCGGTCTCACGGCCGCATAGGTGAGCCTGACGCGGGCGCAGCCGGCTCACGCCACCCACTGCCGCCCGCGGATATTCTGCAGCCGCCACGGACTGTCGACGTCGAGGTTCTCCGGGAACAGCTCGCCGCGTCCCTGCAACGGCGTCCAGTCGGTGAAAGCGCCGGTCAGCTTGCCGAGATATGGACCCGCGATGGCCAGACATTCCTCGTAGTCGATCTCGTCCGGCTCGACGACGCCGCGGCGCGGATGCCGCAGCGCCCAGACTGTGGCCGAGAGCGCGCCCGCCATCACCTGCACCGTCGTCGCGTTCGCGAAGCCGACATGGCGGCGCGCTTCTTCGATAGTGAGCTGCGAGCCGTACCAGTACGCGTTCTTCGCATGCCCGGCAAGCAGCACGCCGAGCTCGTCCATGCCTGCGACGATGTCCTCGCCGAGCCGTCGTCTCGCAGGCTGCATCTGCCATCCGCGCCCTTCCAGCTCCAATGCGGAGAGCATGGCGTCGTCGCACGCGTGGTACACGAACATCACTGTCGGCCGATAGACGAACTTGCGACCGTCGCGCAGCGACAGGTAGTCCGCGATCGAGAACACCTCATCGTGCGTGACCAGCATGCCCTGGTAGCCGCCCACGGAAGGCGTCCAACTGCGCGCGAACGTGCCCCCGCCCGGGCGCGGCAGATATAGCGTCGAGGAGCCGGTGCGATGCTGGCGCGCGCCCTTCGGCACGTTTTTCTCCTCCGTGCCGATCGACAGCTCCGCCGGCTGCATCAGCTCATCGACGAACCCGTCGATGGACCACGTGTTGATGAACTCGCCGTGGCGCTTCGGCCGATCGCTCGCCTGCGTGTCGCGTTCGGCGATCTGGATCACGCACACCTCGAGCTCGCGTGCGAGATTCGCCCAATCCTCGCGGCTCTTCGGCTGAGCCGCGCCCTTGCGGAGCTTGCGATCGAGATCGAGCAGCGCGCGCTTGACGAAGTGCGACACCAGGCCCGGGTTGGCGCCGTGATCGACCACCGCGGTGGGCGCATCCGGCCCGAGTTCCTGGGCGAGCTGCAGCGCCTTCTCGCGCACCAGGAAATTGGTGCGCTGGCGCATGTCGAGCATCGGGTTGGCGAATACACCCGGCCAGGGCTCGATCGAGGTGTCCACGTAGAGCGCCTCGCGATCCGCGCAGAAGCGGATCAGGTCGAGGCTCGACACGTTGATCGAGAGATTCAGCACCAGATCGCCGGGCCTCACGTGGCGGTTGAGGATCTTGCGGTGATTGCCCGGCGTGAGGTGCGCATGCATGAAGTGCGCGCCGCAATCCTCGGCGATTATGCGGCCCTGCTCGTCGGCCGACAGCACGACGACCTGCTCTTGCTCCAGCGTGACATGGCGGCCGAGCACCGGCAGCACGGCTTGGCCGATGCTGCCGCAGCCGATCATGACGATCCGGCCTGCGAATTCGACGCGCTCGGGCGCGGCGCTGTTGAATGTGTTGTGCGGCATGGGTGAGCTCCTGCACTACTCGAGACCTCCCTCGCGCATGCGGGAAGGCTGGAAGCGGGCGCAAGAGCCCTGCGGCTCGCGCCACGCACGCTGCCGCGCTCACGCGGCAGGACGCAGTTCGAAAACGTGGTGGCGCATCCACTCCGCGGGCGGGGACGCGCCGGGGAGGTCGCCCGGGGTTCAGGCGCCTCCCTTCTCCGGAAGCGCGACGGAAAGCTCGAGCACTTCGTGCCCGTCCTCCTTCTCGAGATTGATCTGGATGGCTTCCGGATCGACATTGACGTACTTGCGGATGACTTCCAGCAGCTCACGGCGCAGCAGCGGCAGATAATCCGGGCCGCTGCGATTGCTGCGCTCCTGCGCAACGATGATGCGCAGACGCTCCTTGGCGAGGCTGGCCGTCTGAGGCGTGCGGCGGAAGAATGCGAGCAGACCCATGTTCAGCCCCCGAAGATGCGCGACAGGATGCCTTTCTTCGGCTCGTCGATGAATCGCAGCGCGATCTCATCGCCCAGCAGCCGAGAGACGGCGTCTTCGTAGGCCCGCGAGACGATGCTCGCGTCGTTCAGTATCACCGGGGTGCCGGCGTTGGACGCGGCGAGCACGTCCGGGGACTCAGGAATCACTCCGATCACTTCGACGCCCAGGATCTCCTTCACGTCAGCGACGCTCATCATCTCGCCGGTCGCGACGCGCTTGGGGCTGTAGCGTGTGAGCAGCAGATGTTCCTTCACACGGCCGTTGTCTTTCTCGGCGCGCTGCGTCTTGCTCGCGAGCAGCCCGAGGATCCTGTCGGAATCGCGCACCGAGGAGACTTCCGGATTCACCACGACGATCGCACGGTCGGCGAAGTACATCGCGAGATGTGCGCCCTTCTCGATGCCGGCCGGCGAGTCGCACAGGATGTAGTCGAAGCCGTCGGCGCTCAGCTCGTCGAGCACGCGCCGCACGCCGTCGGCGCTGAGCGCGTCCTTGTCGCGCGTCTGCGAAGCGGCGAGCAGATAGAGGGTGTCGAGCCGCTTGTCCTTGATCAACGCCTGCTTGAGCGTGCAGTCGCCCTGGAGCACGTTGACGAAGTCGTAGACCACCCGCCGCTCACAGCCCATCACCAGGTCGAGGTTGCGCAAGCCGACGTCGAAATCGATCACGGCGACTTTCTTGCCGCGACGCGCCAGCCCGCAGGCGAGGCTTGCGGAGGTGGTCGTCTTGCCGACGCCTCCCTTGCCGGAGGTGACTACGATGATCTCACTCAATGGTCGATCTCCCCGAAGTGGAAGCCCGTCGGCTCACGCGCCGATCCGGGCGAAACGCAGGTCCTCGCCATCCAGCCAGGCCTGCACGGGTTTGCCGGCCAGCTCGGGCGGTATGGTTTCGAAGACGCGGAACACGCCGGCGATGGACACCAGCTCCGCGTTGAATTCCTGGCAGAACACTCGCGCCGACGTTTCGCCGCGCGCGCCGGCGAGCGCCCGGCCGCGCAGTGATCCGTAGACGTGCACGCAACCGTCCGCCATCACCTCGGCGCCGGCGCCGACCGCAGCGGTGACGATCAGATCGCGGCTGCGCGCATAGACGCGCTGTCCGGAGCGAACCGGCTGTTGGTGCAGCAGGGCGACCGGGGTTGGCGGTGCGGCCGCAGATTCCGCGGCGGCCGGCGGCGGCTCCGGCCTGGGCTCAAGCTGCGCTTCGGACTGCGTCCGCGGCGCAGGTGAAATGCCCCTGAGCAATGCTCCGAGCGCCGGCTTCGGCGGCGCCCGCCATTGCGAAAGCACCGGCAGGTTCACTTCGCGCGCCAGCGCATCGGTCGATTCACTCTGAATGAGACCGACGGGAAAGAACCCGGCCGCCTGCGTCGCATCGAGCACGGCGCGCAACTCCGCCGCCGAAAGCTCGCTTTCGAGCGTGCTCAGATCCAGGCACAACGCGGTGCGCTCGAACAACTGCGGAGCGGCCGCCAGCCGTGCGGCGAGTTCGGCGCGCACGGCGTGCGGATCTTTCGAACGGAGCCGAAGCTGCGCCAGCCCCACCTGTCCGAAGCGGATCTCGCAGGGGGCTTCCTGGGCGGCGCTGGTTTTGCTCATTCAGAACTCGAGATATTCGGCTAGGTAAGCGCTGATCAAGCCTGCAGGCTGCTGATCGGGCAGAGTGCAAGCGATCGTAAGGCAAGGGTTCGCGAAGCTACTGTTCTCATCGGCAGCACTGTTCAGCGTTTACCAGGAACTCGGTCGCGCACGATTGTAGCGTTCGCAGCGGCGCGCTGCAGACAAACGCTGAGCAAGCGCCCCCGAGGAGCGCGCGTCGGACGCACCATGGACTCGCGGCGTGGGCGGCGAGCTCGAGCAGGGCCGCCCGTCGCTCGTCGAGGAATGGCGGCTATCGAGAGGAACGCCCAGTCACAGGCGCCGAGGTCGAGTGCGGGCGCGCCGCGCCCACTGTCGTCACCGGGCGACGTGCGTCCCGAGCGCCGCTTCGATCTCGGCGGGGCTGGCGCTCGACTCGACCTCGACGATTTTGCGGCGACTGGACTGGCCCGCGACGATGCGCACCCTCGCCTTCGCCAGTCCGAGCCGCTCAGCGATGAACTCGACGAGCGCTGCGTTGGCCGCCCCGTCTACGGGCGGCGCCGCGAGGCGGATCTTGATCGCACCGTCGTGCATGCCCGCGACGACCGTCCGCGCTGCGCGCGGCTGAACATACACTGGGATACGAACAGTCGTACTCAACTGATTGAATTCTCTTCGGGCGGCGCGCGGCGCACGCCTCCGCCATGCCGACGCCTGCCGCGCAGACTACCCAGCGGCGGCCAAGCGCTTCTGCTCGAAACCCTGGGCCTGCAGATACTCGTCGTAGGAGCCGCTGAAATCAATGAACTCGCCGCCGGGCTTGAGCTCGATAATGCGAGTGGCTAGACCGGCGACGAACTCGCGATCGTGCGAGACGAAGATGAGCGTCCCGGGATACTTCTCGAGCCCGATCTGCAGGGATTCGATCGTCTCCATGTCCATGTGGTTGGTGGGTTCATCGAGCAACAGCACGTTGGGCCGGGTGAGCATCAGCTTGCCGTACATCATGCGGCCTTTCTCACCGCCGGACAGCACGGTGACCGGCTTGCGGGTCTCATCGCCGGAGAACAGCAGGCGGCCGAGCGTGGCGCGTACGATCTGGTCGTCATCGGCGGCCGATTTCCACTCGCTCATCCAGGTGAACAGATCGATCTTCCGGGCGAACTCCGCCTGCGGATCCTGCGGCATGTAGCCGAGGCTCGCGTTCTCGACCCACTCGACAACGCCGCTCGTCGGCTCGAGGTCGCCCGCCAGGCAGCGGAGCAAGGTGGTCTTGCCGACGCCGTTCGCGCCGATCACCGCGATGCGCTCCCCGGCCTCCACGCCGAAGCTCATGTTGCGGAGCACTTGGCCCTCGCCGCCCGGATACGCAAAGCTCAGATCTTCCACCGCAACGGCGTTGCGATAGAGCTTCTTCGCCTGCTCGAAACGAATGTAGGGATGCTGCCGCGAGGAAGGCTTCATCTCCTCGATCTTGATCTTGTCGATCTGCTTGCGGCGCGAGGTCGCCTGGCGCGCCTTCGAAGCATTGGCGGAGAAGCGCCGCACGAACTCCTGCAGCTCCGCGACGCGCTCCTTCGCCTTGGCGTTGGCCGCCGCCGCCAGCTCGCGCGCCCGGACGGAAGCCAGCATGAAGTCGTCGTAATTGCCGGGCCAGATCTTGATCTGCCCGTAATCCACGTCCGCTATGTGCGTGCAGACCTGGTTGAGGAAGTGTCGGTCGTGGCTGATGATGATCATGGTGGCGTCGTAGTCGTTGAGCACGCCTTCGAGCCAGCGGATCGAGTTGATGTCCAGATTATTGGTCGGCTCGTCGAGCAGCAGCACGTCCGGATTCGAGAACAACGCCTGCGCGAGCAAGACGCGCAGCTTCCAGCCAGGCGCCACCTCGCGCATCGGGCCATTGTGGAGCGACTCCTCGATTCCCGCCCCCGCCAGCAGCGCGGCGGCGCGCGCCTCGGCCGTATAGCCGCCGTATTCGGCGAACTTGTGCTCGAGCTCCGCAGCGCGCATGTAGTCCTCGTCGCTCGCCTCTGGGTTGGCGTAGATGGCGTCGCGCTCCTGCATTGCGCGCCACATTTCCTCGTGCCCTTGCATGACGACGTCGAGCACGCGCTCGTCCTCGTACGCGAACTGATCCTGGCGCAGCTTCCCGAGTCTGAGGCCCGCTTGCAGCATCACCTCGCCGGAACTCTGCTCGATCTCTCCCCCAAGGATCTTCATGAACGTGGATTTGCCGCAGCCGTTGGCGCCGATCAGGCCATAGCGATTGCCGTCGGCGAACTTGAGCGTGACATTCTCGAACAGCGGCTTGGAGCCGAACTGGATGGTCAGATTGGAAGTGGCGAGCATCTCGGAACGAAGCGGTTGAGGGTTACATGCGGCGCGGCGGCGGAGGCGGCCGTGTCGGGTCACGCGAGCGTCGCGTGGGCGGAGCTCCGACCCGCGCCCCGGGACAGCCTCGAGTGCACGGGCGCCGGCGGGTCCAAAAACGAACGCCGGGCTGCGCTGCAGCGCCGGCGTACGGCGGTGATTTTACACGCTGCGGCGACGCCTGCGGGAACCCAACAGGTTATTTCCAGGAATTTGGCCAGCTACACCTCTGCCCGCCCTTGGCGGCGCTTCGAGGAACTTGTAGGGTCTCGATACGTTGGCTCGAAGCGGGCCGAGCGCCGGACCCGGGGTCCGCGCCGCGCGGACGAATAGCCGAGGAGAGCCCACCATGCCCTAGCGCACACGCGTCAAGACGCCTGGTACGCTGGTACGGCGGCAACGGCGCGCTGATGCGACGGCAAGCCCCGCGGAGGCGCGGCGTCCCGCACGGGAGCGCGTCGAGAGCGCCCGAAAAAACAAGTCTCGCTGATTTTTCAAGAGAAAGAGGTTGCTGAACAGGCCATGCAGATTCAGGTGAACACCGACAAGAACGTGCAGGGTGGGGAGAGCCTCGCCGCTCGTGTGCAAACCAAGATCGAAAGCGCGCTCGCGAACTTCGCCGACCGCATCACTCGCGTGGAGGCGCACCTCTCCGACCAGAACGCCGTCAAAGGCGGCGCGGACATGCGCTGCGTGCTCGAGGCGCGGCTGGCGGGGCTGCAGCCGATCGCGGTGACGCACCAAGCCGAATCGCTCGGGGTCGCCATCGACGTCGCCGTCGAGAAGCTCGAGAAAGCGATCAGCAGCGCGCTCGGGCGGCTCAACGATCGTAGCTGAGCGCCTTCCGCCCGAGCGGCGCCGCGGGGCGCTGTCCGTCGTTCGCTTCGAGCGCCCCGAAGCGATAAGCCCAGCCGATCCTCGACGCGTGAGATTCACGGACTTGACGCCCGCACGACCATCCACCGGAAACCTATCGAGGCGTGGCTCGTAAGGAGCTGGGCGACCAGCCTCCTTTACGTGCGCCGTTTTCAGCTCTGAGTCGCGATTCGCGCGGCTGCGCCCGCCTGTCCGCGATGTACACTCGGACCGGCCAGTCGGAACGCGCGTATGAAGAAGCACATCGCCTTCGGACTCCTGCTCGGCTGGGCGGCCGCGGCGCTAGGACAGCCGATGGAGTACGGCCCCGCTCCGCATGCCCGCCCGACGAGCACCGACCAGATCATCGTGAAATGGCGCACGCCGACTGGCGGCGTCGGAGCGGAGGCGAAGCTTTCACAATGGTCTTCCGTCGCCGGCGCCCGCGTGCAACGCAAGCGGTCTCTTTCGCCGGCGCTGGAGGTGCTCAAGCTCGAGCGGGCGGCGTCTCCCGAAGCGCTGGCCGAACTGATTGCGCAGCTCAACAGCGATCCACAGATCGAGTACGCCGTTCCTGACATGCGCCGCCGCCCTCACGCGGTCCCGAGCGACCCGCTGTTCATCGAGCAGTGGTATTTGCTCAGCGAGCAGGCGTCCGCAACGCGCGCCGAGCGCGCCTGGGACATCACCACGGGCGGCGCAACGGTGGTCGCCGTGTTGGACACCGGCGTGCGCTACGAGCATCCAGACCTCGGTCGCGTCGAACAGGGCGGCAAGCTGCTTCCAGGATACGACTTCATCAGCGACGCCTTGGTGGCGAATGACGGCGACGGCCGGGACGCGGACGCGTCCGATCCCGGCGACTGGATCACGGAGGCTGAAGCACAGCAGCCGCCTTTCGACGCGTTCGAGTGCCTCCCGGAAGGCGCAACGCAGGCAAACAGCTCGTGGCACGGCACGCGCGTAGCGAGCCTCATCGGCGCGACCACCAACAACGGCCTGGGCGTGGCGGGCTCGGCGTGGGGCGCGCTGATCCTGCCCGTGCGCGTGCTGGGCAAATGCGGCGGCTACGATTCCGACATCCTCGAGGGGATGCGCTGGGCCGTGGGTTTACCCGTCCCCAACGCGCCCGCCAATCCTCATCCCGCACGCATCCTCAACCTGAGTTTCGGGGGCGCCGGTTCTTGCTCACTCGTACAGCAGGCTGCAGTGGACGAGATCACGGCGCACGGCGTGCTGATCGTCGCTTCCGTGGGCAACGACGGCGGCCCGGTCGATGCGCCCGCCAACTGTCGCGGCGTACTGAGTGTGGCTGGGCTGCGCCAGGAGGGCACGAAAGTGGGGTTCAGCAACCTGGGGCCGCAGGTCGCGCTCAGTGCGCCAGGCGGCAATTGCGTCAACACCTCCGCGGGGCAGCCCTGTCTGTTCTCCATCGTTGCGGCGACCAATCATGGGCTGACCTCGCCGACCTCCTCCGGCTACACGGATCAGTTCAACTACAACGTGGGAACCAGTTTTTCCGCGCCGCTGGCGGCCGGCGTCGCCGCCCTGATGCGCTCCGTGAATTCGCGGCTCGAACCAGCGCATTACATCTCCATTCTGCGCGAGACGGCCGCCGCATTCCCTTCGGGCAGCACCACCACGAGCACGCTCTGCCGCGTTCCAAGCGGCGCCGCTGATCTCCAAGCGCACGAATGTGTGTGCACCACCCAGACCTGCGGGGCCGGCATGCTCGATGCGCACGCCGCCGTGCTGGCGGCGCAAAGGCCCGTTGCGATCCTCGACGCGCCTGCGACGATTCAGCCGGGCGTCGAAACGCCCATCGACGCGAGCGGCAGCTTCGCCTCCGACGGACGCGAAATCGGCGCTTACGCCTGGAGCATCACGAACGTGAGCGGAGCCGCGCCCACCTTGGCCGACGCGACGCAGGCGACCACGCTTCTTCGCGCAAGCGGCGCCACGCAGTTCACGCTGCGCCTGACCGTGACCGACGATCAAGGCGCGCAAGGCGCTGCAGAGATGAGGATCGCCACGCCGTCCAACGCGTCAGCGACGCCTGCGAACGCGCCTCGCAAGGGCGGCGGAGGCGGCGGCATGGATCCGGTCGGATTCGCTGCGTTGCTGCTACTGGCTTTCGTCCGACTTGGCCGTCACGTTCAGACGACCCGCCAGCTCGCGTAGGTAGACGCTGAACGTGCCGCCGAGCGCCTCGTGCTTGAGGCCGTACTCCACCGTCGCCTGCAGATAGCCGAGCTTGCTGCCGCAATCGTAGCGTTTACCTTCAAACTCGTAGGCGTACACCGGTTCGTCCGCCAGCAGAGCTGCGATCGCGTCGGTGAGCTGGATTTCTCCGCCCGCGCCGCGCCCGGTCCTCTCCAGCTTCTCGAAAATCGCCGGCGACAGCGCGTAGCGGCCCACGACCGCGAGTGTGGATGGCGCCTTCTCCGGCTGCGGTTTCTCCACGATCTGGCGCACGCGACTGATGCGCCCTTCACGTTCGTCTGTGGCGACGATTCCGTACTTGTCCGTCTCGCTGCGCGGCACAGTCTCGACGCCGAGCACGCTCGCGCCGCGCTCGCTCCACTGCGCGGCCATCTGCTGCAGGCAGGGCGTCGGTCCGTCGATCAGGTCGTCCGCCAGGTGCACGAAGAACGGCTCGTCGCCGACCACTGGCTTGGCGCACCATACTGCGTGCCCCAGTCCGAGCGGCGATGGCTGGCGAATATAGATGCAGCTGGCCCACGAGGGCACGATGCCCTTGAGCGCCTGCAGCAGCTCCTTTTTCCCTTGCGCTTCAAGCGCCTCCTCCAACTCGTGGTCGCTGTCGAAATGATCCTCGATGGCTCGTTTGGAGCTGCCGGTGATGAACACGAGCTTGTGCGCGCCGGCGGCGAGCGCCTCCTCGGCGGCGTACTGGATGAGCGGCTTGTCTACGATCGGCAGCATCTCCTTGGGACTGGCCTTGGTGGCCGGCAGAAAGCGCGTGCCGCGCCCGGCCACGGGAAACACCGCCGTCCTGATCCGCTTCGCCGTCTTCACGCCCATCTCCATTCGTAATGACGGCGGCCATGATATCTGAACGAGGCGACGCCCTCGCGGGCGTCGCCTGCCGCACACAGATTTCTAAGAACGCGGCGCGCCGCCGCCTCAGCCGGCGCCTTTTGCTGCGGTCGAACCCTGAATACGGATATTGGCGCGGTTGAGTTCCAGAGTGCGTGCGCCCACACCCTTCACTTTGCGCAGATCGTCGACGCTCTTGAAGGCGCCGTTCTTCTCGCGGTAGTCGACGATCGCCTGCGCGCGACTGAGCCCCACTCCTTGCAGCTCACGGGCGATGGTCGCCGCATCCGCCTGGTTGATGTCCACCGGCCCGGCCCACGCCATCATCGGCACGAGACTCGCCACCAGCGCCTGCACCGCGCGGCGCACCTTGCGCTGCGCGCCCACATTACTCTTCGACATTAGCCTCTCCTTGAGCATCGAGTTGATTTCCGGGTGTCGCGCGCTGTCGCGCGCTCGACGCAAGTGTGGCCCGGCTGGTGCGCAGCGCGCAGGAAGATAATTGCGCGGTTAGGGGAGATTGGAGAAGAAGCGGTTAGCGGTTAGCGGTTAGTTCGGAGGATCCGCGGCGGGCATGCGCGTCGGATCTCATCGCCGCCGCGAAGAGGTGCGGGTCCTCTGAGCTAACCGCCACATCGCGTCGGATCTCATCGCCGCCGCGAGGAGGCGCGGGTCCTCTGAGCTAACCGCTACATGCGCGTCAGATCTCATTGCGTCGAGAAGATGTGTGGGTCCTCCGACTGGCCGCTAACCGCTCCTCCTGTACACCCCCGGCGTCACATCTAGCAGCGCGACCGGCGCGAACGCGTCCCAGCTTCGGCAACCCGGGCACTGCCAGAAATGGGAAGCGCTGGCGAAACCGCAATCGACGCAGCGATAGCGTTGCGTACGGCGCAGGATGCGGCCGAGCGCTGCGGCGAGCGCGCGCCGTTGTTCGGAGGTGAGAGCGCCAGGGTCGCCGGCGAGCGCGTGGGCGATCTCGCCGAGGCTCGGGTCCTCGCGCAGCAGGTCGGGCAGGCATTCGCGTACGAACGCCTCCTCTTCCAGCCCGGCGACGATCGCCGCGTACGCAAGTTCGGCGCGCGCCGCCGGTTCCGGCCGGATCCACGCATTGAAACGCTTCGCCAGATCGCCGCCCGACTCGCGCAGAGCGCGCATGACGCGCGGCAAGGCGAGCGCCAGCAGCCGCGGATGCAGCTCCACCACGCGCTGGCACAGCAAGGCCGCCAGTTCCGGTTCGTTCATATCGAGCGCCAGATCGGCGCGGATGAGCGCGCTGCGTGCGAAGTGCCGCTGCACTTCGCGCGCACGGTGCAGATGCTCTCGCGCGCCATCGAAATCACCCTGCTGCCGGGCCCGCTCGGCAAGCTC
>JAVEVD010000003.1:0-75666 GCA_034005205.1 Steroidobacteraceae bacterium | reverse complement strand
CGCAGGCGGCCGCGCTCGGCGAGCAACTGGGCGGTCCAGTAGACGCGCCCGAAGAGCCCGGCCACGAGCCCGGCGACGAACGCCGCCACCAGCGCCAGGCCGAGCGGCGCGACGAAGCGCACGAAAGCCAGCTCGATCTCCACGCGCCCCAGATTCATGGCGCTGACCAGCAGCGCCAGCAGGGCGGCGAGAACGATCGAGCCGAGGAAGAGGAGACGGGACATTGGGGGAAAGAAGCGGTTAGCGGTTAGCGGTTAGCGGTTAGTTCACAAGATTCCTGCCGTCGGCGAGCCTCCGCTTACTTCACACGATGCCTGCCACGAGCCTGGATTTAGCGGTTGGTTCAGAAGCTCCTGCCGTCGGCGGGCCTCCGCTTACTTTATACGCTGCATGCCATGGGGGTGGACTAGCGGTTAGTTCAGAAGGTCCTGCCGTCGCGGCGCCTCCGCTTACTTCACTCGGTGCATGCCATGAGCCTGGATTTGGCGCTTGGTTCAGAAGATCCTGCCGTCGGCGAGCCTCCGCTTACTTCACACGATGCCTGCCACGAGCCTGGATTTAGCGGTTGGTTCAGAAGGTCCTGCCGTCGGCGGGCCTCCGCTTACTTTATACGCTGCATGCCATGGGGTGGATTAGCGGCTTCGTCCAGAACGTCCTGCCGTCGGCGAGCCTTCGCCTACTTCATACGGTGCATGCCATGGGCGTGGATAATGGCTCCCAGGCTTCCCAACTAACCGCTAACCGCCAACCGCTAACCGCTTCTCAATTCTCAATCAGTCCCTGATCGGATTCCCCGCCCCTTCGTTCACTCGCTCGCGCAGATCCTTGCCTGGCTTGAAGTGAGGGACGTACTTGCCCGAGAGCGCGACCGTTTCGCCGGTCTTGGGATTGCGCCCTTGGCGCGGCGGCCGGAAATGGAGCGAAAAGCTGCCGAACCCACGGATTTCGATGCGCCCGCCCTGGGCGAGCGCATCGCTCATGATCTCCAGGATCTGCTTCACCGCCAGCTCGACGTCCTTGGCCGGCAGATGCTTCTGCTTGGCTGCGATGAGCTCGATGAGTTCCGATTTGGTCATGCGCGGGCCCGTTGTTGTTCTTCCACAGCCGGCCGCTCCTCCGGGGAGAAGCTATTAGCCGCGAACTTCGAAGCCCCGCAACGCCGGGCGCTTCTAAATGCGGCGGCGGCCCTCGGGGGCCGCCGCGCTGTGACGAAATGTCAGGAGGCGTCCTGGCCGCCGATTTGCTCCTTCAACAGATCGCCGAGACTGGTGCCGCTCGAGGTCTCTCCGGTGCGGTAGCTCTGCACCGCCTCGGCCTCCTCGTGGATCTCCTTGGCCTTGATGGACAGAGCGATCGTGCGGCTCTTACGGTCCACGTTGGTGAACTTGGCCTCGACCTCCTCATCCACCTTGAGCACCGTGCGCGCATCCTCCACGCGGTCGCGCGACAGCTCGGAAGCGCGCAAATGCCCTTCCACGCCGCCGCCCAGGTCGATGATGGCGCCCTTGGCGTCGACCTCGCGCACCCGTCCTTTGACGATCGTGCCCTTCGGGTGCTCGGCGATCCAGGTCGAGAACGGATCCTTGGCGAGCTGCTTGATGCCGAGCGAGATGCGCTCGCGCTCCGGATCGATCGACAGCACCATGGCCTCGACCTGCTGGCCCTTCTGATAGTTGCGCACGGCTTCCTCGCCGGGCACATCCCAGGAGATGTCCGAGAGGTGCACCAGGCCGTCGATGCCGCCCGACAGGCCGATGAAGATGCCGAAATCCGTGATGGATTTGATCTGGCCGCTGACGCGGTCGCCGCGGTTGTAGTTGTCGCCGAACTCCTTCCACGGGTTCGACTGGCACTGCTTGATGCCGAGCGAGATACGGCGGCGCTCCTCGTCGATGTCGAGGACCATGACTTCCACTTCCTGGCCGATGTGCACGACCTTGGAGGGATTCACGTTCTTGTTGGTCCAGTCCATTTCCGAGACGTGCACCAGACCTTCCACGCCTTCCTCGATCTCGACGAAACAGCCGTAGTCGGCGATGTTGGTCACCTTGCCGAACAGGCGAGTGCCGGTCGGGTAGCGGCGCGCGATGTTCTGCCATGGATCGGCGCCGAGCTGCTTGATGCCGAGCGACACGCGCTGGCGCTCGCGGTCGAATTTGAGGATGCGCACGTCGATCTCATCGCCGACGGTGACCACCTCGGACGGATGCTTGACGCGCTTCCACGCCATGTCGGTGATGTGCAGCAGACCATCGATGCCGCCGAGGTCGACGAACGCGCCGTAGTCGGTGAGGTTCTTGACCGTGCCGCGAATGACGGCGCCCTCCTGCAGCTTCTCCAGGAGCTCGGCGCGCTCGGCGCTGTACTCCTGCTCGACGACCGCGCGACGCGACACCACGACGTTGTTGCGCTTCTGATCGAGCTTGATGACCTTGAACTCGAGCGTCTTGCCCTCGAGGTAGGACGGGTCGCGCACCGGGCGCACATCCACCAGCGAGCCGGGCAGGAACGCGCGCACGAAGTCGATCTCGACGGTGAAGCCGCCCTTGACGCGGCCATTGATCACACCCTTGACGACTTCCTGTTTTTCGAAGGCCTCTTCGAGGCGGGCCCAGGTGCGGGCGCGCTTGGCCTTCTCGCGCGACAGCCGGGTCTCGCCCGAACCGTCCTCGACGCTGTCGAGCGCGACTTCCACATCATCGCCCACGGCGACTTCGATCTCGCCGCGCTCGTTCTTGAATTGTTCGACGGGGATCACGGCCTCGCTCTTGAGGCCGGCGTTGACCAGAACCATGTCGGGGCCGACTTCGACCACGCGTCCGGTCAGGATGGCGCCTGGCTTGATCTTCTGCGAGGCCAGGCTCTCTTCGAACAGTTGCGCAAAACTTTCGGTCATGAGTGCTTCCGGGGCGCTGCACGCCCGCTGCTCCTCGCGCCTTCGATCCCTGGGCCGAGGGGTGGTTGGTCGAGCGCCGCACATCCGCTGCGGCGCGAGAAAAAAACTGCGGCCCGGCGGCAACGGCCGGAGCCAGTCAACTCAATTCACCGGGAAGCGGGCGGCGGCCAGTTCAAGCACTCGCTCGACTACCGCATCCGCGGACATCGACGTGGAGTCCACGATGATCGCGTCGTCGGCAGGCCTGAGCGGGGCGATCGGGCGACTCATGTCGCGCCGATCGCGCTCGGCGATCTCCAGCGAAAGGGCGGCGAGGTTAGCACTGAGGCCCTTGTCTTTCAACTGCTTATGACGACGTCGGGCGCGCTCCTCGGCGCTTGCCGTCAGGTAGATCTTGAGGTCTGCGGCCGGGAAAACGACCGTGCCCATGTCGCGCCCATCGGCGACCAGCCCAGGCGGGGCGGCGAAGGCTCGCTGACGCTCCAGCAGCGCGGCGCGCACCGCCGGCATGGCCGCGACCCGCGAAGCGTCTTCCCCGGCCGCCTCGGTGCGGATCTTCCGGCTGACCTCCTCGCCGGCCAGCCAGATGACCTCCTGGCCCTGCTCGTTCGTGTCGAAGGTCACGTCGAGCGCCTGCGCGAGAGCGGCATGCCCTGACTCGTCCTGCGGCGCCAGCCCGCGCTGCCGAGCTGCGTACGCAACCAGCCGGTAGAGCGCACCGCTGTCCAGCAGACGCCAGCCGAGCCGCTGTGCGAGGGCTCGGGCCGCAGTGCCTTTGCCCGATCCGCTGGGCCCGTCGATGGTGATGATGCGGATGCGGCCAGACTCGCTCACAGCCGGCCTCAATCGCCGAGCCTCACGTCCAGGCCAGCCTGGCGCGCGACGCCGGGGAAATCGGGGAACGATGTCGCGACATTGGCGACATCGCGGATGCGGATGGGCGCTGCGGCTCTGAGACTCGCGACAGCGAACGACATGGCGACGCGATGATCGCCGTGACTGTCGATCTCCCCGCCGGCGAACGCCGGTCCGTCCGGCCGGCCTTGGATGCGGGCGCCGTCGCGCAGCACCTCGCACTCCACGCCCATCGCCGCCAGGCCGTTCGCCATCACCGCGATGCGATCGCTTTCCTTGACCCGCAGCTCCTCGGCGCCCGTGACCACGGTTTCGCCCTCGGCGCAGGCCGCCGCAATGAACAGCACCGGGAATTCGTCGATCGCGAGCGGCACCAGCCGCTCGGGAATCCGCACGCCGTGCAGCCGCGCCGGCCGCACCTCGATATCCGCCACCGGCTCGGCGCCGGCAGATCGGTGATTCACGACCCTGATGTCCGCCCCCATGAGGGCCAGGATCTCGAGCAGCCCGGTGCGCGTCGGGTTCACGCCGACATGCGTGATCGTCAGCCCCTCGCCGCCGCCGATCGAACCGGCGACCATGAAGAACGCCGCGGACGAGAAATCGCCCGGCACTTCGAGCGTGCAGGCCGTCAGCCGCTCGGGCGGCGTGAGGCGCGCCTCGCCGCGGCCGGTTTCCAGCGGACAGCCGAAGCTGAGCAGCATCCGCTCGGTGTGGTCGCGGGTCACGGCGGGCTCGACCGTCGTGGTCGGTCCGTCGCCGTACAGGCCCGCAAGCAGGACGGCGGATTTCACCTGCGCGCTCGCGACGGGCAACTCGTAGCGTATGGCCGACAGCGGCCGGGTCGCTGCGCCGATGCGCACGGGCGGCTTGCCTTCAACCGTCTCGATTTTCGCACCCATCAAGCGCAGCGGCGCGGCGACCCGCTCCATCGGCCGCTTCATGAGCGATTGATCGCCGATCAGTACGCTGTCGAAACGCTGTCCGGACAACAGACCGCACATGAGGCGCATGGCCGTGCCGGAGTTCCCCACGTCCAGATCGCGCCCGGCGGCCTTCAGGCCGCGCAATCCTACGCCGTGTACGCGCACTTCGTGCGGCGCCGGTTGCTCGACGTTCACGCCGAGCGCACGCATCGCGCGCATGGTCGCCAGGCAGTCCTCGCTTTCCAGAAAGCCGCGGACTTCGGTAACGCCCTCGGCGACGCCGCCCAGCATGAGCGCGCGATGTGAAATGGATTTGTCGCCGGGTACACGGATGACGCCGCAGGTTGCGCCGGCCGGATGTGCTACGTAGTGCTGCATCGCTGTGCAGGGGTAATGGTTCAGGCGCCGAGCGCGTGCTTCAGCGCGGCCAGCATACGCTCATTCTGAGCGGCCGTTCCGATCGTGATGCGCAGATGGTTCGGCAGTTGGTACGCGCCGACTGGGCGCACGATCACTCCTTGGCGCAGCATCGCCTCGTACACAGGGGCGGCCGGTCGAGCGCAATCGATCAGAACGAAATTTCCGCGCGACGGCAGGTGACGCACGCCGAGTTCGTCCAGACCGGCAGTCACTTGCGCCAGGCCCTCGCGGTTGAGCTGCACTGAGCGTTGCAGGTGCTCGCCGTCCTGCAGCGCGGCTTGCGCGGCGGCCAACGCGATGGAATTCACGTTGAACGCCTGACGCACGCGATTGAGCACGTCGGCGACCGCCGGATGCGACAGCGCGTATCCGACGCGCAGGCCCGCAAGGCCGTATGCCTTGGAGAAAGTCCGCGTGACGATCAGGTTCGGATACGAAGACAACCAGCGGCTCGCATCGGCGAACTGCGGGTCCTCCACATATTCGATATACGCCTCGTCCACCACCACCAGCGTATGCTGCGCAACGGCGCGGATGAAGCTTTCCAGGGCCGCCTTCTCGACCCATGTGCCGGTGGGATTGTTCGGGTTGGCGATGAACACCACGCGGGTGCGCTCATTGATCGACTCTGCGAGCGCATCGAGATCATGGCCGAGCGACATCGCGTGACTCGCCGGAAGCGCCGGCGCCACACGCGCCGTCGCGCCGGTCGCCTGCACGGCGATCGGATACACCGCGAACGCGTACTGCGAGTAAACCGCTTCACTCTGCGGTGTGAGAAAGGCTTCGGCGATCAGCACCAGCACGTCGTTCGAGCCGTTGCCGAGCGTGATGCACTCGCTGGCGCAGCCGTGCTTGTTCGCCAGCGCCTGCTTGAGCGCGAAGCCGCCGCCGTCCGGATATAGACCGACGCTGCGGATCGCCTGCTCCATCGCCTGCTGCGCTCGCGGACCGGGGCCAAGCGGGTTTTCGTTGGACGCCAGCTTGATGCTGTCGCGCACGCCGTACTCGCGTTCGAGCTCCTCGATGGGCTTGCCGGGAACGTAAGGCGCCAGAGTGCGTACGCCGGGTGCGGCCAGGGGGATCGGGTCAAAAGGCATGGCGGTGACTCGGGCTGACATGGCGTGAGGGCGGGAGAGCGTGAGCAGGGAGAGGCGCAACCAAGGCGGAAGACGCCGTCCGTTTCCGCCTCCCGCCTTTCACCTTCTCACCTTTCCGGCTTCACCGAATCATAAGACCGCGCTCGGATAGGAGCCGAGCACCCGGAACAGCGAAGCCCGCTTTTTCAGCTCCTCGAGCGCCTGGCGCAACGGCGGCTCCTCGGCGTGCCCCGCCACGTCGATGAAAAAGACATAGTCCCACTTGCGCCGTCGCGAGGGCCGCGATTCGATGCGCGTCATGCTGATGCCATTGCGGGCCAGCGGCTCGAGCAGGCGGTACAGGACGCCGGGCGAAGCCGTGTCGTCGCCCGAGACCAGGATCGTCGTCTTGTCCTTGCCGCTTGCACTGAACAACTTGCGCCCGATCACGAAGAAGCGGGTCGTATTGTCCGGCGCGTCTTCGATCTGCGGGACGATGACGTTGAGTCCGTAGACCTCAGCGGCCACGGCGCCGGCGATCGCCGCCGTGCCGCTCTCGTCGCGGGCGCGGCGCGCCGCCTCGGCGTTGCTCGCGACCGCCACGCGCTCAGCGTTCGGCAGATGCTCGTTGAGCCATTGCCGGCATTGCGCAAGCGACTGCTGATGCGAGCAAACGCGCACGATCCTATCCAGCCCGGGCATGACGCCCATCAGGTGCTGATGAATCCGCAGCTCCACTTCACCGCAGATCTTGAGCGGCGAGGTCAGAAACATGTCGAGCGTGTGGTTGACGGCGCCTTCGGTCGAATTCTCGATCGGCGCGACGCCAAAATCGGCGCGCCCCGACTGTACTTCCTCGAACACCTCGTTGATGGTCGGCAACGACAGCGCCCGCACCGAGTGACCGAAATGCTTGAGCACCGCTTGTTGCGAAAAGGTGCCCTCCGGACCGAGGAACGCAACCTTCAGCGGCTCCTGCTGTGCGAGACACGCCGACATGATCTCGCGGAACAATCGCACGAGCTCCTCGTTGCTCAGCGGCCCCTTGTTGCGCTCGATCACGTTGCGCAGCACCTCAGCCTCGCGCTCCGGCCGATAGAAGTCGGCCGTGCTCAGTCCCTGCGCCGTCTTGGACAGGCCCACCTGCTGCGCGAGGCGCGCGCGATCGTTCAGCAGCGCCTGGATGCTGCGGTCGATATCGTCGATCCGCTCGCGGATGGCGTCCAAATCCTGCGGCGCGAGCGGTTCGCTGCTCGTCCGCGCACCAGCCAACTTGCCCGATACGCTCGCGGACGAAGCCGCCGCCGTCGCAACCGACTTCTGCTTCCGCGAAGCAGGCTTCGCAGCGCGATTCTTTGCAGGGCGGCTCTTCATGCGCGCGCTCACAACACGCGTACTGCGAGCACGCCGTTGATGCGGCTCACGGCGTCGGTGACGCTGGGCGGCACAGCCCCGTCGACGTCGATCAGGGTGTACGCCAGCTCGCCGCGCGACTTGTTGAGCAGGTCTGCAATGTTCAGGTTCTCCGCCGCGAGCGCCGCCGATATCTGGCCCACCATGTTGGGCACGTTCTCATTGGCGATGGCGATGCGCGTCGCGGCCGAACTGCGCGGCAAAACGGCTTCCGGGAAGTTGACGGAGTTGCGGATATTGCCGTTCTCGAGGAAGTCGCGCAGCGTCTCGGCCACGAGCACGGCGCAGTTCTCCTCGGCCTCGCCCGTAGAAGCGCCCAGGTGGGGCAGCGCCACCACCTTGGGATGATCCTTGATCTGCGCGGTGGGGAAATCGCAGATGTAGGCGCCCAGCCGGCCGTCGTTCAGAGCCTCGAGCACAGCCGTCTGATCCACGATGCCGGCTCGGGCGAAATTGAGCAGCACGCCTTTCTCCTTCAGCAGCCGCAGACGCGCGCCGTTGACCAGTTCGCGCGTGCCGTCGGTCAGCGGCACGTGCACGGTCACCATGTCCGAGCGCGAGAACAGGTCGTCGAGAGAAAGCGCCTGTTCCACTCCGGACGACAATTGCCAAGCGCGCCGCACCGTGATCTGCGGATCGAAGCCGAGCACCCGCATGCCGAGGAGGTGCGCGGCGTTGGCAACTTCCACGCCGATCGCCCCCAGTCCGATTACGCCCAGCGTGCGGCCGGGCAGCTCGTAGCCGACATACTTCTTCTTTCCCTGCTCGACGGCTCTCTCGAGCTCCTCGTCGCCGCCCTCGAGTCGGCGCACGTAATCCCAAGCTTGGCACACGTTGCGCGCGCCGAGGAACAGGCCGGCGACAACCAGCTCCTTGACCGCGTTTGCGTTGGCGCCGGGCGCGTTGAACACCGGCACGCCGCGCTTGGAGAGCTTCGCCACCGGAATGTTGTTGGTGCCCGCGCCGGCCCGGCCGACGGCCTTGACGCTCGCCGGAATATCCATCTGATGCATGTCAGCCGAGCGCACCAGCACCGCATCCGGATGACCGATCTCGGAAGCGATTTCGTAGCGGTCCCGAGGCAGGCGGTCCAGTCCGCGCACGGAAATGTTGTTGAGCGTGAGGATCTTGAAAGACATGGCGTAGCGGGTGATTGGCGATTATCAGCTGGCGATTGGTGCTTGGGACATATCTGGCGGCGCGCTCCACGCAGCGGCGGGCCATGGGCTTCCCGGCCCCGCCGCTGGCCGTTAGGCGCTTCTCAACCGTATTTCCTCTCGAATTCCTTCATGAACGCCACGAGCGCATCGACGCCTTCCATCGGCATGGCGTTGTAGAGACTCGCGCGCATGCCGCCGACCGAGCGATGTCCTTCCAGCGTGACCAGGCCGGCCGCCGCGGCTTCTGCGCAGAACGTCTTGTCGAGCTCCGGCTTGGCGAGCGTGAACGGCGCGTTCATCCAGGATCGCGCCTCTTTCGCGACCGGATTGCCGTAAAAGGGCGAAGCGTCGATCGCATCGTAGAGCTTCTGCGCCTTGGCGCGATTGCGCTCGCCGATGCGCTCGAGGCCGCCCTGGCGCTTGAGCCACTGGAAGACCAGCCCGGCCATGTACCAGGAGAAAGTCGGCGGCGTGTTCAGCATGGAGCCGTCTTTCGCCATCGCGGCATAGTCCATGAACGTAGGCGTACCGGCCCGCGCGCGCCCGAGCAGATCCTCGCGCACGATCACCAGGGTGAGGCCGGCGGGCCCGATGTTCTTCTGAGCGCCGGCATAGATCACGCCGAACTTCGCGACATCGATCGGGCGCGACAGGATCGTCGAGGACATATCTGCTACGAGCGGCGTATCGCCCACATCCGGCGTGAAGTGGAACTCCACGCCGCCGATCGTCTCGTTGGGCGTGTAGTGCACGTACGCGGCGCCGGGCGTCAGCTTCCAGCTCTCGACCGCCGGAATCGACGCATACGGCGCGCCGGCGTCCGCCGCCACATTCACCTTGGCGTACTTCTGCGCCTCGCCGATCGCCTTCTTCGACCACGAGCCAGTGTTCACGTAGTCGACCACGGCGTCGGGGCCCGCGAGGTTCAGGGGAACTCCGGCGAACTGGGCGGTCGCCCCGCCTTGCAGGAACAGCACCTTGTAGTTCTGCGGCACTCGCAGGAGCTCGCGCAGATCCGCCTCGGCCTGCTCGGCGATCGAGACGAACGCCTTGCCGCGATGGCTCATCTCCATCACGGACATGCCGGTTCCGCGCCAGTCGAGCAGTTCTTCGCGGGCTTGTTCCAAGACTTCGACGGGCAGTACGGCGGGGCCGGCGCTGAAATTGAAAACGCGTGACATGAGAGTGACTGGCAAGTGTTGACTGGTGAGTGGCCTTGCCCCGCTCGCGGGGCAAGGGAGGTTTGGTTCGGGCTGGCTGACCTCGCTATTCGGAGGACGGTTCGCCGTTGGCGTCGCCATTTGCGCCGTCAGCGCCGTCGGCGACGATGCGCTCGAGGCCGACGAGCCGATCGCCCTCGTCGAGACGAATCAAGCGCACGCCTTGCGTGTTGCGGCCCTGGACGGGCACCTCCTCCACCGAGGTGCGCACCAGCGTGCCGCTCGAGCTGATCAGCATGATCTCATCGTCCGGCTTGACCTGCAGCGCGCCGACCACTTTACCGTTGCGCTCGGTGACCTGCAGCGCTATCACGCCCTGCCCTCCACGGCCATGGATCGGGAAATCCTCTACCGGCGTGCGCTTGCCGTAACCGTTTTCCGATGCGGTGAGCACCATACCCTGACTGTCGAGCGTGATGAGCGAGATGACCTCCTCTCCCTCCGGCAAGCGCAGTCCGCGCACGCCGGCCGCCGTGCGACCCATCGGACGCACGTCATTCTCCTCGAAACGGACGGCCTTGCCGCCGCTCGAGCAGAGCATGATCTGGCGCGAGCCGTCGGTGATGTCCGCGCCGACCAGCCGGTCGCCCGGCTCGAGCTCGATGGCGATGATCCCGGCCTGGCGCGGCCGCGAGAACGCCTCGAGCGAGGTCTTCTTGACGGTGCCCTTCGCGGTGGCCATGAACACGAACTTGGCTTCCTCGAACTCGTGGATCGGCAAGACCGCATTGATGCGCTCGCCTTCCTGCAGGGGCAGCAGGTTGACGATCGGCTTGCCGCGCGAGCCGCGGCTCGCCTGAGGCAGCTGATACACCTTCAGCCAGTACAGCTTGCCGGCGCTCGAGAAGCACAACAGCGTGTCATGAGTGTTCGCCACGAACAGCTTGTCGACGAAATCCTCGTCCTTGACGGAGGTCGCAGCCTTGCCGCGGCCGCCGCGGCGCTGCGCCTGGTACACCGTGACGGGCTGCGCCTTGGCGTAGCCGCCGTGAGACAGCGTGACCACGACGTCCTGCTGCTCGATCAGGTCTTCGATGGTGAGATCGGAGTGATCCTGGACGATTTGCGTGCGGCGCGGGTCGGCGTACTTCGAGCGTATTTCCTCGAGCTCCGCGCGGATCACCGCGAGCAAGCGCTCCGGTCGGGCCAGGATGTCGCCGAGATCCTGAATCAGTGCGAGCAGCTCCTGGAATTCCGCCCAGATCTTGTCCTGCTCGAGCCCCGTGAGGCGATGCAGGCGCAGGTCGAGAATAGCCTGGGCCTGCACGTCGGACAGCCGGTAGCCCTCGGGTTTCAGTCCGTACTCGCTGGCGAGCCCGTCGGGACGCGTGGCGACCTGCCCGGCGCGCTCGAGCATCTGCGTCACCGGGCCCGGCGTCCAGGCGCGGTTCATCAGCGCGACCTTCGCCTCGGCGGGCGAGGAGGAGGCTTTGATGAGCGCGATCACCTCGTCGATGTTCGCGAGCGCGACCGCCTGCCCTTCCAGGATGTGGGCGCGCTCGCGGGCCTTGCGCAGGTCATAAATGGTGCGGCGAGTGACCACCTCGCGGCGATGACGCAGGAACGCCTCGAGCATCTCCTTGAGATTGAGAAGCCGCGGCTGGCCATCCTGCAGGGCCACCATGTTGATGCCGAACACCTGCTCCATCGGCGTGTGCTTGAACAGCTTGTTGAGCACGATGTCGGCCACTTCACCGCGCCTGAGCTCGATGACCACGCGCATGCCGTCCTTGTCGGACTCATCGCGCAAGCCGTCGGCGGCGATGCCTTCGATGACCTTCTCGCGCACCAGCTCGGCGATGCGCTCGAGCAGGCGCGCCTTGTTCACCTGATAGGGCAGCTCGGTGATCACGATCGTCTGGCGACCCTTGTCGTCTTCTTCGATCTCGGTGCGCGCGCGCACATACAGGCGGCCGCGGCCAGTCATGTACGCCCGCGCGATTTCCTGCGAGCCGTTGATGATGCCGGCGGTCGGAAAATCCGGGCCCGGTATGTGCTGCATCAGCGCGCCGATCGACAGCTCCGGGTCGTCGATCAAGGCGATGCAGGCGTTGATGACCTCGCCGAGGTTGTGCGGCGGGATGTTGGTGGCCATGCCGACGGCGATGCCCGAAGCGCCGTTTATGAGCAGGTTCGGCGCGCGCGTCGGCAGCACCACCGGCTCCTGCTCCTTGCCGTCATAGTTGTCGACGAAATCGACCGTTTCCCTGTCGATGTCCGCGAGCAACTCCGCGGCGAGCGGGGTCATGCGGCACTCGGTGTAGCGGTAGGCCGCCGGAGGATCGCCGTCGATGGAGCCGAAATTGCCCTGACCGTCGATGAGCATGTAGCGCATCGAGAAGCTCTGCGCCATGCGCACCAGCGCGTCGTAGGCCGAGGAGTCGCCGTGCGGATGGTATTTACCGAGCACGTCGCCGACCACGCGAGCGCATTTCACGTAGGGGCGAGAGGCGACGTTGTTGCTCTCGTGCATCGCATAGAGGATGCGTCGGTGCACGGGCTTGAGGCCGTCGCGCACGTCCGGCAGGGCCCTGCCGACGATGACGCTCATCGCATAATCGAGATACGACTGGCGCATCTCGTCTTCGAGATTGACGTGCAGAACTTCGCGGGCGATTTCGGCCATGCGGCGCCTTGAGTGAATGCTCGATTCCGGGTCGGACGGGCGTAATGTTGATGTCGCGGAGCGCGCTTATCGCACCGCTCGTCCCGCGACCGGGCGGGCAGACTCGCGGGCCCGCACATCCGGTCGGTGAAGGGGTGAATCTTAGCACAGCGACGCGCTGCAGGCGGCTGCGCGGCGGCGCTTCCGCAAGCGGCAGGCTATACTTCCAGGCTGCCGCTGCACGCTCCTTTGCCGGGCCCAGGCGCCCAGGCAAACGCTTTCCGAACGACGCCTTCATGGAACAGATCGACGCGCTGATCACCGCCCGCTGGATCATTCCGATCGAGCCGGCGCGGCGCGTGCTCGAGCACGGCGCGCTCGCCGTCCAGCGCGGCAGGATCATCGCCGTGCTGCCCGCGCAGGAGGCGCTCGCCCGCTATAGCCCGCAGACGCTCATCGAGCGGCCCACGCACGTGCTCCTGCCCGGCTTCGTAAACGCGCACACGCATGCAGCCATGACGCTGCTACGGGGCTTCGCCGAGGCGCCGCACCTGGATTGCTGGCTTCGAGAACAGATCTGGCCGGCGGAGCGGCGTTGGATCGACGCCGACTACGTGCGCGACGGAGTGGATCTGGCGATCGCCGAAATGCTCACGGGCGGCACGACGTGTTTTGCGGACATGCACCTGTTCCCGGAGGTCACGGCGCAATGCGCCGCTGCTGCGCGCATGCGCGTCTGCGTCGGGCTGCCGGTCGTCGAGGCGGCGACCGTCTGGGCGGGCTCGGCGGACGAATGCCTGGACAAGGGCCTGCGCCTGCACGATGAGTACCGCGGCGATCCGCTGATCTGCACGGCGCTGGCGCCGTACAGCCCGCGGGCGCTCGGCGATGAGGCGCTCGCCCGCGTGCGACGTAACGCCGACGAGCTCGAGCTGCCGATGACCATGCACGTGAACGAATCATCCGGCGAGGTCGTCTGCGACGGCGAGCGCACGATCGCGCGTCTCGAACGGCTCGGCCTGCTCTCACCGCTGCTGGCGGCGGTCCACATGGTGCATCTGGACGAGGATGAAGTGGAGCGCGCAGCGCGCGCCGGCCTGAGCGTCGTGCATTGCCCGCAGTCGAATCTCAAGCTGGGCGTCGGAGTATGTCGCGCCGGAACGCTCGCCGCACGCGGCGTGACCGTGGCGCTCGGTACGGACGGCGCCGCCAGCAACAACGATCTCGACATGCTCGATGAGATGCGCACGGCGGCGCTGCTCGCCCGCGGCGTCCATCCCGGCGAGCCGCGACCCGATGCGCACGACTGGCTGCAGGCGGCGACGCTGAACGGCGCGCGGGCGCTCGGTCTGAGCGAGGTCGTCGGCTCGCTGGTCGAGGGCAAGTGGGCCGATATCTGCTGCATCGATCTGAACCGTGCGGCCACGCAGCCCGTTTACGACGTCGCTGCACAACTCGTGTACGCGACGAGCCGCGAGCAGGTCAGCGACGTATGGGTCGCAGGCCGTGCGCTGGTGCGCGAGGGGCGGTTGGCGCACATCGATCTCGAAGAGGTCCTGCGGCGCGCCTCCCGCTGGCGCGAGCGCATCGCCGCCGGCTACCAACCAACCGAATAGCTCGAGTCCACAGGCGGCCTGACGAACATGACCATCGAATCGACGCCAACGCGAAACGCAGCAACGCCTGCGGCGTCCAATCACGACCCCGCGGAGATCGCGCGCTTCGACGCCGTAGCGCAACGCTGGTGGGATCCGCAGGGTGAGTTCCGTCCGCTGCACGCCCTGAATCCCGTTCGTCTGCAGTACGTGGAGCGCTGCGCCGGATTGGCGGGCAAACGCGTGCTGGACGTAGGCTGCGGCGGCGGGTTGCTGAGCGAGGCCATGGCCCGACGCGGCGCGCAGGTCACCGGCCTTGATCTGGCGCCGCTCACGATCGAGGTGGCCGAACTGCACGCGCTGGAGTCGGGCGTGGACGTGCGCTATCTGCGCGAATCCCCTGAAATGCACGCGGCGCACTCGGCCGGCGCGTACGACGTGGTCACCTGCATGGAAATGCTGGAGCACGTCCCCGAGCCGCAACGCGTGCTGCGCGACCTGCACATGCTGGTCAAGCCGGGCGGGGACATTTTCGTCTCCACACTGAATCGCAACCTGAAATCCTGGCTGCTGGCGGTCGTCGGCGCGGAGTACGTGCTCAATCTGTTGGCGCGCGGCACGCATACCTACGAGCGCTTCATCAAGCCTTCCGAACTGGCGCGCTGGGCCCGCGCCGCCGGCCTGAGCGTCCAGGACGTCGCTGGAGTCGCCTACGATCCTCTGCAGAACACGGCCCGGCTCAGCGCCAATGTCGATGTGAATTACATGATGTGGCTGCGCAGAGAGGGAGCGACTAGCGACTCGTGACTGACAGGCAATACGCTGCTTCGATCCGGCGATGCGAGCCGCGACCGTGAGCAGCTCGCGCCGAGTTCACATGCAAACGCTGAACATGTGCTTTCCAGAGAGCCGCAAGCGTGGTCTCGCGACCACTTCCATTCTGCTCGATCAGCAATTTCAACGGCGCTTCGCGCCGACCGAGAGGGATGAAGCGCTTTTCTGATCCGCTGTCAGCTTCTTTCTTCATGCTCGACCACTCCCTGACCAATCAGGCCGCGCCGCCCGGCTCGATGCGCTACTTCTCCCTGCTCTACACGCCCGAAGCACGGCGCGAGAGCGTGACGGCGCTGTACGCGATCGACGCCGAGATTCGCGAATCGGCGCGCAGCGCAAACCATGAAGTAGCGCACTCGCGCCTGCAGTGGTGGCGGGCGGAAGTGGACCGACTGGTCAACGGCGCCGCGCAGCATCCTGCGACGCGCGCTTTGCAGGCTGACTCTGCGGAGCGCGCCGAGCTGGCGAAATTGCACGAGGTGATCGCTGCGGCCGACATGGATCTCGCCCGCATGACCTACGACGACGCACGCGAGCTGCGCGCATACTGCTCTCGATCGGCAGGAGCGGCGGTCGAACTCGTGGCGGCCCAACTCATCCGCCCGCTGCCGCTCACCGAGCCGCTGCGCAGTTATGCGAACCGTGTCGGCGTGGGCGTTCGTCAAACAGAGATCATCCGTGATCTGCGGCAAGACGCTTACGACGGCCTCCTGTACGTGCCGCTGGATCGCATGGACGCCCATGGACTCACGACCAGCGACCTGCGCGCCCGCGAGATCGATCCGCGAGCGCGAAGCGTCCTGCAGGAACTGCACGACTCTGCGCGCCAGAACCTCGAGGCAGCGCCCCCGGACCGTGCGCTGCGTCCGATCGCGGTGCTCGCCGCATTGCATCGCCGCCTGCTCGACCGCATCGCCGCATGCAATTACGATGTGGGCGGCGAACGCGTCGAGCTCGGCCCTTTCGAGAAACCCTGGGTGGCGTGGCGCGCCGCCCGGCTGACACAGAAGCGGATAGCGGATAGCGGATAGCGGATGGTCAGAAACGCCCGCCCCGCACGGGCAGTCTCCAATCTCTTCTAGCTACTCCACTATCAGAGAGGCGCAGCGCCGAACGGCGGCGACGCCCTTCCGAACTATCCGCTATCCGCCATCCGCTATCCGCTTCAGGAAAATTTATGATCGACCCCCGCTCCTACCAACCCGCCCCGGACCTGCTGCGCGACCGCGTCATCCTGATCACCGGCGCGAGCGACGGCATCGGACGCGCCGTTGCGCTTGCAGCGGCGGCGCATGGCGCGCGCGTGATTCTGCACGGCCGCAACGTGCGCCGGCTGGAGGCGCTGTACGACCAGATCATCGGCGCGCAGCAGCCGCGCCCCTCCATCCTGCCTCTGGATTTCGAGAAGGCCGGGCCGCAGGAATACGAGCAGCTGAGCGCCGCGCTGGACAAGGAGTTCGGCCGCCTGGACGCTCTGCTGCACAACGCCGGGATGCTGGGCGAGCGAGCGCCCATCGAGCATTGCGACGTGGCGAAGTGGATGCGCACGATGCATGTGAACGTCAACTCGCCGTTCATCCTCACACGCTGCTGCCTGCCGCTGCTGAAGCGCTCGGACGATCCGAGCATCGTGTTCACGTCCAGCAACGTGGTGCGCACGCCGCGTCCGTTCTGGGGCGCCTACCTGGTCTCCAAGTGGGCCAGCGACGGGCTCATGCACATGCTGGCCGAAGAGTTCGAGCATCGGCCTGCGATTCGCGTCAACAGCATCAATCCGGGCAGAGTGCGCACCAACATGCGTCTGCAGGCGTATCCGGCCGAGGATCGCAGCGTCCTGCCCGAGCCCGAGTCGATCGTCGGCCCTTACCTCTATCTGCTCGGCCCGGACAGCCGCGGCGTCACCGGCCAGGTCGTCGATTGCCAATAGGGCGCCGCGCCGGCGCGGACCGGCGTCGTGCGCCGCCGGCGCCCTTGCGGCGCCCGGCGCCCTGCTCGTGAACCTCTCTGGCCGTCGGCGGCGCCGGCAGCTCGGCGAGAGCGTACAGCTCTGCAACCTGCTGCTCCGTCACGGCGCGGCTCCGCCCGCGCGGCAGATCCCGCGGCAGCGACAATCCGGCGAATTCAACCTGGATCACGCGACTGACCTTGAGGCCGCGGCTTTCGAACAGAGCCCGCACAGCTGCGCGCCGATGCGCGCGACGCGCTTCGACGCGGAACCAACGATTGGCGCCTTCGGCGCCTGATTCGGCGCCGCGCAGGCCGACGAGCTCGACCGCCTCGAACTCGATCGTCTTTTCGTCGTAGACGACGCTTGTCGGCAGCGACTCCACATTGAACTCGGGGAACGGCAGCAGCACGCGCACCATGTACACGGCGGGGATGGATTCGGCGCGACGGCGCAGCGCGTCGGCAAGACGGCCGTCGCTGGTCAGCAGCAGCAACCCGCTGTCGCCGGCCTGCATTGTGTTCACCATCACCCAACGCGACCCTCGTCGCGCAGGCAACGATTCCATCACGCTCTTGCGCTCGCTGGTCGGCGCGCCTTCGTGCGAGATCGGTTGGCCTTGCGGCTTGTGGTAGATCAGCGCGCGCGGCGCGCTGACGACCTTCAGCCGCGCCGTGACGTCCTTGCCGTCGATGGACACGCGATCGCCGGGCGCGTAACGATCGCCGGGCTGCGCCGGTCGCGAATTCAACAGCACACGGCCAGCAAGCATCCATTTCTCGATCTCCCGGCGCGAGCCGAGACCGTGCTGAGCGAGCACCTTATGGAGGCGTTCGGACACGTTCGTGGTCTGTGCGTCTGTATGTGAACCGTGGGCCCGATCGGCAGGCCCGTTCGCGCAACCCCGTCGACTGCGCTGTGCGCGCGTCAGGGCTCACGCGGCGGATCGGTGAGCGTGCGCTCATCCTGCTCCTGCGAAGCGACGAGCGTGGGCGTCGATTCGGAATCTTCCTCAACATCGTCCGCCGAAAGCTCAGACTCCTGCGCATCGCCTTCGCTTTCGCTTTCCGCATCCGTGGCTGGCGAATGGTCGTCCTCCGCGGCCGAATCGGCTGCAGCCGATTCCCCCTGGGCGAGAATTTCCTCATCGGAGGATGAGCGCTCGGCAGACTCGGCGTCGGCTGCTGCACCCTCCACCACGGCCTGCGCCTCGGATTGCTCCTCCTGCGAGGCCTCCGGCTCGCCAGCCGACAGCTCGAGCTGCACGCCGATGGTTTCGACGTCCTTCAACTCGGCCAGGGTCGGCAGCTGATCGAGGCTCTTCAGGCCGAAATAGTCGAGGAACTCGCGAGTCGTACCCAAGAGCTCCGGGCGGCCCGGCACCTCACGATGACCGACGGTGCGAATCCAACCGCGCTCCTGGAGGGTGCGCATGATGGTCGAGCTGATCGAAACGCCGCGGATCTCCTCGATCTCGCTGCGCGTGATCGGTTGCCGGTAGGCGATCAGCGCGAGCGTCTCGAGCAGCGCGCGCGAGTAACGCGATGGCCGCTCCTGCCAGAGACGCGAGACGATCTGTGCAGTGCGTGGGCGCACCTGGATCCGCCAGCCGCTCGCCACTTCCACCAACTCCACACCGCGTTGCGCGTAGTCGGCCGCCAGCAGCTCGAGCGCCTCCTTCATTTGCTCGGCCGTAGGCCGCTCGCGTTCATCGAAGAGATCGAGCAGTTGCTGCATCGTGACCGGCCGGCCGGCCGCCAGCAGCGTCGCTTCGATGATGTGTTTGAGCTCGTGTTCGTTCATCTTCAGTGTTCCGGGTTCGTGTCCTCGGATGCGTCGAGTTCGGACGGCGGCCCGGGTGGATCGTCGCGATCGCCGTGCAGATCGTCGGCGGCCGCCTCGGCTTCACCCCGGGCGTACGTCCCTGCTTCATGCGCGATCGGATGCTCAACGCCAGCGATGGTCTCGCCCGACGGCTCCGGAAGCTCCGCTGCGCCCGCTGCAGTCTCCTCGTCCTGGTCGTCTTCCTCATCCTCGTCCGGTTGCGCGGGCTGCGCGAGCGCCGCCTGATTTTCGGCGTCGGCTTCCGCCGCACCGCCTTCGACGACCGTGAACCGGCGCGAGGCGGCCGTGCGCACGTGGATCGGCGCGTACGCCTCCGCCTGCACGATCTCGATCAGACCTTCCTTCATGAGCTCGAGGATCGCGATGAACGTCACGGTGACGCCCATCCGGCCTTCCTGCGGCCGGAACAGTTGCGCGAACTCCATGAACGCCTTCTCACGCAATACACTGAGGATATCCGACATGCGCTGACGCACCGACAGTCGCTCGCGGGCGACTTGATGATGCGCGAACATCTCGGCCCGCTGCAGCACGTCGCGAAAGGCGAGCAGCATCTCCTGCAGCGTAACCTGCGGCAGGATGCGCACCACCTTGCGTTCGGCCAACTCGACTGCCGCCGGCAGCGTGTCGCGCTCCAGACGGGTCAGCTTGTCGATATCTTCGGCGGCCTTCTTGAAGCGCTCGTATTCCTGCAGGCGACGCACCAGTTCGGCGCGCGGGTCTTCTTCCTCCTCGCCATCGGCGCTGGCCGGTCGCGGCAGGAGCATCCGCGACTTGATCTCGGCCAGCATGGCGGCCATCAGCAGGTACTCGCCCGCGAGCTCGAGCTGCAGATCCGTCATCACCTCGATGTACTGCATGTACTGTCGGGTGATCTCGGCGATCGGAATGTCGAGAATGTCGAGGTTCTGTTTGCGGATCAGGTACAGCAGCAAGTCGAGCGGGCCCTCGAACGCCTCCAGGAAGACCTGCAGCGCATCGGGCGGGATGTACAGGTCGCGCGGCAGTTGCGTGACCGGCTCGCCTTCGACGACCGCGAACGGCATCTCCGCCTGCTGCGGAACCGGTTCCAGCGCGAGCGCTTCGGCCTCGAGCTGCGAACCGGCGCCCTCTACGAGTTTGAGTTCGGGTTTCATGCATGTGGAAGCGGATAGCGGATAGCGGATAGTCAAGACGAGCGCGTTACTCGCTCTGGCTATTCGCTATCCGCTAACCGCTTCTGCTCCTCACCTGTAGTTCATCCCCATGGCCTGATGCACTTCTTCGAGCGTCTGGCGCGCCACGTCGCGGGCCTTCTCGCATCCTTCGGCGATGATGCCTCGGACCAGGTCGCGGTTGCTCTCGAATTCCTGCGCGCGGGCGCGGATCGTGGTGATCTCGGCGACCACGGCGTCCGAGAGGCGCTTCTTGCAATCCAGGCAACCGATGCCGGCTGAGCGGCAGCCCTCCTGCACCCAGGCCTGAGTGTCGGGGTCGGAGTAGATCCTGTGCAGCTCCCAGACCGGACACTTGTCCGGATCGCCCGGATCGGTGCGGCGCACTCGCGCCGGATCGGTCTGCATCGTCTTCAACTTCTTCGCGACCGAGTCGGGGTCTTCCCGCAGTCCAATGGTGTTGCCGTAGGACTTGGACATCTTGCGCCCGTCCAGTCCCGGCACCTTCGGCGTCGCCGTCAGCAGCGCGTCGGGCTCGACGAGGATGCTGCGCCCGGCGCCCGTGAGATAGCCGAGGAGCCGCTCGCGGTCAGCCAGCGTCAGCCGCGCGCTGCCTTCGAGCATGGCGCGCGCCTGCTCCAGGGCGCTCTCGTCGCCCTTTTCCTGGAAAAGCCTGCGCAACTCCCTGTATCGCGCGCCATGACGGCCGCCAAGATTGCGGATCGCCTTCTCCGCTTTTGTTTCGAAGTCGGCCTCGCGCCCGTAAATGTGATTGAACCGCCGGGCGATTTCGCGGGTGATCTCCACGTGGGCGACCTGGTCCTCCCCGACCGGAATATAGGCTGGCTTGTACAGCAGAATGTCGGCGCTCTGCAGCAGCGGGTAGCCAAGAAACCCGTAAGTGGCGAGATCCTGGTCCTTGAGCTGCTCCTGCTGGTCCTTGTAGGTCGGAACGCGCTCGAGCCAGCCGAGCGGCGTGATCATCGCCAGCAGCAGCTGCAGTTCGGAATGCTCCGGCACCCGCGACTGGATGAACATCGTCGCGCTGGCCGGATTGAGGCCCGCCGCAAGCCAGTCGATCACCATCTCCCAGACGTACTCCTCGAGCCTGGAGGTGTCGGCGTAGCCGGTGGTGAGGGCGTGGATGTCGGCGACGAAGAAGTAGCACTCGTACTGGTACTGGAGCTCGATCCAGTTCTTGAGTGCGCCGTGATAGTTGCCCAGATGCAAGGCGCCGGTGGGGCGCATTCCGGACAGCACGCGGCGATTGTGGACGTTGATGGCGCTCAAGGCCGTTGGGAACCTCTGACCGATGGAAGAATCCGCCGTCGCGAACACCGTCGCGCGCGCCGGGAGGTGTTTCTAAGTTAGTTCAATGCGTTACGACGCTTTGTTGAAGGCGGCGCGAGGACCGCTTCGATGCCTCGGCATTATACGCAGCTTGGCGCGCGAACTGGTCGAGGGCGCAGGGCGACGCATCGGAACAGGTTACTCGAAGGCGCTGAGGTCGCCTCGGCCGCGGCGCAAGATCACGGGCGCCGGGCCTGCGAGATCGATGACGCTGGTGGGCTCGAAGCCGCAATTCCCGCCGTCGATCACGGCGTCGACCACGTGCAGCAGACGCTCCTGGATCTCGCGCGCGTCGGTGAGTGGGTGAGCTTCGCCGGGCATCAGCAAGGTGGAGCTCATCAGCGGCTCGCCGAGCGCCTGCAGCATCGCATGCGGTACGGGGTGGTCGGGCACGCGGATCCCGATCGTGCGGCGGCGCGGGTTCTGCAGGCGCTTGGGCGTCTCGCGCGTAGCCTGCAGGATGAAGGTGTAGGGGCCCGGGGTGAACGCCTTGAGCGTGCGGTATTGTTGATTGTTGACTCGCGCGTACCGCGCGATCTCCGAGAGATCGTTGCACACCAGGGTGAAATGATGGTGCTTATCGGTCTGACGGATCCGCGAGATGCGCTCCACGGCCGCCTTGTCGCCGATGTGACAACCGAGCGCATAGCTGGAATCTGTCGGGTAGACGACCACTCCGCCGCCGCAAATGATCTCGACCGCTTGGCGGATCAGGCGCGGCTGCGGGTTGGTCGGGTGAATCTCTAGGTAGCGGCTGGGCATGGGACGGTGGCTCGTGACTGGCGACCAGCGACTGGCGGATTCGCGTGCTCAGACGAGTCTTCGCCAGATCCGGCCGGCCGTGAAGGACGGGCGCGATACGCCGGGGCGATTCAGCAGTAATGAGCCACTAGTCGCTAGTCACTTCCTCTATCATATCCGCCCGGCCAGCCCTCCCCCATCATGCAGCTGCTATTCGACTTCTTCCCCGTCATCGCATTCTTCGTCGCGTACAAGCTCGCCGACATCTACGTCGCCACCGGCGTGATCATCGTCGCGGTCGTCCTGCAGACGGCGGTGCAATGGATTCGTCACCGCAAGGTGAGCGCGATGGCGCTGATCTCCGGCGCCCTGGTGCTGGTGTTCGGCGGCCTGACCCTTTGGATTCACGACGAGGCCTTCATCAAATGGAAGGTGACCGTGGTGAACTGGCTGTTCGCGGCCGGCTTCCTGCTCAGCCACTTTGTCGGCGAGCAGCCCGTGATCCAGCGGATGCTGGGGGCGAGCTTTACGCTCGAACGTCCGCTATGGCTCAAGCTGAGCTGGATGTGGATCGCGTTCTTCTTCGCCCTGGGCGCGGTGAATCTCTACATCGCGCGAAACTTCGACACCGACGTGTGGGCCAACTTCAAGCTGTACGGCATGCTCGGACTGACGCTCGCGTTCGCACTGCTGCAGGGAGCGTGGCTGTCCTCGAAAATCCCGGACGCGACCGTCAAACCCTCGGGAGGACCCTCTGATGCCCAGTGAACTTGGCGGGTCGGGCGCAGTCAACGCGGAGCGCCTCGCCCGGATTCGCGCGCGCCTGGAGGAGGCGCTGCACACGATGCAGATCGAAGTGATCGACGACAGCCATCTGCATGTCGGCCATGCCGGCGCACGCGACGGCCGCGGTCATTTCCGCGTGCGCATCGTCGCCGCGGCGTTCGATGGCCTGAACGTCGTGCGCCGCCACCAGCTCGTCTATCGTGCGCTCGGCGAGCTGATGCAGACCGACATTCATGCGCTCGGCGTGAGCGCATTCACCCCAGAAGAAGCGGCGCAGAAGCGCGGCGTTGGCCGTTCATCAAACGAAGAGGATTCTCCATGACCCGTTTTCGACACTGCCGCAGCGCCCTGCTGCTGGCCCCGCTTCTGACGCTCACCGCATGCGGCAAGACCGGCGCACCCGACGCCGCCGAGCGCGCCGACGCCGTCGCCACAGTGAACGGCGAGGCCGTCACCCGCTCGGAATTCGACTTGTATCTCGACAACATCTCGCAGCAGTCCGGGCGAGACGTGCCCGAAGAGCAGAAGTCGCTCCTGTTGGACCAATACATCAGCATGCGTCTGGCGGCCGAGCAGGCCGAGAAGAACGGCGTGACCAAGGATCCAGCGGTCGCTGACCAGATCGCGCTGGCGCGCATGAACGTGATCCTGGATGCGGGCCTGCAGAAGTATCTGGCCGAGCACCCTGTGTCCGACGAGGAGCTCAAGCCCGAGTACGACGCGCAAGTCGCGGCGATGCCCCGCGAATATCACGCGCGGCATATCCTGGTCGACGATAAGGCGACCGCGGATGCAGTGAACAAGCAATTGCGCGAGGGCGCCGATTTCGCGGAACTCGCCAAGCAGAAGTCGAAGGACTCCTCAAAGGAATCCGGCGGAGATCTCGGCTGGTTCACGCTCGACTCGATGGTCAAGCCGTTCGCGGACGCGGTGGCTGCGCTCGAGCCCGGCCAAACCACCGCCGAGCCGGTGCAGAGCCAGTTCGGCTGGCACCTGATCCGGCTCGAAGAGTCACGCATGTCTACGCCTGCAGCATTCGACGAGGTGAAGGATCGCATCCGCGTGCACCTGCAACGCAAGAGACTGCAGACGTACCTCGAGGAGCTGCGCAAGGGCGCAAAGATCGAGAAGAAGATCTGAAGAGAGAAGCGGATAGCGGATAGCGGATAGCGGATAGTCAGAAGGTAAGCGTCCGGCCTCAGCCTGTCACGACATCACCCCACTAGGGCCCAACAGATAGCAGTGTCCCTCCCCTCTGACTATCCGCTATCCGCTATCCGCTTATCCGCTTATCCGCTTCAGCAAGGCCAGAAAATCTTTTTCATCCAGCACCTCCACCCCCAGCTCCCGCGCCTTCTGCAGCTTGGAGCCCGGATCAGCGCCGGCGACGACGTAGGTCGTCTTCTTCGAAACGCTGCCTGACACCTTGCCGCCGAGCGCTCGAATGCGGTCGCCCGCTTGCTCACGGCTCATGCTCTGCAGCGCGCCCGTGAGCACGAAGCTTTTTCCGACGAGAGCGCCTGCGCTGGAGTTCACCCGAGACGGCTGCGCCGGCCAGCGTACGCCCAGACGGCGCAGGTCCTCGATCACTTCACGGTTGTGCGGCTGGCGAAAGAAGGTATGCACGCGCTTGGCGACCACCGGACCGACATCCGGCGCCTGCTGGATCTGTTCTTCACTTGCATTTTGCAGGGCCTCCAGGTCGCCGAAGTGTTCGGCCAGCGCCGCCGCGGTCGCCTCGCCGACGTCGCGCACGCCCAGCGCGTAGAGAAAGCGGGCCAGCGTAGTCGTCTTGCTGCGCTCCAGGGCCTCAATGAGATTCGCCGCGGACTTCTCGCCCATGCGGTCGAGTCCCGCAAGCGTTGCTGCCGTGAGCCGGTACAGGTCGGCAGGACTGCGCACGTGGCCGGACTCGACCAGCTGATCGATCAGTTTGACCCCGAGTCCGTCGATGTCCATCGCGCGTCGTCCCGCGAAATGACGCAGCGATTCCTTGCGCTGCGCCGGGCAGGACAGTCCACCCGCGCAGCGCGCGATCGCCCCGCCCTCCTCACGTTCGACATCCGAGCCGCACACCGGGCAGCTCGCCGGCGCCTCGACGGGACGCGCGTCCTTCGGCCGGCGATCCACGACCACCCTGACGATTTCGGGAATGACGTCGCCGGCGCGCCGCACGACGACGGTGTCGCCGATGCGCACATCCTTGCGCCGCACCTCATCCATGTTGTGCAGCGTTGCGTTGCTGACGGTGACGCCGCCGACGAACACCGGCTCGAGCCGCGCCACGGGCGTAAGGGCGCCGGTCCGCCCGACCTGGAATTCCACCCCGCGCACCACGGTTTGCTCCTCGTGGGCCGGAAACTTGTGCGCTACGGCCCAGCGCGGCGCCCGCGCCACGAAACCAAGCTCGCGTTGCTGAGCATAGCGATCGACCTTGTAGACGACGCCGTCGATCTCATACGGCAGGCTGGCGCGCCGCTCGGACATCTTGCGGTAATAGGCCAAGCAACCCGCCGCGCCGCGCACCACCTCGATCAAAGGAGAGATCTTCAGCCCCCACTCGCGCAACTGTTGCAGCGACTCGCTGTGACGCGCAGGAAGCGTCCAACCCTGCGTCTCGCCCAGTCCGTAGAAATACACGTCGAGCGGGCGCATGGCCGCCAGTCTGGGATCGAGCTGGCGGATGCTGCCGGCAGCCGCATTGCGCGGGTTGACGAACGTCTTCTCGCCGCGTTCGAGCGCCCGCTGGTTCATCGCTTTGAAGCCGGCCAGCGTCATGAAGACCTCGCCGCGAACTTCGAGCACCGCGGGCGCCTTGCCGCGCAGCTCTGTCGGTACGGCCTTGATGGTGCGGATGTTGTGCGTCACGTCTTCGCCGCGCAGTCCGTCGCCGCGCGTCGCCGCGTGCACCAGACGTCCCGCTTCGTAGCGGAAGCTGACCGCGAGACCGTCGATCTTGGGCTCGGCGCAGTATTCCACCTCGTCCACGTTCTCGAGTCGCTCGCGCACGCGCCGATCGAAACTGGCCAGATCCTCCTCGGTGAAGACGTTCTCCAGCGACAGCATCGGCTGGGCGTGCACGATTTCGCGCAGTTCGCCGACCGGCGTCGCACCGACGCGCTGCGTGGGAGAGCTGGGAGTGATGAGATCCGGATGCTGCGCTTCGAGCGCCAGCAACTCGCGCATCAGGCGGTCGTATTCGGCGTCCGTGATCTCGGGATCGTCGAGAACGTAATAGCGGTAGTTGTGGTGCTCGATCTGCGCGCGCAGTTCTTGCACCCGGGCCGCTGCGGACTTCGGCATGCGCCTTACGCGCTTGGCGCGGAGTGCGAGAGGTGCGCCGCACTGCGTCCGCCGCCGGATGGGCGTTCGAACTCCCTGACTTCCTGCCGCATGCGCTCGATGCGATGCACGGTGAGCGGTACGCCGCGATCGTCCTGCAGCGTGCCGCCCAGCGCCTGCTGGAGCTTGCGAGCGCAGGCGATCAGCTCATTGAGCGCATGCATACCTGGCGCTGGCCCGGGCAACTGGGCGAACAAGGTCAGGCCCGGATACTGCATCTGCGCCATCTCGTCGAGATCGAACGTGCCCGGCTCGACCATGCTCGCCACGCTGAACAGGCTGGCTGCGCCGTCGTGCATGCGATGGAAGACGTCGTACTTGCCGTGCTCCAGGCCTTCCTCGCGCAGCGCCTGCAACAACTTTGCGCCGTCGATGCGATGCGGAGCGGCGGCCAGGCGCACAGCCAGAATCTTGCGGCGCTCGATGCGGCGCGGCTGCGGCGCCTCACTGGACGAAGGCGTCGGGGACGACGGCGCGGCGACGGGCGGCTCGAGGGGCTGCACTGAAGCCTCTTCGGTCGGCGCCTCGATGTCGAGGGTCGGCTCGATGCGCCCCACTTGCGCCCGCGCGCCGCCGACAGGCGCACCGAACGACGGGTCTGCATCGTCTTCGGGCGCGATGCTTGGTTCCGACTCCAGCGCGAGCGCAGGCTCGGCGCGCACGCGCATCGGACCTTCGACCTGCTCCCGCTCGCGCGAGCCGCGTCGGCCCCACAAGTAGATGCCCGCCAACAGGGCGATGGCGAAGCCGAGCAGTATCCAGCGAAGTTCGTTCATGAGCGCCCGCCCCCAGAGGCCGCTGTCCGCTTACATGGCCGCCATGCGCACGGCCTCTTCCACGTCGACGGCGACCAGGCGCGAGACGCCGGGCTCGTGCATGGTCACGCCGACGAGCTGCGAGGCCAACTCCATGGTCGTCTTGTTGTGCGTGATGAAGATGAACTGCACGCGGCTGGACATCTCCTTCACCGTCTCACAGAAGCGCCCGACGTTGTTGTCGTCGAGCGGTGCGTCCACCTCGTCGAGCAGGCAGAACGGCGCCGGGTTCAGCTCGAAGATCGAGAACACGAGCGCTACGGCGGTCAGCGCCTTCTCGCCGCCGGAAAGCTGATTGATCGTGCTGTTACGCTTGCCCGGCGGACGCGCCATGATCGATACGCCCGCGTTCAGGACGTCCTCGCCCGCCAGCTCGAGGTACGCGTGGCCGCCGCCGAACAGGCGCGGGAAACGCTCCTTCAGTCCGGCGTTGACGCGGTCGAACGTATCCTGGAAGCGCGAGCGCGTTTCACGGTCGATTTTGCGGATCGCCGTCTCGAGGGTCTCGAGCGCCTCGGCGAGATCCTTGAACTGTCGGTCGAGGTATTCCTTGCGCTCGGACTGCTCCTTGAACTCATCGATCGCGGCGAGATTCACCTGACCGAGCCGCTCGATCTTGCCGGAAAGCTCGGCGAGGCTGCGCTCCCATTCGGCGACATCCGCCTCTGGCGGCATTTCCTGGTAGACCTGCTGCAAATCGAACTGCGTGGCGCCGAACTGCTCGAGCAACGTTTCGCGCCGCACCTTCAGCTCCTGCGCCGCCAGGCGCACGTCCTCCAGGCCGGCGCGAGCCTCTTCCACGGCGCCCTCCACCTCCATGCGCCGCTGATCCAGACTGCGCATGCGCGACTCGGCGCCCTCGAGCGCATCGCGAGCCGCGCTCAGCGCCTGCTCGACCTCCACGCGCTGCGTGAGCGCCGTCTCGAGCGTCTGAGCCAGCGCTTCCAGCGGGGCCTCGCCGTCGGCAAGCTGACGGGTGAGCTCATCGCGCCGTTGCTGAAGCTGCTCGAGCTGGCTGCGCAGCCGGTCCAGCCCCGCAGTGATCGAAGCGAGCGCCGAGCGGCGCGATTCGACCTTGATGGCCGCCGCCTGCGCCGCTTCGCGATCGCTCTGCGCCTGCGCGCGCTTGTCGCTGAGATCCTGACGCCGCTGGTCGCGCTCGCGTTCCAGGTCGACGCGCGCCGCCTCGAACTGCGCCATGGCGTCCAGGCCTTCCTGCAGGCTCGCACGCGCCTCGGCGAGCGCCGTCGCACGGCTCTCGTGGTCGCGTCCCAGGTCCTCCAGCTCGCCGCCGATGCGCGCGACGCGCTCGGCGGTCTGCTGCGCCTTGGAGCGCACGGCGGCGATCTGGGCGTTCAGCTCGCTGTGGGCGCGATGCAAACGGTTGACCTCGCCCTGCAGACTCTCACGGCGCCGCTCGAGCTCGCCCAGTCCCGCACGCGCCTCCTCCAGCTCCGCCTGTATCGATTCGCGCCGCTGGGCGATCGCCTCGACGGTCGCACGCAGCTGGCGCATCTCCTGCTCGCGGCCGATGACTCCGGCGTGCACGTCCTTGTCGCGGCTCACGCGCAGCCACTCGCGCCCGATCCACACGCCGTCGCGCGTGATCACCGACTCGCCGCTCAGGAGCGTGCGGCGTTTTTCGAGCGCTTCGGGCAGCGAATCGACCGCGATGATGCCGGCGAGCAGCGCTGCAACGGCGGGCGGCCCCTGCACGCGCGCGAGCAGGCGTGAGCCGTCGACGCCCTGCGGGGTCGGCGCATGCATCGCCGGCGGGCCCGAGGAGAAGAAGGAAACGGCGCCCACCTGCAGCGTATCGAGCTGACCGGCGATGGCGTCGATGGCGTCGACCGAAACGGCTTCCAAATAGGAGCCCAGCACCGTCTCCACGGCGCGCTCCCAGCCTGGCTCGACGCTGAGCTGCTGCGCGAGGCGCGGTCGATCGTGCAGCGCCTTGGCGGCCAGCCATTCGGACACCTTGCCCTGCGCGAGCCCGAGCGCCGCCTGCTGCAGAGCTTCGAGGGACATGAGGCGACCTTGCGCCTGCTGCAGCTCCTGGCGACTGCGGTCTTCCGCGCCGACGAGCTCGCGCTCACGCTCGCGCAGCCGCTGCAACTCATCGGCCGCCTCACGCAGCCGCTGCGCGGCGCTCTCGCCATGATGCGCCGTCTGGTCGAGCTCTTCCTGCATGGCGCCGATGCGGTCGGCGGAATCATCCAATTGCAGCGTTTCGACTTCCGCAGTCAGGCGCTCGCGCTGGGCGGCCAGCCGTGAAAGCTGATGCTCCAGCTGCTCGATGCGCGCGCGCTCCACCTGCGTCTTCTCGCTGGCCGCGCGTGAGCAGCGGTTGAATTCCTCCCATCGCTCCTGCCACTGCTGCATTGCCTGCTCGGCCTGCGCGAGCGCGTCGGCCGATGCGCGTTCGCGCTCGCGGGCTTGCTCGAGCTCAGGCTCGAGCTGCTGCAATTCGCCGCTGAGTTGATCGATCTGCGCCTGATCGCGCGTGAGGTGCAGGCTCGCTTCATTCGCGCCCTGCTCGGCCTGCAGCAGATCCTGATTTTGCCGCTGACGCAGCTCGCGGCCGTGCTGGATCGCCTGCTCGGCGCGCGAGATCTCCGCACCGATCTGATAATAGCGGGCCTGCACCGCGTTCAGCGCCTCGGATCGCTCCGTGAACTCCTCGCGAGCCGTCTCGATCGCGGACTCGATCGCGCGCAGATCGGCGATCAGCGCCTGCATGGCCGTGTCGCGCTCGCGCAGCACGCCTTCCTTCGACAGCGAATCCTGCTCGATGGTGCGCAACTTGAGCGCCAGCAGCTCGGCGGTCAGCTTGCGCTCGTCCTGCTTGAGCGTCTGATAACGCCGCGCGGTCGCCGCCTGGCGCTGCAGGTGGCGCAGCTGCTTGTCCACTTCCTCGCGCACGTCGTTCAGGCGGTCGAGGTTCTCCTTGGTGTGCGCGATGCGATTCTCCGTCTCGCGACGCCGCTCCTTGTACTTGGAGATCCCAGCCGCCTCCTCGATGAAGCCGCGCAGCTCCTCGGGCCGCGCTTCGATGACGCGCGAAATCATGCCCTGTTCGATGATCGCGTAGCTGCGCGCGCCCAGGCCGGTGCCGAGGAACAGCTGCGTGATGTCCTTGCGGCGGCAGCGGGCGCCGTTCAGAAAGTACGCGGACTGGCCGTCGCGGGAGACGACGCGCTTGAGCGAGACTTCCGCGTAGCCGGCGTACTGCCCGCCGAGCGCGCCGTCGGAATTGTCGAACACCAGTTCGACCGAGGCGGTTCCCACGGGTTTTCGTGAGCTCGACCCGTTGAACACCACGTCCGCCATCGAATCGCCGCGCAAATGCTTGGCGGAGATCTCGCCCATCACCCAGCGGACCGCGTCGATGATGTTGGACTTGCCGCAGCCGTTCGGGCCGACCACGCCAATCAGGTTGCTCGGGAAATTGACGGCGGTCGGGTCGACGAAGGACTTGAACCCGGCCAATTTGATCTTGTTGAGTCGCATTGCGCCTCGTGTGTGGATGATCTTGAGCGCCCGCCCCGATGAGCCCACGGCCGGCGGCGCGTCGCCGCCGCGAGCTGCGCCGCGCGAGCAGCGCGAACGAAGCGCTTCGCCGTAGTGTATGTGAAAGTGCGCGCCTGTGGATGGGCCTCGCGGACATGCAGCGCCATCTCGTTGAGGTCCGGAAAGCTGCGCCCAGACCCGTCGGGGAGCTTCGGCTGCAGCCGTCATTCGCCCGTAGCCCAAGGTGGGGAGGCCTGCGTTTTAGGCCATTCCGCAGGGTCTGTACGGGTAAATCGCCCTCTGTATAATCCCGGCCCTCTTTGGAGATCGACTGACCGGCGCTCGCCAGCGCGAGGCCGGTCCGGAGGCTTGCTGATGGCCGCAAAGAAACCGTCCGCCAAGGCGACGAAGGCCAGAAAGACCGTCGCCCGGAAAGCTGAACCCGCCAGGAAAGCGCCCGCCCGCAAAGCGGCCGCGCCCGCCCGCGGCAAAGCAGCGGCGAAGCAGCCCCCCGCAAGGCCCAGGCCTGCCGGCGCCCGCACCGCGGCCGCCCGCACCGCGGCCGCCCGCAACGCCGCCGTGAAGGCCGGCAAGTCATCCGCTGCAACACAGGCGGCGAAGAATGCGTTGCAGCCTCAAGCGACGAAAGCGCCGCCGAAGCCGCAGACGAAGCCGGCCGCAGGGCCTGCGCCTGCGCCCCTCGCCAAATCGACGATTTCAGCCATACCCGTGACACAACCGCAGATCGAAGCCGACACCGCCGCCGACGAGGACATCGAGGGACAGGACCCGGGGCCGAACCTGCTTACTGGTCCGCGCAATGTCCAGCCGTACATCCCACGACGCGGCGAGCAGTACATGAGCAAGGAGCAGCTCGATCACTTTCGTCAGATCCTCAACAACTGGAAGCGCGATCTGATGGAGGAAGTGGACCGCACCGTTCTGCATATGAAGGACGAGGCGGCGAATTTCCCTGACCCCAACGACCGCGCCACCCAGGAGTCGGAGTTCAGCCTGGAGCTGCGCACCCGCGACCGCGAGCGCAAGCTGATCCGCAAGATCGACGAAGCGATCAAGCGCATCGAGGACGGCACCTACGGCTACTGCATGGAGACGGGCGAAGAGATCGGCATCAAGCGCCTCGAAGCGCGCCCGGTGGCGACGCTGTGCATAGAAGCGCAGGAGCGCCGCGAGCGTCGGGAAAAACAATACGGCGACCGCGACGACCGCTATCGCTGAAGCCGAGGCAGCCGCCGCCCCGTATCGAGGGCGGTTCGCGCCCTCGCCCACCGGCCCACTGCATTTCGGCTCGCTGGTCGCAGCTGTCGGCAGCTACTTGGCTGCTCGCAAGGCCGGCGGGCAATGGCTGCTGCGGATCGAAGATCTCGATCCGCCGCGGGTCGTTCCCGGCAGCATCGACGCGATTCTCGCAGCCCTCGAGTCGTTCGGATTCGAATGGGCCGAATCCATCATGTACCAGAGCGAGCGGCGGGACGCCTACGAAGCCGCGCTGAACCGGTTACGGGCGCAAGGGCTCGCCTATCCCTGTTCGTGCAGCCGCTCGGAAGTGCAGGCGCAGCGGCTCGAGCGCGCCTCGCATCCGCCGGGGCGCAGCGAACCGGACGAGCCGTACTACCCCGGTTGGTGTCGCAACGGCGTCCGCGCGCCTGATCGTCCGACCGCCATTCGCTTGCTCGCGCCCGCAGGCGCGCTCGTCTTCCACGACGAGTTGCAGGGCGCGCAGGAGTACGATTTTTCGGAGACGATCGGCGATTTCGTCATTCGACGGCGCGACGGCCTGCACGCCTACCAGCTCGCCGTCGTCGTGGACGACGCCGCTCAGCGCATCACGCACGTGGTGCGCGGCGCTGACCTCCTGAGCAGCACGCCGCGGCAGCTTTGTCTGCAGCGCGCTCTGGGTCTGCCGGCGCCCATGTACGCACATTTGCCGCTAGTCACGGACGCGAATGGGATCAAACTGTCGAAGTCGACGGGCGCCGCGGCAGTCAACGTCCACCAACCCTCCGGCGAGTTGTGGCGTGCGCTGCGGTTCCTGAGGCAGGCGCCCCCCGTCGAGCTGCGCTCGGCGACGGTCGCCGAACTGTGGGAATGGGCCTTAGAACACTGGTGCGTACAGCCGCTGCGGGGTCTGCGTTACGCCGCGATCGACGACTCGGCGTAGCCGCTCTGTTGGGGCGCGGCGCGAGGATGGAAAGCTATGAACTCGCTTGAACCACGATCCGTTCTGAGCTCGGAGCCGCTGCGGACGAAGTCCACGGTGAGCAGCGAGCCTCGTGTGATCAAGAAATATCCGAACCGCAGGCTCTACGACACGGTGGAGAGCCGCTACATCACGCTCACCGACATACGGCGCCTCGTGACGGAGAAGATCGACTTCGTAGTCATCGACAAGAAAAGTCAGGACGAAATCACGCGCTCGATCCTTTTGCAGGTGATCGCCGAGCAGGAGCACAACGGCGAGCCGCTGATGAGCCAGGATTTCCTGGCGCAGCTGATCCGCTGCTACGGCGACGCCATGCAGAGCCTGGTCGGCGGCTATCTCGAGCAGAGCCTGAAGCTCCTCTCGAGTCAGCAGCAGCTGTTACGCGAACAGACCAACGGCTCCATGGATGAGAGCGCACACGAAACCCTGGCGTCGCTCACACAGAAGAGCCTCGAACGCTGGCGCACGATGCAAGAAGAGGTGCTGCGTGCGCTGGACGCCAATGTCCGCGACGAGCAGCAGGTCGGCGCGCAGGACGAGCGAATGTGACGCGTTGGGAGCGCCGCGGGCGCGGCGCTCTCTGTCCGTACGAAGCAGCGCGAGCAGGCGCCGCGAGCGGCGCCTGTGGGTCAATCCGTCTCGACGTTGCGCATGCTGAGGCGCACGCGGCCCTGCCGATCCACCTCGAGCACCTTCACGCGCACCACATCGCCTTCCTTGAGCTTGTCGCTGACGCGCTCGACGCGCTCCTCGGAGATCTGCGAGATGTGCACCAGGCCGTCCTTGCCCGGCAGAATGGTTACAAAAGCGCCGAAGTCCATGAGGCGCGCGACGCGTCCCTCGTAGACGCGGCCGACTTCCACATCCGCCGTGATCAGCTCGATGCGGCGCTGCGCCTCGCGCCCGGAAACGCCGTCCACCGAGGCGATCTTCACCGTGCCGTCGTTCTCGATGTCGATGGTCGTACCGGTCTCCTCGGTGATCGCGCGGATCACCGCGCCGCCCTTGCCGATGACCTCGCGGATCTTCTCCGGATCGATCTTGATGGTGATGATCGAGGGCGCCCACTCTGACATGTTGGGGCGCGGCGCGGCCAGCACCTGGTCCATGTGATCGAGAATGTGCAGGCGTCCGGCGCGCGCCTGCTCGAGTGCAGTGTGCATGATCTCGCGCGTGATGCCCTGGATCTTGATGTCCATCTGCAGGGCGGTGACGCCGTCACGGGTGCCGGCGACCTTGAAATCCATATCGCCGAGATGGTCCTCGTCGCCGAGAATGTCGGTGAGCACCTGGAAGCGCTCGCCCTCCTTCACCAGGCCCATCGCAACGCCCGCGACGGCGGCTTTGATCGGCACGCCGGCGTCCATCAGCGCAAGGCTCGTGCCGCAGACGCTCGCCATGGAGCTCGAGCCGTTCGATTCGAGGATCTCCGACACCACTCGGATTACGTACGGAAAAGTCGCCATGTCCGGCATCACGGCGTTGACGCCGCGGCGCGCCAGGTTGCCGTGGCCGATCTCGCGGCGCTTTGGCGAACCCATCATGCCGGTCTCACCCACGCAGAACGGCGGGAAATTGTAGTGCAGCATGAACGGCTCTTTGCGCTCGCCGCCGAGCGCATCGATGATCTGCGCATCGCGCCCCGTGCCGAGCGTGGTGACCACCAGCGCCTGCGTCTCGCCGCGCGTAAATAGCGCCGAGCCGTGCGCGCGCGGCAAAACGCCGGTGCGGATGCTGATTGGACGAACCGTCTTCATATCGCGGCCGTCGATGCGCGGCTCGCCGGCCAGCACCCGCTCGCGCACGATCCGATACTCGAGATCGCCGAATTCCTTGAGCACCTCCTCGGGGCGGAACGCGGGCGCTTCACCGCCGGCGAGCGCGTTCAGGGCGGACTCGCGGATCTCCTTGATCCGATCGCGGCGCGCCTGCTTCTCGGTAATCTTGTAGGCGTCAGCCAGCTGCGCGGCGTGCGAGGCGAGCGCCGCCTCGAGTTGCGCGTTGGGGGGAGGCGGAATCCAGTTCCAGGCCGCCTTGCCAGCCTCGGCCTTCAGCTCGTTGATCGCCTTGATGGCCGTCTGCATCTGCTCATGGCCGAACATCACGGCCCCGAGCATCACGTCCTCCGGCAGACAATCCGCTTGCGACTCCACCATCAGCACCGCTTCGGCCGTGCCGGCCACGACCAAATCGAGTTTGGACTGCTTGAGCTGCGCGGCGGTCGGGTTCAGCACGTACTGCCCGTCGATGTAGCCGACCTTGGCGGCGCCGATCGGCCCCTGGAACGGCACACCCGAGAGCGCCAGCGCGGCCGAGGCGCCCAGCATGGCGGGGATGTCAGAGTCGATCTCCGGGTTGAGAGAGATCACGGTGGCGACGACCTGGACTTCGTTGAAGAAGCCTTCGGGAAACAGCGGCCGGATCGGGCGGTCGATCAGACGGGAGGTGAGCGTCTCTTTCTCCGAGGGCCGGCCTTCGCGCTTGAAGAAGCCGCCCGGGATGCGGCCTGCGGCGTATGTCTTCTCTACGTAATTGACGGTGAGGGGAAAGAAGTCCTTCTTCGGATCGGCGTCCTTGCGGGCGACGGCCGTTACGAGCACCGCCGTATCTCCCATTCGCACGACCACGGCGCCGTCGGCCTGCCGGGCCATCTCGCCCGTTTCCAAAGTGACCTGATGCTGCCCGAAGGCGAAAGTTTTCTTGATTGCGCTCACGATGCTTTCCTGATTCCGGCCGCAGGCCGGGTGGTGGCTGACCTACAGGCGTAGCCGCATGCTGCGCGCCACGGGCGAGCGCCGCACCCGAGCGCCGCAGGATTCCCCGGGAGCCGCGCTCCGGGAATCATTGCGGCCTCGCCGGCGCGGCGATGGTCAGCGGGGGGATTGAAGAACACGGATGACTGCGTGGACGCCATTGCGGTGGGGAGCGCCTTGCAGCGAAACCCGGCGTCCGGCGCTGCTCGACTAGCGCCGCAGTCCTAGGCGGGAGAGGACGTCCTGGTAACGTTCGGGTGCGGTGCTCTTCAGGTAATCGAGGAGCTTGCGGCGTTGATTGACCATTCTCAGCAGGCCGCGGCGGGAAGCATGGTCGCGCTTGTGGACCGAGAAGTGCTCGCCCAGTTCGCTGATGCGAGCCGACAGCAACGCGATCTGCACTTCCGGCGAGCCGGTGTCCTTGGTGTTGCGTCGATATTGCTCGACGATTCCGCCCTTCTGCTCGGTCGACAATGACATCTGCACTATCCTCTGCGGCGGCCGTCGTCTGGTGCGGCGCCGTTTGTTACGTCTAGCCCTTTTGAAGAGGCGCGCATTGTACTCGCGCGCCCGATAATCTCAAGCAAAACCACGGGATTACGCCGTAATGCGACCCCGCCCCGGTCCACGCCGCCGCGCTCAGGCGCCGGCGCCGGGCACGAACAAACGCACCGGCTTCAACCGCCCGTCCCCGAGCCCCTCGCCAAGTCCCAGGAAGCGGCCGCCGGCGCCGTAGACGCGCAGCTCGCCGCCTGGCGCGGGTTGCGATGGGCGCACGCTCTGCCCGAGCAGCAAGCCGCGCTCGGCCGCGCCGCCGAGATCCACCCGCGGCAGGTCGTCGAACGCCGCGTCCGCAGGCAGCAGCAGCGTCTCGAGCCGCGCAGGATCCATGGCCTCGAGGATCTCGAGGGCGTACATCGGCCGCCCACCGAACGGATCCACGGACAAGCGGCGCAGCGCCCTGACATATCCTAGCGTGCCCAGGCGCACCGCGATGTCCTCCGCCAGCGTGCGCACGTAGACGCCCTTCGAGCAATGCACCTCGAATTGCAGGCGGTCCGGACCGACGTCCATCCGCTGCAAGCGGTGGATCATGATCGCGCGGGCGGGGCGCTCGACGGACTCGCCGCGGCGCGCCAGCTCGTACAGCCGCTTGCCCTCGAACTTCAGCGCCGAATGCATCGGCGGGATCTGCTGCTGCGCTCCTGTGAAGGTCGCCAGCACCGCGTCCACCGCCTCGGGCGCCAGCGCCGGGACCGGGGCGCGCTCGATCACAGGCGTCTCGCCGTCCGCCGATGGCGTACGGGCGCCGAGTTGCACGTCGACCAAGTACGTCTTGCCGCTGTTGAGCAAACGCCCGCACACCTTGGTCGCTTGCCCGAAGCCGATCGGCAACATGCCGCTCGCCAGCGGATCCAGGCTGCCGGCGTGCCCCGCTTTGGCGGCGCGGAACGTGGCGCGCACGCGTTGCAGCGCAGCGTTGGAAGACAGCCCCAAAGGCTTGTCCAGCAGCAGCAGGCCGTCGATCTCGCGACCGCGGCGGGAAGAGCGAGCCACGCTAAAGGAGCCTCTGATCTACTCTGCTCCTGTGATCGCGACGCGCTCGAAACCCTTGCATTACCGACATTTCTTCGACTCGCATCTAGGTAAATCAGAGCTTCCCTAAGGATTCTTCCCGTGGTCGCCTGCATCCGCCTCGTCAGCGTCGTGATCATCGCCGCCGGCCGGCCGGGACTGGTCGTCGAACTGACCACGACGCGCCTCGTCCTGCTGGACGGCGTGGGTGATCAGGGCAGAGAGGCGCGCCCCATCTTCGATCAGCTCGTCGCGCACGAAGTGCAGCTCCGGACTGTGGCGAATGCCCAGACTGCGCCCGAGCGGGCCGCGCAGCATATCGGCCGCCGACTCCAGGATCTCGTGCGCCTGCCGCGGATCGGCGCCAAGCACCGAATAGAACACCTTCGCGTGGCTCAGGTCCGAGGACATCTGCACCTCCGTGAGGGTGACCATGCCGAGCCGCGGATCTTTGACTTCGCGACGGATCAGCTCGCTCAGCGCGCGCTGCACCTGCTGCGCGACGCGGCGGCTGCGGGGGTAGGATTTGGTGGACATGATTGCAGTGGAAACGGAATAGCGGGATAGCAAAGAACGAAGAGCGGATGACAACCCAGCCGACCAAGCGCAACGTGCACGTTGGCGGCAATAGGTTCTTCACGAATGCGGATTCGCGGTCGGACCACGAGGTCCATTGGCTGTGCGCTATCCGCTATCCGCTATCCGCTTCCTCCAATCACACCGTCCGCGCGATCTCCACACGCGAGTAGCACTCGATCTGATCGCCGACGCGCACGTCGTTGTAATTCTTCACGCCGATGCCGCACTCGGTGCCGGCGCGAACTTCGTTCACGTCGTCCTTGAAGCGACGCAACGATTCGAGACCGCCCTCGAAAATCACCACATTGTTGCGCAGGACTCGGATCGGGTTGTTGCGGCGTACGTAGCCGTCCACCACGATGCAGCCGGCGACGGTGCCGAACTTGCTCGAGCGGAATACTTCCCGCACTTCCGCAAGGCCCACGATCTGCTCCTTGACCTCAGGCGCCAGCATGCCCGACAGCACCTGGCGAACGTCGTCGATCGCCTCGTAGATGATGCTGTAGTAGCGTACGTTGACGCCGGTCTCCTTGATCATGTTGCGAGCCGATGCGTCGGCGCGCACATTGAAGCCGATGATCTGCGCATTGGAGGCCTGCGCCAGAGTGACGTCGGACTCCGTGATGCCGCCCACGCCGCTGGCGACCACCTTGACCGCCACTTCGTCGGTGGACAAGTTGGTGAGCGCATCGCGCAGCGCCTCCGCGCTGCCCTGCACGTCCGCCTTGATCACCACATGGACGGTCGCCGTCTTGCCGTCGCCCATTTGCGAGAGCATGTCCTCGAGCTTGGCGGGCCCCTGCTTCGCGAGCTTCACGTCGCGGAACTTGCCCTGACGGTAAAGCGCGACTTCGCGGGCCTTGCGCTCGCTTTCGACCACAAGCAACTCGTCGCCTGCATTCGGGGCGCCGGACAGGCCGAGAACCACCACCGGCAATGAAGGACCAGCCTCGGTCAGCTGCTGTCCCTTCTCGTCGAACAGCGCGCGCACGCGGCCGAACTCCTGGCCGGCGATGATTGCGTCGCCCGGCCTGAGCGTGCCGCGCTTGACCAGCACGGTGGCCACGGCGCCGCGGCCCTTCTCCATGCTCGACTCGACCACCACGCCGGCCGCCGGACCCTCGCGGGTCGACTTGAGCTCCATCACTTCCGCCTGCAGCAGAATCGCATCGAGCAACGCGTCGATGCCTTCGCCGGTCAGCGCCGAGACGTGCACGAACATGGTGTCGCCGCCCCAATCCTCGGGCAGCACGTTGTGCTTGGCCAGATCGTTCTTCACGCGATCCGGGTCGGCGTCCGGCTTGTCGATCTTGTTGACCGCCACGATGATCGGCGCCTCTGCGGCGCGCGCGTGCTGAATGGCCTCGACGGTCTGCGGCATGACGCCGTCGTCCGCCGCCACGACCAGTACGATGATGTCGGTGACCTGCGCGCCGCGAGCACGCATGGCCGTGAAGGCCGCGTGACCCGGCGTATCGAGGAAGGTGACCATGCCCTTCGGCGTCTCGACGTGATATGCGCCGACGTGCTGCGTGATGCCGCCCGCTTCGCCGGCCGCCACCTTGGCGCGGCGGATGTAGTCGAGGAGCGAAGTCTTGCCATGGTCGACGTGACCCATGACCGTGATGACTGGCGCGCGCGGCTCGAGCTTATGCGAAGCGTCGGTCGCCTGCAGTTCGTCCTCGATAGCGCTCTCGCGCACCACGATGGGCGTGTGGCCGAGTTCCTCGACCACGAGCACCGCCGTATCCTGGTCGATGGGCTGATTGATGGTGGCCATCACGCCCATGTTCATCATGACCTTGATGACTTCGTTCGCCTTGACCGCCATGCGCTGCGCCAGCTCGCCGACCGTGATGGTCTCGCCGATCTGCACGTCGCGCTTGACTGGCGCGGCTGGGCGTTCGAAGCCGTGCTGGGTGGCCACATTGAGCTGCACCGGACGGCGTGAACGCGAGGCCTGCGAGGCGCGCTTCTTCTTGAAGCGTGCGCTGGCGTCGCTCGAGACGTGCAGCTCGGCCCGGCGCGGCGTCTCGCGGGCCGCGCGCTGCGGGGCCTCGCGCACCGGTTTGGGCGCTTCGAGCTGCTGGCGGCGCTCGGCTTCCTCGCGCTCGCGATCCTCGGCGAGCCGCCGGGCTTCTTCTTCCGCCTGCGCCAGCGCCGCCTCGGCCGCACGCCGACGGGCTTCTTCTTCCTCCTGTTCGCGGCGGCGCCGCTCGGCTTCTTGCGCCTCCGCCTCGAGGCGCTCCTGGCGCTCACGTTCGGCGAGCTTTTGCTCCTCCGTCATCTCGACGACCGGCTCCGGCGTCGCCGGCGCCGCCGCCACAGCCGCCGCCTCCTCCTCTTCGTAAGGCGTCTGCTGCGCCGCGCGCTGGCGATCCTGCTCTTGGTGCTGCACGCGCGCCTGCTCTTCGAGGACGCTGCGGTTCAGGTAGGTCTTCTTGCGACGCACCTCCACGTTGACGGTGCGCGCGCGGCCCTGGGGCGATGCAACCTTGATCTCGCCCTGCGACTTGCGCTTGAGAGTGATTTTGCGGGGCGCGGCCGATTCACCGCGCCCGTGCGCGCGGCGCAGGAATGTCAGCAGCTCCATCTTGGCGTCGTCGCTGATGGTGTCCTCGGCGCCGGACACGTGGATGCCCGCCTCATCGAGTTGCGTGAGCAGGCGCTCGACCGGCACCTTCAGCACCTCGGCAAACTGGCTAACCGTCACATCCGCCATGTAGCGTCCTCCGCTGTCTACGCCGGCGCGGCAAACGCGTCGGCGCGGTGCGATCGCGTGCGCCGCAGGCCCCGAGGGCCGCCTCGTGCGATCGTCCCAATATCTGTATCAGTATCCGAATCTGCAATCCTGTCTGCCGCGCTGCGCGGCGCCTCCTATGCCTGCTGCTCCGCGGCGTCGAACCAATGCTTGCGCGCCTCCATGATCAGCGCTCCAGCGCGCTCGGCGTCCACGCCCTCGAGCTCGAGCAGATCGTCGATGGCCTGTTCAGCGAGGTCCTCGCGCGTAACGATGCCCCGGCTGGCGAGCTGCAGCGCCAGCTCACGGTCCATGCCTTCGAGCTCCAGCAGATCCGCCGCCGGCTCAGCGCCGTCGATCTTCTCCTCGCTGGCGATCGCCTGGGTGAGCAGCACATCGCGCGCCCGGCTGCGCAGTTCCTGCACGATTTCTTCGTCGAACTCCTCGATGGAGGTCAATTCCGAGGCCGGCACGTAAGCGATCTCCTCGATCGACGAGAAGCCTTCCTGCACCAGGATCTGCGCGACGTCCTCGTCAACGTCCAGCTGCGTCTTGAACACCTCGGCGAGCGCCTGCGCCTCGCCCTCGCTCTTGGCCTCCGCCGCCTGCTGGGTCATGACGTTGAGCTCCCAGCCGGTCAGCTCGCTCGCCAGGCGGATGTTCTGCCCGCCGCGGCCGATCGCCTGCGAGAGCTTCTCCTCCGTCACGGCGATATCCATGGAGTGGGAGTCCTCGTCCACCACGATCGAGACGACTTCCGCCGGCGCCATGGCGTTGATGACGAACTGCGCGGGATTCTCGTCGTACGGGATGATATCGACGCGCTCGCCTGCGATCTCGTTGGAGACCGCCTGCACGCGCGAGCCGCGCATACCGACGCACGCGCCAACCGGATCGATGCGGCTGTCGTTGCTCTTCACCGCGATCTTGGCGCGCACTCCTGGATCGCGGGCGGCGCCGAGGATCTGAATCAGACCCTGGCCGACTTCAGGCACTTCCAGCTTGAACAGCTCGATCAGGAATTGTGGGGCCGTGCGCGTCAGAAACAACTGCGGGCCGCGCGGCTCGGAGCGCACCTCCTGCAGGTACGCCTTGATGCGGTCCTGCGCGCGCACCGGCTCGCGGGGGATCATCTGGTCGCGCGGTATGAAACCCTCGGCGTTGCCGCCCAGATCGACGAACACGCCGTTGCGATCGACCCGCTTGACGATTCCCGACACCAGCGTGCCGACCCGCCCGCGATATTCCTCGACGACCTGTGCGCGCTCGGCCTCGCGCACTTTCTGCACGATGACCTGCTTGGCGGTCTGCGCGGCGATGCGCCCGAAGGCCACCGATTCCATCGGGGCCTCGACGTAGCCGCCCACCTGCGCGTCCGGCGAGATGTCCAGAGCATCCTCCAGGCGCAGCTCGCTGTCCGGGAACTCGAGTTCGGTCGAATCGTCGGCGAACACCTTCCAGCGACGGAACGTCTCGTAGTCGCCGGTCTTGCGATTGATGGAGACGCGCACGTCGATGCCTTCCCCGTGACGCTTGCGCGTCGCGGAGGCGAGCGCCGCTTCCAGCGCTTCGAAGATGATCTCCTTGTCGACGCCCTTCTCGTTGGACACCGCGTCGACCACCATCAGAATCTCTTTGTTCATCGTGCGAACTCCAGGACCGGGCTGCAGGGGCCCGCGGCCCCGTCCCGGTCAATAGAAACACCAGCTCCTCGTGCGTCCGTGATCGGCGCGTCCTCGCCTACCCGTCCGGCGCAATGCGCGCGCGGTGAATGTCATCGATCGGCAGGGTGACGGCCCCATCCTGCATCTGCACGGTGATCTCGCCGGCGCCCACGCGCGCGAGACGTCCGTGGAAGCGCTTGCGCCCTTCGATCGGCTGGATCATCTCGACCCTCACCGGCTCGCCGACGAAGCGCTCGAAATGCGCCTGAGTGCGCAAAACGCGGTCGAGACCAGGCGAGGAGACCTCCAGCGTATAGCTGCCGGGGATCGGATCGGCCGCATCCAGCGCCTCGCTCACCGCGTGGCTCACGCGCTCACAGTCATCCAGGGATATGCCGGCGTCCGAGTCGATGTAAAGTCGCAACAGACCGCCGCCGGCTCGCGGCGCGAACTCGATCTCCCAAAGCTCATAGCCGAGGTCGGCCACGATCGGGGCGAGCAATTCGCCCAGCTGTTCTCGCAGCATTGATCCACCTCCGGCTTGCCGCTGTGCCGATTCGCCGGGCCCGGCCGGGATAATCCCGCGCCGAGGCTGCGATTCGGGCCGTTTCCGTCTTTTCACCGCCTCTGAAACGAAAAATGGGCCGGAAGGCCCATTTTCGTTCTCCATCCCTTCCTTGCCGAACGGCCCAGCCGTCACGGCGTCCCTAGAATCGAAAAAGGCCCTGGAACTGGGCCTTCTTCATCCGCTCGAGAACGACTCAAATGAGCCCTTCTCAACACTGCGTAAGAAGACCCGCCGGGCCTCCTTCACGCCGATGAGCGTGGTAGCGGGGGCAGGATTTGAACCTGCGACCTTCGGGTTATGAGCCCGACGAGCTGCCAGACTGCTCCACCCCGCAACAGAGGGCGCGGATTGTAAGGGCCGCTGAGAGCTAATTCAAGGCGAGTCGTTGCGCTCGCCTCTCGGATTCCACCCGCCCGTCGTCAGGGCAGCACCCGCGCGCACAGGTCCATGAGGACGGAAGGGAATACGCCGAGCGCCAGGACGGCCAGGCCGTTCGCGCTGAGCACGGTGCGCAGCGTTCCGCCGGCGTCTATAGCCACCTGATCGGCGGGCTCGTCGAAGTACATGACCTTGACGACGCGCAGGTAGTAGAAGGCGCCGACCACCGACAGCAGCACGGCTACCGCCGCAAGCCAGGCGAGGCCTACGTCCAGCACTGCGCCGAGCACGGCGAGCTTGGCCCAGAATCCCAGGAAGGGCGGCACTCCGGCGGTGCTGAACATCAGCATCAGCATGACGGCGGCGAACCACGGGCTCTTGCGATTCAAGCCGCGGAAGTCCTCGATCCGATCCGCCTCGAACCCTTGCCGCGCGAGCAGCAGGATCATACCGAAGGAGCCGACCGCCATTATCACGTAGGTCAGCGTGTAGAACATCGCTGCACGGTAGCCGGCGCTGGTCCCGGCCAGCACGCCGAGCAGAATGAAGCCCACGTGCGAGATGGTGGAGTACGCCAGCATACGCTTGAGGTTGCGCTGCGCGATGGCGACCACGTTGCCGACGATCATCGACAGCACGGACAGGGCGATGAGCATGTCTTGCCAGCTCGCCACCATGGCCTCGAGCCCCTCGGCGAGGACTCGAATCGCCAACACGAAGGAGCCGATCTTCGGCGCTGAGCTGATGAACAGCGTCACCGGCGTCGGGGCGCCGTGATAGACGTCCGGAATCCACATGTGAAACGGCGCCGCGCCGAACTTGAACGCCACGCCGACCATGATGAACGCCAGCGCGAACGTCAGGCCCACATTCCCGGCGCCGATTTCGCCGACCGCAACCGCCAGCTCGTGGAGTTGCAGCGTGCCGGTGAGCCCGTAGACGATCGAGAACCCATAGAGCATGGTTCCGGAGGCGATCGCGCCCAGCACGAAATATTTCATCGCCGATTCGGCCGAGACGCCCGATTCACGGTCGAACGCCACCATCGAGTACAGCGAGAGCGACATGAGCTCGAGCCCGAGGTACACGGTCAGGAGACTCCCGGCCGAGATCATCACCATTACGCCAAGCAGCGCCATCAACCCCAGAATGAAGATCTCGCCTTTGAAGAGGTCGCGGCGCTGCAGATATTCGCGCGCGTACACGAACGCCACAGCAACCGCGCCGTACGTGAACAGCTTGAGCACATCGCCCATAGGATCGGCCACCACCATCCCGTCGAGCCCGAAGATGCGGCTGTCGACCGAGAACCTCAGCGTGACGTACGCGGCCCCAGCCAAGCTGAGCAGAGAGAGCGCGTAGGTGATCCAGCGATTGCGGTCGCTGAGGAACACGTCCACCAGCAGGACCACGCAGACCGCACCGAGCAGGAAGATTTCCGCCGCCACAGTTTCGAGGCCGAAATTCGCCATTGCCGCCTGCATCGCCTGTCAGATCCTGTACTTCAGATTTTCGACGTCAGAACCTGCTGCACCAGGTTCTCGACCGTGGGACGCATCACATCGAGCAGCGGCGCCGGCCACACGCCGAGCGCCAGCACCGCCAGCGCCAGCACGCCGAGCACCACGAACTCGCGCGCGTTGACATCCTTGAGCGATGCGACTTGGTCGTTGGCGACCGCGCCGAATACTACCCGCTTCACGAGCCACAGCGTGTAGGCCGCGCCGAGAATCAGCGTAATGGCCGCCAGGAACGCGTACCAGAAGTCCGCGCGGAAGCTCGCAAGGATCACCAAGAATTCGCCGACGAAACCGGACGTCGCGGGTAGACCGGAATTGGCCATCGCGAACAGCACCGCGAATGTGGCGAACACCGGCATGGTGTTGACCACGCCGCCGTAGGCGCCGATTTCGCGGCTGTGCACCCGGTCGTAAAGCACGCCCACGCAAAAGAACATCGCGCCGGAGATGAGTCCGTGCGAAATCATCTGCACCATGGCGCCGTCGATTCCCATCGCCGCCCCGCGTACATCCCCGTTCACGCGCACCAACTCGAACGTCAGGAACGAGCCGAGCGTCACGAATCCCATGTGGGCGATCGACGAATACGCTATCAGCTTCTTCATGTCCTGCTGCACGAGCGCCACGAAGCCGATGTACACCACGGCGATCAGCGACAGGGAGATCACCAGCCAATCGAGCTGGGCGCTCGCATCCGGAGTGATGGGCAGCGAGAAGCGCAGGAAGCCGTAACCGCCCATCTTCAGCATGATCGCCGCAAGGATGACCGAGCCGCCGGTCGGCGCCTCGACGTGCGCATCGGGCAGCCAGGTGTGCACCGGCCACATCGGCACCTTCACCGCAAAGGCGAGCAGGAAGGATACGAATATGAACATCTGCGCAGTCAGACCGATCGGCAGCGCCTGAAAGTCGGCGATTGCGTAGCTGCATTGCCCCGCTTCGCAGGTCTGCAGATACATCCAAATCAGCGAGACCAGCATGAACACCGAACCGAGGAACGTGTACAGGAAGAACTTGATCGTGGCGTAGACGCGCCGCGGCCCGCCCCACACGCCGATGATGATGAACATCGGGATCAGCATCGCTTCCCAGAACACGTAGAACAGCATTGCGTCCATCGCAGCGAACACGCCCACCATCAACCCTTCCAGGATCAAGAACGAGGCGTAGTACTGCGCCGGCTTTCTGCCGATGGTCGTCCAACTCGCGATCACCACGAGCGGCGTAATGAATGTAGTCAGCAGAATGAGCGGCATCGAAATGCCGTCCACGCCCAGCCAATAGCGAGCGTTGAACAGCTCGATCCACGGGCGCTGCTCGACGAACTGCAACTGCGCAGTAGTCGGGTCAAAGTTCGTATAGAGCAGCGTGGAAAGCCCGAATGTCACAGCTGTGGCGAGCAGCGCCGTCCAGCGTCCAAGCGCTATGGCGCGATCGCCCAGTACGAGCATGAGCACGCCGGCGGCGATTGGCAGCCAGATCAATACGCTGAGTAGAGGCCAGTCGAATTGCATGGTGAGTTCGTCTTGTTTATCGGCGCGTCGGTGGACACATCTATGGGCGCAGGACGTACCAACCGAGCAGCGCAGACAATCCGATGATCATCGCGAAAGCGTAGTGGTAGAGATACCCGGACTGCATGCGGCGCATCAGTCCGGCGAGCCAGCCCACGGCGTGCGCCGAGCCGTTCACCGCTGCACCGTCGATCAGCGCCACATCGCTCACGCGCCATAACGCCCGACCGAGACTGCGCGCGCCGCCGGCGAACACGGTCTGATACAGCTCATCGAAGTAGAACTTGTGCACCAACAGCCGATACAGCCCCGATAGCCGCCCGGCCGCTGCAGCAGGCAGATCGGGCCGCTTGATGTACAAGAACCATGCGGCGAGCGCGCCCAGCAGAGCGAGATACGTCACCGGCTGCGTCAGCGCATGCAGCACGAAAGCGCCCGGACCGTGGAACTCCTCGCCGATGCGCGCCAGCACATCATGGGTCGGCGTCACGAACAGAGCATCGCCGAAGTAGTCGCCGAACAGCACCGGCCCGATCGTGAACCAGCCGATGAGCAGCGAAGGAATCGCCAGCAGGACCAGCGGAACCGTCACCACCCACGGGCTTTCGTGCGGCTTGCCGTGCGCGCCGCCGTCGGAGTCCGGCTCGTGGCCAGCGTCCTCGTCCGTCAGGAGGTGCGTGCTCTCGTCAACCGCATGATGGGCGCCTTCGCCGAATCGCTCCGGACCGTGAAAGGTCATGAACAGCAGTCGGAAGCTGTACAAGGCGGTGACGAACACGCCGAGCAGGACGCACCAGTACGCGTAACCGGCGCCCGGAACCTGGGATGAATGCACCGCCTCGATCAGAGCGTCCTTGGAGAAGAAGCCCGACGTTCCGGGAAAGCCGATCAGCGCCAGCGTGCCGATCAGCGACGTCCAGTACGTGATCGGTAGATACTTCTTCAGGCCGCCCATCCTGCGCATGTCCTGCTCGTGATGCATGGCGATGATCACCGAGCCCGCGGCCAGGAACAGCAGCGCCTTGAAGAAGGCGTGAGTCATCAGGTGGAAGATCGCTGCGCCGTAAGCGGAGGCGCCCAGGGCGACCGTCATGTAGCCGAGCTGCGAGAGCGTCGAATACGCGATCACACGCTTGATGTCGTTGTTGACCACGCCGAGCAGCCCCATGAAGAAGGCGGTCGTGGCGCCGATCACCAGCACCGTGGACAGCGCCGTTTCCGACAGCTCGAACAGCGGCGACATGCGGGCCACCATGAAGATGCCCGCGGTCACCATTGTGGCCGCATGGATCAGGGCGGAGATCGGAGTCGGACCCTCCATCGAGTCCGGCAGCCACACATGCAGCGGAACTTGCGCCGACTTGCCCATGGCGCCGATGAACAGGCAGATGCAGATCACCGTCATGGCCTGCCACTCGACTCCTGGCAGGATCTCCATGGTGTTGGCGGCGATGCGCTCGCTCTGTGCAAACACCGTCGCATAGTCGAGCGATCCGGTGTAGTACGCGACCCCGGCGATGCCGAGCACGAAGCCGAAATCGCCTACGCGGTTGACCAGGAACGCCTTGAGATTGGCGAAGATGGCCGACGGACGCGTGTACCAGAATCCGATCAGCAGATACGAGACGAGGCCGACCGCTTCCCAGCCGAAGAACAGCTGCAGGAAGTTGTTGGCCATCACCAGCATCAGCATCGAGAAGGTGAACAGCGAGATGTACGAGAAAAAGCGCTGGTAACCAGGATCTTCGTGCATGTAGCCGATGGTGTAGACGTGTACGCAGAGCGAGACGAACGTCACGACCACCATCATCAGCGCGGTGAGCCGGTCGACCAAAAAGCCGATCTCCATGCGGATCCCGTCGCTCACCAGCCAGGTGTATACGCTTTCGTTGAACGTCGGCGCGCCGTCGAACAGCAGCTGCTTGAGCACCCAGGCGGACAGCCCGAAGGACAAGGCGACGCCCGCGATGGTCACGGTGTGCGCCCCGGCGCGCCCGATCAGCCGCCCGGCCAACCCGGCGACGAGCGCCGCGATCAGCGGCGCGAGGACGATGATGAGTAGCGTCTGCTGCATATCAGCCCTTCATCGTATCCAGCTGTTCCACGTTGATGCTCCTTCGCCGGCGGAACAGCACCACCAGGATGGCGAGTCCGATGGCCGATTCGGCGGCCGCAACCGTCATGATGAAGAACACGAAGATCTGTCCGTTCAGATCCCCGAGGTGGCGCGCGAACGCCACGAAATTGAAGTTCACCGCCAACAGCATCAGCTCGATGCACATCAGCAACAGAATGACGTTCTTGCGGTTGAGGAACACGCCGGCCACGGCAAGCGCGAACAGCAGGCCGGCGAGCATCAACACGCTGGGCAAGGGAATCATGGCTCTGTCTCCGCCGGCATCTTCACGATCCGCACGCGATCTTTCGCCCGAACCGCCACCTGCGCAGCAATGTCCTGCGCCTTCAGGCCTACGCGGCGCCGCATCGTGAGGGTGATTGCAGCGATGATGGCGAGCAGCAGGATCGCCGCCGCCAGCTCGAATGGATACAGGTACTTCGTATAGAGCAGCTCGCCGAGCGCACGCGTATTGCTATAGCCCTCGACCGCCAGGCTCGGTGCGGCCTCTCCGGTCTCGACGCCGAGACTCTGCACCCACACGACGCTGCCTATCTCGACGACCACGATCGCCGCGATCAACACGCCGAGCGGCGCGTAGCGGGTAAAGCCTTCGCGAATCTGGGCGACGTTGACGTCCAGCATCATGACCACGAAGAGGAACAGCACCATCACGGCGCCCACATAGACGAGCACCAGCACGATCGCCAGGAACTCAGCTTCCATCAGCAGCCACAGCACGGCGCTGTTGAAGAAGGAGAACACGAGGAACAGCGCCGCGTGGACCGGATTGCGGGCCGTGATCACGCCGACCGCCGCCACGACGAGCACGGCGGAGAAAGCGTAAAAGAGTATTTCGGTGACTGTCATGATTGATGAAGCGGACGGCGGATAGCGGATAGCGGATAGCCCAGAAGACGCGGCCGCGTACTTCTTGTCCGTACATACGTCAAGCGATTCATAAGCGCCTCTCTGACTATCCGCTTTCCGGGCTTCTTACCTGTAGCGTGCATCCGCAGCTTTGTCGGCCGCGATCATCGCTTCGTACCGGTCGCCGATCGCCAGCAGCTTGTCCTTGGTCATGATGTTTTCGCCGCGATTCTCCATGTGATACTCGTGGATGCGCGTCTCCACGATGGCGTCTACCGGGCAGGCTTCCTCGCAGAAACCGCAGTAGATGCATTTGAACAGGTCGATGTCGTAGCGCGTCGTGCGACGCGTACCGTCGGCGGAGACGTCCGACTCGATCGTAATCGCGAGCGCCGGGCACACTGCTTCACAGAGCTTGCAGGCGATGCAGCGCTCCTGCCCGTTGGCGTAGCGACGCTGGGCGTGCAGGCCGCGAAAACGGGGGGACTGCGGCGTCTTCTCTTCCGGGTACTGCACCGTGATGTTCGGCCGGGCGAGGAACTGACGCAGCGTGACCCACAAACCGAGCAACAGCTCGGTCAGGAAGAACGTCTTCAGAAAGCTTGCAGGCGTTTTCATCTCGTCACTCGCTGAGACGGCGCACGACGAGCCAACGGCTCGCGGTCCTCGACACGCGCCAACCTCGGATCCATCACTGCGCCCAGGGTCCGACGCCGTACACCCACATCACGCCCTCGAGGAAGATCCATACCAGGGTCACCGGAATGAAGACCTTCCAGCCGAGTCGCATGATCTGGTCGTAGCGATAACGCGGAAATGTCGCGCGGAACCACAGGAAGCAGAACAGGAAGAACGACAGCTTCGCAAAGAACCAGAAGAAGCTCGGTGCGGCCAGCCAATCGGGAACCGGCCAGCCTTCGAACGGCGAGAGCCAACCGCCGAAGAAGAACACCGAGGTCAGCGCAGCGATCAGGATCATGTTGACGTACTCGGCGACGAAGAACACGGCGAAAGCCATGCCCGAGTACTCAACGTGGAAGCCGGCGACGATTTCCGATTCGCCCTCCACCACGTCGAACGGCGCGCGGTTGGTCTCCGCGACGCCTGAAATGAAATACACGACGAACAGCGGCAGCAGCCACCAGAAGAAGTAGCTGAAGAATCCGCCGCGCTGCGCCTCGATGATCTCGCCAAGATTGAGCGATCCAGCCGCCATGACCACGCCTACCAGGGCGAACCCCATGGCGATTTCATAGGCCACCATCTGCGCCGCGGCGCGCATGGCGCCGAGGAACGCGTACTTGGAGTTGGCGGCCCACCCGGCCAGGATGACCCCGTACACGCCCGCCGAGGTCAGCGCCAGGATGTAAAGCAGCCCCGCGTTGACGTCCGCGACTGTAAAGCCGGGCCACAGCGGCATCACCGCCCAGGTGCACAGCGCCGGAATCAACGCCAGGAGCGGCGCCATGATGAACAGGAACTTGTTGGAGCTCGTCGGGATGACGATCTCCTTCAGCATCAGCTTCAGCACGTCGGCAAAGGGCTGCAGCAGGCCGAAGGGGCCGACGCGGTTCGGCCCGATGCGCACCTGCATCACGCCGATGACCCGGCGCTCCGCCAGCGTCAGGAACGCCATCACCAGGATGACGCTGATGAACAGGATCAGTGCAATCGCGCCATACCACACGACCGCCTGCGTCCACTGCGGCAGGAAGAAAAGCAGCTTGGAAGCGAACTCAGGAACCATGCTCACGCTCCCAGTGCAGCCGATTCGTGGGCGGACTCGTGCACCTGCGCGGCCGCCAAGCCATCGCGCGTGTTCTGCAAGGCGCTCGCACGTCGCACGATGGCGTCCACCTGATAAATGGGCGTTTGCCGGGCGGGCTGCGCGCCGGACGCACCTGCTTGCAGCGAGCGCGCCGAGGAGACGGGCGTAAACGCCGAGGCGGCCTCGAGCTCACTCTGCAGCGCCTGCGTGACCTGATCCGAACTCGTGTACTCGAACGAAGGCAGATCAAGCAGCGTGCCCAGCACGCGCAACACCTTCCAGGCCGGGCGCGCTTCGCCGACGGGCGTGGCGGCGCCCGGGACGCTCTGCCAGCGGCCCTCCAGGTTCACGTACGTTCCGGACGTTTCGGCGAACGTGCCTATCGGCAGGATGACGTCCGCATACTCGCGCGCCGACGCATACGGCGTGAAAGCGACCACGCATTCTGCGGCGCGCAGCGCCTCCAGCGCCGCGTCCGAGGCGATGTCGTGCGCCGGCTCGATTGGGCCGAACACGAGGTAGGCCTTCAGACGCGCCGCCAGCATGTCCGCAACGTTCAGCCCCGGCGACGGGGCGGCCTGCCCGCCCGCAAGGCGATGCGGCAGCACGCCGGCGAGCGAGGCGCCGACGGCATTGCCGCCGTCAGTCGCATAGCCGAGCGTGGCGCCGGTCATCTGCGCCAGAGCCTCGGCGGCGATCCGTAGATCCGCAAAGGCCGGATCACGCTGGGCGAGAGCTCCGAAGAGAATGAGGCGCCGCTCGCCGCTCGCGAGTTGCTGTGCGACGGCGCGATGCTCGTCGTTCGGCTGCACGCCGGCGAGCGCCGCTGCGATCGTCTGCGGCGCAGCGCCGCCGGATTCGCTCAGCGCCGCCGCGGCGATGGCCAGCAGGTTCTGGAGCATGCCCGTTGGGTCGCAGAGATAGGCGGCCACGGGGAAGAAGTGTTCGTAGCGTTGCGGGTTCACGAAGGAAACTCGCGCGCCTCGCAGCGCCGCCTTACGCAGCCGGTGCGCCAGCAACGGGATCTCCTTGCGCAGATTCCCGCCGACCACCAGCACGCTGTTCGCCTGTTCGAGCTCTGCGATCGAGCAACCGAGCCCCGGATAAAGCGGATCGCTCGCCTCCTCACGAAAATCGATGCGACGCAGGCGATGATCGATGTTCGAGCTGCCGAGCCCCCGCGCGAGGCGCGCGAGAAGATACAGCTCCTCCAGCGTCGAGCCCGGCGAAGCCAGTGCGCCGATCTGCTCGCCGCCGTGCTGCTTGGCGATGCGCCCGAGGCGCTCCGCCACCCGATGCAAGGCGCTTTCCCAGTCGGTCTCGGACCAGACGCCGTTCTCGCGAACCATCGGCTTGAGCAGGCGATCTTCGCTGTATATGCCTTGATAGCTGAAACGATCGCGATCGGCGAGCCAGATCTCGTTAACCGCCTCATTCTGCCGCGGCACGACGCGCATGATGCGTCCGCGCAGCACATGCGCGTACATGTTCGCGCCGAAGCTGTCATGCGGCGAAACCAGCGGATGCTGAGTCATCTCCCAGGCGCGCGCCCTGTAGCGGAACGGCTTGTTGTTGAGCGCACCGACCGGGCAAAGGTCGATGATGTTAGCCGACAGCTCGTGATCGACGCTCTTCTCGATGTACGTTCCGATCTCGGTCGACTCGGCGCGGCCAATGGCGCCGAGTTCCTGGAAGCCCTGGATTTCCTGTGTGAAGCGCACACAACGCGTGCAGTGGATGCAGCGCGTCATGTCGGTGGAGATGAGCGGACCGATATTCTTGTCCTGCACGACCCGCTTGCGCTCGGTGTAGCGCGAAACGTCGCGGCCGAAGCCGAGGGAGAGATCCTGCAGCTCGCACTCGCCGCCCTGATCGCAGATGGGGCAATCGAGCGGATGGTTGATGAGCAGGAACTCCAGGACCGCCTTCTGCGCACCGATCGCTTTCGGCGAGCGGGTGAAGACTTTCATGCCTTCGGCCACCGGAGTGGCGCAGGCGGGCAGCGGCTTGGGCGCTTTCTCGACCTCCACGAGGCACATGCGGCAGTTGGCTGCGACGCTGAGCTTCTCGTGATAGCAGAAGCGCGGCACGTAGACGTCATTGGCGTCCGTGACCTGGATCACCATCTGACCCTTGCGGGCCTTCATGGGCTGGCCGTTGACTTCGATATTGACCTGATCGTCGCTCATGCCGTTCAGAAGCAGTTAGCGGTTGGCGATTGGCGGTTAGATGCAGAAGCAGCAGCGAAGCGGTTACGGGTGCAAGCGGCGCACGCACTGCGCCGCGCCTGACCAACCGCTGACCGCCGACCGCCAACCGCCTTCATGTCGTCACGCGACGCGTCGAGCGTCACGCTCGACGATGCTGTGGCCGTGCTCGATCATGTATTCGAACTCGTGCCGGAAATGCTTGATGAAGCTCTGCACCGGCCAGGCGGCGGCGTCGCCGAAGGCGCAAATCGTATGCCCTTCGATCCTGTTCGCCACATCCACCAGCATGTCGAGGTCGGATTTGGAGCCCTTGCCGGTGAGAATGCGTTTGATCACGCGATTCATCCAGCCGGTGCCCTCGCGGCATGGCGTGCATTGACCGCACGACTCGGCGAAATAGAAGCGCGAGATGCGCTCGAGCACGCGCACCATGCAAGTGGTTTCATCCATGACGATCATCGCTCCGGTGCCAAGCGCCGAGCCGACCTTGCGCAATCCGTCGTAGTCCATCGTGACATCCATCATCATCTCGCCCGGCACGACAGGCACCGAACAGCCGCCGGGAATGACCGCCTTCAGCTTGCGCCCGCCTCGCACCCCGCCGCACAGCGCAAGCAGGTCCTTGAACGGAATCCCGAGCGGCAGCTCCAGGTTGGCCGGCTTCTCCACGTGGCCCGACACCGAAAAGATCAGCGTGCCGCCGGAATTCGCCACGCCCAGGTCGGCGAACCACTTGGGGCCCTTGCGCAGGATGGTAGGCACCGAGGCGTAGCTCTGCGTGTTGTTGATGGTCGTGGGCTTGCCGTACAGGCCGAAGTTCGCGGGGAACGGCGGCTTGAAGCGCGGTCGCCCCTGCTTGCCCTCGAGAGATTCGAGCAGCGCCGTCTCCTCGCCGCAGATGTAGGCGCCCGCGCCGACGAACGAATACAAATCGAAATCCACGCCCGATCCGCGGATGTTCTTGCCCAGCAGGCCCGCCGCGTAGGCTTCCTCCAGCGCCTGCTCGAAGCGTGGAACGGGCTCGGCGAGAAACTCGCCGCGAATGTAGTTGTAGCCGACCGTGGCGCCCATGGCGTAGCCGCCGATCGCCATACCCTCGATCAGCGCATGCGGGTTGTAGCGCAGGATGTCGCGGTCGTGGCACGTGCCGGGCTCGCTCTCGTCGGAATTGCACACCACGTATTTCTGGCCCGGCGCATTACGCGGCATGAAGCTCCACTTCACTCCGGTCGGGAAACCGGCGCCGCCGCGCCCACGCAAACCCGACGCCTTGACCTCTTCGATGATCTGCTCGCGCGGCGTCTTCTCGCGCAGAATGCGTTCCCAGACTTCGTAGCCGCCGATCTTGCGGTACGTCGCAAGCTCCCAGGAGCGCTCGAGCGACAACGGCTCGAAGCACACGAGGTTCTGCGGATAGCTTGGGCTGGTCGTAGAGCTCATTTGTGCCGATCCAAAATCTCGTCGACCTTCTCGGGCGTGAGATTCTCGTAGTACACGTGGTCGACCATCATCATCGGCGCGTTATTGCATGCAGCGAGGCATTCCTCTTCACGCTTGAGATAGAACCGCCCGTCGGGCGTGCTCTCACCCACCTTGACGCCGAGACGCTTCTCCACGTGCGCCAGGATCTCGTCGCCGCCGCACAACATGCAGGAGATGTTCGTGCACACGGAGATGTGATGACGGCCCACCGGCTTGGTCTCGAACATCGAGTAGAAGGTCGCGACCTCGTAGACCTGGACCGTGGGCAAGCCGAGGTACTCGGCGACTGCATCCATCGACTCGCGCGTGAGATAGCCGCCGTTGTCGTGCTGCACCGCGTGCAACGCCGCGATTACTGCGGAACGCTTGCGGTCCGGCGGAAACTTGGCGAGCCAGCGATCGATCTCCTGCTTGACGTGCTCAGACAGCACGCCGGAATTGTTGGTCGTCTCGCTCACCGGTCGATTTCCCCGAATACGATGTCCTGCGTACCAATCACCGCCACCACGTCCGCGAGCATGTGCCCCTTCACCATCTCCTCGAGCGCGGCGAGATGGGTGAAACCCGGCGCACGGCACTTGAGGCGATAGGGCTTATTGGCGCCGTCGGAGATCAGGTAGACGCCAAACTCGCCTTTGGGCGCCTCGACCGCCGCGTACGTCTCTCCTTCCGGCACACAGTAGCCTTCGGTGAAGAATTTGAAATGATGGATCAGCGACTCGATGTCGCCCTTCATCTCCTCCCGGGTAGGCGCGGTCACCTTCCGGTCCGGAGTCATCACCGGTCCTGGATTGTTGCGCAACCAGTCGATGCACTGGCGAATGATGCGATTCGATTGCCGCATCTCCTCGACGCGCACCAGGTAACGGTCGTAGCAGTCGCCATTCACGCCGACGGGGATATCGAAATCCATTCGATCGTAGACCTCGTACGGCTGCTTCTTGCGCAAATCCCAGGCGACGCCGGAACCGCGCAGCATCGGACCCGTGAAGCCGAGCTGCAGTGCGCGTTCTGGCGAAACCACGCCGATGTTCACCGTGCGCTGCTTCCAGATGCGGTTGTCGGTGAGCAGCGTCTCGTACTCGTCGATGGCCGCGGGGAAACGATCCGTGAAGTCCTGGATGAAATCGAGCACGCCGCCCGAACGCCGCTCGTTCAGCCGATCTACTTCCTTCTGCGAACGCCACTTCGAAGGCTGATACTTCGGCATCGAATCGGGCAGATCGCGGTACACTCCGCCCGGCCGGTAGTAGACCGCATGCATGCGTGTGCCGGACACCGCCTCGTACACGTCCATGAGGTCTTCGCGCTCACGGAAGCAATACAGGAACACCGTCATCGCGCCGATGTCCATGCCGTGGGCGCCGAGCCACATCAGATGGTTCAGGATGCGCGTGATCTCATCGAACATCACGCGGATGTATTGCGCCCTGAGCGGCGGCGTGATGCCCAGCAGCTTCTCGATGGCGAGCACGTAAGCATGCTCGTTGCACATCATCGAGACGTAATCAAGCCGATCCATGTAGCCGATCGACTGGTTGAACGGCTTGGACTCCGCCAGCTTCTCCGTCGCCCGATGCAGCAGGCCCACGTGCGGATCTGCTTTCTGGATGACCTCGCCTTCCATCTCCAGCACCAGGCGCAGCACGCCGTGTGCGGCGGGATGCTGTGGGCCAAAGTTCAGCGTGAAATTGTGAATCTCAGCCACGGCCGCCCGCCTCCATCGCCGACTTCTTCACCTTGCCCACCGGCGTGTCCTTGAGCTCCTTGTCGTATCGGTTGTCTTCGCGGATCACGCGCGGCGCCAGCGTGCGCGGCTCGATGCTCACCGGCTGGTATACGACCCGCCGCTTGGCGGCGTCATACTTCACCTCGACGTTGCCGATGAGCGGGAAATCCTTGCGGAAGGGATGGCCGATGAAGCCGTAGTCCGTAAGCAGACGACGCAGGTCGGGATGTCCATCGAAGAAAATGCCGAACAGATCGAATGCTTCGCGCTCGAACCAGTTCGCCGAAGGCCACACGTTCACCACTGAGCTGATGACGGGCGGCTCCCCTTCAGAGGCGAAACTGCGCAGCCGCAGCCGCCAGTTATTGCTGATCGAAAGCAGCTGATACGTGACCGCGAAGCGCGCGGGACGCGCCTCGGAGACGGTCTCGCGGATTCGGTTCACGCCGCGGCTGAAGCCGCGCGAGGTGGAGCCGTAAGTGCTCCACTCGTCCCGTCCGTAGTCCAGGAAATCCACGCCCGCCAGGTCGATCAGCTGCTCGAAGCCGAACTGCGGGTTATCGCGCAGCTCGCGACAGACGCCCACGACGTCCGCGGCGGCCACTTCGTACCCCAAGTCGCCGGGGCGTGAGGGCAGCGGGGTCAAGGCGTCAGCGAAGTGCGCTGCGATCCTCGAGGCAAGCGTCTCGGTGCGTGAAGTCATCAGGAAGGTCTAACGAGCGATGGTGCTGGTGCGACGAATCTTGTTCTGCAGTTGCAGAATGCCGTACAGCAGCGCTTCCGCCGTGGGCGGACAGCCGGGCACGTACACGTCGACGGGCACGATGCGGTCACAGCCGCGCACCACCGAGTAAGAGTAGTGATAGTAGCCGCCGCCGTTGGCGCACGAGCCCATGGAGATCACCCAGCGCGGCTCGGGCATCTGGTCGTACACCTTGCGCAGCGCCGGCGCCATTTTGTTGACGAGCGTGCCGGCCACGATCATCACGTCCGATTGCCGCGGACTCGGGCGGAACACCACACCGAAGCGATCGAGGTCGTAGCGCGCCGCGCCCGTGTGCATCATCTCCACCGCGCAGCAGGCGAGCCCGAACGTCATCGGCCACATCGAGCCGGTGCGCGCCCAGTTCACCACTGCATCGAGCGTCGTCGTCATGAAACCGCGCTGCGCGGGCGCGGCGTCCGGAGTCTCAGCAGTCGGGGCAGTTAGTCCCATTCCAGTGCGCCCTTCTTCCACTCGTACACGAAACCGACGATCAGGATCAGCAGGAAAACGCCCATCGCGATCAGGCCCACCATGCCGATCTCATCGAGCGACACTGCCCAGGGAAAGAGGAACGCGATCTCCAGGTCGAAGACGATGAAGAGAATCGCCACCAGGTAATAGCGCACGTCGAACTTCATGCGCGAGTCGGAGAACGCCTCGAAACCGCACTCGTAGGCGGACAGCTTCTCCTCATCGGGACGACGCGGTCCGAACAGGAAACCCAGGCCGATCAGCGCGGCGCCGAGGGCGCCGGCTACGCCAAGGAAGATCAGTATCGGAGCGTAATTCTGCAACATCGCGCGGTTCTCTACGCGGGAACATCGGCGGACGATTCGCAGCTCGCCCCGCCGGCGGGCGCGCATTGTAACAGGACGTTGCGGCGCAGAAAGGGGTAGGACGTGTCTGATGCGACTTTGTGAGACGAACGGCCTCACGATCTTGGGAAGACGTGATCCGGCTCAATCGAACGAAGTCGGGAAGAGATCAAAAGACTGGTGCGGATGGTCGGACTCGAACCGACACGGGTTGCCCCACTACCCCCTCAAAGTAGCGTGTCTACCAGTTCCACCACATCCGCAAGCCAAAGAAACCTTGTCACGCGCCAACGTCAGCCGCCGGCGCCGTCCGTCTGCGGCGCTGTAGACGGCGCTTCGACCGGCTGCTCCGCTGTCGGCGCTTCGGGCAGCGCAGCTTCGTCGATCGGGGCCACTCGATCGATGACGCTGCGCGGCGCCTCCGGCGCCCGCCCGCCCATGTACGCGAGCGTCAGGCTGGTCGCAATGAACAACGCCGCCAGGATCGCTGTCGTGCGCGACAAGAACGAAGCCGAGCCGCGTGCGCCGAACACTGTGCCCGACGCGCCCGCACCGAAACCAGCGCCAGCATCAGCGCCCTTGCCACGCTGCAGCAGCACCAAGCCGACGATGCCGGCTGCGATCAGTACATGAAGTACGAGCGTCGCCGTATGTAACCAGTTCATACTCTTACGACTCCTGCATCAGTGCGGCTGTGCGGCCGCGCAGATCTTCAGGAATTCGTCCGCTTTCAAGGAGGCGCCGCCGATCAGGCCGCCATCCACGTCCGGCATCGCGAAGATCTCGCGCGCATTACCGGCCTTCACGCTGCCGCCGTACAGCACCCGCAAGGCGGCCGCGATATTAGCATCTCGCGCGGCGACCTCCGACCGGATGTGCGCGTGCACCTCCTGCGCCTGCTCGGGCGAAGCGTTCTTGCCAGTGCCAATCGCCCAGACCGGCTCGTACGCCACCACCGCGTTGCGCATCGCCTCCGCGCCGGCCAGATCCAACACGGCGCCGAGCTGGCGTGAGACAACCTGCATCGTCTGTCCGCGCTCGCGTTCTTCGAGCGTCTCCCCTACACACAGGATGGGCGTCAATCCCTGCGATTGGGTCGCCAGGAACTTGCGGGCCACAAGCGCATCGTCCTCCTTGTATATGGCGCGACGCTCCGAGTGACCCACGATCACGTACGTGCAGCCGACGTCCTTGAGCATGGCTGCGGACACCTCACCGGTGAACGCGCCTATCGGCTCGGCGCACACCGACTGCGCCCCGAGCGCCACGCTCGATGACTTGAGCTGCCGAGCGACCTCCCACAGGTAGACGAACGGTGGGCAGACAGCAATGTCTGCGGCGGGCTCGTTCGGCACGCCAAGCAACAGCCCTTCGATCAGCTCGGCGTTCTCCGCGCGCGTGCCGTGCATCTTCCAGTTTCCGGCGATAAAGGGCCGGCGCATCGCACTACCTCATTCAACTGCGGGCAGGCGCGACCGCGTCGACGCTCTGGATCGACGCTCGAACGCCCCTGCGAAGGGCGCGGAAGCTTAGCGACGCAACCGCGCGAAAGCAAATACGAAAGAAGCGGATGGCGCATGGCGGACAGGCAAGGCGCCGGGGCGCCGGTCCGGCTTGGCCATGAACCTGTGAACCATCCGCTATCCGTTCCTCCTCCTCAAGCCGCCTGCGCCGCCGAGGCCACGCTCGCGGCCAGCTCCCTGGCCAGTTCGCGCACCAGCTTCTCGTCGCTTCCTTCCACCATGACCCGGATGACGGGTTCAGTGCCCGAAGGACGCAGCACGATACGGCCTGATTCGCCGAGTCGAGCTTGCGCCCGGGCGACCGCCTCCTGAATCGGCGCCGAGCCGGTCGGATCGATGCGCGTCGCTACACGCACGTTCTCGAGAACCTGCGGATACCTCGGCATCGGCGCCGTCAGCTCGGCGAGGCTGCCGCCGGTCCGTTTCATGATATCGAGCACCTGCAGCGCGCTGATCAGGGCGTCGCCGGTCGTAGTGCGGTCCAGGCAAAGCAGATGCCCGGAAGTCTCGCCGCCGAGCACGCCGCCGGTCTCCTTGAGCATCTCGAGCACATACCGATCGCCGACCTTCGCTCGGCGGAACGCGATCCCCTCCCTGGCGAGCGCGTGTTCGAGGCCGAGATTGCTCATCACCGTGCCGACAACCGGACCGCGAAGGGTCTTCTGCTCGTGGCGCGCCCGCGCAATGACGTACAGGAGCTGATCGCCGTCCACGATGCGGCCAAGATGATCCACCATCACCAAGCGGTCGCCGTCGCCGTCGAGCGCGATCCCACACTGCGCGCGCACACCGGGAACGGTGAGCTGCAGCAGCTCGGGCGAGGTCGACCCGCAGTTCAGATTGATGTTGCGACCGTTCGGTGAGCAGCCGATCGGCACGATTTCCGCGCCGAGATCGGCGAGAATCCGCGGCCCTACTTTGTAACCCGCTCCGTTGGCGCAATCGATGACGATCTTGCACCCGGTCAGGTCGAGCCCGGGCACGGTCGATACGCAGAACTCCTGGTAACGCACACGGGACTTGTCGACGCGCATCGCACGGCCAAGCTCGCCCGAGCTGCGCGTCACCGGCGGCTCGTGCAGCAGCGCCTCGATCTGCGACTCGATTTCATCGGACAGCTTACGGCCGCTACGATCGAAGAACTTGATGCCGTTGTCTTCATAGAGATTGTGCGAGGCGCTGATCACTACGCCGAAGTCGCACTCGAATCGAGTCGTCAGGTAAGCGATGCCTGGCGTCGGCAGCGGACCGATCAGCATGACGTTGACGCCAGAGGCGACGAAGCCGGCCTCCAGCGCCGACTCGAACATGTATCCGGACAGGCGCGTATCCTTGCCGACCAGCACCGTTCCGCCGTTCGGCGCGAGCACGCGCGCCGCCGAGCTGGCCAGTTTGAGCGCAAACTCCACGGTGAGCGGGTGCTCGCCCACACGTCCGCGCACGCCGTCAGTGCCGAAGTACTTGCGTCCCACGCCCGATCTCCCAATCGTTGTTCGCTGAATCACTCGATTCGGTAGCATGCATCGCGCAACGCCGCGGCGACCTTGACGGCGTCGACGGTTTCCCGAACGTCGTGCGTGCGCACCAGGTCCGCGCCAGCCAACACCGCGGCGGCGGCGATCGCGAGTCCGCCCGCCAATCGCTCGTGCACCGGCCGCTTCAGCAGCTCGCCAAACATCGACTTGCGCGACACGCCGATCAGCACCGGCGGCCCGAGCGCCACGAGCTGCGGGACGCCGGCGAGCAATGCGAGATTGTGCTCCAGCCGCTTGCCGAAACCGATGCCCGGATCGATCACCAAACGCTCGCCTGCAACACCCGCCTCCTGGCACGCGCGAACCCGTGCGGCGAGGAACTCGCACACGTCCGCGACTACATCGACGTAACGAGGTTCATGCTGCATCGTGCGCGGCTCGCCCTGCATGTGCATGAGGCAGATCGCGGCGCCGCTGCGCGCAGCTTCCTCGAGAGCGCCGCGCTCCCGCAGCGCGCGCACATCATTGATCATGACCGCCCCAACCTGCAGCGCGGCGCGCATCACTGCCGGCTTGCTGGTGTCGATGGAGATCGGCGTGGAAACGCGCTTGGCCAGGGCCTCGATCACAGGAGCGGTCCGATCGATCTCCTCCTGCTCGCCGACCGCGCCCGCGCCGGGCCGCGTGGACTCCCCTCCCACATCGAGGATCCCGGCCCCGGCCTCCGCCATCGCCACTGCATGCTGCACGGCCGCATCCACATCGACGAAGCGACCGCCGTCGGAGAAGGAATCCGGCGTGACGTTCAGTACGCCCATCACCACCGGCTGCGAAAGATCAAGCACGTGAGGTCCGCAGCGCAGTCGCCGCACCGATCGACGCTGATCACTGGACATCGCCGCCGCAACCTCGAAGGGAATCCGACGAGGATTCTAGACACCCTGAGGATGAAGCGCGCGGTTTCCTGACCGCGCCGGCGCGCCGAACGCAAAGATCATGCAGACCTGGAGGCGGCGGCGTCGCGGTTCGTCGGCTTCAGGCGAACGACAGCGACTGGTCCGCCAGATGGGCGAGCAGCAGAAACGCCGAAATTAGTGACGCGTTGATCACCCAGGCGATTGTCATACCCTTGGCGATCTGCCCGTACAGCGGGTTGCCGACATTATCTGCGTTCACCCAGACCAGCCGGCAGATCAGCAAGGAGTAGCCGAGGAAGCCGACCAGCATCAGCCCCATAGAGAAGGAGTCGACATGGGCGTACGCCAACAGAATGGCGCCGAACATGAGGTGACTGCATAGCACGCCATAGACCCAGAACACGCGCCACAGCGGCTGCCGGCCGTGCACGTACGGCGACAGCCACTTGGGGAAGACTGAAGCTGAGATGCGGGCGGAACCTGCGGTCATGGTCGTCCTCGCGATGCACCTCAGTGCTGACTGGCGGGCTTACCGATAGGCGTCTCCGGAGTCTCGCGATCACGGCTCTTGCCGCCGCCGAGCGTCGGCGTGGTGGTGTCGTCCCAACCGGCCGGCGGCTTCGGATCGCGCCCTTCCATGATGTCCTTGATCTGCGCCTCGTCGATGGTCTCGTACTTGATCAGAGCCTCGGACATCTTGTGCAGCTTGTCGAGATTCGACTCGAGAATCTGCTTGGCGCGCTGATAGTTCGTGTCGATCACGCGGCGCACTTCCTCGTCGATCGCATGGGCGGTCACGTCCGAGACCTGCTTGTGTTGCGTCACGGAACGGCCGAGGAAAACTTCGCCCTGGTCCTCGGTGTAGGTCAGCGGACCGAGGCGATCGGACAAGCCCCACTTCGTAACCATGTTGCGAGCGATCTCGGTGGCGCGCTCGATGTCGTTCGAGGCGCCGGTGGTCACCGACTCCGGACCGAAGATCATCTCCTCGGCGATGCGCCCGCCAAACAGCGTCGTGATCCGGCTCTCCAGACGCCGCTTACTCGTGCTGTAGCGATCGCTCTCCGGAAGGAACATGGTCACGCCAAGCGCGCGACCGCGCGGAATGATCGTGACCTTGTAAACCGGATCATGCTCAGGCACCGACAGTCCGACGATCGCGTGGCCGGCCTCGTGGTACGCGGTGAGTTTCTTCTCCTGCTCGTCCATGACCATGGAGCGCCGCTCGGCGCCCATCATGATCTTGTCCTTGGCGCGCTCGAATTCGTCCATGCTGACCGTGCGGCGATTGGCCCGTGCGGCGAACAGCGCCGCCTCGTTCACCAGATTGGCCAGATCGGCGCCCGAGAAGCCGGGCGTGCCGCGCGCAATCACCTGCGGTCGCACGTCCTCGGCCAGCGGGAGCTTGCGCATGTGCACCTTGAGGATCTGCTCGCGGCCGCGCACGTCCGGCAGCGGCACGACCACTTGGCGATCGAAACGGCCGGGACGCAGCAGCGCCGGATCCAGCACGTCCGGTCGGTTGGTCGCGGCGATCACGATCACGCCTTCAGTTCCCTCGAAGCCGTCCATCTCGACGAGCAACTGGTTGAGCGTCTGCTCGCGCTCATCGTGCCCGCCGCCCAGGCCGGCGCCGCGATGGCGGCCAACGGCGTCGATCTCGTCGATGAAGATGATGCACGGCGCGTGCTTCTTCGCCTGATCGAACATGTCGCGAACGCGCGAGGCGCCTACGCCGACGAACATCTCGACGAAATCCGAGCCCGATATCGTGAAGAACGGCACCTTTGCTTCGCCGGCGATGGCGCGCGCCAGCAGCGTCTTGCCGGTGCCCGGCGAGCCGACCATCAGCACGCCGCGAGGGATCTTGCCGCCGAGGCGCTGGAATTTGCCCGGATCTTTGAGGAACTCGACAATCTCGACCACTTCTTCCTTGGCCTCGTCGACGCCTGCGACGTCGGCGAACGTGACCTGCACCTGATCCTCCCCGAGCAGCCGCGCACGGCTCTTGCCGAACGACATGGCGCCGCGGCCGCCCGCGCCGCCCTGCATCTGGCGCATGAAGTACACCCAGACGGCGATCAGCAACAGGATCGGGAAGGAGGAGATGAACAGCTGCATCAGGAACGACTGGCGCTCGGGCGGCGCCGCGCTGAACTTCACCCGCGAGTCGAGCAGCGTACCGATCAGCTCGGAGTTGTCGGTCTCCGGGTTATAGACCGTGAACTGCTCGCCGTTGGTCCTGACGCCCCGCAGGGTGTCGCCTCTGAAGGTGACCTCGGCCACGCCGCCGTCCTTCACCTGCTCGAGAAACGTCGAATAGGGAATTTCTTGGGGGGAGCCGGTGCGCGCGCTGAAATTGCTCACGACCGTGGCGACCACCACGGCGATCACGATCCAGAGCACGATGTTCTTGGCTAAGTCATTCAAGATCAGGGTCCTCGAAGAGGCGGCGATCCGCGCTGGGGCCGTGGTGCGCTCGGTTGCGGGCCTGACGCCGTATGTGGAGGGTTGCTTTCGACACTACTACAAGAGGATCGGGTAAACCATAGAAGGGCCCGGATGAACGTGCGAGGCAGGGGCCGCATCCTCTGGCCCTCCTTGTACAAGGGTCTCGGCGGCTCGTGTATCGGACGTTACGGCCGGCCGCGAGGGCCTTTCACTCACCGCCCTGCGGTCCGCGGGCCGCCGGGCTTGACCTAAACTGGCGCGCCAACAGGTAAAGTTCCGAGCTGCGCTGGCGCGAGGCGGCCGGCTTACGAGCCTTGACCTGGTGGAACTCGCGGCGCAGCTCCTGCACGAACGACTGGAAATGTCGTCCCTGGAAGACCTTCACCAGGAAAGCGCCGCCGGGCGCCAAGCTGCGCCGGGCGAAATCCAGGGCCAATTCAACCAGATGCATCGAGCGATCGTGATCGACGTCCGCGATGCCGGTCATGTTGGGGGCCATATCGGACATTACAAGCTGAGGCTGCTCGCCACCCAGGCGTTCGAGCAGCGTCGCGAGCACCTGGTCATCGGAAAAGTCCCCTTCGATGAATTCCACGCCGGGCAGTTCGTCCATGGGCAGCAGATCGAGGGCGATCACCCTGCCCTTGCCATGCAGCACTTTCGCTGCGTACTGGCTCCAGCCGCCGGGCGCCGCGCCGAGATCGACCACCGTCATGCCGGGCCGCAGGATGCGCTCAGCCCGCTGGATTTCCTCCAGCTTGAAAGCCGCCCGCGAGCGCAGCCCCGCCTCGCGCGCCCGCTTCACGTAGACGTCGCTTTCATGCTCGTCAAGCCAGCGGCGGCTCGATTTGGTACGTTTAGGCATGGCGACCGAACTGACGGAAAGACAGAAGAAGCATCTGCGCGGCTTGGCGCACACCCGCGACCCGATCGTGCTGATCGGCCAGGGCGGCCTCACCCCGGCGGTCGGCGCCGAGTTCGAGACCGCGCTGAACGCCCACGAGTTGGTGAAGGTGCGCGCCCGCGTAGGCGATCGCGAGGAGCGCGAGGCGATCCTCAACACGCTGGCCGAACAGAGCGGCAGCGCGCTCGTGCAGCGGATCGGCAATGTCGGGGTGTTCTACCGTCCGCACAAGGAGCGGCCGCGGATCATTCTGCCGGAGACGTGAAGGCGGAAAGACGGAAAGACGCTGGAACGGGAACGACCTTCTTACATCCTCTCCCGTCGCGACGCTCTTCCGTCCCTCGCCTCACACGTACTTCACCGCCACGATCTCATACGAACGCACACCGCCCGGCGCAGCTACGTCCACTACGTCGCCTTCGGACTTGCCCACGAGCGCACGCGCGATCGGCGAGGATACGGAGATCAAGCCGAGGCTGATGTCGGCCTCGGCCTCGCCGACGATCTGGTATACGACCTTGCCGCCCTCGTCCTGATCCTCCAGGTCCACTGTCGCGCCGAACACGACTTTGCCATTGGTCTGCAGCCGCGTGACGTCGATGATCTCCGAATTCGACAGGTGCGCCTCGATGTCCTTGATGCGCCCCTCGATGAAGCTCTGCTGCTCGCGCGCCGCGTGATACTCAGCGTTCTCGCTCAGATCGCCATGGCTGCGCGCTTCGGCGATCGCTTGAATGATCCGCGGACGATCCTCGCTTTTCAGACGCTTGAGCTCGGCTCGCAGGCGCTCGGCGCCCGTTGCGGTCAGGGGCTTGCGTCTCATGACGCCGCCTCCTGGTGCAAGTCCTGCAGACGATTCACATCCACCTCGTTCATGTGCGCAATGGCTTCGCAGGTCGCCAGACCCGCGGCCACCGTAGTGTAGTAGGTCACGCCGCGATGCACCGCCTCGCGGCGAATCGAGCGCGACTCAAAGATAGCCTGCTTGCCTTCGGTGGTGTTCACGATCAGCGATATTTCATCGTTCTTGATCATGTCGACGATATGCGGACGCCCCTCGCGCACCTTGTTGGCGCTGCGCACCGGGATGCCGGCGGCGATCAGCGCCTGGGCGGTGCCCGAAGTCGCCACGATCTCGAAGCCCTGCTCGATGAGCCGGCGCGCGAGCGTCACGGCGGCGGGCTTGTCGCGGTCACGCACGCTGAGCAGACACACCCCGCGAGTGGGGAGCGTCACGCCTGAGGCGAGCTGCGCTTTGGCGTACGCCTCGCCGAAAGATCGGCCGGTGCCCATCACTTCGCCGGTGGACTTCATCTCCGGACCAAGAATCGGATCGGCCTCGGGGAACCTGGCGAAGGGGAATACCGCCTCCTTCACCGAGTAGTACTTCGGCGCACGCTCGACCGTCAGATTGAAATCCCTGAGCCTCGCTCCGGCCATGACGAGCGCCGCGACCTTGGCGAGCGGCAGGCCGGTCGCCTTGGAGACGAACGGCACGGTGCGCGAGGCGCGCGGGTTGACCTCGAGGATGTACACGATGCCGTTCTGGATTGCGAACTGGATGTTCATCAGGCCGACGACGTTCAACGCGCGGGCGAGCTTGCGGGTTTGCTCCTTGAGCTCATTTTGAAGTTCCTGGCTGAGACTGCTGGGCGGCAGCGAGCAGCCTGAGTCGCCGGAGTGCACTCCCGCCTGCTCCACATGCTCCATCACACCGCCGACATACACGTCCTCGCCATCGCTCACGGCGTCCACGTCCACTTCGATGGCCAGGTCCAGGAACCGGTCCAGCAGCACCGGGCTGTCGTTGGACACCTTCACTGCATCCTGCATGTAGCCGCGCAGATCGTCCTCGCTGAACACCACTTCCATGGCGCGCCCGCCAAGCACGTAGGACGGGCGCACGACCAGCGGGAATCCCACGGTGCGCGCCATCGCAAGCGCCTGCTCCTCGGTGCGCGCCGTGCAATTCGGCGGCTGCTTGAGACCGAGGCTCTGCACGAGCTGCTGGAATCGCTCACGGTCCTCGGCGACGTCGATGGCGTCCGGCGTCGTGCCGATGATCGGCGCGCCGGCGGCTTCCAGGGCGCGGCACAGCTTGAGCGGCGTCTGCCCGCCGTACTGCACGATGACCCCCATCGGCTTTTCCTTCTCGATGATCTCCATGACGTCCTCGAACGTGAGCGGCTCGAAGTACAACCGATCCGAGGTGTCGTAATCCGTAGAGACGGTCTCCGGGTTGCAGTTGACCATGATGGTTTCGTACCCGGCTTCGCGCAGCGCGAGCGCTGCGTGCACGCAGCAGTAGTCGAACTCGATGCCCTGGCCGATACGATTCGGGCCGCCGCCGAGGATCATGATCTTCTTGCGGTCCGTGGGCTCAGCTTCACACTCCTCCTCGTACGTGGAGTACATGTAAGCCGTAGAGGTGGCGAACTCCGCCGCGCAAGTGTCGACGCGCTTGTAAACGGGCCGCACGCCCATGGTGATGCGTCGCCGGCGTACGCTCGCTTCGTCCACGCCGAGCAGCGTCGCCAAACGCCGGTCGGAGAATCCCTTGCGCTTGAGCGCACGCACGCGGTCGCGGTCGAACGCCTCGAGCCCCTGCGCCTGGATCTTCTGCTCCTCGCGCACCAGATCCTCGATCTGGGCAAGGAACCACGGATCGATGCGCGACAGCGAGTGAACTTCCTGCAGCGGCAGCCCGGCGCGGAACGCGTCGCCGACGTACCGCAGCCGGTTCGGCCCGGGCATGCGCAGCTCTTCGCGCAGCAGATGCTCCTGATCCTCGACGAGCGGCAGGCTGAGCATCGGATCGAGCCCGTCCACGCCCGTCTCGAGCCCGCGCAGCGCCTTCTGCAGGGATTCCTGAAAGGTGCGCCCGATGGCCATCACTTCGCCGACCGACTTCATCTGCGTGGTGAGCCGGTCGACGGCGCCGGGGAACTTCTCGAACGTGAAGCGCGGAATCTTAGTCACGACGTAATCGATCGTCGGCTCGAAGGACGCCGGCGTCGCCCCGCCGGTGATGTCGTTCTTCAGCTCATCGAGCGTGTAGCCGACGGCCAGCTTGGCGGCGATCTTGGCGATCGGGAATCCGGTGGCCTTGGATGCGAGCGCCGAGGATCGCGATACGCGCGGATTCATTTCGATGATCAACAGGCGTCCATCGTCGGGATTGATCGCGAACTGCACGTTCGAACCGCCGCATTCCACCCCGATCTTGCGCAGCACGTCGATCGAGGCATTGCGCAGCCGCTGGTATTCCTTGTCGGTGAGCGTCTGCGCGGGAGCGACGGTGATCGAGTCGCCGGTGTGCACGCCCATGGGATCGAGATTCTCGATCGAGCAGATGATGATGCAGTTGTCGGCGCGGTCGCGCACGACCTCCATCTCATACTCTTTCCAACCGACGATCGACTCCTCGAGCAGCACTTCGCTGGTGGGCGAGGCTTCCAGGCCGCGCGCCACGATGGTCTCGAACTCCTCGCGGTTGTACGCGATGCCACCGCCGGAGCCGCCCAGCGTGAAGGACGGACGGATCACCGTGGGGAATCCGATCTCCGCCTGTGCGGCGAGCGCCTCATCGATGCTGTGCGCGATGCGCGAGCGCGGCGATTCAAGCCCGATCTCGCGCATGGCGTTGCGGAAGCGCTCGCGGTCCTCGGCCATGTCGATGGCCTCGCGCGAGGCGGCGATCAGTTCGACGCCGTACTTCTCGAGCACCCCTTCGCGCACCAAGTCGAGCGCGCAGTTGAGCGCCGTCTGTCCGCCCATGGTCGGCAGCAACGCATCGGGACGCTCCTTCGCTATGATGCTTTCGACCGTGCGCCAGTGCACCGGCTCGATGTAGACCGCATCGGCGCTCTCCGGGTCGGTCATGATGGTGGCGGGATTCGAGTTGACCAGAACGACCCGGTAACCCTCCTCCTTGAGCGCCTTGCAGGCCTGGGCGCCTGAATAATCGAACTCGCAGGCCTGCCCGATGACGATCGGGCCGGCGCCGATGATGAGAATGCTTTGTATGTCGGTACGCTTGGGCATTGTGGGTGTGTTTGCTTGAGCCCGCCTCGCTGCGGCTTTACGCCTCAGCAGCTTTGCGTCCGCCCTCGCGGGCGGCGCTCTGCGCATTCAGCCGCTGGTGGATCAATTCGATGAAGCGCGCGAACAGGCCGCGCACATCGTGCGGACCGGGGCTCGCCTCGGGATGGCCCTGAAAACTGAACGCCGGTCGGTCGGTGCGCTCGATGCCCTGCAGCGATCCATCGAACAGCGACTTGTGCGTCACTCGCACGTTGTCGCCAAGCGTCGCCTCGTCGACCGAAAAACCGTGATTCTGGCTGGAGATCAGCACGCGCCCACTCGCGAGCTCCAGCACCGGATGGTTGGCGCCATGATGGCCGAACTTCATCTTGACGGTCTGGGCGCCGCCCGCCAGCGCCAGCAACTGGTGGCCCAGGCAGATGCCGAAAATCGGGATATCGGTCTCCAGCAGCTCGCGGATCGCTTCGATGGCGTACGTGCACGGCTGCGGATCGCCCGGTCCGTTCGACAGGAAGATCCCTTCCGGATTCATCGCCAACACCTTCTCGGCCGGGGTCTGAGCCGGCACGACCGTGATGCGGCAGCCCTGGTCGGCCAGACAGCGCAGGATGTTGCGCTTGACGCCGTAGTCGTATGCGACCACGTGCACGCGCTGACCGGGCCGCGGCTTCGGCCCTCTTTCCAGCGCCCAGTTGGTCCCTTCGTTCCACTGGTAGATGCGCTTGGTCGTGACGACCTTCGCCAGATCCATGCCCTTCAGGCCGGGGAACTTGCGCGCGGCGTGCACCGCCGCGGACGCGTCCGCCTTCTCGCCGGTCATGATGCAGCCGGCCAGCGCGCCCTTCTCGCGCAGGATGCGGGTCAGCTTGCGGGTGTCGATATCGGCGATTGCAACTACTTTGCCGCGTTGCAGGAAGCTCTCCAGCGACTCCGACGCCCGCCAGCACGAATGCAGCGCCGGCAGGTCGCGGATCACCAGACCTGCGGCGTAGACCGCGGCGGATTCGAGATCTTCGGGGTTGACGCCGGTATTGCCGATGTGCGGATAGGTCAGCGTGACGATCTGCCTGCAATAGGACGGGTCGGTGAGAATCTCCTGATAGCCCGTCATGGCGGTGTTGAACACCACCTCGCCCGTCGTGTTGCCTTTGGCGCCGATGGATCGACCGTTAAATACCGTGCCGTCCTCGAGCGCCAATACAGCGGGTGTCGTCACTCTATGGCTCCCGTCGTCAGTCGTTTCAGACACGCATGCGGAAGGCGAGATTGGCTCTCAGGCCGATCCCGCTCAAAAGAATTTCACCGCGTGCTGAGGGAAGGCAGTCTACGCGAGCGCTTCCGGCAGGTCTATGGAAAAGAGAAGCGGATAGCGGATAGAGGATGGCGGTTGGTTCAGAGGGGAGCGTTCTGCTCACAAGGAAGTCTCTGCCGGATGCGCCGCATCGCTGTGTAAGCCGCCGTCGCTCCTGATCATTCGCTATCCGCTATCCGCTATCCGCTTCAGTCCAAGAACATCCTGCATCGAATACAGCCCGGGCTCGCGGCCAACCACCCATTGCGCGGCGCGAACGGCGCCTCGGGCGAACGCCATCCTGTCGCTGGCGCGATGTGTGAGCTCGATGCGTTCGCCGACGCCCGCGAAGGTGACGGTGTGATCCCCGACCACATCGCCCCCCCGGAAGACGCTGAAGCCAATGCCGCCCGGCTCCCGCGCGCCGCTCGCGCCATGTCGTGCGTACTGCGCCTTCTGGCTCAGCGAGACGCCGCGGCCCCTCGCCGCCGCCTCGCCGAGCGCGAGCGCGGTTCCGGAGGGCGCATCCTTCTTGTTGCGGTGGTGCGCCTCGAAGATCTCGATGTCGTACGCCGCATCGAGTGCGCGCGCCGCCTGCTCGACGAGATTCAGCAGCAGATTCACGCCCAGGCTCATGTTCGGCGCCATGACGATCGCGATGTGACGTGCGGCCTGCGCAATCTGCTCGCGAGCGGCGGAATCGTGGCCGGTCGTCCCGATCACGATCGGGCAGCGCGCGCTCAAGCACGCAGCGACATTGCCGACGGTTGCTTCGGGCAGGGTGAAATCGATCGTCGCCTCGGCGTGCGCGATGGCGTCGGCCGGGTCGGCGGCGGCAAGCACACCGCGACTGACGCCGCCGAGAATGGCCGCAACATCCTGGCCCGCATAACGGCTGCCAGGCGAGACGCCGGCGCCGACCAGCTCGAGTCCCGCAGTCTCGTCCACTGCGGCGGCCAGAGCCCGGCCCATACGGCCGCTCACACCGAGCAGGGCCACGCGCAGGGATGCGGCAGGCACGAAGCTCAGCTCCGAATCGTGTCGAAGAAGCGTTTCACGCCGTCGAGCCACGATCTCTCGCGTGGACTGTGATTGCGTGCGCTGTTGTGAACGGATTCATCGAACTTGCGCAGCAGCTCCTTCTGCTCGTCCGTCAGATTGACCGGCGTCTCGACGACCACGCGGCAGAACAGGTCGCCGGTGGGGCCGCCCCGCACCGGTTTGACGCCCTTCTCACGCAAGCGGAAGACCCGACCGGACTGCGTTTCGCTCGGCACCTTGAGTTCGACATGACCGCCGAGGGTCGGCACCTTGATCACGCCGCCCAGCGTTGCAGTGGCGAAACTGACAGGCGCGTCGCACGACAAGTGGACGCCGTCGCGAGTGAAGATGGGATGCTCACGCACCCGAATCTCGACATAGAGATCGCCCGGCGGCCCGCCATTGCGCCCCGCCTCACCCTCGCCGGCGAGACGGATGCGATCGCCGGTGTCGACGCCCGCCGGAGTCTTCACCGACAGGGTCTTCTTCCTGCGCACCCGCCCCTGCCCAAGGCAGGCGTCGCACGGCTCGGCGATGACCTGACCGCGGCCCTTGCAGCGAGGACACGTCTGCTGCACGGCGAAGAAGCCTTGCTGCAGGCGCACCTGACCGACGCCGTTGCAGGTCTCGCAGGTCACGGTGCTCGACCCGGGCGCGGCGCCCGCGCCCTTGCAGGATTCACATTCGGCGAGCGTCGTAAATTCCACTTCGGCGGTGTGGCCAAACACGGCCTGCTCGAGATCCAGCTCGAGCTCGTAGCGCAGATCGGCGCCGCGGAACACCTGGCGCCCGCCGCGTCGCCCGCCGGCGCCGCCGAAGATGTCGCCGAACACATCGCCGAAAATGTCGGCGAAGGCGTCCGAGGCGCTGAAGCCGCCGCCGGCCCCGCCGCGAGCGGCCAGGCCCTCATGGCCGTACTGGTCGTAGATCGCCCGCTTCTGCGGGTCGGTAAGCGTCTCGTAGGCTTCCTTGGCTTCCTTGAAGCGCTCCTCGGCTTGCCGATCGTCGGGGTTACGATCGGGATGGAACTTCATCGCAAGGCGCCGGTACGCCTTCTTGATTTCGGCTTCCGTGGCGGTGCGCGCCACGCCGAGAACTTTGTAGTAATCGAGTTTAGACACAGAGTGAATGGCGACTAGCGGCTAGTGACTGGTCGGAGCGGCTACGTATGCTTTTCGACCGCCGAGCCCGACATGCTACGGCGGCGAGTCCGCAACCCCATACGTCGCATCATGCCTGCGTCGGGCCTCACAATCGAGTCGAAGCGCAGCGACCGTGATCCGACCGGTGCGGCCGGCGCACACGCCGACCGCACCAGTCACGATTCACGAGTCGCTGGTCACTTCTTGTCGTTGTCCTTGTCCTTCACCTCTTCGAACTCCGCATCGAGCACGTCGTCCTGACGGGCTCCGCCGGCTGCACCCGCGCCGCCCTCGCCCGCCCCGGCGCCTTCGCCGCCGGTCTGCGAGTAAGCCTGCTGCGCCAACGAGGCGGCGGCCTGCGCCAGCGCGTTCGCCTTCGTGTCGATCACGTCCTTGTCATCGCCGCCCAGGGCGGTCTTGAGGTCGGCTATCGCCGATTCGATATTCGCGCGGTCGCTCGCGGACACTTTCTCGCCCAGATCCTTGAGCGCTTTCTCGGTCGAGTGCACCAGCGCGTCGGCCTTGTTGCGCGAATCGACCAACTCGCGGAACTTGCGATCCTCCTCAGCATGCGATTCGGCGTCCTTCACCATGCGCTTGATCTCATCCTCGGTCAGGCCGCTAGAGGCCTTGATGACGATCTTCTGCTCCTTGCCGGTGGCCTTGTCGCGCGCCGAAACGTTGAGAATGCCGTTCGCGTCGATGTCGAAAGTCACCTCGATCTGCGGCATGCCGCGCGGAGCCGGCGGAATGCCCTCGAGGTTGAACTGACCGAGGGACTTGTTATCCGCAGCGCGCTGCCGTTCGCCCTGCAGCACGTGAATCGTCACGGCGCTCTGGTTGTCGTCGGCGGTCGAGAAGGTCTGCGTCGCCTTGGTCGGGATCGTGGTGTTCTTCTCGATCAGCTTGGTCATCACGCCGCCCAGCGTCTCGATGCCGAGCGACAGCGGCGTGACGTCGAGCAGCAGCACATCCTTGACCTCGCCCGAGAGCACGCCGCCCTGGATCGCCGCGCCCACGGCCACCGCCTCGTCCGGGTTGACGTCCTTGCGCGGCTCGCGGCCGAAGAAGTCCTTCACCGCTTTCTGCACGAGCGGCATGCGCGTCTGACCGCCCACCAGAATCACGTCGGAGACGTCCTTGATGGACAGACCGGCGTCCTTCAGCGCGATACGGCACGGCTCGATCGTGCGCTGCACGAGATCCTCGACCAGCGATTCGAGCTTGGCGCGCGTGAGCTTGATGTTCAGGTGCTTCGGTCCGGAGGCGTCCGCCGTGATGTACGGCAGGTTGATCTCGGTCTGCTGGCTCGAGGACAGCTCGATCTTGGCCTTCTCGGCCGCTTCCTTCAGGCGCTGCATCGCGAGCGGGTCGCGACGCACGTCCACGCCGCTTTCCTTCTTGAATTCCTCGCCGAGATAATCGATGACGCGCTTGTCGAAATCCTCTCCGCCGAGGAACGTATCGCCGTTGGTGGCGAGCACCTCGAACTGACGCTCACCGTCCACGTCGGCGATTTCGATGATGGAGATGTCGAACGTGCCGCCGCCGAGGTCGTACACGGCGATCTTGCGGTCGCCGCCCTGCTTGTCCATGCCGTAGGCAAGCGCCGCTGCGGTGGGCTCATTGATGATGCGCTTGACGTTGAGGCCGGCGATGCGCCCGGCGTCCTTGGTCGCCTGACGCTGCGAGTCGTTGAAGTAGGCCGGCACGGTGATGACCGCCTCGCTCACCTGCTCACCGAGATAATCCTCGGCGGTCTTCTTCATCTTCATGAGCACGCGCGCGGAAATCTCCGGCGGGGCCATCTTCTTGCCCTGCGCTTCCACCCAGGCGTCGCCGTTGTCGGCCTTGACGATCGCGTACGGCACCATGCCGACGTCCTTTTGCACCACATCATCCTGGAACCGCCGGCCGATCAGACGCTTGACCGCAAACAGCGTGTTCTGCGGATTGGTCACCGCCTGGCGCTTGGCGGACTGACCGACCAAAACTTCGTTGTCTTTGGTGAAGGCGACCACCGACGGGGTGGTGCGATCGCCTTCGCTATTCTCGATCACGCGCGGCTTGCCGCCTTCCATGATCGCCACGCACGAGTTGGTCGTGCCGAGGTCGATGCCGATCACTTTGCTCATGGCCGGAAACTCCTGAATTTGTGCCTGAATGGACGGGAAGTTGGGAAATCTGTGAGGGCTTTATGCGGACCTCGCCTTACCTTTCAAGTCTACGGATGTACGGATCGAGCCCGCAGCCCGCCGCCTCCGCGGAAATGAAAGCGCCCGCCGGACGGCCCTGGCGATGCGGCTGTACTGATCGACTTGCACATACCCCGCGAGGATGGATCGCAGCGCAACTCAGGGCTCGCGCGCCACGATGACTCGAGCCGGCCGCAGCAGCCGGCCGTTGAGCTGGTAGCCCCTCTGGATGACCTGAAGCACCGTATTGGGCTCATGCTCGGCGGAAGGCTGCGAGATCATCGCCTCGTGCAGTTCGGGATTGAACATCTCGCCCTGAGGGAAGATGTCGACGAGGCCGGCGTTCTCGAACGCCTTCACCAGCAGCTTCAGGGTCGCCTCCGTCCCCGCGCGCAGGGATTCCACCGAGCCTTCACTGGCGACCCCCATCTCGAGACTATCCTTGACCCCGATCAGGTCGTTGGCGAAGCGTTCCAGGGCGTACTTGTGCGCCTGCTCGATATCGCGGGCGGCGCGCTTGCGCACGTTGTCCGCTTCTGCGAGCGCGCGTAGGTAGAGGTCCTTGCTCTCGGCCGCGCGCGCCTCGGCGTCGGCCAATGCTGCGCGCAACTCCTCGATCTGCTTAGGATCGGCGGCTTCGGGAGCGCCGGAAGCGGCGTCTGCACCGCCAAGCTGATTCTGCGCGGCGGGCTGGGCTGCGGCCGGCCGGTCCTGCTCATCCGGAAGGCTCATGATCGTGCGATCTCCATGTGCATGTCGAAAGGGCAATAGCGCGCCCGCGGCCGGGTCGCGAAACGCGCGCCGCGGGCGTGACGAGGACGTTTAGGGAGTCGCAGTTGCGGCTCAGGCTCGCGAATTCAAGGCGGAGCCCAGCAGCCGGGCGGTGATGTCGACGATCGGGATGACCCGCTCGTAGGCCAT
>JAVEVD010000034.1:2037-40256 GCA_034005205.1 Steroidobacteraceae bacterium | reverse complement strand
CAAAGCGCAAGGCCTGCGCTGGGCGCTGATCATCATGGTCTGCATCAACGTGGGGTCGTTCGCGTACTACATGCTGGCCGCCAGGACGCTGGTGCGCGACACGGTTCACTAGGCTCTCTGAGCCTAGAGACGCCGCACCTGCAGATTGCGAAACTGCACGTGCGACCCTTGGTGGTGCGCTTGCAGGGCGATGTGGCCGCGCGGCTCGCGCGAAGCGTGGTCGAGCCGCGAGACTTCCTCGCCGTTGAGCGCCACACGGATCGACGCGCCCTGCACGGTGATCTCGAATTCGTTCCACAGCGCCGCGCCGCGTGAAGTCACGATGCGCGCCGGCGCCAGCTTGTAGATCGCGCCGGTGATGTGCAAAGGATCCCAGTAGCGGCGCGTAGCCGGATTGTATCCCTGATCGTCGATCTGCACTTCGTAACCGCGCTCCAACGCCGGACGCACGTCGTCCTGCAGCGGCGGGCAGCGGATGAACACGCCAGAGTTGTCATCGCCGCGCATGGTGCGCCACTGCACCGCGAGCACGAAATCGTCATAAACCTCGTCTGGGCGCCATAGCAGGCCCGGCCCGCCGAAGCTCTCGATGACGCCGTCGCCGAGCGGTCGGAATCCGCCCCGCCCCGCCATCCTCCAGCCGCTCAGATCTCCGTCGAAGCTCGCCATCGCCGCCCGCTGCGCCTCAAATTTCCCCGGCCAAGGCCGCAGGAGTGTCGTTCCTTGCGATACTCACGCCGCGGCCGAGGTATTGCAACCCGCACCGCCGAAACTGCGGCGCCAGCGCGATCGCCTCGCAAACTCTGGCATGCGAATTCTCGAAGCGGTTGCTCGCTGGGGCCGAGCGAGAGGCGAGCCGCAGCGGGCCCCGCATTCGTTAGAATTCATTGGATGAGTTTCCTGCAAGAGGCGCTGGCCCCGCTACAAGGCTATCCGTGGGTGATTACCGTATTGCAGCTGCTCGCGCTGCTGGCGGTCGTCTGGTTCGCCGATCTGATCACGAACTCGATCTTGGTGCGCGCGATTCATCGCGCAGTGCAGATCACGCCGACCCGCTGGGACAACGCGCTGTTGGGCCGCGGCGTGATCTCGCGCCTGGCGCACGTCGCGCCGGCGCTGGTCGTGCATTACGGGATAAATTTCGTATCCGGCCTGCCTGCCGGGGCCGTGCTCGTAGTGCGCGGCGTGGCGAGCGCCTATGTGGTGCTGACGCTGGCGCTTGCGCTGGGCAGCCTGCTCGACGCCGTCGGCCGCGTGTACGAGCAGCGCGATCCAGAGCGGGCGCGGTCGCGGCCCATCAAGGGCTATCTGCAGCTGCTCAAGATCGTCATCTTCCTGGTGGCCGGGATCCTGATGCTGGCCGCGTTGTTCGACCGCGATCCGCTGCTGCTGCTGTCGGGCCTGGGTGCGATGACCGCCGTGCTGATGCTGGTGTTCAAGGACACGCTCCTCTCGCTGGTCGCGAGCGTGCAACTCTCGAGCCATGACATGCTGCGCGTCGGCGACTGGATCGAGATGCCGCAGCTCAACGCCGACGGCTTCGTCATCGACATGTCGCTGCACACGGTCAAGGTGGAGAACTGGGACAAGACGATCACCAGCATCCCGACCTGGCGACTGATCGGCGAGAGCTTCAAGAACTGGCGTCCCATGTTCGAATCGGGCGGGCGGCGCATCAAGCGTTCGCTGTATCTCGACCAGGCCTCGATCCGCTTTCTGGACGAGTCGCACGCGCGGCGCCTGCAGCGCTTCGCCCTGATCGACGACTATCTCGAACGCAAGCGCACCGAGATCGACGCCTATAACGCCCGCCTCATCGCCGAAGGGCGCGATCCGATCAACTCCCGCCGCGTCACCAACGTGGGTACGTTTCGCGCCTATGTGGAGGCGTATTTGCGCGCCCATCCGGGCGTCAATCAGAAGATGATGCTGCTGGTGCGCCAGCTTCCGCCCGGACCGACCGGCCTGCCGCTGGAGATCTATTGCTTCACTGCGACGACCGCGTGGGTGGAGTACGAGCGCATACTTGCGGACATCTTCGACCACCTCTACGCGATTCTTCCCGAGTTCGGCTTGCGGGTCTTTCAGCAGCCGAGCGGCGCGGACGTCGGCCGCGCGCTGCGCGTGCACGGCGAAGCTGTCGAGCACGCAGTCGCGTTCGGCGAGAGCGCCGCGCAGCCGCAGCGCCCTGCCGAGCAAGGGCGGCGCCGTGGCGAGGAATCGTCGCCGGGCGGCGCCGGCGGCTCAGCGGCGCATGCTTTTCAGCCGTCGCCAACGCCAGACGCCGTAAGCTAAGATGGCTTCGTTCCTTGTTCTCTGGTCGATGGATGAATGGCCAAAGTTGAACTACCGCGAGCGCTCGAAGAGTACTTCGCCTTCGCAGAGACCGAGCCCACCCGCCGCGGTCGTCGATTCTCCATTACGCTGCCGTATCTGCACGGCGAACGGCTCGAGCGTCTGCAGTGGTGGTGGCATGTTTCGCCCGCGGAGGAACAGATGTACGAGGGCAAAGGCGTCGAGGTGTTGCGCGAGCGCGCTGTCGGCCGCTTCCGCCGCCACATCGAGCGCTGGTTGGACATGACGCACCAGCGTCTGCATGGTGAAGACGCTATTCCGCGAATCGGCCCGCTGCTCGAACCGCAGAGTCAGCAGCGAACCGGATCGCAACCATCGAGCGCCGTCGCAGATTCAGTCGACCCGAACCGCTGGCCCGCCCGGCGCATGGCCAGTTGATCCTAAGGAAGCTCTGATTAACCTACTACCCTGACGGCTCAGCCCAAAGAAATGCCCGCAATGCGAGGCGTTTCGCGCAGCTCGAGATCACATGGACAGAGTGAATCAGAGATCCCCTAAGTAAGCTCTGATCAACCTACCCCCCTGACGGTTCGCGAGGCGTTTCGAGCGGCTCGAGAGAGACTCCCTAACGGCGGCGTCTGCTGCGCCTCTTGCGCCACTCCCACGGCTCGACGCGCTGCGCTGCTGGCAGCGCCCATAACCCGCGCTTCGCCTCACGCGCTTCCTGCTCGACGTAATACAGCGTCTCATCCAGCGTGAAATCGGACAGGAACCAGGCTGCGCCGCGGATCACGAGCTCGCGGTTGAGCTGCACGTCGCCCGCCCAAACGTGCGCGACCGTGCGGCCGTAGCTATCGATGTCGAAGGGCGCGAGCACGAGAGTGCGTTCGCCAATGAGTTCCTCGAGCAGGCGCTTGGCGTCGGGCCCGTACGGCTGGTCGTATTCGGGAGCATCGATCTCGGCTAGGCGAAACTCCATGACGACGCCCTGGATCTGCGCTTCGAGCGAATCCCCGTCGATCACCCGAACCAATGGGCCGTGGAATACACCTTCGTCGCCCGATCGCGGCGTACGCGAGAGGTCTTCGAGCGTGGAGGCGCCGTGACAGCGCCGACGAGCGCTTCTCGAATCGACATGGCAGCCCTTGGCGTCAACGGCTCCCGGGTGCGCCGCAGCGAGGCCCGGCGCGACCACCAAGGGCGACGCCGCCGCCAGCAACCAAAGAGCGCGGCGCGCCAGCTGGGCCAGGAAGATCGCGGGCTTCGCCCGCGCGGCGGATTCCGGGGAGCTGGACATCCGCGAATCATCGCACGTTCCGACCGGCGCGCCCGGATCCCCCTCCGCCGGCTGAAGCGTCTTGCCGCTGCGCTCTCCGTCCCATGTTCGTCCGGTCAGCTCAGCCTTCGAGCAGACCGTCGTTCTTTGGGGGATCAGAATCCGGCGCCCCGAGCGGCGCCTCCTGCATGAGCTGCATGCGAGAGTCGTCGCCGGCCTTCTCGAGCAGGAAGCCGATCACGGCGTACAGCTCATCCGGCGGCATGCCCTCGACGGGGAAGCCCATGAAACTCAAGCTGCGCCCACGCTCCGTGTATTGCGCTTTGAATCGCGGATCCATGGATCACCAGATTGGAGCGCGGGGACAACCGACCTACGTACAAGCGAAAAAGGCCGGACGGCGTCGGCGCCGTCCGACCCGCAGTCGGTCGTCCTCTGACTACCGTCGGACCTATCGCACCGTGCCGCGGCGGAACAGATTGACGATCGCGAGCAGGACGATCGCCCCCACCAACGACACGAGGAACGATGCGAGCGTGATCCCCTCGTTGATCGTCCCTACCCCGATGAGCGGCGAGATGATGAACCCTGCCAACAACGCGCCGACGATGCCGACGACAATGTTCAGCAGAATTCCTTGCTGGGCGTTGGTGCGCATGATGATGCTGGCGAGCCAGCCTACGACGCCGCCCACGATGAGCCAGACGATGATGCTCATAAGCCCCTCCGGTAGTCAGACATCAGTCATCGACCACGAAATGACGGGCGGAGCGGCTAGGTTCCGTTCCCGCGGCCAGGTTCCGTTCCCGCCCGTTCAGCGGCTGAAACGCGACACCAGGCGGGCGATCACGGCGCGCGAAGGATTATCGGCGAGATATCTGATATTCACCCTCGAGCCGACCGCCGGGAGCGACGCCAGGAGATCGTCTGCGCTGCGGCGGTCCACATGGCAGGCGCGCACCGGCGACCGGCCGCCTTCGGGCTGGAACTCGAAATAGATGCGCGTGAATGCGCCGAACAGCGGCGGACGCCAGATCCGCACGATGCGGGCCTGCGCGCTCAAGCCGCGCCTGACGATGTCCTGTTGCAGCTGTACCGCACGGCTCACGGACTGGATCGACGCCGCAGCCGCCACGATCGCCCCCGTGACGAAGGCGATCACCGACATGAACTCTGCCGCCATAAGCTGATTTCGTTCTAATCGCTGGGATGAGGCGTCGATTGTGCCGCCCACCCGCCGCCCTGCGGCATCGCGCTTACGCCTTAGTTCGCCTACGGCAAAAGATTAGAAGCGGATAGCTCAGCGGCTTGCGGCCGAGTTCGACCCTTGCAGCACCTTCTGACTATCCGCTCTCCGCCATCCGCTATCCGCTTCCTACCGCTAACCGCCTCCCTTATCCAACCACACCCCCAGGCCCTGCGCATTGAGCTCCACGTCCGTGGCCAGCAGCATCCTGAGACGCGCTTCCTCCTCGCGCGAACCATGGCGGCGCAGCTCCGCGAAGTAGATGTCGGCAAGCGCCTGCTTGAGGCGCTCGTGTCTGTCCGGCGCACCGGCCAGAGCCCTGGCGGCGCCGGTCATCGCGTCGATCTGCGCAAGCAGCTGCCCCGCGAGCGCCTCAGGATTCGAGACTGCGCCATAGTGCGTCAGATACATCGAGCGCGGCGCAGCCGCGAGCAACCGGCCGACCGAAGCGTGCAGCGCTTCGGGGTCGAACTGCACCGGCGCGGTCGCCGGCAGCATGTAGGGTCCCTTTTCGGTCCGAAACTCTGGATAAGCGAGGCCGAACGTGTCGCCGGTGAACCAGCCGCGACTCTCCTCGTCCCAGATGCAGTGGTGATGGCGCGCGTGTCCGGGCGTATCCATGAAGCGCAGCGCGCGTCCGCCCAGCTCGATCGTCATGCCGTCGCTGGTCGTGACGACGCGCTCCACCGGAACTGGCGACAGCTCGCCGTAATCGCGCGCGGCGATCTCCTCGCCGTACACGGCGCGCACCCCTTCCATCAACACGGCAGGATCAATCATGTGCCGCGCGCCGCGCGGATGAATCACGAGCTGCGCGCGAGGCGCCTCCCGCATGAGCAGCCCCACGCCGCCGGCGTGATCCAAGTGCACATGGGTCGGGATGACGTAATCGACCGCATCACGCTCCAGCCCGTGCGCCTCGAGCGCGGCCAACAGCCTGGGGACTGCACTGTTCGGCCCGGTGTCGATGAACGCCGCACGGCCGTTGGCGATCACGAGGTAGCTCGCGGCAAAACGCGGCCGAACGAAGCCGGTGTCGACGACGGTGATGGAATGCGGAAGGTCTTGGTGGGGCATGAAGAAGCGGTTAGCGGTTAGTTTAGAAGAAAAGCGGTTGGCGGTTAGCGGTTAGGAAGCGGGTAGCGGATAGCGGAGAGTCAGAGTACCGCACCGCCATCGGAAACGCGCTGCCGCTCCGAACCACCCCCCTCTGAACTATCCGCTATCCGCTATCCGCTAACTGCCGCCACTCTTCGCTCCCAGCAATCGATCCAGCATCTGCCCCATGTACTGCGGTGAACGCGTGCGCCGCGCCACGATCGAGTACACCGCCGGCACTGCGAACAGCGTCAGGAACACCGAAACCATGGAGCCGAAGAACACCACCACGCCGATCGGCTGACGCTGCTCGGCGCCGGCGCCGGTCGCAAGCAGCAACGGGAGGGCGCCGAACGCCGTGCACAGGCTGGTCATCAGCACCGGACGCAGGCGCGTCTCCGCCGCCTTGACCACCGCCTCTGTGAACTCCACGCCCCGGTCGCGCAGCTGGTTGGCGAACTCCACGATCAGCACGCCGTTCTTGGCGGCGATGCCGATCAGCATGATGACGGCGATCTGGCTGAAGATATTGACGGTCATGCCGTAGAGCTTCAGGCCGAACACGGCGCCGAGCAGGGCGAGCGGCACGGTCACCATGATGATCATCGGATGCACGAAGCTCTCGAACTGCGCCGCGAGCACCAGGAACACGATGGCGAGGGCGAAAAAGAACGTGAAATACATCTGCTGACCGGCGCGCATGTACTCGCCAGACTCGCCGTCCCACATGAGCACGGCTTCCGGCGGGAGCTCGCGGTCGACCGTCTCCTGGAACCATCGCACCGCCTCACCCATGGTGTAGCCGTCGGCAAGATCCGCCGAGATCTCGATGGCCCGCAGACGGTTGAAGCGCGCGAGCTTCACGGCGCCTGCGATCTCCTCGACCTTGACCAGGTTGGCCAGTGGAATCAGCTCATCGCTGCGAGTCGAGCGCACGTGGATGTTGGTGAGATCGGTGACCGTTTCGCGCGCCTCGTCACGGCCCTGCAGGATCACGTTGTACTCGCGGCCGCGATCGACGTAAGTGGTGACGATGCGCGAGCCGAGCATCGTCTCGAGCGTGCGCCCGACGGTCTGCAGCGACACACCCAGCTCAGCCGCGCGGTTGCGGTCCACCGAGACGCGCAACTGCGGCTTACGTTCCTTGTAACTGGTGTCGACGTTCTTCAGCCCCGGATTATTGCGCGCCAACTCGAGGATATGATTCGACCATTCCGACAGCGTCTGGTAATCCGGGCCGCCGATATTCGCCTGCACGGGCGCGCCATAGCCGCGCCGTCCGAGGCTGCTTGGCTGCCCCGCCGAGGCGCGCACGCCCGGAAGCTTGCGCACCTCGGCCATGAGCGACTCCGTGATCTCCCGTGCGGAGCGCTCGCGCCGGCTCCAGTCCTCGAGAATGATGACGGCGCGCGCGGAATTCACGTCGCCGGTCGGCGCGGCGCCGCCGCCACGTCCGGGGATGCGGATCATCACTCGCTCGATGTCGCCGTACTGCTCCTTCTCCTGCATGGCGATCGCTTCCAGGCGCCTCGCCTGGCGATCCATGTACTCGAAGCTCGAGCCCTCCGGGCCCTCGATGGTTATGAACACGGCGCCCCGATCCGCCGCCGGAGCAAACTCTGCAGGCACGGTGATGAAGGTGAGCGCCCCGAGTCCCACCAGCGCGCCGACCGCAGCGATCACCAGCCAGGGCCGCCGAATGAGCGAGCGCAGCCGCCGGTCGTAGAGCGCGGCGGCGCGGCGGAAGAAACGGTCGACAGCGAGCGCGAAACGATTGCGCCCCTGCGACTCGGGCAGCTTCGACGACATCATGGGCGTGAGCGTCAGCGCCACCAGCGCTGAGAACAACACCGCGGCCGCAAGCGTGAAGCCGAATTCGCTGAAGAGGCGCCCGAGATCGCCCGGCAGAAAAGAGATGGGCACGAACACGGCGGCGAGCGTCAGCGTCGTGGCGATCACAGCAAAGCCGATCTCGTGACTGCCGCGCACTGCGGCGACCAGCGGCGGCTCGCCCATCTCGCCGCGCCGATGGATATTCTCCAGCACCACGATGGCGTCATCGACCACCAGGCCAATGGCGAGCACCAGTCCGAGCAGCGTCAGCACGTTCACCGAGTAGCCCATGGCGTACATCACCGTGAACGAGGCGATCACCGAGACCGGAATGGTCACGGCCGGTATCAGCGTCGCGCGCAGGCTGCCGAGAAACGAGTAGATCACGAAGAGCACGGCAAACAGCGCGAAGGCCACTGCGATGATCACTTCCTTGAGCGCCGCCTCGATCGCCACCGCGTTGTCGACCGCGGCGCTGAGCGCTGCGCCGCGCGGCAGACTGGGCTGGATCTCGTCGACCGCGGCGCGCACGCCGCGCACCACATCGAGGGTGTTCGCCTTGGACTGCGCCTCGACCATCATCGAGATGCCCGGCTCGCCGTTGTAGCGCGTGTAGGCGCGGTCGTTCTCCGCTGCAAGCTGCACGTCGGCGACTTCGCCGAGGCGGATCAGGTGACCGCCGGCGCCGCGACCGATCACCAGGTTGCTGAAATCCTGCTCGGTGTCGAGACCGACGACCGTGCGCAGCGAGAACTCGCGCGCACGCGATTCGAGCCGCCCTGCGGGCAGCTCCACGTTCTCACGACGCAGCGCATCCTCGATGTCCGCCACCGTAAGCTGGCGCGCAGCGAGCGCCTGGCGGTCCAGCCAGATGCGCATGGCGTAGCGGCGCGCTCCGCCGATGCTGACTCGCGCGACGCCCGGAACCGTGGACAACCGGTCGATGAGGTTGCGCTCGGCGTAGTCGGTGATCTCGAGCAGCGACATCGAATCGGAGCTGAAGTTGAGGAACATCACCGGCTCGGCGCTTGCGTCGGCCTTGATGATTTCGGGCGGATCGGCCTCCTCGGGCAGCGCACCAATGACGCGCGAGACCCGATCGCGCACGTCGTTGGTCGCTCCGTCGATGTCCCGGCTCACATCGAACTCGATGCGCACCTGCGAGCGCTCGTCCTCGCTCTCCGACTCGATCTTGAGGATGCCCTCGATGCCGGCGATCGAATCCTCGATGATCTGCGTCACTTTGGTCTCGATCACCGGCGCCGAGGCGCCGGTGTAGCGCGTGGTGATCGAGACGACCGGGCGGTCGATGTCCGGGAACTCGCGAATCGGCAGCCGGTCGAGGGAGACCAGGCCGAAGATGACCAACAGCAGGCTGATCACCGTGGCGAACACGGGCCGGCGTACGCTGGTCTCGGAAAGGCGCATCAGCGGCTCCGGAGTGTGACTCTCACCTAAGTGCTGGCGCGCGGCGGCGGCTCGTGCAGCCGCTCGCGCACGCGCACGCCGTCGCGCACGTGCTGCGCGCCCTCGACGATCACATGCTCGCGCGCGCTCAAGCCTTCGACGATTTCAACTTCGCCCGGCCGACGCTTGCCGAGCCGCACTTGGCGGCGCTCGACGACGCCGTCGCGCACGACGAACACGAACGCGCCGCCCTGCTCCGGCACGATCGCCTCCTCGGGTACGAGCAGCGAGGGCTTGGGGGCGCCTTGCAACGAGACCGTCATGAACATCCCGGGCCTGAGCAGACCGTCCTCGTTGGGAATCTCGGCGCGCACCATGATCGAGCGTGTAATCGGATCCACGCGCGAGTCGAGATTGGTCACCTCGCCGGTGAACTCGCGGCCCGGAAGCCCGGCGGTGCGCGCCACGATCGGCAGCCCCTTCTGCAGCACGTATAGGTAAGTCTCGGGCACGGTGAAATCGAGCTTGATGACAGACGTGTCGTCGAGCGTGGTGATCACCGTGCCGGGCGTCACCAGGCTACCGATGCTGACGCGGCGAAAGCCGGTGCGGCCGGAAAATCCGGCGCGTATCGTGGTGTCGTCGAGCCGCGCCTGCGCCGCAGCGAGCCGCGCCCGATTCGCCTTGAGCGTGGCCTCGATCTGCTCGAGCTGCGACTCGGACAAGGCCTTGCTGGCGAACAGATCGCGGCTGCGCTTGAACTGGCTCTCGCTGTCGACCAGCGCCGCCTGCGCCTCGGCCAGCTCGGCGCGCGCCTCGGCGCTGTCGAGCTCCACCAGCACCTGGCCGCGGCGCACCAGATCGCCTTCATTGAAGCGGATCGCGGTGACCGTATTGGTCGTCTTGGAGGTCACCTCGACGGATTCGTTGGCGCGCGCCGTACCCACCGCTTCGATCTGCACGCCGAACGGGCGCGTCTCGGCGACCGCGGTGACCACCTCCATCGGCTCCTCGCCTTGACTCGAGCTCGGCGGCTCGACGGGCTGTGCACAGCCTACAAGTGCGCCCGCCAGAACAGTCGCAAGCAGCCGCCGTCCGTGCTTTGCAAAATCCGCTCGGGCGCTGGTCCTCATGCGTGGATGCTATCGGGAGCGGCGCGCGCGGGAAAGGACATAGATGGCTGAACACGGCGGCGCCAGCCGCGATCTCGGCGCCGTGGGCGCAAGCGGCGCGACTCGATCACCTCCGGCGCAGCCACATCCGGCCGCGCCTGCCGGGGAATCATCCAGCATCGCTCGCGCCCGAGGCCCGTGCGCGCCGCGCGAGCACGATGTCTACGCTCTCGGTGACCGGATCGAAAACGATGCGCGCTTCGCCGCTCGCGAGTTGGCGCATCACATGCGCGACTTTGTCTTCGAGCGAGTACTCGCGCTCGCCGTAATCCGTGCCCTCGCGCAGCACAAACGATTCCACCACGCCGGTCAACGCTTCGAGCGACAGCTCGGTATGGGGGACGACGATCGGATCGCGAGACGCGCCGCTCACGATGGTGCGCTGAAACTGGAACGCATGTCAGAATCGTACCTGCATCCGCTGCTGCACGGTGAACGCTTGCATGTTCCGGATCCGCATCATCCTGGCGATCCTGCCGCCAGCGGGCGCGCCAGGGGCGTGCGCCGCCGGCCAGGGGCGCACGCCGGGCGTCCAATGCACCCCATGCTGAGTGGACTGTTCTCGCTGCTGGCAATCGCGGCCGGCGTACTCCTGGCGCTGCTCGCTCTGGCGTACTGGCGCCAGGACGCCATGATCTTCTTCCCGAGACCGAACGATCCGATGCTGGCGCTGAAACAGCGCGACAAGCGGGTGGAGATCCGTTCGGGGAACGCACGACTCGAGGGATGGTGGATCGACAATCCCCGCGCGCACTCGCCGGCGATCATCCTTTACTTCGGCGGCAACGCGGAAGACGTGCTCTACTCCGCGACAACTGCGTCGCTGCTCGACGCGCGCCGCATGCTGGTGGTGAACTATCGCGGCTATGGCGGCAGTACCGGCAAGCCGGGCCAGTCGGCGCTCTATGAAGACGCGCTCAACATTTACGACTTCGCAATCCGCTCAGGCGCCTCGCCCGAACACATCATATTAATGGGGCGCAGTCTCGGCTCGGCGGCGGCGGCGATGCTCGCCGCGCACCGCCAGGTCGCCGGCGTCGTACTGATCACGCCTTTCGACAGCCTGGCGGACGTGGGCGCCCGCCATTACCCGTTTCTGCCGGTGAGGCTGCTGCTCAGGCATCCGTTTGCGGCCGTCAAGTGGGCGAGGCAGGCGCGCGCGCCGGCGCTGGTGCTGGCGGCGCAGCGCGATGCGATCGTTCCGCCTGAACATGCGCGCCGGCTCTACGACGCCTGGTTCGGCGCCAAGGAGTTTCGCCTGCTCGAGAACGTCGGGCACAACGATATCGAGCTGCACCCGGCGTACTACGAAGCGATCAACACATTCATCGCGGCTCGCTTCACGGCGGACGCATGATGGCTTGCTCAGCGACTCGGAGGGTCCGGGTTGGCCGTCCGCGATTGGAGCGCCGGCGTCTCAGCGGGGAAAGTCCTACAGGACTGTGCAGCTCTTCCCTCAACGGGGATACGAACGGCCTGATCCAGGTCAAGTCCCGGATTCGCCTACTTAGGCGCTCCGTGAATCCCGCGGAAGACAGAAGCATTTGCAATATATAGGCTCCGACTCGCCGGGGCATTGGCGCTCCGGATCAAGGGGCCAAAGAATGACGCGTACACCACTGACTGTATCTGCAATATCCATCTTCGCCCTGGCGGCGTTGACGCCGGGCGCATCGTTCGCTCAGCAAGTGCATGAGGCGGAAGTCGCCGGCGCGAGCGCGAAGGCGCAACGCATGAAAGCCGGCGAGGCTGTCTATAGCAACGCGTGCTCCGCGTGCCACCAGGCGACTGGCCTGGGCTTGCCGGGCGCGTTCCCGCCGCTGGCCGGTTCGGATTTCCTGCTGAGTGATCGCAAGCGCGCGATGGAAATCGTCTTGCGCGGCCTGGAGGGTGAGGTCGTCGTCAACGGCGTGAAGTACAACTCCGTGATGCCTGCGATGGCGCAACTCTCGGACGAGGAAATCGCCAACGTACTCACGTACGTGCTCAACACCTGGGGCAACGACGGCGGCGTCGTCGAGCCGGCTGAAATCGCCGCGGCGCGCAAACAACTGGGCCCGCGCGGCGCGGGCGCGCCTACAGACCACCCCGGCACGATCGTGGCGGAAGGGGAGTATCAAGGCGCGCCCTCGACGGTGCCGCCCGGCAGCGCGCAGGTGCGGCTCACGCCCGGTGCGCCGCCCATCACCGAGGCTGAGTTCGAGCATGCGAAGGAGCTGTACTTCCAGCGCTGCGCAGGCTGCCACGGCGTGCTGCGTAAAGGGGCGACCGGCAAGCCGCTGACCCCCGACATCACCCTCAAGCGCGGCACGGATTATCTCAGGGTGTTCATCGACCGCGGCTCTCCAGCGGGCATGCCGAACTGGGGCACCTCCGGCCAGCTCACGAAGGAGGAAGTCGACCTGATGGCGCGCTTCGTCCAGCACGAGCCGCCGCAGCCGCCGGAGTTCGGCCTGGAACAGATGCGGGCGACCTGGAAGGTGCTCGTGCCGCCCGAGCAGCGGCCGAAGACCAAGCAGAACGACATCAACATCGAGAACGTGTTCGCAGTGACGCTGCGCGACAGCGGCGAAGTTGCGATCATCGACGGCGACCGCAAACGCATCGCGGCGATCATCCCGACCGGCTACGCCGTGCACATCTCGCGCATCTCGCATTCCGGGCGCTACGTGTACACCATCGGCCGCGACGGGCGCATCGACCTGATCGACCTGTACATGAACCCGATACAGCGCGTGGCGGAGATCAAGATCGGTCTGGAGGCGCGCTCGGTCGAAACCTCGAAGTACAAGGGTTTCGAGGACAAGTACGCGATCGCGGGCGCCTATTGGCCGCCGCAGTACACCATCATGGACGGCGAGACGCTCGAACCGAAGAAGGTGGTCTCCACCCGCGGCATGACGGTGGACACCCAGGAGTACCATCCTGAGCCGCGCGTGGCGGCGATCGTCGCCTCGCACGAGCATCCGGAGTTCATCGTCAACGTGAAGGAAACCGGCCAGATCTTGCTGGTCAACTATGAGGACATCGAGAACCTCAAGGTGACCTCGATCGGGGCCGCCCGCTTCCTGCACGACGGCGGCTGGGACTCCACGCAGCGCTACTTCCTGACGGCGGCCAACCAGTCAGACAAGATCGCGGTGGTTGACTCGCGCGACCAGAAGCTGACCGCGATGGTGGACGTGGACAAGATTCCTCATCCTGGCCGCGGCGCCAACTTCATCGATCCCAAGTACGGTCCGGTATGGGCGACCAGCGCTCTGGGCAACGCCAAGATCACGCTGGTCGCCACGGATCCTGAGGGCCACCCCGAGCACGCCTGGAAAGCAGTGCGAGTGCTCGAAGGCCAGGGCGGCGGCTCTCTGTTCGTGAAGACTCACCCGCGCTCCAATCACCTGTGGGTGGACACTCCGCTCAATCCGGATGAGAAGATCAGCCAGAGCATCGCCGTGTTCGACATCCGCAACCTCGAAGCCGGCTACAAGGTGCTGCCGATCGCTGAATGGGCCAACCTCGGCCCCGGCGCGAAGCGCGTAGTCCAGCCGGAGTACAACAAGAACGGCGATGAGGTGTGGTTCTCGGTGTGGAACGGCAAGGAGGAGAAGTCCGCCCTGGTCGTGGTCGACGACAAGACGCTCAAGCTGAAGCACGTGATCAAGGATCCGCGGCTGGTCACCCCGACCGGCAAGTTCAACGTGTACAACACAGTGAAGGACGTCTACTGATAGCGGGCGTCAGCCCGACGTTCAGCCTCACTGTAGAGGCTGAGCGATCAGCCAGCATCCCTCCCCTGCCATGCAGGGGAGGGATGCGCCGGGAGCACTCCCGGCCGCACAAGGGAACGACGATGCCGCACGACAAAGTCGCCCTCGTCCTCGCCGCATTGCTGGCGCTGACGACGACGCCGACTCTCGGCGCCGAGAACATCATCGAGGAAGTCACCGTGGTGGCCAAGCGGCGCATGCCGCTCGCATCGGCCCCGGCGACCGTCACGATCATCGGGCGCGAGCAGATTGCAACCACGTTGAGCAGCGACATCCGCGATCTGGTGCGCTACGAGCCAGGCGTCACGGTGCGCAACGACCCAGTGCGCTTCGGCGTCGACAGCTTCGCGATTCGCGGCGTCGGCGGCGATCGCGTGGCGGCGGAGATCGACGGCGTTGCGGTCGCCGAGAGTTTTTCGGTCGGCGTTCTGGCCGACAGCGGCCGGATCTTCACGGACATGGATTTCATCGAGCGCGTGGAGATCCTGCGTGGGCCCGCTTCCGCGCTCTACGGCAGCGACGCCATCGGCGGCGTCGTACTGTTTCATACCCTGGATCCCGACGACCTGCTCGAGGGTCGCTCATTCGCCTCGCAATGGCGAGCCGGCTATCGGGGCGACACGGATGGTTGGTCGGCGAGCGCGCTGAACGCCTGGGACGCCGGGCGCATGCAGCTGCTGCTCGGCTACGCCCATCGCGCCAATCAAGAGACGGATATCGCCGGACCGCTGAAGCCTAACCCGCGCGACAGTCGCTCGGACCAGGCGCTCGGCAAGCTCATACTGCCGCAAGTCGGCGGCGGGCCGCTGGAGATCACACTGGAAGCAGGTCGCGTGCGCGATCGCACGAGAGTCGACGCGTTGCTGGGCGTCGCGCCGCGCTTCACGAACACCACCGCGATGCGCGGCGACGACACGGCCGAGCGCGTGCGCCTGGGCCTGGAGCACAGCCTGCAGCCCGACAACCGATTCGCGGACGAGATCGTCTGGCGCATCCATGCGCAACGCACCGACACCGAACAGATCACCGACGAGCGCCGTCGCGCGGCGCCGCCGCGCTCGCCGCCCGTGGAGCTGCAGCGCGCCTTCCGCCTCGAGGACGAACTCGCCGGGGCGGAGCTCATCGCTTCCAGGACATTCGGCGCGGGCGCTTGGTCTCACGAGCTGGTCTACGGCGCTGAGATCGAAGCCGGCCGCGTAACGGAGCTGCGCGACGGCTACCAGCGAGATCTGGACACGGGCGTAGTCAGCACGGCGATCCTCGGCGAGGTCTTTCCGCTGCGCGATTTCCCGATCACACGCCGCATCGAAGCCGGCCTGTACGTGCAGGACGAGATGCGCTCGCCGAACGGCCGCTGGCGCATCACGCCCGGACTGCGTTTCGACGTATATCGGCTGCGGCCCGATGAGGATGCGATCTACCGCGAGGACAATCCGAGCGCGCGCGCGGTGGCGCTCGATGAGCGCGCGCTCTCGCCGAAACTGGCCGTGCTGCACGAGTTCAGCGACCAGCTCGGCGCTTTCGTCCAATACGCACGCGGCTTCCGCTCGCCGCCGTTCGAAGACGTGAACATCGGCCTGGAGATTCCGCTGTTCAACTATCGAGCCGTGCCGAATCCGGACCTGCGGCCCGAAACCAGCGACGCCTTCGAGCTGGGACTGCGCACGCGGGGCGCCGCGTTCCACGCCACGCTGAGCGCGCACTACACTCGCTTCAAGGACTTCATCGAATCGCGCGTGAACCTGGGAGTGGACGCAAACGGCGCCACGCTGTTTCAGTCGCGCAATATCGAGCAAGCGCGCATGTATGGCCTGGAATTCGACGGCCGCCTCGACCTGGGCGTCCTCCAGCCCGATCTGGCGGGCTGGTCAGTGGCGCTGAACGCCGCATGGGCGCGCGGCGAAGACACTGTCGCGGACCAGCCGCTGAATTCGGTGGAGCCCGCCAAAGCCGCCCTGCTGATCGACTACGACGCACCGACGGGCTGGGGCGCACGGCTCGCCGCGCGTGCGGCGGCGAAGAAGCACCGCGTGGCCGACGGCGCGGCGCGCCTGTTCCGCACGGACGGCTATTTCGTGCTGGACGCCTTCGTCCACCTGCCGCTGGGTAAGCGCGGCCGGGTGAATCTCGGCCTCGCCAACCTCACCGATCAGCACTATATCGAGTGGATCGACGTGCGCGGTCGCGCCGCGGACGATCCACTGACGCCGTACGCCGCCAACGCGGGGCGTCATGGGTCGGTCGCAGTGAACTGGCGGTTCTGAGGTGAAGAAGCGGTTAGCGGTTGGCGGTTAGCGGTTAGTCAGAGGAGCGGCTTCCTTAACTAACCGCCAACCGCTAACCGCTTCTTTTTCAGTCACGTCCCTTCACTTTGTTGCGATAGCGCGCCGCCTGCATCAGCAGCATGGCCGTGACTGGCGAGCTCATCACGATGAACAACGTGATGAGCAGCTCGTGCAGCACAGGACGCGAGGCGATCGCGGAAGACACGAGCATGGAAGCGATCAACACCGAACCGGTCCCGACCGTATTGCCCATCGCCGGGCCGTGAATGCGCGTGAAGAAATCCGGCAGACGCACCAGGGCGAGCGATCCGACCAGCGTCACCACGCCGGCGATCACCAGCAGCACCGCAGCAGGCGCGGCGGCCCATAGCGGCAGATCGTTCATGGCTCGATCACCTCGCCGCGCAGCAGGAACTTGGCCAGCGCTACCGACCCTGCGAAGCCGAACAGCGCGATCAGCATCGCCATGTCGAAATAAGCCTGCGATCCGGAGCGAATGCCGAGCATCAGCAGCGTCAGCATTCCGTTGATGTACAGCGTATCGAGCGCGAGCACGCGGTCCTGGGCCGCCGGGCCGCGCAGCAGACGGAACGTGGCGCACATCATGGCGAGGACGAAGCACGTCTGTGCGAACCACACCGCGTAGGTGAACGCTTCGTTCATTCGAAAATCCTCATCAGCGGCCGCTCGTAGCGGGTCTTGATCATGCGAATCCACTCGGATTCGTCCTTGACGTCGAGGATGTGCAGCGTCAGCTCCGAACCATCGGGCGAGAGGCCCGCCCATGCGGTGCCTGGCGTCGCGGTCACTACGGCCGCGAGCATCGACAAGCCGTGCGGATCGCGCATGTCGAGCGGCACGACGATGAAGCCGGAGCGCACTTCGCGGTCGCGCACCAGCCCGAGCACGATGCGCCCCACGCCGATGTTCGAGCGCAGGATGTCGACCAGCACGACGACGATAAACCAGGGGATCAGATAGATCCGTCGCAACTTCGGCTCGAGTGGCCGCAGCTGTCGCGCGCCCAGCGCCAGCAGCACGGACAGAACCGTCCCGAGCACGATGTGCTCGATCGCCAGCGTGTTGTTCAGCAGCAACCAGATGATGACCAGGACGGCGGTGAGCACGATGGGAATGGGTCTCATGGCGCAGCCTCCAGCGCCGCGGCGGTGTGCACTACGCGGATGTAGACGTCCGGCGCATGCAGCGAGCGCGCCGCCGAATCCAGATAGGTCATCACGGGCCCTGCGCCCACCGTGAGCCCGAGGCACAGCAGGATGAGAAAGCCGACCGGACCGGCCTCGATGACGCGCAGCCGCGGCGTCGTGCGGCCGGTCACCGACCAGAACAGCCTGAGGCCGATGCGCGTCAAGGCGATGACCGCCGCGAAGCCGACCACCAGAACCGCCGCGATCAGCGCCCAGTCGTGCCAGCCAAGCGCGCCCTCGGCGGCGCTCTGGACTACCGCGTACAGCATTGCGAACTTGCCAATGAAGCCTGACAGCGGCGGCAAACCCGCCACCAGCAGCACACAACTGACGAACGCCAAGCCGAGGAACGCCATGGCCGCAGGGATCGCCACTCCCACCTCGTCCTCCGATGAAAGCGGGTCAGCCGGCTCCTTCACACCGAATCCCATGTACGTGACGTCGGGCAACGGCGCCACGTCGGCCGACGCCGCCATCTGGATCATGCGCGTGCGATCGGTCATGCCGTTCAGCATGAAGAATGCACTGGCCGCGAGCGCCGAGCTCACCAGATAAAACAGCACCGGCGCGGTCAGGGCTTCGTTCTGCAGCCCGAGCGCCATCAGAAGCAATCCCGAGGATGCGATCACGGAGTACGCGACCAGTCGCCCGAGTTGCTGGGCGGCGAGCATGCCGATCACGCCGTACGTGATCGTAGCCGCGCCGCCATAGAACAGACCCACGTCGATGAAGGAGATCTGCTGGTCGCCGGAGGCGAGCAGCGTACCGACGCGCAGCACTGCATACACGCCCACCTTGGTCATGATCGCGAAAATCGCAGCGACCGGCGCGCTGGCGGCAGAGTACGCCGACGGCAGCCAGAAACTGAGCGGCCACACGCCCGCCTTGACGAGGAAGGCGACGCCCAGGATCGCGGCGCCCGCCTCGAACAGCGCCCGGTCTTCCGCATCGAGCAGCGTGAGGCGTTGCGCGAGGTCCGCCATGTTCAGCGTGCCGGTCATGCCGTAGATCATGGCGACGCCGATCAGGAACAGGAACGAGGCTGTGAGATTCACCGAGATATAGTGCAGCCCGGCCTTCACGCGCGCCGGTCCCGAGCCGTGCAGCATCAGTCCGTACGAGGCCGCCAGCAGCACCTCGAAGAACACGAACAGGTTGAACAGATCGCCGGTCAGGAACGCGCCGTTCAGGCCCATCAGCAGGAACTGGAACATGGAGTGGAACCCCGGTCCCACGCGGTCCCAGTTCGCCAGGGAATACACCAGCGCCGGCAACGCCACGAGCGAAGTCAGCGTCACCATCAGCGCCGCCAGCCGGTCGACCACGAGCACGATGCCGAACGGCGCCACCCACGAGCCGATCGAGTACACGCCGACCCCTTCGGTCCACATGTCGGGCATGGAATCGGTGGTCAGGTACAGCAGCATCAGCGCCGCGGCGATCTGTGCGAGCACCGACGCCACCGGCAACGCCACCCGCAAGCCGCGGCGCGCTTCCGGCAGCAACAACTCCACCGCGCCCACCACGAGGGGCACGAGGATCGGGATGACGGGTAGATGTCGCAGCAGAGCGGTCATTCCTCTGGCTCCCTGCCGTCCACGTGGTCGGTGCCCGTCAGACCGCGCGCGGCCAGCAGCACGACGAGGAACAGTGCGGTGGTTGCGAAGCTGATGACGATCGCGGTGAGCACCAGCGCCTGCGGCACTGGGTCGGCGTACATCCTCGGATCGAGCGCATCAGGGCCCAAGAGGATCGGCGGGCGGTCGATCTCCAGCCGGCCCATGCAGAAGATGAACAGGTTCACGGCGTATGACAACAGCACCAGCCCCATGATGACCTGGAAGGTTCGCGGGCGCAGCAGCAGCCACACGCCCGAGGCGGTCAACACACCAATCGCCAACGCGAGCACGATTTCCATCAGCGCACTGCCTCCACGTCCTGACTGACCGGCGCGATGCTGGCCTCGGGCTCTTCCGTCGGCAACGTACGGCGCGGCCGGCGCAGCGACTGGTGAGCGATCGCGATCAGCATGAGCACAGTGCTTCCGACAACGGCCATGTAGACGCCCAGGTCGAACAACAGCACGCTGGACAGGTGCAGCTCGCCGACCAACGGCAGGCGCCCATGCCACTCCAGACTGGTGAGGAAAGACCGCCCTGCGAGCCAGGCGAGCACGCCGGCCGCTGCGGCGCCGAGCAGCCCGAGCGCGATCCAGTACTGCGGATGGATGCGCAGGCGAGACTCGACCCATAGCACGCCGCTGGTCATGTACTGCACGATGATCGCCGCGCTCATCACCAGTCCGCCGACGAAGCCGCCGCCCGGCGCATTGTGGCCGCGGAACAGGAAGTACAGCGAGACCAGTCCCGCCATCGGCAGCAGCATGCGTGTGATCGCAGCCGGCACGCGCAGGAAGCCGCTCGGTAGACCGTCGCCCGATTCGAGCGCCTCGCGCGCCGCGTCTTCGCGCTGCGCGCGAGGCGTCAGACGGCTTTCGGGCGCCGGACGGAAACGGCGCAGCAGCGCGTAAACCGTCACGGCGACGACGCTCAGCACGGTGATTTCCCCGAACGTGTCGAAGCTGCGGAAATCGACCAGGATCACGTTGACGACGTTGCGCCCGTCCGCCGCGGTGAGCGCGCGCTCCACATAGAACGCCGAAAGCACCTCGACGGCCGGACGGGTCAGCACCGCAAAGGCGAGGCTTGCGACCCCGGCGCCCACCACCCCAGCGATCAGCAGGTCGCGCACGCGGCGTACGCGCGCCTTCAACGTGCGCCGCCGCAGCTCACCGAGATCGAGCCGCCTCGGCATCCAGCGCAAGCCCAGCAACAGCAGCACGGTCGTGACGACTTCGACGGCGATCTGCGTAAGCGCCAGATCCGGCGCGGAGAACCATGCGAACGTCAGGCACGTCACGAGGCCCGCGCCGCCCACCATGATCAGCGCCGCGAGCCGATGGAACTTCGCCTGATTCGCCGCGCCCAGCGCACAGACCGCGCCGATGACCCACAGCGCGGCGAACAGCGGATTGAGCTCATTGAGCGGCTGGCCGCCCTGCTGCCACCCGGCGCCGAGCAGCGGCACGAACGCCGCGGCGAAGCTCACGATGACGATGAGCAACAACTGCACCTGCAGGCGGCGCGAGGAGATCAGTCGCACGAGCCGGTCGCACATGCGAATGATCGCCACCATCACGATGTCGAAGGCGCGCCGTCCATCCACGGGGGCGCGCACCGGCGAGCGGGAGGCGGCGCCGGTCACGCGCCACAGGAGATAGTAGATGACGCCCCCGCCAGTGAGCGCCAGCAGGCTCATCGCCAGCGGCAGCGTCCAGCCATGCCAGACCTGCAGGCTGTACTGAGGCGTATCGGCGCCGAGGATCGAGTAGACGGCGGTGTGCAGGTACGGACCGATGGTGTCCGCCGGCAGTATGCCCACGAGCAGGCAGGCCACGACCAGCAGCACGCTGGGCAACACCATTCCACGCGTGGGCTCGTGCGGAGCGCGCGGCAAATCCCGCGCAAGCGGACCGAAAAACACCTGATGAATGAAGCGCAGCGAGTACGCCACGCTGAACATGCCTGCGAGCGTGGCCGCAGCGGGCAGCCCGACGCTGAAGAGCGCGCCCTCGCCGGCGAAGATCGTCTCGGCGAAAAACATCTCCTTCGACAGGAAGCCGTTCAGCAGCGGCACGCCGGCCATGGCCGCCGCCGCCACCAGCGCCACCGTCGCAGTGATCGGCATCGCATGCGCCAGGCCGCTCAGGCGGCGCAGGTCGCGCGTGCCGGTCTCGTGATCGACGATGCCGGCCGCCATGAACAGCGAGGCTTTGAAGGTGGCGTGATTCATCATGTGGAATACGGCCGCCACCAGCGCGAGCTGACTGTTCATGCCGAGCAGCAGCGTAATCAGGCCCAGGTGGCTGACCGTCGAATAGGCGAGCACGCCCTTCATGTCGCGCTGGAACATTGCTGCGAAGCCGCCCAGCAGGAGCGAGGCGAGCCCGGCGCCGCAGACGATCCAGAACCACTGCTCCGTGCCGTGCAATACCGGCCACAAGCGCGCCAGCAGGAACACGCCGGCCTTCACCATGGTGGCGGAGTGCAGGTACGCCGATACCGGCGTGGGCGCCGCCATGGCGTGCGGCAGCCAGAAGTGAAACGGGAACTGCGCGCTCTTGGTCAGCGCGCCCAGGAGAATGAGCGTGACCAGAACGGAGTAGTTGGCGTGCTCGCGAATCGCATCGCCGGCGGCGAGCACTGCGTCGAGGTCATAGCTGCCGACGATGTCGCCCAACAGCACCACGCCGCCCAGCAGGCACAGCCCTCCCGCCACCGTCATGGTCATCGCCATGCGCGCGCCGCGCCGCGCGTCTGCGCGGTGGTACCAGTAGGCGATCAGCATGAAGGAGGTCAGGCTGGTCAGCTCCCAGAAGACCACGAGCTGTATGAGGTTGCCCGAGAGCACTACGCCGAGCATCGCGCCCATGAACGCGAGCAGGAACGAGAAGAAGCGCGGCACCGGGTCTTCCGGCGACATGTAGTAGCGCGCATAGAGCACCACCAGCGCCCCCATCAGGGACACCAGCAATGCGAACATCCACGCGTAGCCGTCCATGCGCAGGGAGAACTCGAGACCGAGCAGCGGCGCCCATTCGACCGAGTAGCGCACTACGCCGCCGTCGACCACCTGTGGATACAGGCTCAGGGCGAGCGTAGTGCAGACGACCGCCACCACCCCCGACAGCCAGCTCTCGGCATTGCGCGCGTTGGACGGGAGAAAGGCGGCGCACAGCGAGCCCAGAAAGGGCAGCGCAACGATCAGAATCAGGGCCATCGCCTACTCGCATCCGTCCATCAAGCTCTTCCGTCCCTCCGGTCGGGGTGATCTCACCGACGAGCACCGCCGGCGAACAAGGGCGCGGAAAGTGTATCAGGCGCGGACGGTCGCGCGCGCGCCCGCGCATGTACAACGTCCGACAGGGCGTCGCCCACGATCGCCGGCGTCGCGAAGCCCTCGCGATCGTCTGCTCACCGATCAGCCGACCGGGCCCGGCGGTCCCGAGCGTCAAAGCCGTCGGGAACATGACTGAGTTTGGCAGCCGGATCGCGAGGCCGGCATGCCGCCTGCGGTCGAAAGTCAGAGAGTCCCTAACGGCTCAATCTGGAAAGTTGGTCGAACCGTTGCAGTCGCTACGGCGCCCGATCCACCCGCGCCATGTAGCATCCAGGCTTCGCGTTGTGCAGGTGCAGATAAGCCACGTCGTCCCCTTGCAGCATCCTCTCGATCAGCGCCGCGAGGTCGCGCCCCTCGACGACGTCGGCCGCCGTCATGAAGCCCGCCGCATCGAAGGCGCGCACCGACAATAGCCGGATGGCGAGAAACTCGGGCGTTTCGCCGATCGCCGGACGAGCTTCGCGCGCGTTCTCACGCACGAAGATCGCGTGGCTCGAGCGGTAGGGACTGGACGCAGGCTGGTGCTCGTAATTCAGCAGCAACACCGATTCGCCGGGCTCGGCGTCGCGCAGACTCACGCGACATGGGAACCCAGGCTGGCGATCGGCGAGTCGCCGCACGACGCCGAGCGCAGCCAGGCGCCGATCGTCGAGTTTGAACAACGGCGCGAACGGCGCCAGCGGCAGGCCGGATATGCGATAGCTCATGAGGTCGCCTCCTTCGTCGGTGGGCGCGATCATGAGGATCGCCCGGGCCGCCGGCGCTCCGATTTTTGCGCACGGGGGCGCCTCACGCGTGTAAGACGGGGCGCACGCTCGGGGGGCGTCAAGGCTGACGACGCAGACCCGCCGTCGCGGGCCGCTGGTGCGGGCCGATCGTTGCAATCACCTACCAAGGAACTTCGTCAGGAGCCGGACATTGCAGCCGACAGAATTTGCAACTTCCGTTGCCGGCTTTTTCCTGGGGTTGCGATATCCAATGGACGCACGACTGCGCCTGCTCGTGGCGGAACTGCTGGACTTGTCGCCCGATGAGGTCCTTCCCGACCTGCGGCGCGCCGATACGCCGACCTGGGATTCGCTCAACCATCTACGGCTGATCACGGCGGTGGAGAACGAATTCGGCGTCAGCTTCACGATGGAGCAGATCGCGGAGCTTGCGACGCCGCAGGAGTTGCAGCGCGCCATCGACGCATGCGCCGGCGCGTCGGCGGCGCCGGCCGGCGCGTAAGAACGAGACTCTATGTCGAGCACGACTGATCGGATCACCGCCGGTCGGGCGACGCCGGAGCCTTCCCGCGACGCGCCGCCGAAGATTCGCGAACTGCTGTCGAGCACGCAGGGCTCGGCGTTTTCACGTTACCGGCGCCTGACGCATCCGAGCGGTTCGCTGTCGCGCTTTTGGGCTTTCGAGCTGGCGACCATGCTGCTGCTGCCGCTGCCGGGCGGCGCAGGCCTGATGTTGCGCGGCCGACTGCTGCGACGGTTCTTCGGCGGGTTCGGCGACGACGTCATCATCGGACGCAACTGCGTGTTCCGAAATCCGAACGGCATATTCATCGGCAACGGCGTAGTGATCGACGACAACTGCGTTCTCGATGCGCGCGGCGCCGGCGAGCAGGGCGTGCGCCTGGCCGACGGCGTGCTGCTCAGCCGCGGCGTGCAGATACGCTCGAAGTGCGGACCGATCTACGTGGGCAAGGACGTCAACATCGGCGACTACACGGTGATCGTGAGCCAGAGCGGCGTCCACATCGGCGACGGCGCGGCCATTGCGGGCGCGTGTCAAATCATGGGCGGCGCGTTCGCGGTGAGCGAATTCACCAAGCCTGCCGCCGAGCGGGTCAGCTCGAGCGCCGGCCCGATTCACATCGGCGCCGGCGCATGGCTCGCCACTGCGGCGCTGGTTCTGGACGGCGCCAGCGTCGGCGAGGACACGATCGTCTCGGCCGGCTCCGTGGTCGCCAGCAACGTGCCGGCGCGTTGCGTGGCGCAAGGCAACCCCGCGCGGCCCGTGTTCCGCGTCCGCTGATCGACCAGGTTCGACCACGCGCGATGAGCGATCTGTTCGAGGAGTTGCGCACGACGGATCCGCTGACGCTCGACCGTGTCGACGTGCGCCGTGTGAGTCGAGCGTTGCGCGCTGCGGACAGACGGGCTGAGGCGCGTATCGCGCTCGCAGGCTCGGTCATATTCGAGCCGCTGCCCGAGTTCATCGAGGCGAATCTCGCTTGCCGCGGCCTGGTCGCCGCCTGTCATGCGACCGCGTTCGGACAGTCGATGCAGGAATTGCTCGACCCCGACTCGGCGCTGCACCGTTTCGATCCGAACTTCCTGCTGCTGCATTCCGAGCTGGACGCGCTTGCGCCGGACTACGCCGTGCAGCTCGACGCAGGCCGCGGGCGTGCATGCCTCACGGAGATCCTCGAGACGATCGGCGCTCTGGTGCGAGCGGCGCTCGAGCGCACGCGCGCGACCATTCTGCTCGATAATTTCCCGACGCCGTACAGCTACGAGCTGGGCTTGGCGGACTGGCGCGCCGCCTTCGGAGAGCAGGAATTCTTCGCCGAGCTGAACTTGCGGCTCGCACGCACTTGGCGCAGTGAACCGCGCGTGCAGATCCTCGATCTGCAGCGCCTGACCTCGCGCCACGGACTCGCCCAGGCGCGCGATCAGCGGCTCTACTACATGGCGCGCATGCCGTGGCGCGAGAGCTTCCTGCCGCTGCTCGCCGACGAGATTGCGCGGCACGTCGGCGCTGGGCTCGGCAGGATTCGCAAATGCCTGGTGGTCGACCTGGACAACACGTTGTGGGCCGGCGTGCTCGGCGAAGATGGGCCGCTCGGCGTGCGCGTCGGTCCGGGCGACCCGCTCGGCGAAGCGCACCACGACCTGCAGCGACGCATTCGTGCGATACGGCGTCGCGGCGTGCTGCTCGCCGCCTGCAGCAAGAACAATCCCGCCGAGGTGGACGAGATGTTTCGCGTGCGCAGCGATATGCCGCTGCAGCGCGCCGACTTCGCATGCATGCAGATCGGCTGGCGCATGAAACACGAGGGCCTGCGCGCCATTGCTGAGACCCTGAACATCGGGACCGACTCGTTGGCGTTCCTCGACGACAACCCTGCGGAGATCGAACTCGTGCGCCAACTCATGCCGGAAGTCGAATGCGTGCTGCTTCCGCGGGATCCTGCGTCATGGCCGTTCTGCCTGGAACGCGTCCATGGACTGGAGCGCGCGATGGTCACGGACGAGGATCGCGCCAAGACGCAGCAATACCAGCAGAACGCAGCGCGCCAATCGGCGCGCACGCAGTTCTGCGATCTGCGCCAATACCTGCGCAGCCTCGAGACGCGCATCGTCATTCGCCCGGTCGGCCGCGACCTGCTCGCGCGCGCGCACCAACTGTTCACGAAGACCAACCAGTTCAACGTCACCACGCAGCGATACTCTGCAGCCGAGATCGAGGCGTTCGCCCGCGACCCCTCATGCTCGCTGCTGATGGTCCATGCGCAGGACCGCTTCGGCGAGCTGGGCTGGATCGGCGCGGTGCTGCTGCGAGGTCTGGGCGGCCCTGCGGTTCACATCGACAGTTTCGTGCTGAGTTGTCGCGCGCTGGGACGCGGCGTGGAATCGGCAGTGCTGCATCACGTGAGCTCGCTATGCTTCGGTCGAACCGAATGCCAGGAGATCACCGCACAGTTCCGCCCGACGGCCAGGAACGCCCCGGTGCTCGACCTTTACGATCGGCATGGATTCACGCCGGTTGATGAGAGCGCCGAGGGCGTAAAGCGCTACCGCCTGGTCCGCGGCGCAAGCGCGCCGGCGCCTTGTGACTGGATCGCGGTGCGGGTCGAGACATGCGCATCGCCCGAGCCGACCGAGGCGACGCCCAGCGTATAACCCTGCCCCGCATCTGCATCCATGCGAATGCAGTAGCGCGCCGACAAAGACCGGTCAGCGGCCCACGGCGACGCTCAGCGCCCACTCAGCCCTCGTTGGTCGCCGGCCAGCACTGCGCGCGGCGTGGCGCGGCGCGCCCCGCTTTGCACAGCGTACACGAACCACCAGGGTAGAAACGCCAGCAACTGGATGATGCGTCCACTCAGCGCGATCGCGAACGACGCCGACGGCTGCACCCCGGCCAGCATCAACAGCCCGACGAACACGAACTCGAACACGCCGAGGCCGTCGAACGAGATCGGCAGCCGAGAGATCAACGTGCTGAGCGGCAGGACGCCGAGCAACAGCAGCAGGTTCACCGGCACGTCCATTCCTTTCGCCAGGGTCCATGAGAACGTCACCGAGAACAATTGCTCCGCCGCGGTCAACAGTGCGAACACGCCGATGACGCGTCGCGATCCGCCGAGCGATCGATAGGCGGCGGCGAATTGCTCGAGCTTGCGCATCACCATCGATTCACGGGCGATGCGCGGCAGGCGGCGCGCCAAGGCCGCCGTGAGCCGGGCGTCGAGCGAGGCGGCGAGCAATCCCACGGCGCCGAGCAACATCGCAGCGCCGAGCAGGAACGTCTTGTCGAACGCGGCGTCCAGCACGCCCAGCGAGCGCAAGATGGTCAGACATACGAGCCCCAGGGCCAGAGCCATGACGAACCCCACCATGCGTTCGATCACGATGGAAGTCAGCACCTCGGGCGCGCCCAGGCCGCGGCGCGTGGCCATCACTGCGCGAATCGCGTCGGCGCCCACGGTGGTCGGCAACGCCAGCCCCCAAACCATGGACGTGCAGTACATGGACACCGCGTGCCACAGCGGCATCGGGCAACCCTGCGCGCGCAACAGCAGCGCCCACTTGTAGGCCATCAACACCCGATCGATGGTGACCACCGCGAACGCCGCCGCCAGCCACGCGGGCGAAAACTTGCGCACGATCGCCGCTGCCTCGCGCAAATCGACCAGATACGCAAGGAGCAGGCCCAGCAGCAGTACGGAAGCAGCGAGTCGCAGCGCGAGCTTCACGTGGCGGGTTTCCTCGTAGGCAGAGAGAGGGCGGCTTCAGCCGGCGCACGCACCGGCGCGATCCGCTCGAAGGCCGCCAGCGTGCGCGCCGCCGCATCCTTCCAGGTGAGCTCGTGCGCGCGCTTCAAGCCTTGCTCCCGCATGCGTGCGCGCAATTCCGGCGACCCCGTGACCTCGAGCAGCGCCGCTACGATGCCATCCTCGTCCAGCGGATCGATCAATCGCGCCGCGCCTCCCGCCACCTCCGGGCTGGCGCACGTGGACGGCACGATCGCCGGACAACCCGATGCGAGCGCCTCCAAAATGGGGATGCCGAAACTTTCGCACAGCGTGGCGAGTATGAAGCACTCGGCCTGCTGATACGCCATGTGAATTCGCGCGTTGGGAATGAACCCAGGGAAGAACACATCCTCGAGATCCGCATCCGTGAACCCCTGTGCGCGCAGATAGGGTTCGATGCGCGCGCCAGCCATCACGAGCGGCAGCTCGCCGCCGGCGCGACGATAGCGGCGCCAGGCGCGCAGCAGGCGCTCGTTATTGCCGCCCGGATAGAATGGCTGTCCAGGATGTCCGCCGTGAATGACCCGCGCCACCGTCAGAATGAAGCGCTGCGGTAAGGCGTAGTCGGCCAGAAACTGCTTGATCGCCGCTTCATCACGCTGCGGCGTGAAGTTCTGGCTCACGCCGGCATAGGTGACCACGGACTTGCTCACATCGATCGGCGAGAGACGAGCGAGGTCATCGAGCGTCGCCTGCGAAATCGACAGCGTGAGCCGGGCTTTGCGGTCGTACAGCGGCAACATCAGGCGAATGTACAGGTTATCCCACCACAGATAATTCTGCGGGTTCACGTACCAGTCGGAGCCCTGGTGCACGAACACACAGGGCCGACCCGTCAGCAACGGAATAGAGAACTTCGGGTTGAACAGCAGCGTGACGTCATGACGACGTGCAGCAAGCGGCACGAGCACCTGGTCCCACCACAGCTTGCTGCGGGCCGGCGCCACGCAGGTTTGTGCGTTCGGAAACTCGTCGAACATGTGCTGCGACTGCGGCGTGTTGAGGAATATCAGGTACCTGCTGTGTGGATCGAGCTTCAGCATCTCCTGCAGGAGATTGCGTCCGTAAAGGCCCAAACCATCGTTCTGATCGAGCAGCCGGCCCATCACCCCGATCGTACGTCTGTACATGCCGTGTCTCCTTCGCCGTTGCACGGTCAGTGTGCGAGATGCTGCACCCCGGCGAATCCCGCCAGCTTCCTGCGCACTGCCTGGCCGAGATTCATGCGGCGCTCGCCGGGCAGAAACCGCAGCCAATCGCACTTCAGCCGGCCATACACCGGGATGGGCAAGCGCGCGCTGCGCCGTTCGGCGCCGTAATCGAGGGCCACGCCGAAAGCTGTGCGCAGACCGTGGCGCCGCGCCAGCTCGAGCGAATATCGCGAACCCAGCATCCACGGGTAGGCGATGCAGTGCGGCGCGTAGCCGAGATGGCGCAAGAACGCACTGCGGCTGCGCTCGAACTCGGACTCGAGCAGCGCGGTGAATCTGCTCGGCGCCAGCCATTGCCCGCGCAGGGCGCGCGCGAGCTCGTCATGCAGACGGCGCAACCGCGCGGCCCAGCGCGGCCTCCGGAAGAACTCGTCCGCGCCGTTGTCGAGGACATACTCGCGACAGGCGTTCGTGAGCTCCTCGTTTTCGAGATAGCGGCGCGTTGCGGAGAGGAGCGGCGCAGCTCGGTAGATCGGCGAGCCAAGGGGCGGCCGTCCAAGCACGTCGTCCTCGCCGCAACGACGCATCGGCCAGTCGTACACGTCATAACGGGCGAGCGACCACGGCGAGGCGAAGTCGACGAGCTGCGGTGAGGTGAAAACGAGTGCGTGCCGGTGCGCGTGAGACTGCACATCGACGAGGCCGGACTGCGCGCACGCACTCACCTGCTCCCAGCTCATGAACAGGTCGTCGCCGGCGGACTTCGCAGAATCCATCCAGTGCGTGGGTGCGAACAGCGTCGCATGGGCTTCGAAGGCGCGCAGCGTCGGCGCCGCCGCGCTCCAGAAGCTCTTGCGCGCGTCGTCGAATGTAAGCAGGACTGCGCGGCCGGGGCTGCGCCGCGTGCTGCGCGCATGCAAGTACTCGTCCAGGCTGAGCGTTCGATAGCCGTTGACGTGCAGGAATTCGAGATCCTGCGTGAGATCCTCGGCCTCGACGTCGTGATAAGTGAAAACCGGGATCTCGTTCCGCGCCAGCGGGGCGCCCGCGATGAATGCGGGGTAGCGAGTGCGCGCGATGCGCGCGAGCGTACGTGCGGTTCTGGCAAGCTGGATCATGAAGCGAACGGCGCCCGCGCAACGCGGGCTCATCCCTCCAACCTCCCGGGCGCTGCGGCAACGGGCTGCGTCGCGCGACGGGTGTGGTTGCAATGTTCAGTGTGTGCGGCGCGAACGCGCTTGCTCGTACGTGAGTTCCGATGGAATGAAAGTGGAACCTCCGCGCAGGCGTTTCGTTGTCGCTGAAGCCGGCGCGCACAATCAGCGCCCGCACGCCATCCAACCGCAAGCACAGGGACATCGGATGAACAAGTCCGTAGAGCAGGCAGTCCACTGCACTCTCTATTACGGTTTGCAGCGATTGCGTCGCAGACCGATCAGCGAGTTCATCAAACGCCTGCAAGACCTGGAGCGGCTGGACAAGCGCACCTTCGATCGCCGCATGCACGAGCGTCTCGTGGACATGCTGCGCTACGCGCACGCAACCACGCCGCTGTACGCCGCCGGACCATGGCGCGAGCGCCTATGGAGTCAAGATCCTGGGCGTATCGATGCGTGGCCCGTGCTCGAGAGGCGCACGGTGCGCGCGGACATGACGCAGCTGCGCGCCCGCCGTCCAATCCGGGGCGCATTCGTGCGCAACAGCTCCGCTTCCAGCGGCGAGCCGCTGCGCGTCGTATGGAGCCCGGGCGGCGCGGGGTGGGGATGGGCGAGCGAATACCGGGCGATGCTGTGGCACGGCGTCCCGCCGGGCGCGCGCACGCTCCTGATGTGGGGCCAGGGCCACTGGTTCCAGGACTGGGTGAAGAACTGCAAGTTCTTTCGCACCTCCGAGCTGACGCCGCAGCGTCTTGAAGAAGCGGCGCACTGGCTGCTCACGCGCCGGCCGGACCTGTGCCAGGGTCTGCCGTCGGCGCTCGCGAGGCTGGCCCGCCACGTGCGCACGCATCACCCTGACGCGCCGAAACCGCTCGTTCCATACGCAAAAGTCGGCGGCGAGCAGGTCTACGCGTTTCAGCGTGAGGAAATCGAGCGACACCTGGGCGCGCGCGTAGTGGAGATGTACGGCTGCACCGAGGTGGGACCGATCGCCGCGGAGTGCCCGGCCGGTTCGTTGCATGTTCACGCCGAGAACGTGTACCTGGAAGTATTCCACGGCGATCAGCCGGCTGCGCCGGGCGAGTGCGGCGACATCGTGGTGACTACGCTCAGTAATCACGCGATGCCGTTGATCCGCTGCCGAATCGGCGACACCGGCAGCATCCGCCCTGAGCCATGCGCTTGCGGCCGGCCGCAGCCAGTGCTCGAAAACCTCATCGGACGCGCCGCCGACGTGTTCGTGACGGCGGACGGCGCCGAGGTGCACGGCTCGGTGCTCGGCAGGAACTTCAGCACAGTGCTCGCAGACACGCCGCTTGGCGCCATTCAGCAGAGTCTGTTCCAGCAGATCGATGCGCGGCGCTGGAAGGTGCTCGTAGAGAGCAGCGACGGCTTCGACCACACGTTGGCGGCCAAGCTGACGCGCTTCGTGCGCGCGAATTTCGGCGAGGAATGCGAGGTGGAGATCGAACGCGTCGCGGTCGTGCCTCGCGAGCCTTCGGGGAAATTCCGCTACTACCGACCAAGCCGCCTGGCGTGCGCCGCCGAGTCGAGTCCTTCTCCCGCCCGCCCGGCAGAAGTTCGCGAGTTGAGTAATCCGGACGTGCGGGCTTCCGAGTGAAGTCTCGACGCAACTTGCTCAGCCGACCGCCCCTGGGGAAGCTCTGACTAACCTGCCGCCCTGACGGTTCAGCCCAAGGAAACGCCTGCAATGCGAGGCGTTTCGAGCGGCTCGAGCGAAGCGCGAGCCGCTCGGCGCCGCGTTCAGGCTTCGAGACGTCCGGTGACCGGCGGCGCCTCTTCCTGTCTGCTTTCCAGAATCGCCCGATAAGCGAGGCCGGCGATCGCGGCGCCCACGATCGGCGCCAGCCAGAACAGCCACAGCTGCTGCAGCGCCCAGTCGCCCACGAACAGCGCCGGCCCGGTGCTGCGGGCCGGATTCACCGAGGTGTTCGTCACCGGGATGCTGATCAGGTGGATCAGCGTCAGCGTCAGGCCGATCGCCAGCCCCGCGAATCCGACCGGCGCGCGCCGATGCGTGGCGCCGAGAATCACGATGAGGAACATGAACGTCATCACCAGCTCGCTCACCAGCGCGGCGGTGAAGCTATAACCGCCTGGCGAATGCTCGCCGAAGCCATTGGCCGCAAAGCCGTCGGCCACGCTGAATCCCGGCTGGCCGCTGGCGATCACGTACAACACCGCCGCAGCCACAACGCCTCCGACGAGCTGAGCGAGGATGTACGGTGCGAGCTGCGAGGCCGGGAAGCGCCCGCCCGCCCAGAGCCCGATGGAAACCGCAGGGTTGAAATGTCCACCCGAGATCGTGCCGAGTGCGTAAACGCCGGTGAGCACCGTGAGGCCGAACGCCAGGGAGACCCCCAGCAGACCTACGCCCACCTCCGGAAAGGCGGCCGCGAGTACTGCAGTGCCGCAACCGCCGAGCACGAGCCAGAACGTGCCGAGAAACTCCGCCGAAAGTTTTGCGAACATGGTGGGCTCCGTTTGTATCGTTGATTAGGCCGATAGATGCCGCAGCCGGATCTTGCTCGCCGCCCGGAGGATTTCCAACCGGGGAATGCACGCAGTTGCAGCAATTCGAGGGCGAGCGGGCGCCCGGTCCGCCATCGGTCCGCGTTGCGCCTGCAATGACGAGAATTCCAGCTTTGCGGCGTCCGACGCTCGCTGCGCCTGCGCCGCTGCTCAGCGCTCGGGCAAGCGTATCAGCGTGCTCTTGCCGAACAACGACTCGACGAGATCCACTGCGATCCGCGCGGTCTTGTTGCGCACGTCCAGCGCTGGGTTGAGCTCCATGACGTCGAGAGACGCGAGCTGGCCGGTGTCCGCGATCATCTCCATGCAAAGCTGGGCTTCGCGATAGGACAGCCCGCCCGGAACGGTCGTGCCGACGCCGGGCGCCGCTTCGGGATCCAGCGAGTCCACGTCGAAGCTCACGTGCAGGTGCGTATTGTCATCGACGCCCGCGAGCGCCGCCTCCATGGTGTGGCGCATCCCCATCTCGTCGATATAACGCATGTCGAACACCTCGAGCCGCTGCTCATGCACGAAGCGTTTCTCGCCCGCATCGACGCTGCGAACGCCGATCTGGCGAATACACGAGGGCTGCAGAGCGGGCGCTTCGCCGCCCAGTCGCGTCAGCTCATCCGGGCCGAATCCGCACAGACATGCGACCGGCATGCCATGGATGTTGCCGCTCGGCGAAAGCTCGCGGGTGTTGAAATCGGTGTGCGCGTCGATCCATAGCACTCGCAGCTTGCGGCCTGCATCGCGGCAGTAGCGGGCGACCGCGCTTATCGAGCCCACCGCCAGCCCGTGATCGCCGCCCAGCAGAATGGGCAGGCGCTCATCGAGCAGTTCGCGGCGTACGGCTTCATACACTCGCCGGCACCACTCGGCGACTTCGCTCAAGTGGCGATAGCCGTTCACCGGCTGTGCGATCCAGGGATTCGACGGGCCGCTGAGATTGCCGCGATCGATGACGTCGAGGCCGCGAGCGCGCAGCGCCTGGAGCAGGCCGGCGACGCGCAGCGCCTCCGGCCCCATGGATGCGCCGCGATCGGCCGCGCCAGCGTCGGTCGGCGCGCCGATCAGAGTCACGCCTCGGACGGTCATGCCATCAGGCCCTCCGTTTTCCCGGGCGCGGCGCGCGGGCGCGTGACGGGTGTGCGCATCAGTGCGCCGAACAGATCCTTCGGATCTTCGACGTCCGGAATGAGATCCAGCTGCACGCGTACGCCACGATGCTCCGCATGCAGCCGATGCAGGTAGCGCAGCGCGGCAAAATCCTCCAACGCGAATCCGACCGAATCAAAGATCGTCACCTCGGCCTCGCTGGTGCGGCCGGGCGTCCTGCCGCTCGCGACTTCGCTGAACTCGATCACCTGGTGCGTCGCATCGAGCTGCTGGATCTCCCCCTCGATTCTCGACTGCGGCTCGTACTCCACCACGATGCGCGCATCCGCTCGCAGCAGGATGTCGCGGTCCAGCTCCGTCTTGCCCGGACAGTCGCCGCCGACGGCGTTGATGTGCACGCCAGGCTCGATCATCTCGGGCGTCAGGATCGCGGCTTGGCGCTTCGCCGCCGTCGATGTGGTGACGATGTCTGCGCCGCGCACCGCCTCGGCCGTCGAGGCGCAACGCACGACGCGCAATCCTTCGAGTCCGATCCCCTCGAGGTTGCGCTCGAGCTTCTGCGTCGCACGCGCGTCCACATCGAACAAGCGCACCTCACGCATCCCAAGCATCTCGTGGAATGCGATGATCTGGAATTCCGCCTGCGCCCCGTTGCCAATGACGGCCATCGAGCGCGACTGCGGGCGCGCCATGTAGCGGGCGGCGAGCGCGGACATTGCAGCGGTGCGCAGCGCCGTGGTGAAGGTCAGTTCCGCAAGCAGCAGCGGGTAACCGGTGCTCACCTGAGCGAGCACACCAAAAGCGGTGACCGTGAGCAGCCCTTCGCCCGTGTTCTTCGGGTGTCCGTTGACGTACTTGAACGAATACAGGCGCCCGTCGCTCACTGGCATCAGCTCGATCACGCCGACCGGCGAATGCACGGCGTGCCGCGGCGACTTCTCGAACTCGTTCCAGCGGCGGTAGTCCGCCTCGATCTCCTGCGCCAAGCCCCGCATGAAAGGGGCCGGACCTACCTCGCGGATCAGGTTCTGAATGCGCTCTACGCCGATGTAATCGACCATGAATAGGTATCCCGTAACAGTTCCGCGGCGCGCACGTCCGGCCGCGATATCGCTGGACCAACGCTGACCCGCCCGATGAGAACCGCAACTTCACCAGACCCTGATCGTACGGGCGGCTCCATTGCGCTCCTGCGGCCTGATCAGCGCTCGCCTAGTTTTGACCGAGTGCAGGCCAATTAATAGGCAATAGAGTGCTCAAAAAGCAGCAACACCTGAGCGAACTGTCAGAAATCCCTGGCGAAATGAGTAGAATGTCCGGACGGCTGGAGGACGCGTGGACGACATCGACCGACAACTCATTACGCTCCTGCGCGACAACGCTCGCACGCCGGTGGCGACGTTGGCGAAGAAACTGGGCGTGGCGCGCGGCACCGTGCAGAATCGCCTCGCCCGGCTGGAGGCGGAGGGTACGATCGCCGGCTACACGGTGCGGCTGCGTCCGCAGGTCGCCGAGCATGGCATCCGCGCCCTGATGACCGTCGCGATCGAAGGCGCGCGCGGCGAAGCCGTGCGCAAAGGGCTGCGGGGAGATCCCGCGGTGACCGCGCTGCACAGCACGAACGGCCGCTGGGATTTCGTCGTCGAGCTGCGCACGGAGAACCTCGAAGCTTTCGATCGCGCGCTCGGCCGGATCCGCCTGCTGGAAGGCGTGTCCAGCACCGAAACCAGCATCCTGCTCTCGACGCACAAAGTGTGAGTCGGCGCAGCCGCTCCGCTCACCGTGGGAAAAGCTGATCGAGCATGCGGCGCGCATCCTGCGGGGGATGCTCGATGAGCCGCACGGCTTGGCGCTTCACGACGCTCGCATCCAGCTCGTGCAGATAATGGATCGGCGAATCCCCTTCCAGTCGCGCAAGCAGCAAGCATCCCGTGATCCGCACCAGAACAGCGTCCATCGGCGCTGGCCCGCCGGCGCGCGCGTACGCCTCGATGAAGGTCAGCGCTGCGTCGACGTATTCATCGGCGGGAGGACGATGATGTGCATCGAGGATGAGGTGCATGAGACAGAAGGCCGCGTCGAAGCGCGGCTCACCCCAGTGCGCCACCTCCCAATCGAGCAGGACGACCTCCGTCCCGTGGACCAGCATGTTCTTGGGACTGTAGTCGCCATGCACGAGCGAGCGTCCCGGGGCGCACAAGATCGCGATCGCTTCCCCGACCCCTGCGCGCAGCCCTGGATTGCGCTGAACGATCCGGTTGAAAAACGGCTCGATGCGCTGCTGCTTGAACAAATCGAGATCGCCGAAGCGCGCGGCCAGCTCGGGCTTTGCGGCCGAGCGCACATGCAGCATGGCGAGCAACTCACCGACGCGTGCGGCGGTCTTCAGATCGATGACCCTGGCGTCCAGCTCATCACGCCAATTGCGCAGTCTGGAATCGATGCGCTGCATCGCGAAGCAATGATGGTCTGCATCTTCCCAGAGCACTTCGGGCGCGACATGCGCGCCGAGCAACGCGCGCGCTTCGCGCAGAGCCTGGACCTCGAGACTCGAGCGTGCAGGATCGACCCGCCAGTCCGCCGCCACCTTGAAGCGCGGCAGCGCTTGCTTGACCACGATCTCGCGACCGCTTTCATCGCGCACGATCGCCACGTCGCTCGACACGCCGCCGCCCAGAGGAGTGCGAACGGCGCGATCTTCGCTCATGAAGATCGCTGGCCCGGACCGGCGCCGAGCGATGAACCACCGGCGCTCACCGGCCGATTGCAGGGATGCAGGGGAGACTCTCCGGCGAGCACGCGCACGACCTCCTGCGCACAGCGCCGCCGCAGCTCTGCAAGCGAAGCGTCCGAGGAAAACGCCATGTGAGGCGTGACGATCACGTCCTCGCGCGCGGTGACCGAGGTGGGCGCGGCGGGCTCGCCTTCGACCACGTCCAGCCCGGCGCCTGCAATGAGCCCTGCGTCCAGACCACGAACGAGCGCCTCGTTCTCCACGATGGCGCCGCGGCTCACGTTGATCAGCAGCGGCTTCCTGCGCAGTGCGGCGATGAACCGATCGTCGATCATGTGATGCGTCGCCGCCGTGAGCGGTGCAAGAATCACGATGGCGTCGCACTCCCGCTGCATTACTCCGAGACTCGCTACGATCACGCCGGGCGCCACCTCATCGCCATCGGCCTTGTCACGCAGCAACGAGGGACTGTTCACCAGCAGTCGGCAGCCAAAACCGCGCAGCTTGCGCGCCGTTGCGCGGCCTATGCGGCCGTAACCCACCAGGCCCACGGTCATCTCGGCCACGCGCCTGGCCCGCGCGGCGCCCGGACGCCAGGCCCCGCGCTTCACATCGCGATCCATCGCCGTCACGTTGCGCCACAAGTCCAGCAGCAGCGCCACGGCGTGATCCGACACTTCCTCGTAGCAATAATCCGGCACATTGGTCACCCATGCGCCGCGCTGCGTCGCCGCGGGAATGGCGATGTTGTCCAGCCCGACGCCCATGCGGACTACGATCCTCAGATCGCTCGGCGCGCCGATCGCCTCGGCGGACACCTGCGCCCAGCAGGTCATGATGGCGGCCGGATCGTGCTCGCGCACCAGCGCTTCCACGAACGCCGCCGGGGGCGTCGCCTGCGGTCCGGCGATCAGGCGATGACCGGCCGCCTCCAAGATATCGCGTTCGATGTCGACGTCCGGCCAGGGGTGATCGGTGATGACTACGCGCGCCATGTTCGTCCAGTCAGTTGCCGCTGATCAGGCGGACAACTGGCGATGGAACGGCGATCTGGCGGCGCTCGCCACACGCTCCGCCGAAAGGATGGTGTTGTGCAGCAGCATCGTCACGGTGAGCTGCCCGACGCCGCCCGGCACGGGAGTGATGTGCGACGCCTTCTGCTTCACGCCCTCGAAGTCCACATCGCCCACGATCCGGCCGTCCGGCAGCCTGTTGAAGCCGACGTCGATGACCACCGCGCCGGTGCGCACCATCTGCGGCACGATCAGGTTGGGGACGCCGGCGGCGACTACCAGGATGTCGGCCAGAATCGTGAACTGGCCGAGGTCGCGTGTCTTCTTGTGACAGATGCAGACCGTGGCGTCCTGCTGCATCAGCATGAGCGCGGTGGGTTTACCCACCACATTGCTCGCGCCCACGACCACCACATTGCGGCCTTCGACCGAGATGTTCTCGTATTCGAGCATCTTCTGCACGCCGTACGGCGTGCACGGCGAGAACACCGTGGCGCCAGTGACCAGTCCGCCCATGTTGTACAGGTGAAAGCCGTCGACGTCCTTCTCCACCGAGATGCGCTCGACCACGCTCGCGACGCGAATTTGCGCAGGCAGCGGCAACTGCACGAGTACGCCGTGAATGCTCGAATCGGCGTTCAGACGATCGATGTGGCCGAGCAGCTCGTCCTCGGTGCACGACGACGGCAGCTCGATCAGTTCCGAGCGAATGCCGACTTGCCGACAGCCGGCGATCTTGTTGCGCACGTAGGAACGCGAGGCTGGATTGTCGCCCACGAGGATGACGGCGAGCGCCGGCCGGATTCCGTGCGCCGCGAGCAATGCGTCCACGCGCGCGTGGTATTGCGCGCGCAGATGGTTGGCGATGGCTTTGCCGTCGATGATCTTGGCGGTCATGACAATGGAGAAGCGGTTAGCGGTTGGCAGTT
>JAVEVD010000034.1:0-1937 GCA_034005205.1 Steroidobacteraceae bacterium | reverse complement strand
TTGGCGGTTGACGGCAATGGCGTCTACTTGGCGCTTGCTTCGAAGCGGTTAGTCGAGCATGTCTACTCGGCGCCTCTTGGCTCTGACTAATCGCCAACCGTTCAATCCACAGCGATGAACTCGCAAGCAAGCGCCATTGGGGTGAGCGGCTAGTCGGAGGCGGCCGCCGTTCATCGCGATCGGCCGCGAGCCCTTCCGACTAACCGCTGCTGCTTAGTAGCGGTAATGATCCGCCTTGTAGGGTCCTTCCTTGGGCACGCCGATGTATTTCGCCTGCTCGTCGGTGAGCTCGGTGAGCTTGACGCCCAGCTTGGCGAGCTGCAGCCGCGCCACTTTCTCGTCCAGGCGCTTCGGCAGCACATAAACGCCGACCGGATACTTCTCCGTATTGGTGAACAGCTCGATCTGCGCCAGCGTCTGGTTGGCGAACGAGGAGCTCATCACGTACGAGGGGTGTCCAGTTGCGCAGCCCAGGTTCACCAGGCGCCCTTCGGCGAGCAGGATGATGCGCTTGCCGTCGGGGAAGATGACATGATCGACCTGCGGCTTGATGTTCTCCCACCGATACTTGCGCAGCGCAGCCACGTCGATCTCGTTGTCGAAATGGCCGATGTTGCAGACGATGGCGTTGTTCTTCATCTTCCGCATGTGGTCATGCGTGATCACATGGAAATTGCCGGTGGTCGTGACGAAGATGTCGCCCTGGTCCGCGGCCTCCTCCATGGTGACCACCCGATAACCTTCCATCGCCGCCTGCAGTGCGCAGATCGGATCGATCTCGGTGATCCAGACCTGCGCTGAAAGCGCGCGCAGCGCCTGGGCCGACCCCTTGCCGACATCGCCGTAGCCGCACACCACCGCAATCTTGCCCGCGACCATCACGTCGGTGGCGCGCTTGATCCCGTCGACCAGCGACTCACGGCAGCCATACAGGTTGTCGAACTTGCTCTTGGTGACCGAGTCATTGACGTTGATCGCAGGGAACGCGAGCCTGCCCTCCTTCGCCATCTGGTACAGGCGGTTGACGCCGGTGGTGGTCTCCTCGGACACGCCCTTGATCTGCTTGATGCGCGTCGAGTACCACTTCGGATCGCTCGCGAGCCTCGCCTTGATCGACTTGAACAGCGCGGTCTCTTCCTCGCTGCCGGGCTTATCGAGCACGCTCGGATCGCTCTCGGCGCGCGTCCCCAGATGCAGCAGGAGCGTCGCATCGCCGCCGTCGTCGAGAATCATGTTGGAGAACTGCTTTGCTCCCTGCGGACTGTCCGGCCACTCGAAGATGCGATGAGTGAAGTCCCAGTACTCGTCCAGGGACTCTCCCTTGAAGGCGAACACCGCCGTACCGCGCTCGGCTATGGCGGCGGCGGCATGATCCTGCGTGGAGAACACGTTGCACGACGCCCAGCGCACCTCGGCGCCGAGCGCCTGCAGCGTCTCGATGAGCACCGCCGTTTGGATCGTCATGTGCAGCGATCCGGAGATGCGCGCGCCCTGCAGCGGCTGAGTCCTGGCGAACTCCTCGCGAATCGCCATCAGACCAGGCATTTCGGTCTCGGCGATCGCAATCTCCTTGCGGCCCCAGGCGGCCAGGGACAGATCGGCCACGCAAAAGTCCTTGGATGTCGCGGGCTTTGCAACTGCGCTCATGATCTACTCCGTAAAAAAGTGAGCGGGCGCCGTTGCCGTACAGGCGTGCGCGCCGAGCCTGGCGGGGCGGCGGGAGGAGCTCCCGGCCGCCGCGCTGCAGCGCCCCTCGACGCGCGGTGGGATGGGAAGTGTAACTCGGGAAGCGGGTAGCGGCGAGAAGAAGCGGTGACGGAGAAGCGGTGACGGAGAAGCGGTTAGCGGTTAGCGGTTAGAAGGTCCTGCAGCGTAATCCATCTCTGCTCCCGCGATGGCTGCCGAACAGCGCACGCTAAGTGTCCGGCGCTCTCATA
>JAVEVD010000033.1:0-40336 GCA_034005205.1 Steroidobacteraceae bacterium | reverse complement strand
CGCCGCGCTGCAGCGCCCCTCGACGCGCGGTGGGATGGGAAGTGTAACTCGGGAAGCGGGTAGCGGCGAGAAGAAGCGGTGACGGAGAAGCGGTGACGGAGAAGCGGTTAGCGGTTAGCGGTTAGCCGGTTAGAAGGTCCTGCAGCGTAATCCATCTCTGCTCCCGCGATGGCTGCCGAACAGCGCACGCTATGTGTCCGGCGCTCTCTTAACGAACCGCTAACCGCTAACCGCTTCCCAACCAACCGCTAACCGCTTTTCCCCTCCCCCTCCCTCAGCCGTTAGCGGCGCGCTTGACGCCGGCGTCCGCCGCCAGGGCCTCGGCCTTGTCGGTCTTTTCCCAGGTGAACTCCGGCTCGGGTCGGCCGAAATGCCCGTATGCGGCGGTCTTCTGATAGATCGGCCGCAGCAGGTCCAACATCTGGATGATGCCCTTGGGCCGCAAGTCGAAGTGCTTGGCCACCAGCGTCTCGATCTGTTCGTCGGGAACCTTGCCGGTCCCGAACGTGGTCACCATGATGCTGGTCGGCTTGGCGACGCCGATCGCGTACGACACCTGCACCTGCGCCTTGCTCGCCAGGCCCGAAGCGACGATATTCTTCGCCACGTAGCGCGCCGCGTAGGCCGCCGAGCGGTCCACCTTCGAAGGATCCTTGCCCGAGAATGCGCCGCCGCCGTGCGGCGCAGCGCCGCCGTAAGTGTCGACGATGATCTTGCGACCGGTAAGCCCGCAGTCGCCCTGCGGCCCGCCTACCACGAAGCGCCCGGTCGGATTCACCAGGTAGTTGATCTTCTTGCCGACCATGTCCTTGGGCAACACGGGCTTGATGATCTCCTCGATCACCGCCTCGGCGAGCGCGGCGTGCTCGACCTCGGGATGGTGCTGGGTGGATAGCACGACGGTGTCGATCTCCTTCGGCTTGCCGTCCACGTAACGCACCGTGACCTGAGATTTCGCGTCCGGACGCAGCCAGCCGAGCTTGCCGGATTTGCGCAGCGCGGCCTGGCGCTCGACCATGCGATGCGCCAGATGAATCGGCAGCGGCATGAGCTCGGGCGTCTCATCGCATGCATAACCGAACATCAGGCCCTGGTCGCCCGCACCCTGATCGAGATTCAGGCCGCGCCCTTCGTCCACGCCCTGAGCGATATCCGGCGACTGCTTGTCGTAGGCGACCAGTACGGCGCAACCCTTGTAGTCGATGCCGTAATCAGTGTTGTCGTAGCCGATGCGCTTGATGACGTCGCGGGCGATCGATGGGTAATCGACCACCGCCTTGGACGTGATCTCGCCGGCCAGCACCACGAGACCGGTGTTGCAGAGCGTTTCGGCCGCGACGCGCGAGTACTTGTCCTCGGCGAGGATCGCATCGAGGATCGCATCGGAGATCTGGTCGGAGACCTTGTCCGGATGGCCTTCGGACACCGATTCCGACGTGAACAAAAAGCTTGAGCTCATAAGCAGCCTCTGTAGTTATCTGACGATTTCGATGCGGCCCCGCGCCTTCAATCCGCCCGCGGCGGCTCGGCGCCGAAGTTCTCGCGATAGCGCGCTGCGAACTCCGCGGCGCTGAACGCGTGGTTCTGTGTACCGCGCGATTCCACTTTGATCGCGCCCATGAGCGAAGCAATGCGGCCGGTTGCGGCCCAGTCGAACCCGTGCAGCAGCCCGTGGATCAGTCCGGCGCGATAAGCGTCGCCGCAGCCGGTGGGATCGACCACGGCGCGCGGCTTGGCGGCGGGAATCTCTATGCGCTCGCCGTTCACATGGATCACCGACCCAGCCGCGCCGCGCGTGACGATCAGCGCCTCGACCTGCGCCATGATCTCCTGCGGTGAAAGCCTGGTCTTGTCGAGCACCAGTTGCCACTCATACTCGTTCACCGCCAGCCATTTCGCCCGCTCGATGAAGGCGCACAGCTGCTCGCCGTCAAACAGCGGCAGCCCCTGTCCGGGATCGAAGATGAAAGGCACGCCGGCCGCCGTGAACTGCTCGGCGTGACGCACCATGCCCTCGCGTCCGTCGGGCGCGACGACGCCGACCGCGATCGAGGAATCGGCCGCGCAGGCCTGCGCTGCATCGTTCAGATGAGAATGTTGCATCGCGCCCGGGTGGAAAGCCGTGATCTGGTTATCGTCCAGGTCGGTCGTGATGAACGCCTGCGCGGTGTGCTCGTCGTCGAGCTGTCGCACGTGGTCGGCGGGCACATCGTTGCGTCGCAGCCAGTCCGCGTACGGCGCGAAATCTCGGCCGACCGTCGCCATCGGGTAGCCGACGTCGCCCAGCAGTCGAAGGTTGTACGCGATGTTCCCGGCGCAGCCGCCGTATTCTCGCCGCATTTGCGGCACGAGAAACGACACATTCAGCATGTGGATCTTGTCCGGGAGAATGTGCGCCTTGAAACGGTCCTGGAACACCATGATCGTGTCGAAGGCGACTGAGCCGCAGATCAGGGCTTTCTTGATTTGTCGTGACATATGGCGCGGACGCTCATCTCCGCGCCCCCGCAATCGGGGGCGCCGGTCGTGGCGTCGCGAAACTCGCACGCCGTTGTTGGCGAACCCCGATCTACCTACGGGGACTACCGCGATTGTATTGCAAGCCGACGCCGGCGGGGGATTGGACGACGCCGCGCGCGTCGCGGTGGGCGCAGGCGCTCGTTTCACCGACTCTCGATCCGTGATTTGCACGAACCACCCGCCGTCCTCGTGCGTTAACGAACATCGCGCCAACCAGCTCGGAGGACCGGCATTTGGCCGCCGTGGAGCATTTCGGCCGGAATCAGTTCGAAGACGAGCGCCTCGCACAGGCTGGCGAGCAGCCCGGCGGGGACCCCGCGTCCAGCGAACAGCCGGCGATCTCCATACTCGTGGTCGAGGACGAGGCGATCGTCGCCGAGGACCTGCGCGAAAGCCTGACCCGCCTTGGCTACCAAGTTGCGGGCGTCGCCGCCAGCGGCGATGAGGCGGTGTATCTGGCCGAGCAGCTCAAACCTCAGCTGGTCGTCATGGACGTAAGCCTGCCGGGCGATATGGACGGCATCCAGGCGGCGCGCCTGATCCACCAGCGCACGGCTGCGCCGGTCATCTTTCTCACCGGCCGCAGCGATCCCGCCACGCTGCAGAGAGCCGTCGCCGCCGGCCCGCTCGGCTACTTGATCAAACCGTTCCAGGAAGTCGAGCTGCGCTGCGCGATCGAGGTCGCCATTCACAAGCATCGCGCCGACATCGCGATTCGCGAGCGCGAGGAGGCGCTGCGGCGCAGCGCAGAGCGCATGCAGAGTCTGTCGCTCATCGACGAGCTCACCCAACTCAGGAACCGTCGCGGCTTCTTCGAGCTGGCGATGCAGGCCCTGAAAGTGGCGCGGCGCGAGCGCCATGCGCTCGGTCTGTTCTTCATGGACCTGAACGGACTGAAGGAGATCAACGATACATTCGGGCATCTCGCCGGCGATCAGGCGCTGCGCGATGCGGCGGACGTGCTGCGCCACACCTTCCGCGATTCCGACATCTTGGCGCGGCTCGGGGGCGACGAGTTCGTCGCGCTTGCGTACGTGGCGCGCGACGTGAGCGCTCCCCGCCTGCGCCTGCGCGAGCACCTGGAGGCGTTCAACGCCGCTTCGCAGCGGCTTTATGTACTGGACGTGAGCATCGGCGCCGTGCTGGTCGATTCGCCGGAGGACTCGGTGGAAGCCCTCGAGGCGCTGATCGCGCGCGCCGATGCGGCCATGTACAGGGAGAAGCGCGCCGCGAAGAAGCGGCGGCCGACCGCCAAGGACTGAGCAAACGCTCGATGCGCGCCTGCCGATGGGAGCTCCGGCCCATCGCAGTCCTTGTCGTTCCGGCGCGCCGTTCTGCGAGTCAAGAAGCCTGCCGGCGCCGGCCGACTGGCGAGCGACGCGCCTTGACGCCTTCACCTTCGCTACCATCACGCCCTGGCTGCTGCGCAGGTCATGCGAACTGGCCGACCCCCAGCCGCCAACCGCCATGGAGCTCTGATCTACTCTTACTTCCGTGATATCGATGCACTCGAAGCCCTTGCATTATTGGCGTTCTTCGACTTGCATCATCAGGCACACCGAATGACGAATTCCACGCCCACAACCACCGCGCCTTCAGACTGGCTCATTGAGATCGCCGCGCGCGATCCCGGGCGCCTGTTCCTGGAAACTGCGGACGGGCGCCGGCAGAGCTACGCCGAAATGGCCGCCCTCACCGCCAGGATCGCCGCCGCGCTGCGCGCACGCGGCGTACAAACCGGCGACCGCGTCCTCGTGCAGGTCGAAAAGTCTCCGCATGCCGTGGCGCTGTACCTCGCGTGTCTGCAGATCGGCGCAGTGCTGGCGCCGCTCAACACCGCGTACACGTCGGCCGAGCTCGAGTATTTTCTGCAGGACGCCGACCCGAAGCTGGCGGTGCTGCGGCCGCAGGACGCGGGCGCCGCACCGCTCGCGGCGATCGCGACGCTCGACGCGCACGGCGGCGGCTCGCTGCTCGAAGGGGGGAACGAAGGGCCCGACGAAGCGCGGGCCGACGGCCGATCTGTTTCCCGGCCGCCGGAGAATATCCCCGCCTCGGCGCTCGCGGCCCTGCTTTACACATCAGGCACCACAGGCCGCTCCAAGGGCGCCATGCTCACGCGCGCCAATCTCGCATCGAACGCGCTCACGCTCGCACAGGCGTGGCGCTTCACGGCCAGCGACGTGCTGTTGCACGCGCTGCCCATATTTCACGCACACGGGCTGTTCGTAGCCATCAACACCGTCCTGGCCAGCGGCGCCGCGATGCTTTTCCTGCCGAAGTTCGACGCCGCCGAAGCGCTGCGCCTGCTGCCGCGCGTGACTGTCATGATGGGCGTGCCGACGTTCTACACGCGCCTGCTGCAGCAGCCCGGGCTCTCGCCCGAACACGTAAAGAACGTCCGGTTGTTCATCTCCGGGTCGGCGCCTCTGCTGGCGCAGACGCATCGAGAATTCCAGGCGCGCGCCGGTCATGCGATCCTGGAGCGGTACGGCATGAGCGAGACGCTCATGAATACGTCCAACCCGTACGACGGCGAGCGCGTGCCGGGCTCTGTGGGGCCGGCGCTCCCCGGCGTGGAGCTGCGGATCACGGATCCTGAGACTGGCAAGCCGCTGCAAGGGTGCGATGCGGTCGGCATGATCGAAGTGCGCGGCCCGAACGTGTTTCGCGGCTACTGGCGCATGCCGGAGAAGACAGCCGCGGAATTCCGTCCGGACGGCTATTTCATCACCGGCGATCTTGGCCGCATCGACGAGCGCGGCTACGTGCATATCGTCGGGCGCGGCAAGGACCTGATCATTACGGGCGGCTACAACGTCTATCCCATCGAGATCGAGAACGCGATCGACGCACTGCCCGGTGTGATGGAAAGCGCCGTCATCGGCGCGCCGCATCCCGATTTGGGCGAAGGCGTCGCGGCCGTCGTCGTCCCGGCGCCCGGCGCGACGCTCGATGAAGCCGCGATTCGCGCGTCGCTCGCCGAGCGATTGGCCAGTTTCAAGCTGCCCAAACGGATCGTGTTCGCGTCCGAGCTGCCGCGCAACGCGATGGGAAAAGTGCAGAAGAGCGCCTTGCGGGAGCAGTACGCGGACCTTTTCGGCGCGGGCCGGTCTGATCCCATCGCCGCCCCGCCCTGCGCAGCGGAAGGCGCGAAGTAGTCGTCAAGGCGACTGCAGCCAGAGACAATAGCGATTCTTTTCGACAGATTCAGGAGCACTACGTTGACAGCCGCGATCATCGACGGACGCGCCATTGCACAGCGCCTGCGCGAGCGCATCGCGCAGCGGGTTGCACAACTCGAGACGCAGGGCGTGCGGCCCGGACTTGCGGTCGTGCTGGTCGGCGATGATGCCGCCAGCCAGGTGTACGTGAACAGCAAGACGCGGCAGGCCCACGAGGCTGGCATCGCGCATTTCGATTTCCGTCTCCCCGCGAGCGCCACAACTGCGGAGCTGATCGCTTTGCTCGCCGAGCTGAACGCCCGTGAAGACATACACGGCGTGCTGGTGCAGTTGCCGCTGCCGGCAGGGATAGACAGCGCGGCGGTGCTGGCGGCCATCGATCCGGCCAAGGACGTCGACGGCTTCCACGCGTTGAACGTTGGGCGGCTGGCGCTCGGCGAGGAAGCGACCATTCCATGTACGCCGCTCGGCTGCCTCATTCTGATCCGCGAGGTCGCGCCCGACTTGACCGGCAAGCGTGCGCTGGTGATAGGGCGCTCCAACATCGTCGGCAAACCCATGGCGCAGCTCCTGCTGCGCAACGACTGCACCGTCACGATCGCGCACTCGCGCACGCGCGATCTGCCGCAGCTTTGCGGTGAAGCGGAGATCCTGGTGGCCGCAGTGGGGCGACCGGAGGCGATAGCCGGAGCATGGATCCGTCCCGGCGCAATCGTGATCGACGTGGGAATCAACCGGGTCGCCGCGGACCACACACCGGGCGGCGAGCGGCGCACGCGGCTGGTGGGCGATGTGGAGTTCGAGGCGGCGGTGCAGCGCGCCGGCGCCATTACGCCAGTTCCGGGCGGCGTCGGGCCCATGACGATCGCTTGCCTGCTGCTGAATACCGTCAACGCCGCGATCCGCCAGCGGCTGGGTGCGGGCGCGCCGCTGTTGAGCGCGGACGCAGCAAGCGGCTGAGCGCCGTACGCTCGGCCCCGGCCAAGCCGATCAGCGGGCGGCGACCCCCAGCAAAGCAGCCACGCGGCGGCGCTCGACGCCATGCAGCGCGGGCGCAAATGCGCTGAGCGCCCGATAGTCCTGTCGCTGCGCCAACTGCTCGAAGGCGCGCACGAACTGCGCACTCCAGGCCGACTCGGCGTGCGCCTCGCGCTCGCCGCCCGGCGGCTGCAACCGATGGGCCGCCTCGGCAAGCGTGCGATCGACGCCGTGACGGGCGCCGTGTAATGCGCGTTCCGCCTGTGCGATTTCGCTCAAGGAGCGCCGCAACGAGGCCGGTTCATCCACATTCCAGGCGTGCGGCCGCAGCACAGCCTCCTCGGCGATCGTGCGCACCGGCGTGAACTGGCCGGTGGGAAAGCGCCGTCCTTCGCCTTTCACCGCCAGCGTTTCGCGCACGTTCGGCCAATCGCGCTCCGCCACGCTGAACACCAGCTCGTCATTGGCGCCGAGCTGTACGCGTACGCCGCTGGGCGCCAGCGCGTGATCCAGGCGGCGCACCAGCTCACTCTGCGGCGCCGCCGGATCGACATGCACGGCGGCCGCGCTGCGCACGGCCCCGCCCACGGCGAACGTCAGCGTCTCCGGCGACCCGGAACGCAATGAAGCCATCTGTATGCCGCGCACCTCGAACCGCTGCCGTGCTGCGCCGCTCTGCGAGTACACCAGACGGTTGTCCAACCGGCCGCCTGCGGCGCGCGGCCGCTCGCGCCAGAACTCCTCGAAACGCCGTATCTGCATCTGCAATGCCGCACCGTCGGCGCGCCTGCGCTCCTGCCCTTCGCCCGCCGCGTCCACTGATGCAAGCGGCTGGGAGAGGCGCCCGGATATCGCGGTTCTGAGCGACTGCAAATGAACGGCGAGACGCTCCAGATAGTCGGCGGTCTGCTGCGCGCCTGCGACGGTTTGCTGGAACTGAACATCGAAGTTGCTCAACCCGCGGCGCATCTCACTGCGAGCGCATGGCCGAGGCGCATGCGTGACTGGCGCCTGCTGCGTCCCTTCGGCGCGCGAGACGTGCGCAGCGCTGCGCGCCTGCGCCGTGCTTTCGGGGCGGGCGACGATGGGGCGGCTGGGATCGAGTGAAGCAACCTGCATTGACGCAATGTCCAGCTTGGCTAGGCCGCCTTACATCGCCTCGAACAGCGACAGCTTGCTGACCTGCGCGTACGCCTTCTGCGTCGCCTGCACCGACGTCGTGTAGCCGTTGAGCTTCACGGCCGCATCGGCGTAGTCCAGCTGTCCGACCACCAGCGCGGCCTGGCGATTGGACAGGCTGATGTTCTGGTGATTGGCGTCGAGCGTCGAAAGAATGTTCTGCGCGCCGCCGAGCCCCGCGATCTTGCCGGCCGTCACGTTCAGGGTCTGGTCGGTCACGTTCAAGGCGGCCTGCAGTTCGGCGCGCACAACCGGATCATTGGCGCTTACGCCAGGCGCGCTGAGCACCGCGCGCACCTGGTCGAGCTGGTTGAGCATCGCCGCCATCTCCTGCACCGTCACATTGGCGGCCTGTTGGACCCCGGCGGCCACCGCTACAAGCTGTCGACCGGCGTTGCCCGTGTAGGTGTAGCGCGCCCCGAGCGCAGCGGCAGGATCGTACGTGAGAGCGGCAGTGTCGCTGAGCGTACCCGAGAACAGGTAGCGTCCTTCGGCGTCCCGGCTGTTCGCGGCGTAGAACAGGCTGTCGATGATCGGCTGGATGGAGCTCGCCATGGCGTTGATGTCCGCCGCCGTGTTGCTCCCATCCAGCGCCCAGACCAGCAGGTCGCGCGCACTCGTCATGTCCGAGATCATGCCGTCGAGGAACGCCTCGTTCTGCGACAGGCGGCCTTTCAGCGTGGCGATGTTTTCGCGGTACTGAACCAGCGCAGCCTCCTCCCGCGTCAGGCGCGACAGGCGCACGGCGCCGACCGGATCCTCCGAAGGAAGCGAGAATTTCTCGCCGCTGGCCATCTTCTGCAGAATGTCCGAGAGACGCTCGTTGGCCTTCTGCAAAGCGGTGTTCATAGTGGCGTGATATTGCGTGCTCGCAATGCGCATGGCGGCTACCTCAGCATGGCCAGAGTGCTGTCGAACAATTCGTTGGCCACGGCGACCACGCGCATGTTGGCCTGATACATCTGCTGGTACTGCATCAGGTTCACGGCCTCCTCGTCCATGTTCACGCCGCTGGTCGATTTCCAGCTCGCTTCGGCTTGGTTGCGCACCGCCTGTGCGGTAGCCAGACCCGCCTTGTTCTGCTGGCTGTCCATGCCAAGCCGCGCCACCAGCTGCGTGACGGCGTCCGACAGCGACACTGAACCCAGCGAAGTGAGCGTGACGGGCTGCGATTTCAGCTCGATGAGCGCCAGCAGGTTGGCGCTGTCGCCAACCTCGGCGGGGTTCGAGGAGAACGCCAGCTCCGTGGGCAGCGCGCCCGCACGCACCGCGAGTACGCCCGTCGCGCCGCTGACGGTGAAGTCGAAGAGCGGCTGGCCGGCGGCGCCGTTCATGTCGAATCCGGCCGCCAGCTGATTGTTCACGTTGTCGGCGAGCTGCTGCGCCATCTCGGTGATAGACGTCATCATCGGCACGAGTACGTCCGCCTCGAAGGCGTTCAGGCCGCCGAGTTGGCCTCCGATCCTGCCGTCCACCAAGTTGAAGGACTCGAGCGCGAAATCCACGATGATGGTCTGCGAGCCGTCGGCGTTGTTCTGCACGGTCAGCTCGCCGGCGCGTCCGCCGACCACCAGCGGTTGGCCGCCGCGCAGTGAAACGCTGCGCGAACCGTCGGGCTGCTCGGTCACCTGCAGCGAAACCAGCCCCGCCAGCTCGTCGATCTTCAAATCGCGTTCGTCCATCAGGCCGGAAGGATTCACGCCGCCGTTGCTGCTCTCGACGATTTTCTGGTTCAGCGCAGCGATCTGAGCGGCGAGCGTATTGACCTGAGAAGCGATGATCGAGCGCTGCTGTCCCAGCGAGGCGCGTTGCCGCTGCAGCACCTGGCTGGCGCTGTTGAAGCGCTGCGCCAAAGCGTCCGCCGTGGTGATCACCTGCTGGCGCAGCGGGCTGGAGGTCGGCTCCACGCTCGCGGCGTTGAGAGCGGCGAAGAACGCGTCCAGGCCGCTGTTGATCCCGGACTCGTCGTCGCCGAAGATCTGCTCCAGCTGCGCCAGATACGTCTGCGGCGCGCTGTAGCGGCCCAGCTCCGAGGCCGCGCTCCACATCTGCTGGCTCTTGTAGCCGTCGCTGAAGCGCAGCAGCGAGGACACTTGCACGCCGACGCCGGCGCTCATCACTCCGCCTCGCAACGGCTGCAATGACGCGAGCAGCACGCCCTGCCGCGTATAGCCCGGCGTCATGGCGTTGGCGACGTTCTGGCTCACGGCGTCGAGCGCCGCCTGAGCGGCCAGCGCGCCGGACAATCCGTTATAGATGATGGTCATAAGTCTGCTTGGTCATGGGCGCCGGTTCGCGGCCCGAACGTTCAGCTGCGACACGGCGGATTGCACAGGCGTCAGTCTTCAGAGGCGACCGGCGCGGCGCCCTGCTTAAGCGCCGCTTCGCTTGCCGTCCCGCCGGCGGACGGCAGGAGCTGGCGCACGATGAGGTCGGCGATGCCAAAGGCGCGCTGGCTCGCCAATGAATCGGCGAACAGCATATCGGCCATGTCGAGCAACTCGTGGTTGGCGCCGCCGCCGTAGATGCTGTCCTCGCCAGCCAGCTCGCGCGTACCGCTGCGCATCTGGCGCAGCATCTGCAGCACGAAAAACGACTCGAATTTCACCGCCGCGTCTTCGATGCTGGCTCGATCGGCGGCGCTCGCGTGTGCGGCGGGCCTGACCGGCGGCGCCGCGCCCCGCACGCCCGCCGCTGCGCCCGCGCCAGGCGGCAGGGCGCCGATGGGTCTGAATGCGTCGCTCACGCCATTGTCCTCGGCTCAGATGACTATCAGCTCGCCGTCGATCGCGCCCACCTGATCGAGCGCCTGCAGGATGGCCATCAAGTCGTCCGGCGTCGCGCCAGTACTGTTGACCGTATCGACGATGATCTGCAGGTCGACGCCTTCCGGCCAGATGAACATGCTGGCCGCATCCTGCTCGACGCTCACGTCCGATTGCGGCGTCACGACGGTTTGGCCGCGTCCGAACGGCGCCGGCTGACTGACCGCAGGCGTTTCGGAAATCACGACCTTCAACGCGCCGTGCGAGATCGCCGCCGGCCGCACGCGCACGCCTTCGGCGATGACCACTGTGCCGGTGCGCGAATTGAACACCACCTTGGGTAGACTCTCGCCCACCAGCACTCTCAAAGACTGCAACTGCGCGACGAAGGAGACGCGCTGCGTAGGATCATCCGGCGCACGCACCTCTACGCTGGTGGCGTTGCGAGTCGAGGCTACTTGGCCGAAGCGCGCATTGATCGCCTCCACGATGTTGGTCGCGGTCTGAAAGCTCGGCAGCTTCAGGCTGAGCAGCACGCTCGGGCGTGTGGCGAAGTCCGAGTGGATCTCCTGTTCGATGGTCGCGCCGTTGGGGATGCGCCCTGAGGTCGGCGAGTTCACCGTCACCCGCGAACCGCTCGCGCCCTGAGCGGACACGCCGCCGACCACGACATTGCCTTGCGCCAGCGCATAGATCTCTCCGTCCGCGGCGCGCAGCGGCGTCAGCAGCAGCAAACCGCCGCGCAGGCTCTTGGCGTCGCCCATCGAGGAGACGGTGACGTCCACGGTCTGACCCTTGCGGTAACCCGGCGGAAACACGGCGCTCACCATCACGGTGGCGACGTTGCGCAGGCGCGGACTGGAGCCTTCGGGCAGTTTGACGCCGAACTGACGCAGCATGTTGGCGACCGTCTGCCCGGCGAACTTCACTTGCGTCCCGTCGCCCGTGCCGTCCAGGCCGACCACCAGGCCATAACCGAGCAATTGGTTGTCGCGCACGCCTTCGACGTTGACCAGCGCGCCCAGCGGCTTGCCCGGCGGCTCGTTCTGGTTCTTGACCTGGGCGGCGAGCGCCGTCTGCATCACGCAGATGAGAGTCAGGGTCGCAATGAATGCGAACAGGCAAGAAATGACGGCTGCGCGCGCGTTCATCAGAACGGCATCCATGGGCCGCTGAAGAAGCGCGTCAACCAGCCCGGCGAGTTGGAGTTGTTGAGCGTTCCACGGCCCGAATAGGCGATCCGCGCGTTCGCCACGCGCAGCGAGGAGATGCGATTGTCGCGATCGATGTCGGTGGCGCGCACGTACCCGGAGAGGCGAATGAATTCCTCGCCCTGATTCAGGTACAGGCTTTTCTCACCGCTCACGCGCAGCAGTCCGTTCGGCAACACTTCACGCACGATCACCGTGATGGCGCCCTGCAGCGCGTTCTGCTGAGTGCTCGTGGCCGAGCCGTTGAAGTCCCGTGCGGCCGACAGCGACACGTCCAGATCGACCTGATCGCCGCCGAAAACCGCGGGCGGAATCGTCACGCCGCTGCGCTTGGCGAAACTGGTGTCCGCGCTCTTCTTCGCCTGGGTGGTCTCCTGCAGCACCACGGTGAGCACGTCTCCGGGCCGGAAGGCGCGGCTGTCGGAGACCAGCGTCCACGGCGCCTGTGTGCTGAACACGCCGCCGGCTTCGCCTTTCGGCGCATGCGCCGCCAACGGCTCGCTCTCCTCGAGCGGCGCCGGCCCGACCGGGCGCACTGCAGAGCAGCCCGACAGCAGCGCCGCCGCGAGCACGGGCGCCCAGCTCAGCGCCCGAGTGGGCGTGGAGCGGCGCATCCCGGCGCCCAGCGCGTTACGACGCAAGCGGCACATCACGTACGCCTCGGATCAGCGAACGGCCTGTGCGAGTTGCTGCAGCATGTTGTCCGCGGCTGACAGCACCTTGGTGTTCATTTCGTATGTGCGCTGGGCGGCGATCATTTCAACCATCTCCTCCACCACTTGCACGTTGGACGCCTCGAGCGCGAACTGCTTGATGCGGCCGAGACCGTCCTCGCCCGGCGCGCCTTCGTTGGGGGAACCGCTGGCCGCGGTCTCCTGGAAGAGGTTGTCGCCCAGCGCCAGCAGCCCGGCGGGATTGACGAAGCTGGCGAGCGTGATCTGGCCGAGCTCCACGGGCGCCGTCTCGTTCGGCATCGTGGCGGTCACTACGCCGTTCTCGCCGATGCTGATGTCCAGGGCGTTCTCCGGGACGGTGATGTCGGGCGTGATCGCCAGACCCTGGGCGGTGACCAGCCGGCCGTCCTGATTGATTTGCAGCTGTCCGGCGCGCGTGTAGGCGATCTCGCCGTTGGCCTGCTCGACCTGCAGGAAGCCGCGACCGACGATCGCCACGTCGAGCGATTGCCCGGTCGTCTGCAGATTGCCGTTGGTGAATACTTTCTGCGTGCCTACCAGGCGTGTGCCGGCGCCGAGCTGTACGCCGGAAGGCGACACGGTGTTGTCGTCGTTCTGTGCGCCGGGCTGACGCTCGACTTGATAAAACAGATCTTCGAAGACGACCCGATCGCGCTTGAAGCCCACGGTGTTGACGTTGGCCAGGTTGTTGGCGATCGCCTGCAGCTTCGCCTCCTGCGCCTGCACGCCGGTCTTGCTGATCCACATTGCTGGATTCACGTTCTCGCTCCTCGTTCGCTACTCGCAGCAGCGCGCGTCAGCCGCGCACCAGCCGATTGCCCGCTTCGGCCATCGAGTCGGCCGCGCGATACATTCTCATCTGCACTTCGAACTCTCGGTTCAGGCTCATTACGGCGATCATTTCCTCGACCGCCGCCACGTTGGAGCCTTCCAGCCAGCCGCTGCGCACTCGCACCGTGTCATCCGGCGCATACGGCTCCCCGTTGCGCGCAACGATGAAGCCCTCGGCGTTCTTGGTCAGCTCATCGGCCGCAGGGTTGACCAGCTTGAGCCGATCGACCGGCTGCATGTCGCGCTCACCCGGCGGCAGGATCGAGATCAGCCCGTCGGCGCCGATCTGCAGCTTCACGTGTTCGGGCAGCACGATCGGCCCGCCGTCGCCCAGCACGGCGCGGCCATGCAGCGTGAGCGCACCGTCGGCGTCTATCACAAAGGCGCCGGCGCGCGTGTAGGCCTCGCCGCCTGACGTCTGCACGGCGAAGTAGCCTTGACCGACTACGGCGACGTCCAGTTCGCGGCCGGTCTCGCGCAACGCGCCCTGACGGGTGGACAGTGCGTTCGCCTCGAGCCGGCTCATGTGCCGCGCGTCGTAGCCGTAGCCCTGCGTCACCGTTTCGCTGCGCGCCAGCTCCAGGTCCGCGCGAAAGCCGCCAGTGTCGGCGTTGGCGAGGTTATTGGCGTGCACTTGCTGGGCGCGCAGCGAGCGCTCCGCGCCGCTCATCAACGTATAGATGAGTGCGTCCATGGCGCTCAGACCGCCTGCATCAGCGTCTGCATCATCTCGTTCTGTGTTGCGATGACCTTGGTGTTCGCCTGGTAGTTGCGCTGCGAGGACATCAGCTTCACCAGCTCCTCGGTCATGTCGACGTTCGACTGCTCCAGCGCGCCGGGCGTCAATCGGCCCGCCTGGCCTACACCGGGCGTCGAGTACAGCGCCTGGCCTGATTCGTTGGTCGTGGTCCAGGCCGTTTCGCTGATCGGCTTCAATGCGCCTTCGTTGGCGAAGGTCGCCAGCGCCAGCGTGCCCACGCGCTGCTTGACGCCATTGCTATAGACGCCCATGACAGAACCGTCCTCCTCGATCTGCACGCTGGTCAGCGTGCCGGACGCATAACCGTCTGGGGTGTTGTTGATCGTGACCGCCTCGCCTGCAAACTGCGTCGTATCGTTGTAGTCGACGTTCACGGTAAGCGCCGCGGCGCCGGCGGGCGTTCCCAGGTTGATCGCCACCGCGGGAAAGACGGGCCGCCAATCGGCCGGGACCGGCGGCGGAGGCATCGGCGCCGCAGCGCCATTGATCGTGTCCAGCTGACCGTTGGTTCCGAAACCCAGAACGGTGTTGACGCCGGCCACTTGGGCGCCGTCGAAGCCGTAATGGATCGTCACTTCGTTGTTGGCGGTCTTCACGAAATACTGCGTCAGCGTGTGACGCTGACCAAGCGAGTCGTAGACGACCGACACGATCGAGCTGTTGTACGTGATCGGGTCCTGCGGATCGAACGCCACGGTGCGGATCTCCCAGTCGGCCGAGAGATTGTTCGCCGTGTAGCGCAGGTTCTCGGTGGCCACTGCCGGAATCTGTCCGGTGCGCACCTGCAGATCGCCGAGCGCCCCGAGCCCGGCGCCTTCAATCGGTCGGCCGTTTGCATCGAACAGCTGCGCATAGCCCTGCGCCCTGCGGCCAAAGCTGTCGATGATGTAGCCGTCTTTGTCGGCGGCGAAAATACCGACGCGGGTGTACACCTCGGTCCCCGAAGAGTCGCGCGTCACGAAGAAGCCACGCTCCTGAATCGAGGCGTCCAGCCCACGCCCGGTGGTCAGCACGCCGCCGCCGATGTCGATGCTCTGGGTCAGCGAGGAAACCTGCGTACCGGCTGGCTGCGAGCCGGCGTACATCGAGGCGAAATTGGCGCGACTGGCCTTGAAGCCGAAGGTGCCGGCATTGGCGATGTTGTTGCTGATCGTCTCCAGCTCGGTGTTGATCGCGTTGATGCCGGAGAGGGCGATGTTGAAGCTCATGACTGTTCCCTCGACGAAAAATGGTTCGATGAAAAGACGATTAGTGAGCAGTGCGATCGACGCCGTTGAAGCCGGTGACGAACCGCGGCGCAACGGCGCCGAGATGCGCAACCTGCAAGACCAGGCCGTCCGCGGCCGAGATGCGCACGCTCTGCAGCTCACCGAAAATCTCCAGCGGCGGGCCCTGCTTGCCGTCGACCTCCGAGTGCACCGAGTAGCTTCCCGCAGGCAGCCCGAGCTGAGCCGGATCGATGCCGAAAGAAACGTCGCCCGCCGGCGTGGCGCCGAGTTCGATGCGCCGCTGCACGCCGAGGCCCTCGACCACGACGGCTACCGACCCGGCCGCCTCGGACAGCGTCAGGCGCCCGCGCACCGGTTCGCCGTCGAGCGTCACACGATCGGCGCTCACCGCAAGCTGCGAACCGACCTGCGCGCCCAGTCCCAGCACCTGCAGACTCTCGAGCATGGCGGCGCTCGCAGCGCCCTGCTGCGTGAGCTTCTGCAGCGCCTCCATCTGGCTGAGCTGGGTGAGCTGGCCGACGAACTCGCCGGGATCGGTCGGCTCGAGCGGATTTTGATTGCGGATCTGCGCGATCAGCAGCGTAGTGAAGAGCTGCGAGACCTCGCCGTTGGCGCCGACCTGGGCGGCGCTTGCCGCCGCGGCGCCGGGCAGCGCATTGCTGGCGTCGGTAGTAATCGTCATCACTTACTCCTCGCCCAGGCGCAGCAGCGACTGCTGCATCGAGTTGACGCGGCTGAGCACTTCCACGTTGGTTTCGAACGCGCGCGAAGCCGACATCATGTCGGTCATCTCCGCGACCGGATTGACGTTCGGGTAGAACACCACGCCTTCTTCGTTGGCCAGCGGATTGTCGGGGTCGTGCACCCGGCGCAACGGTTCGGCGCTCTGCACGACGTCGAGCACCTGCACGCGGGCGCCGGCGACCCGGCCGGCGCTGTCGGCCTTCTCGAACACGGCGGCGAACACCGGCTTGCGAGCGTGATACGCCTGCGCCTCGCTGGACGCCGCAGTGTCGGCGTTGGCCAGGTTGCTGGCGATGGTGTTGAGCCGCACGCTCTGCGCTGTCATGGCCGAGCCGGCGATCTGAGCAATGTTTCTGAACGACATGGCGCGTTATCCTTCGATGGCTTTCGCCAGCCCGCGCAGCTTCATCTGCGTGAAGGTGAGGGCGACCTGGAAATCGGCGGCGTTCTGAGCAAAGGCGGCCTGCTCCACACCCAGCTCGACCGTGTTGCCGTCCTGCGAGCGGTGGTTGGGGACCCGATAGAGCAGATCCGGGGCGGCGCCGCCCAACTCGCTGAGCGGCGCGCCCGCCAACATCTCCTCGCCCAGCGCCTGGCGCAGGCTCGCGGCGAAATCGAAGTCGCGCGCCTGATAGCCTGGTGTGCTTTCATTGGCGAGATTGGAGGCGAGCACCTTGGTGCGCTCGGCGCGCAACTGCAGCGCGTGCGAGTTCAGCGCCAGAACCTTGTCGAAGTGAATAGCCATGCGTGTCAGTTCTCCTGCGGATTCCCTGAATCAACGTCGCACGCCCGCCGCGCCGCTCCTCTGGTCGGCCGCCTTGCTGATCGCTTTGCTGGCCGCAGACGCCTCGCCCCGTGCGGCGCAGAGCGTGCAGGCGCTCGTCGTGGAGGCGGCGCGTGAGCGCCTGAGCGAACGGGCGCAGCGCGCCGGCCTCGCCAATCCGAGCTTCGAGATCGAGGTCGCGCCGCGCGGCGACGCGCCCACCGGGGAAACTTGCGCGCAGCGCGTGACCGTGGAGATCGTCAGCGACGCGCATCCATCGCGTATGCGCTTGGACGCCGTATGCAACGCCGCGCCGGGCTGGCGCACGGAGTACGTCGTGCGCGCCGCAATCTTCGCTGACGCCGTGGTGGCGGTCGCCGATGCGCCCGCCAACCAGCCGATCCTGCCCGAGCAGCTCGCAGTGCGCCGTCGCGAGCTGTCCGGCGCGCAACAGGCGCTGTCCAGCATCGAGGAAGTCGCCGGGCTGATCAGCCGGCGCGCGCTGCGCAGGGGACAGCTCGTCGATGCGCGCTGGCTCATCCAGCCGCTGCTCGTCAGGCGCGGCGAGCGCGTGGACATCGTCGCCCGCAACGCCGGCGTGCAGGTCAACGTGGCCGCCGAAGCCATGGAAGACGCCAGGCGCGGCGAACTCGTGCGAGTGCGCAACCTGGCGAGCGGCAAGATCATCCGTGCGCGCGTCATCGGCGAGGGTATGGTGGAACCGATCGACATTCCCATGTCATCGGCCTCTCAGTAGGTTCCTTGAGGGGAGCTGTTCAAGGGTGTGTCGAGCTCCCGCAATTGGCGCGCGACGCGTTCGAGTTTTTGCGCGTAGTGCGGATCAGTGGCGTAGCTGCCCGCGGCCAGCGCCTTGGCGAACGCGCTGGCGTCCGCGCCCACGCCCAGCACGCCGCGGTACCTCGGGTTTTCCCTCAACAGGCGCGCATAGTCGCGGAACGCCTCAGCGGGCTCGCCGTAACTGCGAAACGCCTGTTCCGCGATCAGCGGCGCGCCTGCCGTGTATTCAGTGGTCAGCGCGAGCGCGCTCGGTCCCGACCAACCCGCAGCCGCTTTCACGCCGAACAGGTTGTTCGTCGAATTTCCATTGCTGTCGCGCACCGGCTGCTGACCCCAGCCGGATTCGAGCGCCGCATGCGCCGCCACGAGATGCGGAGCGACGCCGAGCCGCTCCGCAGCTTCACGCGCATAGGGCGCGATAGAGGCGACGAACGCCTCTTGCTGCGCGCGCGAGGCGCCGGCGTCCGCGGATTGCGCAGCATCGACTTGCGAAGCGGGAGCAGCGGTTTGCAGACGTGCGCGAAGAGCGCCGCCCTCCACGCTCAGTCCGGCGGCGCTTCGACTGCCGGCGCCCTCGGCGATGAACCTGGAGATTTCGGCGGATATCCCGGCGTGAATCTCGCGATACAGGGAGCGGAAGCCGCGCTGTGCATCGCCGGCGGCTGGCGCGTCGACCTTCACCGGCAGCGCAATGCGATCGAACTCGCGCGCTATGGCCGCCCCGGCCGACTCGAAGCTCGATTCAGGCCGGAGCATACGTACCCGCCTCCGAACCCGCGCCGTGCGCCAGATCGTCGAGCACACGGCGCATGATTTCGTACTGGTCCATCAGCAGGCGGCAGTTGCGCTGGTTGAGCCGCTTGCATTCGTGCACCAGCTTCTCGAGCGAGCTCCAGCAGCTCTCGAACGTCGCGCGTGCAGCGCCCTGCAACATGCCGGCCACAGCGCCGATCGAAGGCGGCGCCGCACGCGGCGCGAGCCGGCCCACCAGATCGACTCGTTCGCGACGCCGCGCCTCGAGCTCTTGCGCGAGCGCCGAGATGCGCTCCACCACCTCGCGCACCTGCTCGGTGCGATGCTGCAGCGCCGCCTCGAACTGTTCATCGAGCAGCTCGCGCAGACGCCGGTAGCCCTGAACGTCGGCGTGCATGCCCCGGAACAGCTTCTGCAGCGCTTCGCGCCGCGTCATCCGCCGCTCCGGTGGTGCGACTGGATCAGCGCGGCGAGCTTCGCCGCGTCAAAAGGCAGCTCGCCCCGCGCGAGCGCATCGCGCAACTCGGCGACTCTCACCTCGTCCACTTCGGGAAGCGCATCCATGGCGGCTTGCGCCGGGCGCAGCACCGCTGATTGCAGCGCTTCGCCGGTCGGCGCCGGTACGTTCGAAGGCGCCGAGGCGCGCGCGGGCGCGGCAGCCGGCGTCGGCGCCTGCGGGGCGCCCAGGCCCGTTACTATCTTCATACGATCACCTCGTGACTTGGTTCGCATGGCGTCATACTGAGCTGCAGGTCATGAGCTGCGCTCAGAGGCTCCCGTCGCTGCTGCGCGCATCCGTCGCGATCTGCATGCGCAACGCCTGCAACGCGCCGTAATCGGGGATGCTGGTGCTGACGCCGTCCAGCAACGGCTCGCTGTCGGTGGGCGCGCCGAACATCGCCTTGATGAGGTGCGCCTGGCCGCTCGTGAGTATCAACAGCTCGATGCGCCGATTCTCTGCAGCGCGCGGGTTGTCGCGATTCAGCGGCGCGCTGTCCGCCAGCCCCACCACCTGCAGCACGCTCGTCTCTGGCATGCCGCCGGCGAGCAGCCAAGTGCGCGCCGCCATGGCGCGCTCGCTGGAGAGCTTCCAATTGGACGCGCCGCCCGGCCCGCGATTCACGTACGGCAAAGCGTCCGTGTGGCCGACGATCAGCATCTGATTGCGCACCGTGCTGAACAGCGGACCGAGCTGCTGCAGCAGTTCGCGGAAGTGCGCCGTGGGCGTTGCGCCGCCTACCGCGAACATCCCGCGTTTGTCGGTGTCATGCAGCAGGACCCGCAATCCGTACGGCGTGACCATCGTCCGCACGTTGCCGGTCAGGCCGGCTCGATCGCCGATCGCCTGCAGTATCTGCGCAAGCTCGTGGAGGTCGGCGCTCGACTCGAACAGCGTGCGCGACAGTCGCATCCGCACCGCGGGCGTCGGATCCTCGCCCACGGCGAGCGCGTCATCGACCAGCACGGCGCCCCCGCCCGTCGAGAGCTCGCGTCCGATCATGCTGCCGCGCGGGCCGCCGAGCGTGATCGGCATGCGCCCGATGCCTTCGTCGATCATGCTGTGGGCCTCCAACAGCGCTTCCAGCCGCTCCTGCTCGCGGGCCGCCAGCAGCCACATGACGAGAAACAGCGCCAGCAGCGCCAGGCAGAAGTCCGCGAACGCGACCTTCCACGCGCTGCCGTGGCCCTCATCGCCCCGCCGTCGCCAGACGCGCTTGACGATCGCGGCTTGAGACTTGTCACGCTTGCTGAGCACCGAGCTCTCCCGGCCTGGTTGCAGGCGCGTCCGTGGACCGACGGCGCGGAGTGTCGGTCGAGCGGCGCTGCGGCGTCTGCGGCGCAGGCTGCTCGTCTTCGCCGTTCTCCAACGCGTCGATCCAGCCTTCCAGGCGCGCGAAGCTCGGCTTGATGTTCAACTGCACCAGGCGCCTGCCCGCGTCGATGGCCAGCAGCGGGGGCTTGCCCGCCACGTGCGTGACCAGCACCACCTTGACGGACTCGAGCGCCTTGCGCTCCTCGTCCACCAGCTGCTTCATCACATTGCTGAGCGGATCGAGCACGCCGTAACAGAAGAAAATACCGATGAACGTGCCGACCATCGCGGCGGCCACCAGCACGGCGACCTCGCCCGAGTTTGCGCCCTTGGCGACCGAGCTCATCGCCATGACGATGCCGAGCACCGCCGCGATGATGCCGAAACCGGGCATCGCCTCGCCGATCTTGCCGAGCGAGCGGGACGGTTGCGCGAGCTCCTCGTGGATGGACTGGATCTCCTGCTCGAGCACGCCTTCGAGCTCGTGGGCGTTGATCTTGCCCATCGCCATCAGGCGGAAGTTGTCGACGATGAAGTGCAGCAGCTTGGGTTCCTCGAGCACCAGGGGATAACGCATGAACAGCGGGCTTTCGTGCGGCGCTTCGACGTGCGCATCCAGCGCCTTCAGACCGCCGGCCGCGGTCTGCAGCAGCTCGTACATCAGCAGCAGCAGCTGACGCTGAAACTCCTCGCCCTGTTTCCTGCGCTTGAGCACCCGGCGCACCTGCAGCCACATCTCGGCGAGCACGTGGCGCGGATTGCCGATCACGATGGCGCCGACGCCGGCGCCGACGATGATCACCAGCTCGGTGGGCTGCCAGATGATCGATAAGCTCCCGCCATGCAGGTAGAACCCGCCGAACACGGCGAACAGCAGAATGGCCGCTCCGATTATGGTTTGCATGTATGTCGCTCTTTCTGATGTCGCAGCGCCGGCTTCGCTCGCCGGGCTACTGCAGAAAATCCTTCAGCTTCTTCAACGCAGCCTTGTTGATCTGGCACACCCGCGCCTCGGTCAAGTCGAGCACTGCGGCGATCTCTTTCAGGTTCAGGTCGTACTCGTAGTACAACTGCACCACGCGCTTTTCGCGCTCATCGAGCCTGAGCAGCGCCTGCTCGATGCTGCGCCGTGCGAGCATCTGCGCCTCGGGCGACTCCGGCGCGTCGCACAGCTCGTGCAGCGCCTCGTCGAAACTGGCGAATTGCTCGGCGCTCTGCGCCATCTCCTGCTCGCGATACGCCGCGGGCGTCACGCCCAGCGCTTCGCGTATCTGCGCCGGCGTGGGCGGGCGTCCGAGTCGCCGCGCCAGTTCGCGCACCGCGTCGCGCGTACGATGACTTTCCTGACGCACGGTGCGCGGACGCCAATCCTGCCGACGCAGCTCGTCGAGAATCGCCCCGCGCACGCGCATCGCCGCGTAGGCGCCGAACCTGGCGTCCGGCTCGCCGTAGCGTCGCAGCGCATTCAACAGCGCCAGCAAGCCGATCTGCTGCATGTCCTCGGCGTCCAGACAGGCTCCGGTTTGCGAGCCGAGCTGGCGGACGATGCGCTTGACCAGCGGCGCATACGCAAGCAAGCGCTGCTGTTCGCTGTTCGCGCCGCCTGACTCCGCCAGGCCGCACTCCACTTCCGCGTATGCCGTCAGCATGTATCACTCGACGATCAGCTTCGCGATCAGCGCCTCTTCGAACGGCCTGCCTTTGGGATCCTGGGCGTACGTCTGCAGATACGCGTCGTTGATCGTCTGCTTGAGCTCTTCGACGCTCATCGCGCTGATCTGCGTGCGGGTGTAGGGCGAGAGCGCCGCGACGGCGGCGCTGCGCAGCAGCGGCAGATGCTCGCGTGTGACCTTCTCTTCCGCTAGCGGCGTCTTGAACACCAGATCGAGCGCCAGGTAGTGCCGCATCGGCTCGCGCTCGTCCTGTCGCAGCAGCACCACGACCTTCTCCAGGTCGATGTACTTGTAGGCGCGAGTGTTGATGCGCGGCGACTCCTGGACGGCGCCGCTGGCGCCGTGTGCGTCGCTGAGCACCCACCACGCTGCGGCGCCGCCGCCGCACACGCCGAGCAGGGCCAGCAGCGCCCCGCCGATGAGCATTCCCGATGTCTTCATAAACTGTCACTCTTCAATTTCGTGCGCCACACTCACTCCTGCGCCAAGGCGAATGCTTTAGAGACGTCGCCTGACAGATCATCGAGCGCTCGGCCCGGCGCCTGTTCGCGCCAGAACGCGGCTTCGCGCTGTTCCCGGCGACGACCCTCGCCGTCACGCGAGGCGTCCCACACGTGCACGGCGACTTCGCCCTGCTGGCGCTGCGAAAGATCCTGGCGCAACGCCTCGCCCATGCCCTGCAGTTGCCGCGCCACATCGGCGTTGCTGGCGCGCAGATGCACCTGGATCGAGCCCGCCTCATGCCGCACCACCACCTCGATGCTGCCCATGGAGGGCGGGTCCAGACGGATCGACGCGTGCTCGCTGCGTTGACCGATCTGCACATGCAAGCGCTCGCCGAGCGCCTGAGCGAGCGTCATTCTCGCCGGCGTCGCTACTTGCGGCTCCGCAACGGGCGCCGCCCGTGCGACGCCTGCTTGAACGACATCGGCGCCGTGCGCGAGAACTACAGTCGAACTTTGCGTTTGGAGAACTTGAGCATGTGAGCGCGCGCCGCCGGACGACGACTGCATCGCTTCCTGCGCCTCGGATCCGCGCACCGCCGAATGAGTCAGTCCCGCGGACGGCTGCAGAGCAGCCGCAATGCGATTGTCCGCAACGGCAGTCGCTCCGGGCGGCGCCGGCGGCGGCTGCGGTGCGTTCGCGCCGTGCAGGCGCTGCGTGCTGAGGGGGTTGGTCGCGACCCCGTCAGACATCGCGCGGCGCGCATGCGTATGAGCGTCGCCCTGCAGCGCGGCGCCGCTCGCAAGCATGGCGATGAGCAGCCGCGGATCCTGGGCGCCCTCCTGCAGCGGCGTGTCTGATGGCCGAGTTTCGTGAACTACTTCCTGCCCCTGCTCGAGCCAGACGTCGTCTGCGGCCGGATCGTGGTTTGTCGTCGGCCGATCGACGCTCATGGCGGGCTGTTGATCCGAATGCGTCGAGCCTTCGCCGGACGTTGCGAAAGTCGAGCCGAAATTCGCAGGCCGGTGCGCCACATCGAACGTCGGCCAGGCCCCGATGCGCGTTGCGGGCGGTTGCTGGCCGGCGTCGGCGTGCAATGGCGCTCCGCCTGGCGGAGCATGCTGAAGGTGCGGTTGTTCCGGGACCGATCGTTGCAGGGCGGCCGCTCGTTCCAACGCCGCTTGTTCTCGAGTCGATCGTTCCAGGGTAGATCGTTCCAGGACCGATCCTTCCAAGGCGGCCGATCGTTCGTGAACCGATTGTTCCGAGGCCGATTGCGAACGCAGAGCGTCGCCGAAGCGCAGCGCCGACGATGCGCCGCTGGCGCGCGCCGGCCGCGTCAATTCGAAATTGCGCGATTCGAGGGCGGCCTCGTAAAGCGGCGGCTGCGCGTCCAGAAGACTTCTCATGCCCGCTCCATTTTTTGCACGGGGGTGCGCGTCCGATCGCTGCTTGGCCTCTCGCGGCGCACGCCGTGGAGGCGAGACTGAGCGCGCTCGTCCACGACCGCGTCGTCGTTCATCGCGTAGGCGATCCAGCCATTGCGGTGCTCGCGCAACTGCGCCAGGCGTACGCTCATGTCTTCGACTTCGCGCACACAGCGCTGGTATGCCTGCTGATGCGCGCGACGCAGCTTCTCGATCGCAGCGCGCTGCTCGTCCGTGAGCGCGTCGGCCGCGCCCAGCCCGCCGAGCAGCGCGGCGACCTCGCCGTCGAGCGTCTTGAGCGCGCGCCAGTCGCCGACGCCGGCCGCATTTGACAGCTGGACCGTCAACTGAGCCATGCGCCTGACCGTCTCGCAGCGCTTGTTGGAGCTGCGATTACGCATGCCGCGCCTGCATACCCGCCCAGCCCTCGCGCAGCGTGCTCATCAGGCGCACGACCTCGTCCACGAACGCGGGATCGAGCTTCAGGCCGGCGAGCATCAGTCGTTGCGCGCAGTAGTCGTACAGGCGCCCGAGGTTCTCGACCAGTTCGCCGCCGGCGTCGAAGTCCAGCGCGCTGCTCAATCCATTGAGCATGTCCACGCAGCGCTCCAAGCTGCGCGCCTTGAGCTCGTAGCGCCGATGCTCGATGTGCGCGCGCGCGCGCATCAGCTCCTCGAGCAGCCCGTCGGTGAGCAGCAGCACCAGCTCCACCGGCGAGGCCTGCGCGGTCTGCGCGCCGAGGTTGACGTCGTGGTAGTTGCGATAGGCTTCGTGGTTCAAGGCGAATCTCACTGGTATGCAGGGCGTCCTCACCCGCTCGGCGTGGCGCCGAACGAGCCGAACAAGCCCATGGTTTGATTCATGCTCGATTGCAGCGTCTGCAGTTGCGTGAACTGCTGGAGGTAGCGCTGGTAGAAGCTGTCGTACTGCAGATCCAACCGCGCCTGGCGATCGGTAATGCTCTTGCGCATCGCTTCCACGCTGGACTGGCGGCTGGCGATCTGTCCGCCGCTCTTCACCCACTGTTCGACGTACTCGTCGAGCGCGCCGAGCATGCCGCTGCGCTGCGTGAGGCGCGCGCTGCCGAACACTTTGTCGAGCGCCTCGGGGTCGGCCAGCAGTTTTTCGTTCAGCCGTTTCGTATCGAGCGTCAACGAACCGTCGCGGCTCGCCTTGACGCCCAGATCGATCAGGCTCAGGCCGTCGAAGTCTTCGCGGATGATCTGATTGAGCCGGCTGCGCAGGGTGCGCACGCCTGCATCGGCGGCGAAAGCGCCTGCTGCGCCCGATTCCCCGCCGGCCGCGGTGAGCTTGTCCAGCTCGCTCTTCAGGGCGTTGAAGGCGTCGATGAATTTCTGCACGCCGCCCCGGGTTCCTTCATCGTCTGCTGCAACCGTCAGCGTCACCGGCGCGTCGGTCGGGTTCATGACCTTGGTGAACGTCATGCTGACGCCCTGGATGGCGGTGAAGGTGTTGGACGACTGGCGCAGCTCGACGCCGCCCTGTCCGCCCAGCCACACCACGGCGTCCTGCGCAGCGACCAGCTGTCGCCCGCCTTCGAGCGCGGTGCGCAGCGCGCCTGCGGGCAGCGCGCTGACGTCGAGCGTGATTTCGCTGTCGGCGCCGGTCTGGGCGGCGGAAAGAATGAGCTGAGTCTGCTCGCCCACGGTGATCAGCGAGGCTGTGACCTTGCCGCTTGCGCCCTCGGCCTGATTGATCGCCCGGGCGATCTCCGCCTGTGAGATCGAGCCGTTGCTATCCGCGTCAGCGGCGACCAGGTCGACTGCGATGCTGCTGCCGTCGCTGAGCTGCACGATGAGCGGCCCACCCGAGGCGACCGGCACCGCGGGCAGGTCCTCGAAAACGATCTGATGTGCGGTGGCGAGCTGCTCGACATGGAACGAGTACACGCCGGGCGCCGCGCTGGAGGAGGCGCTGGCCGAGCCGATGTCGGAGCTGAAGCTCGCCGAGAATTTCCTCAAGCCATCGCCGCCCGACAGGTTGTTGAGCGTGGACTCGAACGCGCTCAGCGCCGACTTCAACGAGCTCAACGCCTTCGAGGTGTTCTGGGCCGCCTGACTTTGCGCCGTCAGCCGCTCCTGCATGGGCGTGATGTTGACGGTGGCCAATTGGGAGGCGATGGTGACTGGGTCGATATCAAACATAACGGGCTCCCCGCTGCACGAAAACATGGTCCTCGTGTAACAAGGCGACCATGAGGTCCGCGGGCTGAAGCAGCAGACGCGCGCTCATCGCCGCACTCCCGGGCCGCCTCTCGACCATGCCTGGCTCGCCGCTTCGTCCTGCCGCTTGCGCTCGGCGGCGCGGCGGAACTGGCGCACAGTTTCGCGCTCGCGCTGCAGCACGACGTCGAGAGCTTCACGGCTGCGAGTACGCGCGATCAGCTGCTTGCGCAGCATCGCCATGTCGGCTTCGTGCAGCGACAAGTCCGCGCGGTGGGCGTCGGCCATCTTCATCACCGCCTGCTTGTAGCCGCCGCAGTTCAAAGACAGCGCGGGCGAGAACGTCGCGGCTGCGCGCTGGCCGGCGGCGCCGCTGGCGCCGCTGTCCTCGTACAAACCTTCGAGTCGCGCGAGGTTCTGCAGATAGCGCTGCCGCAGCGACTGCTTGGCCGCCATCCGGGCGCCGTGACTTTCGACCTCACGGGTGCGCAGATCGACCAGCCGTCCGAGCGTTCTGATGCGCCGCGACTCGCTCACGCCATCAACTCCTCGAGCGCATTGATGCACTCGCCGAGCGGCGATGGCTCACGCACTCCCTGATGCAGAAACTGCTCGATGCGCGGATACAGTTGCACTGCGCGATCGGTCTCGGGATCGGCGCCCGGCGTGTAGGCCCCGAGCGGCAGCAGATCGCGCACGCGCTCGTGCGCTGCAGCCATCGCTTTCAGACGCCGCGCAGCGCGCTGATGCGACTGAGTCGTGACCAGCCCCATGCAACGGCTGACCGACTGAGCAATATCGATCGCGGGATAGTGGCCGCGTTCCGCGAGCTCGCGCGTCAGCACGATGTGCCCGTCGAGGATCGCGCGCGCCGTGTCCACTACCGGGTCCTGTTGATCGTCGCCTTCGGCGAGCACGGTGTAGATCGCGCTCATGCTGCCGCGCTCGTTTTCCCCGTTGCCGGCGGTCTCCACGAGTTGCGGCATCAGGCTGAAAACTGAGGGCGGATAACCGCGGGTGGCCGGCGGCTCGCCCAGCGCGAGCGCCACTTCACGGCGCGCCATCGCATAGCGGGTCAGCGAGTCCACCAGCAGCAGCACGTCGGCGCCTTGGTCGCGGAAATGCACCGCGATCGAGTGACACAGCTCGGTCGCACGCAGCCGCATCAACGGCGATTCATCCGCCGGCGCCACCACCACCACTGCCCGCTTGAGGCCGGCCTCGCCGAGCGACAGGTCCATGAACTCGCGCACCTCGCGGCCGCGCTCGCCGATCAGGCCCACGACGACGACGTCCACCGACGTCTGGCGCGTGATCAGCCCGAGCAGCACGCTCTTGCCCACTCCGCTGCCGGCCATGAGCCCTACCCGCTGGCCCTTGCCGAGCGTGAGCACGCCATTGATGGCGCGCACGCCCACATCGAGCGGCTCCTTGACCGGCTTCTTGCGCAGCGGATTGACGCGCGGCGGCTGCGGATCGAGCACGTGCTCGCCGCCCAGTCGACCGCGCCCGTCGACCGGTTCGCCCAAGCCGTTGACGATGCGGCCCAGCCATGAGGGGCCGATGCGCAGCGCTTCGCGCTCCGGTTGCGGCAGCACGCGCGCGCCGGTCGCCAAGCCCTCGGGATTCTTGTAGGGCATCAAGTAAGAGACCTCGCCCTTGAAGCCCACTACCTGCGCTTCGATCCAGACGCCCGCGCCGCGCTCGATGAGGCAACGCTGACCGGTGCGCAGCGGACAGCCGACGCTTTCGAGCACCAGCCCGGAAGCGCCCACCAGTCGGCCGGTCGGAGTAGCGACCGGCACGTCTTCGAGCACCAGATTGCGCAACGCGTCGCTGATCACAGTGCAACCTGCGCAGCCGCCCGGCCGAACCCAACGGCCGCCTGCTCGTATTCGCTTTCGCCTCGCGGGGAAAGGCGCTCAGCTTCACTCGGCGACGAACGATGTTGGTCTTCGCCTCGCGGCGAATGATCTTCAGCTGCAACCGGCGGCGAACGATGTTGCTCTTCGCCTCGCGACGAAAGACGCTCATCTTCACCCTGCGGAGAAAGCTGCTCGCTGATCTGCTCCATGCAGGCGGCGAGTCGCTGCCGGCAACCGGCGTCCACCTCGCGTGCGCCTACGCGAATACGGCACTCGCCATGCTCCAACGTTGCGTCCGCGTACAGATTCCAATGGGCCGGACGCTCGCGATTGAGCTCCTGGATGCGCTTGTAGTCCTCGGGATTCAGGATCACCTCGACGGGAGCGTCGGACGCATGCGCAAGCGTGGTCAGCGACTCGTCCACCATGGCGAGGATCTGCGACGGCTGCAGCGCCAGCTCGGCGCGAATCACCTGCCGCGCAACCGTGGCCACCAATTGCACTACTTCCTTGCGCATGGCCGAGTGATAATCGGCCTGCAAACGTTGCAGGCCCAGCAGCATGCTGTCGATCGGCGCGGCTAGCCGCTCGAACGCCTGCAGCGCTTCGCGCCTGCCCTGCTCCGCGCCTTCACGCAAGCCGCTCTGCAGCCCCTGCTGGCGGCCTGCTTCGCGGCCCGCGCTCAACCCGCTCTCGTAGCCCTCGCGATAGCCGCGCTCCAGACCCTGTTGGAATCCTTCATTAGTGGAGACATGGGCCTGCGCCGCAGCGCCACGCCGTCCCGAGCCCGCCAGCCAGGCGTCGGAGGCCATCAGCTGCGAGAGCGGAACGAAACGATGCGGTCGCCAATCCCTCTTCATTATTCGACCACCGCCTCCTCAAACAGCTGCAGCTCGATCTCCCGCGACTCGGCCAGCTCTTTGACGACGGACATGAGCTCCTCGCGCGCCTGTTCGACGCGGCTGCGCGGCGTCGGGCCGAGCCGACGCATCATGTCGGTGAACGCTTGCGCCTGACGGCGCGGCATCGCGTGCAGAATCGCTTCGCGCAGCGCAGGCTCGCAGCCTTTCAGGGCGATCGCCCAGTAATCCGCCTGCGTCGACTCGACGATCCGCAGGATCGTTTCCTCGCTCTGGCGCGCCAGAATGCTGAAGTCGTACATGCTGCGCTCGATATGTGCGACCACGCTTGCGTCGCGCTCACGCAGCAGCTCGACCATCTGGCCGCGTTTGTCGGGCAGTCGGTTGAGAATCTCGGCGACCTGGCGCACGCCTTCCACGCTGGCGCTTTGCAATCCAAGGCTGTCCAGGCAGCTGTCCACCAGCTCATCGAGCTCGACCAGCAGCTCGCGGTCCACCTCGTTGAGGCGCGCCATGTGCAGCAGGACTTGCTCGCGCGCGTTCTCCGGCAGCGCTTCCAGCACCGAGCCGGCGAGTGCGGGCGGCAGGAACGCGAGGAACACCGACTGCATGCGAACATGCTCTTGACCAATGCGCTCGGCCAGCCAGCGCGGCGCGGCCCACTGCAGACGAGCCATCTTCGGGCGAATCGCATCGCCATAAATATTGTCGAGCACCGTGTCGGCGATGTCGGCGCCAAGCGCCAATTCCAGCGAGCGCTTCAAGTAGGAGCGCGAGGCCCCGTGCACTCCGCTCTGTTGGCGGTAGTCGTCGAAGAAGTTCTGCAGGGAGGTTCGCACCGCGTCGACCTTCACGCCGCTCATGCGCGACATCACTTGCGTCACCCGCAACAGCTCCTCGCGCGACAAGCAGCGCAGCACGGCCGCGGCCGGCTCCTCGCCCATGCTCAGCAGTACGATCGCCGCCTGCTCCAGCGGCGCCACGCCGGCGGCTTCGCTATTCGGAACGGACATTCTTCTGCACCCACTGTTTGACCACTTCGGCGACGCGCTCTGGCTCCTTGGCCGCCAGCGCCTTCAGGTGATCGACCATGACGTCCACAGCCGAGCCCGGAGCGGGCAAGTCGTAGCTCTCGAGCAGCGCAGCGGCCGGAATGGCCGCATGCGCCGGCTGCGCATGCGTGACCGCCGCCGGCTCGGCCGGTTGGGCGCCCGGCAACGCAGCGGACTGCTGCGCGGCGATCGCTTCTATCGGCCTCGGCGCCAGACGTTGCGTGACCGCCCTCAGCAGCGGACGCACCACCAGCAGGAAGATGAGCAGCACGACCAGCGCCTTGAGCAGTAGGCCGCCGTAATCGATCACATAGCCGCGCTCCTGCCACCAGGGCGACAGGCTCGGAGCGCGCGCCGGGAAGCTCATTGCGGACACCACGAGCGTGTCGCCGCGTTGTGCGTCGATGCCCAATCCGCCGCGCAGCAGCGCGTCGATTTCCGTGAGCTGCTCTGGGCTCCACCGGCCGGCGCCCGCCGGCGCTGCAGCGTTGTTGAGCACGACCGCAACACTCAGTTTTTCGAGCCGGCCGCGGCTGCGCTCTACCTGTGTGATGCTGCGGTCGTATGCGTACTGGCGCGTGGCGGCGTTGCGTTGCGCGGTGCTCTGCTCCTGAGCTCCGTCCGACGCGGCGTTCTGCGTTTGCTGCGCGCCCGCTGCGGCTGCGATCGGACGATTGCTCAGCGAACCCGGTACGCCCAGCGCAAGCGGATCGCTGTCGAGCTCCTCGCGCAAGGCCTCGCTCAACACGCGAGGCGCATCGCCGTATTTCTCATGCGTTTCGCTGATGTGGTCGTTGTCCACCTCGGCGGTGACGCTCGCCTTGAAGTTTTCCTCGCCCAGCACCGGGCCCAGCAAGTTGCGCAGGTTGCGATAGGTGTTGTTCTCGTAGCGCCGCGCCGCGTCGGCCGCCGCTTGTGACCCGAGCTTCTCCGCTGGATCCACGCGCGCAGAAAGAAAACTGCCGGCCTGGTCGATCAGCGAAACGCGCGCCGGATCGAGACCTCTGACGCTGCCCGCCACCATGTTGACAATCGCGGCGATCTGCTCATTGGTGAGTTCGGCGCCAGGCTTCAGCCTCAGCACGACGGAAGCGGAGCTCTGCTCGCCGTCGCCGACGACGAACGAAGTGGAACGGGCGATGGACAGATGCACGCGCGCGGAGTCCACCGCGTCGAGCGTCATGATGCTCTGTGACAGCTCGCCCTCCAGTCCGCGACGAAAGCGCACGTCCTGCACGAACTGGCTCACGCCAAGCGGGTCCTTCTGATCCATGAGCTCCAGCCCCGCGGGCGGCTTGGCGACCACGCCCTTGGCGGCCAGCAGCATGCGCGCTTCGCTGAGCCGCTGCTGCGGTACGAGCACTTGACCGGTTTGCGGATGCAGGCGATAGGCGACGCCGGCGGCGTCGAGCGCCTCCATCATCTCCGCCGCATTCACGCGCTCGCTGGCGCCGAACAACGGCTTGTAGGAAGCCTGTCCGCTCCACATGAACATCATCAGCAGCGCCGTGATGCACACTGCGAGCACCACGATCGGCGTCAGACGTCTGAAGGCGACGTTGGTCGCGCGCTTGGCGCGCGTCGTGCGCAGACGCGCCATGAGTCCTTTCAGCAAGGTGATCAATGCGCACAGCTCCTGGTTTCAGAATGCGAAGACAGAACCTCGGACGACGCCTCAGATGTGCATCTTGATCAGATCTTCCATGGCGCCCACGACCTTGTTGCGCACCTGCATGAGCATGGAGAACGACAGGCTGGCCTGTTGACTGGCGAGCATGGCGCCGACCAGATCGTCGCTGCGTCCGCTGATCACGTCGGCCGCCTTGTCGCCGGCGATCCGATCCTGTGCGTTCACGCTGTCGATCGCCTGGCGCATGCTGTCGACGAAACCGCCCGACCGTCCGCCGGCGCGGTCCTCGGCGGCCGGAAGGATCGATTCGGACATCGCCTGTGCATCGGCTTCGATGCGCGCCAGCGTCGCCGCGATCGAGGCGCTTATCGGCGCATTCATGTGTCCCGCCATGTCCGTTTCCTTGTATTCGATCGATGGATTGAAAGTCGTGCGCAAGAAGCGTGTGGATCCGCTTCTGATCTGAGCCGCCGCTCTCCACGGGCGCCTCGCGCCGCCGCAAACGGCGTGCGCCGCAATCCGTACGCTCAGGGGTTATCGACCTGAGCGAGGGGTAATTGAGCGAGCAAAACCGGAGGCCAGAGGCGGGCCTTGCCCTCACAAGGCGTTCATCCGTTCACCGATGCACTTGCGCTACGTCGCATTTCGCTCAGGCAGATCGACCTAATGCGACTTCTTTCGGCCGGAACTTAAAGATTTCTTCGATATCCCCGATACACGGCGGGGAGCAGGCAAGAGCGGCAATGGACATCGCATGAACAAGCGCAGTTATCAGGTGCTCGATCCGCGCATCATCGGCCGGCCGGTGCACTTGATGGGCAAGCTGACGGAACAGATCCGCGAGGATCTCGCCGAGGTGCTGCGTGCGCGACTGAACCGCCGCTACCGAGCCCAGTTCATGGTGGGCCCGGTGTCGCTTGCACCCGCAACGCAGGAGACCTCACCGCCGCGCCGCCAGCTCACCTACGACACGCAGGCGGGCCGAATGGCCTTCTGCCTGGACCGCGAGATCCTGTTGTGCATTCTCGGCTATCGCTACGGCTCGCATGAGTGCAGCGCCCCGACCGACGAACCGGAGACCGCCAGCGAAGAACGGCTCGCGGCCACGCTCGGCGTGCAACTCCTGGGCGTGCTGGTCGAACGCATCCTTGCAAGCGACGCCCAAGGCGAGCCGACGCCCCATGCGGGCGAGCCGGCGACGCGTGACCCGGAAGGCAGACTCTGCGCGCCGACGCTTGCAGGCTCCGGGGCGGCGCTGCGCGACGCCTGGGTTCTGCAGGCGCAGATCACCGAGGCGGGCCGCCAGATCTGCGGCGAATTACGCATCTGGCTTCATCAGTCCTGCGTGGCCCGGCTGCTGCAGGGCCTTGCTCCGCCAAGCGTGCGAGTGGCGCCGCGCCGCAGCCGCGACGCCGAGCCGCTGCCCGGCAGGCTTCAGCTCACGTTGACGGCGCGACTGATCGAGAAGCGGACCTCGCTCGGCGAACTGCTGGACGCACGCGTCGGCGACGTCATTCCCGTCAGCTTCGGCGCCGCCGACGTACTGATCGGGGAATCGCGGTTGTTCACCGCAGATGTCGCCGAGCACAAGGGCAAGTTGTGCCTGACCTCTTTCGAACATGTGGAGTAAATCGTGAACGCGAACGCGACCGACGAGCTGGGCATGCTGAGCGAGCTTCCCGACACTTTCGCCCCCGACATGCCGGCCGGGCAGGACGAGCCGCAACAGCAGGCGCCCGACCGCGCGCCGACGCCGCGGCGCAATTTCGCGCAGATGATGCGCAAGATTCCGGTGACGCTCACCCTGGAAGTGGGAGCTGCGCGCATCTCGCTGCAGGACCTTGCACGACTGGACGCCAACAGTGTGGTGGAGCTCGACACGCTGGCCGGCGAGCCGCTCACGATCAAAGTGAACGGCGCCCCGATCGGTCGGGCCGAGGTGGTGGTGAGCGGCGAGAACTACGGCCTGAAGGTGCTCGAGTTGAGCGATCTGGATCTGGATTCTCTCGACCCGTAATGAAACTCGCGCACCGCGCCTCCATCATGTTCGCTCGCGCTGCGCCGTTCGCGCGGCGCCTCGCGCTGCTGGCGCTGCCGTGCGCGCTGCTGGCGGCGCCCGGCTTCGTCTGGGCCCAGGGCCTGGAGATCATCGGCGCCTCCAGCGACGGACAGACGACGGAGTTCACCGTCAAGACGCAGGTGCTGATCATCATGACGCTGCTCGGGCTGCTGCCCGTGATGGCGTTGATGATGACCAGCTTTACGCGCTTCGTGATAGTGCTGGCGCTGCTGCGCCAGGCGCTCGGACTGCAGCAGGGACTCCCCACGCGCGTGGTCACGGGCGTGGCGCTGGTGCTCACGCTGCTGGTCATGCGCCCGGTGGGCGAGAAGATCTGGTCGGAAGCGTTCGAGCCTTACGAGCAACAACAAATCGGCTTGCGGGAAGCGCTGGTGATCGCCGAGGAGCCCCTGGCGCGCTTCATGCTCGCGCAGACCCACAAGGGCGCGCTCAGGCAGATTTCGCAGCTGGCCGGCGAAGGCGCCGTGCAGGATGTGAAGGATCATGGCTTTCTGGTGAAGCTCGCTGCCTTCGTACTGAGCGAGCTGAAGACCGCGTTTCAGATCGGCTGCATGCTGTTCATCCCGTTCCTGGTCATCGACCTGGTGGTCTCCTCGGTGCTCATGGCTATGGGCATGATGATGCTTTCGCCGCTGGTCATCTCATTGCCGCTGAAACTGCTGCTGTTCGTGCTGGTGGACGGCTGGTCGCTCACTGTGGGCACGCTGGTCAGCAGCATCCAGGCGTTCTGATATGTACGCCGCGGACATCGCCGTAGAGTTGATCGGCGCCAGCCTCAACCTGGTCATGCTGCTGGTCGCGCTGCTGCTCGTGCCCGGCATGCTGGTCGGCCTGCTGATCGGCCTGTTCCAGGCGGCCACGCAGATCAACGAGCAGACGCTCAGCTTCCTGCCGCGCCTGATGACCACGCTGCTGATGATCACGCTGGCGGGCCACTGGATGGCCGGCAAGCTCATGGACTTCTGCGTCGCCGTGTTCCAGCGCGCCGGGCAGCTCACCGGCTGAACGAGCTGCACATGGAACTCGCGCTGAACCAGCTGCCTGCGCTGCTGAGCGCCGTGTGGTGGCCGTTCTGCCGCATCCTGGCGATGTTCAGCGCCGCGCCCATCGTGGGCGACAACATGACGCCGCTGCCGGCGCGCGTGCTGCTGTCGCTGACGCTCGCCATCGTCCTGGCGCCGGTCGCGACGCCTGCTGCACACATCGAATTGTTGTCGCTGCATGCTGTGCTCGTAACAGCCGAGCAGGCGCTCATCGGCTTTGTCATCGGACTGGCGTTCTATCTCACCATTGCGATGATCATGGTGCTTGGTTTCGCCGTGTCCTCTCAGATGGGCCTGTCGATGGCCATCATGAACGACCCGATGACCGGCTTCTCCTCGGACGTGGTCTCGGCGCTGCTGTACATCCTGTGCATCCTGGTGTTCTTCTCGATCGACGGCCACCTGGTGCTGGCCGGCGTGGTGGGCGCGAGCTTCAAAGCCTGGCCGATTGCGGCGGGCGTGGACTTCCCCACGATGCGCAGCGTGGCCTACAACGTCGCTTGGGTGTTCTCCGGCGCGCTGCTGCTGGCCGTGCCGGTGATCTTCTCGGCGCTGGTCGTGCAGCTCGGCTTCGGCTTTCTGAACCGCGTCGCGCCGACGCTCAACCTGTACTCGCTCGGCTTCTCGGCGATCATCGTCTTCGGCCTGTTCATGCTTGCTCACCTGGCGCACGCCGTCCCCGAGCATTACGTGAACATGACGGGCCGCGTGCTGGAACTGCTCAGGCTGGGGTTCGGTTAGGCGCATGGCGGAGAACTCCACCGAAGACCGGCGCGAGAAAGCCTCGGCGCAGAAATTGCGCAAGGTGCGCGAGAAGGGCCAGACGGTGCGCTCGCGCGACTGGGCGACCGCAGTGGGCGTATGCGCATGCCTGCAGCTCATGGTGTGGCTCACCCCTGGCCTCCTGCGGAGTTTCGCCGACCTGTTTGCGCTCGCCTACGCAACTCACCCCGGCGAGGGCGCACTGGAGAACGCCTGGTCGGCGCTGTTTCCGGCGACGCTGCTGCTGTTCGCCAAAATGACGGCGCCGCTGTTCGTCGTGCCGCTCATCGTCGGGGCGGCGTCCCTTTACCCAGGCGGCTGGGTGTTCAGCGCATCACCGCTCGCGCCGAAGCTCGAGCGCGTCAATCCGCTGAAGTACTTTCCACGGTTGTTCAAGCCCAGGCACGTCATCGAGACCGCGGCCGCCGTGCTCAAATCGATTGCGCTGATCCTGGTGCTGTGGCGTTTCGCGCGCGGCAGCGTGGACGACTTCCTGAACTTGTCCTCGCTGTCGCTCGACGAGGCCCTGCAGCACGGCGTCCGGCTCACGATGAACGGCGTGCTGACGCTGAGCGCCGTGTTCATCATCTTCGCGCTGATCGACCTGCCCGCGCAGAAGCTCGCGTTCCTGCGCGAGCAGCGCATGAGCAAACGCGAAGTGAAGGAGGAGCACAAGACCACCGAGGGTCGCCCCGAGGTGCGCCAGCGCATCCGCCAGCTGCAGACCCAGATCGCACGGCGCAGCGTGCGCAAGATGGTGCCGCAGGCGGACGTCGTGATCGTCAACCCCGAACACTATGCGGTGGCGCTGAAATACGACGAGCAGCGCGCCGAGGCGCCGTTCCTGCTGGCCAAGGGCGTGGATGAGATGGCGCTGTACATCCGGCGCATCGCACTCGAGCACGAGGTGGAGGTCGTCACACTGCCGCCGCTGGCGCGCGCCATCTACAACACCAGTCAGGTTCATCAGCAGATTCCCGCGGCGCTGTATCAGGCTGTCGCCCGCGTGCTGACCTACGTTCTGCAGATCCAGGCGTTCCGCAATGGCCAGCGGCGCGTCGCGCCGCGCCTGCCGACGGATCTGTCCGTACCCCGTCATCTTTCGGAGATCGAGCCATGAACCCGCTCAGTCGCGTCGCCGCCTGGCTGCAGCACTACCGCGCCGCGGCGCCGGTATTCCTGCTCGCCATCATGGCGATGGTCGTCCTGCCGTTGCCGCCGTTGCTGCTCGACGTACTGTTCACGTTCAACATCGTGCTGGCGGTGATCGTGGTGCTGGTGTGCGTCACCAGCGCGCGGCCGCTGGATTTCTCGGTGTTCCCGACGGTGATCCTGGCGACGACCCTGATGCGCCTGACGCTCAACGTCGCCTCCACACGCGTGGTGCTGCTGCACGGACACGAGGGGCCGCACGCCGCCGGCCGCGTCATCGAATCGTTCGGCGCCGTAGTGATCGGCAGCAACTTCGTGGTCGGCCTGGTGGTGTTCATCATCCTGATGATCATCAACTTCCTGGTGGTCACGAAAGGCGCCGAGCGCATCTCCGAAGTGTCGGCGCGCTTCACGCTGGATGCGCTGCCCGGCAAGCAGATGGCCATCGACGCCGATCTCAACGCCGGGCTGATCAATCAGCAGGTCGCTCAACAGCGCCGCCGCGAAGTCGCTTCCGAGGCCGATTTCCACGGCGCCATGGACGGCGCCTCGAAATTCGTGCGCGGCGACGCCATCGCCGGCATCTTGATACTGCTGATCAACCTGATCGGCGGAGTGTGCATCGGCACGCTGATGCACGACCTGCCGCTCGGCGATGCGTTCCGTCTGTACGCGCTGCTGACGATCGGCGACGGCCTGGTGGCGCAGATCCCGGCGCTGCTGCTGTCTGCGGCGGCCGCCATCATCGTCACGCGCATCAGCGACTCCGGTCATTTCGAGCAACAGGTCGGCTCGCAGATGCTGGCTTCGCCGAGCGTGCTGTACAGCGCCGCGGCGACCATGATGGTGCTGGGCGTGATTCCAGGCATGCCCTGGGCGCCGTTCCTGTCGTTCGCGGCGGTGCTGGCGTTCGCCGGCTGGCGCATGAGCCGCAGGACCAGCCCGGCGGAAGCGGAAGTCGCCCAAGCGACGGTGCTGACGGAACCGGCCCCGGAACTGGACTGGCGCAGCCTGCCGTTCGTGCAGCCGTTGTCGGTCACTCTCGGTTACAAGCTGGTCGGCTTGATCGACCCGGCGCACGGCGCGCCGCTCAGCAAGCGCATCAAGGGCGTGCGCCAGACCATCAGCGAATCCATGGGCGTGCTGCTGCCCAACATTGCGGTGCGCGACGACCTCACCTTGAAACCCACGCAATACGCGGTGCTGCTGCGCGGCTCAGTGATCGCACAGGCAGAGATCTACCCGGATCGTCTCATGGCTATCGCCTCGGCGCAGGTCTATGGCGACGTGGACGGCGTGCCTGGCGTCGAGCCCGCCTACGGGCTGCCGGTCGTCTGGATAGAGCCGCAGGAGCGCGCCAATGCGCTCGGCCTCGGCTATCAGGTCGTGGAGGGCGCGAGCGTCATCGCGACGCATGTCGCGAAACTGGCGCGCGAACACCTGCCCGAGCTGTTGACTCACGAGGACGCAGCGGCGCTGACCGAAAGACTGGCGAGCTCGTCGCCGAAACTCGCGGCCGCGCTCGATAAGGCGCTGACTCACAGCCAGCTCCTCAAGGTGTTTCGCCTGCTGCTCGCCGAGAACGTCTCGCTGAAGGACATCGAGCCTATCGCTACGACGTTGCTGGAAAGCTCGGAATCGACCAAGGATCCGATCCTGCTGGCCGCCGAGGTGCGCTGTACGCTGCGTCGGCAGATCGTCGCCTCGCTGGTGGGCCAGTCTGGTGAGATGAAGGCGTTCAATCTGAGCGGCGAGCTGGAGAACATGCTGCTTGGCTCGCTCAACCAGGCGAGCCAGGCTGGCAAGGTGGCGTTGGACAACTACCCCGTGGATCCGAACCTGCTCGCGCAGCTGCAGACCAACATGCCAGTGGCGCGCGAGCAGATGAAGCAGCAGGGCGCCGCGCCGCTGCTGCTGGTCCTGCCGCAGATCCGTCCGCTCCTCGCCCGCTACGCACGCCTGTTCGCGCCGGGTCTGGCTGTGCTGTCGTACAACGAGGTTCCCGAGCAGCGCGAGGTCAGCATCATCGGCTCGCTCGGTTAGGGAAGCTCTGCTCTACCGCCCTGACGGCTCAGGCCGAAGGAGCGCCTGCAATGCAAGGCGTCTCGAGCGGCTTGAGATCACAGAAACAGAGTACAGAGATGTCTTAGCGCTTTCATGACATGCCCAGCAGCACGACCGCCGCTTCGGCGGCCGCACGGAACAACGCTGGCGGCGCCGCTGCGGCGGACACCACCGAGCCCTCCAACGGCGCCGGAGCGTCGCCTCGCACTACCCGGAAATGCGCCAAGCGCAGGCTCGCCTGCGCGATCGCCGCAGCGACGCCCGGGATCGCCGAACGCACCACTTGCTCCGCATGAGCATTGTCCACATAGACGCACAGCCCCACTCCGCCGGCGACCCAATGCGCGCGCAGCTCGATTCGCCCGAGCGCCGCTGAGGACAACTGGACCAGCAGCGCGAGGCGTCGATAGCGGCGCGGCATGCGCTCGGGAGCATCGTCGTGATCCGACTCGATGGCGCGCAGCGTGACCTGCACGCCCCCCCAGTGATGAACGAGCGAGCCGGAGGGCGCCGCGCCGAGTGCGCCGCTCGTCTGTCCAGCGGACTCGCCCGCCAGGGCCCTCCAGGACGCCGCGAGCGCCGTTGCGCCTGGCAGGCGCTTGGTCAACTGCTGCAGCGCCGCCTGGTCCAGCCGCATGGCCATGTGATTGCTCAACGCGCGCGCTTCGTTCGTGGCGGGTGCGCGCGGCGCCGGCGGCTGCAACTCCAGCTCGAGCACTGGCTGGTTGGCGACCACTCGCGCCAGCAAGGTGTCGCCCGGACGCAGGTCCCGCGCGCCGCCGATCATTCCAGCCAATCGCAACGTGAGGCCGTCCGCAGTTCTGGCCAGCACTTCGTTCCCTGCGATCCTGGCGCAAGTCAGCTGCAGCAACCTGCCTGGCGCCGGCGCTCGCGGATCGGCCTCGCGCCGCGACGAAGCGCGCGATTGCATCGACGCCGTGAGTCGCTCGACTTTCATGACGATCTACTGCACCGAACGCTCGCCGCCCTTCCACGAAATTAAGAGAGCCAACCGCCTGCGCGGTTGGCTCCGGGTGATGCAATACGCGCCCGCGCTCATCGCTATGCCCGAGGGCGATGCATGAGGCTAGGCGCGCGGGCGCCGTGCGCTTACTGCATCAGCGAGATGACGAGCTGCGACAGGCTGCTGCTCTGCTTCAGCGCCGAGGTGCCGGCCTGCATCAGAAGCTGCTTGGAGGTCGCATTCGCCGTCTCGAAGGCGTAGTCCACGTCCATGATCCGGCCGCGAGAGGCCTTGGTGTTCGTGATCATGTTGCCCAGGTTGTTGTACACATGCTCCAACCGGTTGGACGCCGCACCGAGCTCCGCGCGGATCGTGCCCACCGCATCGATCGCGGTGTTGATTCGCGTGATGATTGCGTTGGTCGCTCCAGCGGCCGTCAGTTCATCTCCCGTTCCGGCGTTATAGACGTTGCTCACGCCGCTGTCGGCTGCGCCAGAGCCCAGAGCCGTGGCCAGCGCAGTCAGGCTGGCGCCGGTGTTGACCTGCATCGTCTCCGCTTCAGTGGCGCCGATCTGGAACGTGATCGCCGCTGACAACAGGCCGCCGGAACCGTCGACCGTCGTACCGTTGCTGAACAGCGTCTGGCCGCCGAACGACGAGGTCCTCATGATGTTGGCGAGCTCCGCGCCGAGCGCATTGTATTCAGCTTGGAGGGCCGCCTTGTCAGAAGCCGTGGTGGAAGCATTGAAGGCCTCGGTCGCCAGGTCCTTCATGCGCAACAGCACATTGGTCAGCTCGGTGAACGCGCCCTCGGCCGTCTGCATCATCGAGATGCCGTTCTGCGTGTTCTTCTGCGCCACGGCCATGCCGCGCGCCTGCGCATCCAGACGCACCGCAATCTGCAGACCCGCCG
>JAVEVD010000032.1:0-40603 GCA_034005205.1 Steroidobacteraceae bacterium | reverse complement strand
GCGAGACGCCGCTGCGGCTTCGATGCGCGCCGTCAGGCTGCGCTGATGCTCCGCGAGGGCGGCGCTGATCTCCACGGGATAGGGTTCACGAGCCGGCTCGATGCTGCGGATCGCGTCCGGCAGGAGAGCGAGCTCCTGCTGCGCGTAACGACGGTGCGCGTCCAGCGTCACGCGCGGACGCGGCAGAGTCGAGCCATTGCGCATGACAAGCTCCAGGAGCGGCCGTCCGGGGAGCTGCTCGTCCGCTCCCGCGATCACGTCGCGCACCGCGCGGCCGCCTTCCACGATTCTGAACACCTGCTTCGCGCCCGGCAGGACGGGCTTGTCGGCCGAGAGCTTCAGGCGCCCCTTGCCGGCGTATTCCGCGAGCTTGTAGACGATGTCGAGATCCGGCTTGTCGGCTGAGACGCCCATGCTCGTGCCCACGCCGAACGCATCGATCGGCGCCTCGCGGACGAGATCGGCGATCACATGCTCGTCCAGGCCGCCGCTGGCGAAGATTTGCACGCGCTGCAGACCGGCTTCATCCAGCAGCGCACGGGACTCGCGTGCAAGCTGCGCAAGATCGCCCGAGTCGAGCCGCACGGCGGCGATGCGGAAGCGTTCGCCCAACTCACGCGATAGTTCGATGACGCGTCGCACTCCATCGAGGGTGTCGTACGTATCCACGAGCATGGTGGTGTCGGGGAATACGTTGGCGAAAGCGCGGAAAGCCTCGCTCTCGTCATCGTGCGCCTGAACGTAGCTGTGCGCCATCGTGCCTGCGACCGGCAGCCCGTACACTCGGCCGGCGAGCACATTGGACGTTGACGTCACACCAGCGATGTGGAACGCGCGGGCCGCTTTGAGCGCAGCGTCCACCCCATGCATGCGTCGCGCGCCGAAATCCACCACGACCCGCCCCTGCGCGGCGGTCACGACGCGCGCGGCTTTCGAGGCGAGCAACGTCTGCAGGTGAATCTGGTTCATGACGAACGTCTCGACGAGCTGCGCCTGCGGCAGCGGGGCGCGCACCTCCAGAATCGGCTCGTTGGCGAACACCGGCGTGCCCTCGGGGACCGCGCGCACCTCGCCCTCGAAGCGCAGCGTGCGCAGCGCCTCCAGACAGCGGGTCGAAAAATGACCGAGGGAATCGAGGTAGGCGATATCGGCTTCGTCGAAGCGCAAGTCTTCCAGATAGTCGAGAACCATCTCGAGTCCGCACGCCAGGAGGTAGTTGCGCTGCGGCGGCAAGCGTCGGACGAACAGGGTGAACACCGCCTCGGCCGTCATGCCCTCCTGCAAGTAGGCCTCGAGCATCTTCAGCTCGTAGAGATCCGTGAACAGCGCCGGAGCATCGGTGGTCATGCGGCGAGAATAGTCAGGCGCTGGGGGGGCGTCTATATGAGACCACGCCTGCGGGCGGTGCGATCAGCCGCCGGTCGATACGTGAACCCCCATATCGGCGCGTAGTCGCGAGGCCGCGGCTATCGGCCGGGCTCTTGATATGCTTGACGCAATGCGCCTGACGAGACGGCGCTGCTCGAACAAAGGTGACTCACATGGCCCGCCTTCCCGACGTCCGCACCGTTCTCCTGGCGCTCGCCGATCCTGCCGATCATCGCCAGCCGGTCATCGAGCGAGCCGCGCAGGTGTCCGCCGCGCTCGGCGCCCGCATCGTGCTGTTCCATGCGGCTTTCGATCCGTTCCTCACGACCGGGCCGCTCGGCGGTTCGAAGCGCATGGCCCAGGCGCGCGGTCGTCACGTCGCCGGACAGATCGAATCGCTCGAGAAGCTCGCGGCGAGCCTGCGTCGCCGCGGCTTGACCGTCGATGTGCTGGTCGTCTGGGAAGAGCCGGCGCACGAGGCCATCATCCGCGCCGCCATCCGGGAGAAAGCTCAGCTCATCGTCGCGGGTCCGCATCAGAAGCGGGGCGATCGATACACCACGCTGCGGCTCACGGACTGGGAGCTGCTGCGCATGAGCGCCGCACCGCTGCTGCTCGTGCGCAGCGCAGACGGCGCCAAGACCTCGGGCGCGGTGCTCGCGGCGCTCGACCCGACCCACGCAAAGGACAAGCCCGCAGCGCTCGACACCGCGCTGGCGCTGCATGGCGCACGCATGGCCGATGCGCTCGGCGTGGAATTCCATGTCGTGCACAGCGTGCCGCTCGCGGCGTACGCCTTCGACGAAACCACGCCGGCTGCACGCCGCGCCGTGCGCGACGAGCGTCGGCGCCAGCTGCACGCCCTCCTGCAGAAGGCCGGCGTCAGCGCCCACAAGATTCACGTACCCGAGGGCGAGATCGAAACTACTGCGTCGCGCCTCGCGACCCAACTGCCGGCCCAGCTTCTGGTGCTAGGCGCAATCAGCCGACGCGGGCTGAAGCGCTTCGCGGTCGGCAATACGGCCGAGCGCATCATCCATGAAGCGCCTTGCGATCTGCTCATCATCAAGCCCGACGGCTTCCGTCCGCGCCTCGGGCGCGTCCGCAAACATGAGGTGATCCTGCCGGCGACGACAGGTATCGTTTCGCGAAGCGATGTTTCGTGACGTCTCGGGGAGAGCACAGATATGGTCCAGGTGGCGATCGGCATATACGGGCTGCAGCAATGGTACGGCGGCGATTTCGCGCCGGTCGTGGACCTCGCGCGCATCGCTGATGAAGCGGGCGTCGATCAGGTGAGCATCACCGATCACGTGGTGATGGGCGAGAATGTCGACAAGTACCCTTACGGCCGTTTCCCCTCGCCGCTCGATTTCCCCTGGTTCGAGCCGCTCACGGTGCTGGCGGCGATCGCGGGCGCCACCCGGCGGATTCGGCTTTCGACGGGCGTGCTGATTGCGCCGCTGCGCCCCGCGGTGCTGCTCGCCAAGCAGCTCGCGACGCTCGATGTGATGTCGCGCGGGCGGGTGACCATCGGTCTCGGGCTCGGTTGGCAGAAGGAGGAGTACGAGGCCGCGGGCGTGCCCTGGGAGGGCCGCCACGCCCGCCTCGAGGAGCAGGTGCGTGTCTGCAAGCTCCTTTGGAGCGAGGCGCCGGCGAGCTTTCACGGCGACACGGTGAATTTCGAGCGCATTCACGCCTGGCCGCGCCCTGTGCAGAAAGGCGGCGTGCCGATCTGGTTCGGGCTCGCGCCGAGTGATCGCAATATCGAGCGCATTGCGGAGCTCGGGGACGGCTGGATTCCGATGGAGAAGCGCCCCGAGCAACTCGCCGGGCACATCGACCGGCTGCGCAAGGCTTTCGAGGCGCGCGGCCGCGACCCGCAGAGCCTGGCGGTGCGCGTCGTGCTGGGCGCCGTGTTCGGCGCCGACGGCGCCCCCGATCTCGATGCGACGCTCGCCGCCGTGCCGGCGCTCGCCGCAGCAGGCGTCACCATGGTCGAAGTTCTGCCCCTGATCTTCTGCCGCGGCCCACAGGACTTCGACGCTTTCTGCAAGCGGCTGGTCGCCGCCAAAGACGCAGCAGCGGCATGAGCGCGCCCGCGGTCAACTTCGCCGATGAATGGGCGCTGCGCCGTCTGGTGCAGCAGTATGCGCAAGCGGTCGATCGCAACGACCCTGAGTTGCTCGTATCGCTGTTCCTCGAGGATGCGGTGCTCGAGGGGCCAGGCTTTCGGCTCGAGGGCCACGAGCAGATCCGGGCGACGCCCGGCCGGCTCGCGCAGCAGTTCCGCGGCACGATGCACTGCGTGTTCAACCAGACCGTCGCGATCGAGGGCGACGGCGCGCGCGGCGAGACCTATTGCATCGCCTATCACCGCATCGACGGTCAGGACGGCCGGCCGATGACCCTCGACTGGGCGATCCGTTACCAGGATCGCTTCGCGCGTCGGGGACAGGAGTGGCGGATCGCGCATCGTCGACTGGTGCTCGAATGGACGCGCACCAGCCCGGTGGAGTTGCCGCCGACTCCCGCGCCTTGAGCGACTGACCGGCGGCGCGGGCAGACGTCAGCGGCGAGAGCGTCTCCTCGCCGGAAGCGAGCATGCGTAGTTGGGTCCGGCGCCCGCCGTCTGATCACGACCGTCGGTCGTCAATCAGCGGCGCGATCCACGATCCTGGCGCCGGCCACGATACGCTCGTTCGGATGCAGCACGATCCGCTCGCCAGCCTCGAGGCCGCGCTTGATCTGCGCCTGCACGTCGTTGGACTGGCCGATCTCCACGGTGCGCAGCCGCGCCCTGCCCCGCTCCTCGACGAACACCGCCCACTCATTCCCCTCGCGGAACAGAGCCGACAGCGGCGCCTGCAGGACATCGTGCGATTCCCAAACGACGATGCGCGGCTCCACTCGATAGCCGTGTCCGAGCCGGCGCCAGCGCTCATAGGGATCGGTGATGTGCAGGATGACGTTCACCCGTTGCTCCTCGACGCCGAGCGCCGAGATTTTGGTGTAGCCATAAGGCTCCACGCGCCGCACTACGCCGTTGAGCGCGCCCGGACCGCCCCAGCGCTCGATCAGCGCCCGCTGCCCCGGGCGCACACGTATCGCCTCCTGCGAGAGCAGCGCCACGTGGATTTCCAGGTCGCGCCGATCGCCGATCTCGAGTATCGGCGCGCCGGCGTTCACCACTGCCTCGCTCTTCTGCAGCACGCGCAACACCGCGCCGGAGATCGGCGAATAAATCATGATGCAATCGCATTCCTCGGCGCGCTTCGCCTGCGCCGGATTGAGCAGCCGCGCACGCGCCTGGCGCAGCTCGGACTCGCGCATCCGCACCGCCGCGCGCGCCTCAGCCACGGCCGCACTGGCCGTCTTGCTGCGACGTTCCGCGGAATCCAGATCGCTCTGCGAGATCGTCTGGCGCGCCGCCAACGCCCGCAGACGCTCCAGTTCGGATTGCGCGAAATCCCTCTCGGCCTCCATGCGTCGCAAGTTCGCTTGTGCATAGGCGAGCGCCGCGGCGGCCGCATCGGCCGCGGCTCTGGCTTCGGCGGCGGCGCGCTCATCGAGGAACAGCGGCGCGGTCGGCTCGAGCTGCGCAATCACGGTCTCGTTCGCCACGACGTGATCGCCCGCCTCGAGCGCGATGCGCCGCATCAGTCCCGGCGCCGGCGCCGACACGACGAACACGTCCCGCACGCGCGTCTCTCCTTCCTCGCTCAGCATCACCTGCAGCGGCCCTCGCTCGACCGGCGCCAGATCCACCGGGATCGGCTGCGGACGCAGCAGCCAGACAAGCGCCAGAAGGAGCATCGCCGCGCCCGGCGCCCAGAACAGCAGTCTGCGTCGCAATGCAGCGGTCATCGGTTCACTCGCGCGTTTTCAGAACGCCAATCAGGTCCAGTCGATCCACGCGTCGCCGCACGATCAGCGCACACAGCGTCGTGGCTGCGATCCCCACGATCATGGCCAGCGCATACGTGGACGGCTCGATGATGAAAGGCGCGCGAAACAGCTCCGTTTCGAATCTGCTCACCATGAGCCGCGCCAGCGCCCAGCCGACCAGGCAGCCGATCGGCAAGGCGATCAGCGTGAGCAGCGCAATCTCTCCCAGCAGTAGGTAGGAGATCTCGGCGCGCGTGAAACCCAGCACGCGCAACGCCGCCAGCTCCCGGCCGCGCTCGGAAAGCGCGATACGCGCCGCATTGTAGGTGACTCCGACGGCCAGAGCGCCGGAGAACACGATGAAGAACGAGATGAAGATCAACATCGTGCGCGCCATTGTCTCGTCGAACGACTGTATGGCCGCTTCCTTGAGCGTGATGGCGCCGACCGCCGGCAGCAGTTTGAGCTCTCGCAGCAGCTGCGCTCGCTGCAAGGGATCGACGCGCAGATGAACGCTGTTGACCATCGGCTGCTCGCCGAGCATGCGCGCCAGAGTCTCGATCTCGACGTACACGGGCGATCCCATATAGGTTTCGAATATGTCCGCCACAACGAGCGGGAACACCCGGCTTCGGCCCTCGAGCACCTCCACCTCGATCCGATCGCCGCGCCTCACCTGCAGCAGTTCCGCGAGCATCGAAGAGACCGCCGCGCCGCGCTCCGGCAGCGTGAGCGGCTCACCGCGCGCGTCGTAGACGCGATAGAGGTCCTGGCGCGCGGGCAGTCCCTGCAGCGCCTCACGTCGTTCATTTCTCCCGAAGCGCAGTTTCGCCGGAACCACCCGCATGGGCTCCACGGATTGCACGCCGGGCAGGCGAAGCAGATCGCGCGCCGCCTGCATGCTGCGCGCTTCGACGAAGCTCACCGTGACGTCTTGCGACTGCGCCTGACGGAAATGCACGTCCACGATGTGGTCCACTGCATCCAACCACTGCATGGAGACGACCAGCACGGCCACCGACATGGCGATTCCCGCGCAGGTGGTCAGCGAGCGCGCCGGCCAGCGCGCGACCTGACGCAGAACGATGCGAGTAAGTTGCTCGAGCTTCGCGGCCAAGGCCAGCTGCGACAGCCTCGTGCGCCGGAACAGCGGCGGCGCGGGCGGCAGCATCGCCTCGGCCGGCGCCAAGGTCGCAGCCTTGCGCACCGAGCGCAGCGCGCCCGCCAACGCCGCGCTGAGTCCGACCGCGGCGCCGATGATGAACGGCGTCGCGCCGGGACGGAACAACAGGAAGGGAAACTTGAAGAACTCGGCGAACAGCTGCGTGTAATAGCGCCCCAGCCAGTAGCCCGCGATCCATCCGAGCAGCACGCCCAGCGCACCGATGACCAGCACGAAACGCACGTAGTGCATCGCCATTTCGCGCCGCGTATAACCAAATGCTTTGAGCAGACCGATCTCACTGCGCTCGACGGCGATCAGCCGCGCGAGCACCATGTTGGTCAGGAATGCGGCGACCACCAGGAACACCGACGGCAGGGTCTTCGATAGCGTGCGCAGCTGTTCGATCTCGTTCATCAGGAACCAGTTCGACGCCTGGTCCGCACGCTCGATGGCGCCCACGCCGCCATAGCGGCGCAGGATGCGGTCCATGCCCTCGATGACCTCAGCCGCGCTCGCCGAACGCAGCAGCGAGACGCTGACCTCGTTGAACGCGCCTTGCAGATCGAAGGCCGCCTGCAGCGTGTGCTCGTTGAGCCACAGCACGCCGAATCTCAGGTCGTCCGGCATGAAGGCGCCGGGAGCGATCGTATAGACGTACTCCGGAGAGAGCGCCACGCCGACGATCCGCAGCGTGCGCCAGGCGCCGTTCAGCACCGCACGGACACGCGCTCCCGGCTGCAGACCATGAGCGAGTGCAAACGGCTCGGAGATCACCGCCTCGTCCGTGGCGTGCGCCTGCGGCATGCGTCCGGCGCGCAGATGCAGCAGGTTGAGCAAGGCGGGTTTGCGCGTGGGTAACGAGACGAGCTGCGCAACGACCGGCTCCTCGAAGCCTTCGATATCGAGCACAGCGCCATGCACGATGCGCGTCTCGACGGTCTGCACGCCCGGCAGCGCGGCGATTTGCCCGCTCACGTGCTGCGGGACTCGCTTGACGTGCGCGAAAATCTGCGCGAAGCGCTGGCGTTCGTAGTAGGCGCGCGCCGTTTCATCGAGCGACTCTACGGTCGTCAGCCCCATCGTGAGCACGGCGACGCCCGAGGCCATGACCAGGGCGATCGCCAGCGCCTGGCCGCGCATGCGCCACAGATCGCGCCAGAGCTTGCGCTCGAGCGCGCGCATCACCACGACAGCTCTCTTGCGGGCCTGCGTGATTCGTTGCGCACGATCCGGTCGATGCGACCGTCACGCATGAAAAGCACGCGGTCGGCCATCTCGGCGATCACGGAGTTGTGGGTGATGAGCGCCGTGGTCGCGCCCAGTTCAGCGTGGATGCGCTCGATGGCCTCGAGCACCAGCACGCCAGTGGGGCTGTCGAGCGCTCCGGTAGGCTCGTCGCACAACAAAAGGCCGGGTCGCTTGGCGATCGCGCGAGCGATCGCCACCCGCTGCTGCTCGCCGCCCGAGAGTTGCGCCGGAAAGTGGTGCAACCGCTCGCCCAGCCCGACGCTGCGCAACGCGTCTTCCGGCTGCATGGGGTTCACGGCGATCTCGGTCACGAGCGCCACGTTCTCGAGCGCCGTGAGGCTTGGAATGAGATTGTAGAACTGAAAAACGAATCCGACGTGCTCGCGCCGAAACCGGGTCAGCCCCGCATCGTCGAGCGCCGTCAGCCGCAAATCGCCGAACCAGACTTCGCCGCTGCTCGGCGTATCCAGCCCGCCGAGTATATTGAGGAGCGTGGACTTGCCGCTGCCCGAGGCGCCCAGCAGTACGACCAGCTCGCCGCGCTCGAGCGTCAGGTCGACGCCGCGCAGCGCGTGCACCTCCACCGCGCCGGTCTGATAAGTCTTGCGCACGTCGCTGGCGCGCAGGATCACGTTCGCGCCAGGGTCGGCGTGCTCCATATTCTCGCATCGCGCTCGCAGTTTCGGAGGATCGTACCCCGGAGCAGCCTTGCGGCTCTACACCCAGAGGAATCAGCGCAGCCGGCGACGCCCGGGCGCGGCAAGCTTCGCCCGTCCATCGTCTACCGATCTAAGCGGCGATGCGGGCGGCGGCCTGCCGCCGATGCGAGTCGAGCAACGCGTCTGCGCCGCCCGACGCAGCCGCCGCAAACGTCGCATTGAAATGTGACGCGCTTCAAACTTCCCGGCGCCGCACTGAACGTAACCTGCCGCTCCGGGTGATGCGGATCGGCTTGCTTGGACAGCAGCGACTTCTCGACATTGATCGGCCGGCTCGAGCGCGAGGCTCAGGAGCTGCCGCGGCTGCACGCGGCCAAAGTCGCGGCGGTCGCAGCGCTCGGTTACGCCCCGCCGGCGGCGCTTGCGTCTCTGGGCGTCATCTGCGGCTTCAGCTTCCTGCATTCGCTGTTCTTCGCGGAAGACGCCTCGCCGCTCGCCTTGTTCGGCTTGCTCACGGCTGTCGGCGCACTGGCTGCGATGATCCGGGCCTTGTGGATTCCGGGCGAAGCGCCCGACGGCGTGCAGATCGACGCTGAAGATGCGCCTGAGCTATTCGCATTGCTCCGGGCCGCGGAGACGCTCAACGGGGTGCGCGTCGACTCCGTGCGGATCAATGCAGAATTCGTCGTGAGCCTCCGTCAGATTCCGCGCTGGAGCGTCTTCGGCGGATGGCGCAATCATCTGCAGATCGGCTTGCCGTTGCTGGCGACGCTCAGCGTGGACGAGTTCGTCGCGCTGCTGGCCCATGAAATGGGACATTCGAGAATGCGCGACCAGCAGTTCAGCGCGTGGATTTACCGTCAGCGCATCGCCTGGTCGGCGCTGCACGCGAAGTTCACGCACCCGACCGGCCCCATCGAACGGCTGCTGGCGCGCTTTTACGGCTGGTGCATTCCCTATTTCTGCGCCTACTGCTTCGCGCTCGCGCGCGCTCACGAGTACGCGGCCGATCACGTGGCCGCCGCGGTCACTGACCCGCAGGTGCTCGGCGACGCGTTGATCAAGGCGGAGCTGGCCGGCCGTTTCCTGGCGGAGGTCTTCTGGCCCAGTCTGTACGCGCAGGTGGACAAGACCCCCGAAACTCCGCGTCGGCCGTACAAGTTGATGCAGCGCGCCTTGCAGGCCGGACACAAGGCCTGGACGCGGCAGGAATGGCTCGCACAAGCGCTCAACAAGTACGCCAATCACATCGATCCGCACCCTAGCCTCGCCGAGCGGCTGGCCGCCCTCGAGGTTGATGCGGCGCCGCCGACTTACGATCCCGGAAACGCCGCGTTCTCACTGCTCGGCCCGAGCGCAGAGACTCTGCTCTCGCACTGGGACGACGCCTGGCGCAAGCAGCACGCCGCGAAGTGGCGCGACCGCCATCGCGAATTGCAGGAGGCTCGCTGGAAGCTGGCCGAATATGAGCGCTGCGACGAGAGCTCGCTCGGACCGGACGATCTATGGATCAAAGCCAACCTGCTGCTCAACGTGAACAGGAACGCGGATGCGATCGAAACGCTGCGGGCGCTCGCGATGCGCCAGGGATCGCATGGCAAGGCGCACATGCTGCTCGGCGAATTGCTGCTGGCGCGCGGCGACGAGCGCGGATTGCAGCACTTGATCGCCGCAGCCGGACAGGATGCGGCGCTGATTCCATCAGCCGGCGAACTGGGCTACAGCTATCTGGTGAAACGTGGACGCAAGCAGGAAGCATTGCGCTTCTGGCGCCAGGTCAGCCCGGCCGCTGCGGTCGGCGGGTCGCGCTGACGGACTGCAGGTCACCAGGCGCCGCCCAACGCCTTGTACAGCGCCACGAGATGCGTCGCGACCGCGGTCGTGCTGTCGCTGTGGGCGCGCTGCGCCTGAAGCAACGTACGCTGAGCATCGAGGGCCACGAGAAAACTGACCAGACCATGCTCATAGCGCATCGCGGCGATCTCGTAGGCCTCTTGGCTCGCCGCAACGGCGGCTTGCAGGTCTTCGAGACGACGCTGCTCGGCGCGATACGCGCTGAGCGCATTGTCGATTTCGCGCCAGGCGCGCAGCACCGTGTGCTGATAGTTGACCGCCGCTTCCTGTTGCTGAAGCTCTCGCAACTCCAGCACCGCCCGGCGCCGACCGCCATCGAACAAGGGCAGATAGAGACTCGGTCCGACAGCCCATTGCCGCGCTCCCCATTCGCCGAGATCGGCTGACTCGAGCGATTGCGCGAGGAAGCCTCCGGTCAAGGTAATGCGTGGATACAGGTCGGCCGCTGCGACGCCGATCTCCGCGGTCGCCGCCTGCAAGCGCGCCTCCGCGGCGCGAATGTCGGGGCGCCTTCTCGCCGCCTGCGAAGGAACGCCAACGGCGACCTGCGGCGGGGGCGTCGGAATCGGCCGCGCACCGGCCAGCCGTTCGCGCAAGGCGCCGGGCGGCTCTCCGCAGAGCAGCCCAAGATTGTCGATCAACTGTGTTGCAAGCTGCTCGAGTTGCGGGATGCGGGCGCGCGCATCCGCCAATCGCGCTCGCTGACTGACGACGTCCAACTGCGTGACCAGTCCACCGTCCGCACGGAGCTGCGTCAGCTCCAGCAATCCCTCACTGGCTTCCACATCGCGACGTGCGATGCGCAATTGATCCTGAACGCCGCGCAGCTCGATATATGTGCGCGCGGTCTCGGCGGCGATCGAAAGCTGCACAAACTGCAGCTCAGCGGCGCTGGCGGCCGCGGACGCGTCGGCGGATTCCAGCATGCGTCGCACGCGGCCCCACAAATCGAGCTCCCACGAAGCGTCGAACCCCGCCTGGTAGACATCGTGCGGCTGGCTCAGCACGTCAATGACAGCGTCGCGCTCGGCGCCCGGCGCTCCGATCGCGTCGATCAGACGCGTGCCGACGCCGAATTCGCTTTGCCGCTGTCGCTGCCAGGAAGCGTTCCCGGACACGTCGGGTCCGCGCCGCCCTGCGACCGCATCGCGTTGCGCCCTGCTCTGCGCCACCCGCAGCGCCGCTGCGCGCAGGTCGAGGTTGCGTTCGTGAGTGAGCTCGACCAGCTCGGTCAGCAACGGATCGCCGAACAGCGTCCACCACTGTGGCGCGGGATCGCTCTGCACGATCTCGCCGGCCTCATCGAGCGCGGCGGCGCTCCACTGATCGGGCGCGCGCATCTCGCGCGGCGTGAAGGATGGACCCATCGCACAACCAGGCGCCGCTGCGACTGCGACGCAGGCGAGGGCTGTCAGATATGAGGCGCGCATGAGGTTCGACCTGTAGCGGCGCATCTGCACGACTGTGCGGACGCAATCAGGAAAAGAAACAAACTGCCGAGCAACGCAGCCATGTCAGACCAGTCGATGACGGAACAGCCAGGCCGCCGCCGGCAGCGTCAGCACGGAGATCAGCGCCAGCGGCCAAAGCTCGCCGGCGATCAGGGCCAAGCCGGCGCCTTCGAGATACACGCGATGCACGAACTCGATCGCGTAGCGCAGCGGATTCGCATACGTGACGTATTGCAGCAGCCTCGGCATGTTGTCGATCGGGGAAGCCAGCCCGGACAACAGCATCATCGGCATCAAGTAGACGAAAGAGTAAAGCATCGCCTGCTGCATGTTGGCCGACAACGCCGAGATGGCCAGCCCGACGCCTACGGTCGCGATCGTGAACAAGGCGAGCGCGAAGTACAACACGCCTAGCGAGCCGGCGAACGGGATGTCGAACCAGAATAGCGCGATCAGCAGAATTATGGTGGACTGCACGAGCCCGATCACGATCGGCGGAACCGCCTTGCCGACCATGATCTCGCGCGGACGCAGCGGAGTCACCAGCAACTGGTCGAACGTGCCCTGTTCGCGCTCGCGCGCCACCGAGAGCGCCGTCAGCATCAGCGTCTGCAGCATGCTGAGCGCCGCCACGAGACTCGGGATCATGTGCCAACGCGTCTCGAGGTTCTCGTTGTACCAGGCGCGAGTCTGTACGTTCACCGCCGGCCCCACGGCGCCGCGCTCCTCGCGCCAGCGGGCGTTGAAGCTTTCCACCATGGCTCGCAGGTAGCCGGCCGCCGTCGCGGCCGTGTTGGTGTTGCGGCCGTCGAGCAGGACCTGCACCGGCGCCTCCGCGCCGCCGGACAGCGTCCGCTCGAACTGTGGGCCGATGTGCAATACGAACAACGCCTCTCTGCGATTGATGACCGGCGCGATTTCGCTCGCCGTGCGCAGGTCGGCGACCCGCAGGAATACGCCGCCCGCCTCGATCCGCTCGACCAGCTCACGCGAGGCCGCGCTGCGGTCTTCATCCAGCAGCGCGTAGGGTGCATGATCGAGGTCGTAGCTGGCCGCATAGCCGAACAACAGCGACTGCAGCACCACCGGCACGAACAGAATGATGCGACTGCGCGGATCCTTGAAGATCGCGAGCGTCTCCTTGCGGCAGAGGATCAGAATGCGGCGCAGCGCTTCTCGCATCACAGCTCCTTGCGGGTGCGCGCTTTGGCGAGGGCCAGCAGCGCAGCGGCGGCGAACGCCAGCACCGCGCAATCCTTGAGGATCAGCGGCCAGACATTGCCCGCGAGGAACAGCGTCTGGAGCGCTTCCACGTAGTAGGTGGCGGGTAAAACGCTGCTCACGGCGCGCACCGCGAACGGCACGCTGCGCATGTCGAATATGAACCCGGACAGCATCAGCGCAGGCAGAAAACTGACCAGCACGGCCATCTGAGCCGCAAGAAACTGATTCTTGACCGCCGCGGAGATCAGCAGCCCGACGCCCAGGGACACCAGCAGGTAGAGCATCGAGCAGAACAAGATAACGAGCAGCGACCCGCGAATCGGGACCTCGAACAGGAAGCGCGCCGCCAGCAAGCACAAGGCGAGTCCGACCAGGCCCACGCCGAAGTAGGGAATGATCTTGCTGATCAGGATCTCACCGGCGCGCACCGGCGTGACGAACAGCGCCTCGAGCGTGCCGCGCTCCCATTCTCGCGCCATGACCAGCGCGGTGAGCAACGCGCCGATCAGCGTCATGATGAGCACGATCAGGCCCGGCACGAGGAACCAGGTGCTGCTGTTCGCCTCGTTGAACCAGATCCGCTCCTGCAACGTCACGGATCCGACCATGCTGACCAGCGGCTCGCCGGCGGCGCGCCGGCGCACGTTCCATTGCGCCACCGCGCCCTGGGCGTACGCTTGCATGACCCGCGCCTGATTGGCGTCGACGCCATTGACGATGATTTGAATGCTGGCGTCGCCCGCGGCCAGCCGCCGCGAGAAATCCGGCCCGAGCCGCACGATCCCATCCACTTCGCCGTCGCGCATCAACTGCTCGGCGTTCGCCATGTTGGTCAGCGTGAGCGGCGAGAAATACGGCGAGAGATACAGGCCCGCGACTGCATCCGTCGCCGTCGGCGACGTATCTTCCAATACGACGGCGACCGGCATGTTGCGCACATCGAACGACAGGCCGTAACCGAAGATGAGGATCAGCAACAGCGGCAGAAACATGCCGACCAGCACGTTGCTCTTGTCGCGCACGAGCTGACGGCTTTCCTTCACGACCAACGCGCGAATGCGCCGCAGCGAGGCGCGCCGCCGCGCCCCGCACGCCTGCCCGCCGTCGAGGACCGTCTCAAGGATGTCGCCGCCGTCGCCGCCCACTATCGATCCACTGCTCCATCCGCTCCCGAGCCGGAAGCGCTTGCTCGCAAGACCATCTGCCTGAAATCTTCCACCAGAGACTCAAGACCTGACCGGCCTTTCTGGACTATCCGCTATCCGCTTCCTTCTTCATCCGCGCTCGCTCCACAATCGCCATGAACGCCTCGTCCATGTTGCGCACCGACTCCCCGGCGCTGGCGCGCACCTGCGCCGGGGGGCCGATGGCGAGCATCGCGCCCGCATCCTGGACCATGATCCGGTCGCAGTACTCCGCCTCTTCCATGAAATGTGTGGTCACGATCACCGTCACGCCGCGCTCGGCAAGCGCGGTGATGCGCGCCCAGAACTCGCGGCGGGCGAGCGGATCGGCGCCGCTCGTGGGCTCATCGAGAAACAAGATGTCCGGCTCGTGCAGCAGGGCCGCCGCCATTGCGAGGCGCCGCTGGTAGCCGCCAGGCAGATCCTCAGCCGCCTGCGCCTGAACCTGCCCCAGCTCGAATTGCTCGAGAGCCCAGTCGAGACGCTCGCGCAGCCGCCGATTGCGCAGCCCATACGCGCCGGCGAAGAACTCCAGGTTCTCACGCACCGTGAGATTGCCGTACAGCGCGAACTTCTGGGCCACGTAACCGATCCGCTGGCGAGCCTGCGCGCGCGCGCGCCGCAGATCGGCGCCGGCGACGCGCAAGGTTCCGCTGGTGGCCGGCAGCAGTCCGCACAGCATGCGGAAGGTCGTCGTCTTGCCGGCGCCGTTCGGACCCAGCAGACCGAACACCTCGCCGCGGCGTACGGCGAAGCTGGTCCGATCCACAGCGGTGAACTCGCCGAACTTGCGCACCAGGTCGCGAACCTCGACCACCACCGGCTCCGCTTCATGCCCGACATTCGACGGCGCATGCTCGAAGCGGCGCCCTGCGGCGCCTTCCTGAAGGCGCTCGCGCAACAGCACCATGAAGCCGTCTTCGAGCGTCGCGTCGGTCGGCTGCAGCTTCAGATCCTGCACGGTCTGCGCCGGCGATCCGACGTCCACGGCTCCGGGCGCCATGACCAGGCGAACGTAACCGCCATGGGGCGCGGCGTCGATCACGCCGGGGCGCTGCATGACGCGCGTTTGCAGCGTGCGCGCCGGCTGCGCGTCGTCGCTCGTTGCGATGAACGTCAGGCCCCGCGCGGGCGCGCGAATCTCCTCGGGAGCGCCCGCCGCCAGAACGGCGCCCTCGTGCAGCACGATCACGTGGGCGCAATGCTCCGCCTCGTCCAGATAGGACGTGCTGACGACGACCGACAGTCCGTCGCGCTCCACGAGCCGGCGCACGATCTCCCACAGCTCGCGGCGCGACAAAGGATCGACGCCGACCGTCGGCTCATCGAGCAGCAGCAACTCCGGCGAGCGCACCAGCGTGCATGCCAGGCCGAGCTTCTGTTTCATGCCGCCGGACAGCTTGCCAGCGAGCCGCCCCCGGAACGGCGCCAGCTGCGTCATGTCCATCAGCCGCGGATAGCGCGCTGCGCGCTCCTGCGCAGACACGCCGTGCAGGTCCGCATAGAGGTCGAGGTTCTCCTGGACGCTCAGATCCTCGTACAGACCGAAGCGCTGCGGCATGTAACTGATGCGGTCCTGAATCTCCTGCGGATTGCGGCTGGCGTCGAAGCCGAGCACGCTCAGCTCGCCCTCATCCGGCCGCAGCAGACCGGCGGCCATGCGCAGCAGCGTCGTCTTGCCGGCGCCGTCGGGCCCGACGATCGCCGTCAGCGCGCCGTGCGGCGCTGCTATGCCGACGCGATCGAGCGCCCGCACCACGGCGCGCTTGCCGCGAGAGAAGGTCTTGAGCAGGTCGCTGCCGATGATGACAGGCTGAGCGCCAGCGTTCATCGTCGCGCCTGCGCGCTGCGCTCACCCTCGGAGAGATCGATCCGCACCGTGGCCGGCATGCCGAGCCTGAGGCGATCCTGCGGATCCTCGACGAACACGCGCACCTCGTAGACCAGACTGGTGCGCAGTTCCTCGGTCTGCACCGTTTTCGGGGTGAACTCTGCGACGGACGAGATGTAGCCGAGTGAACCTGGCAGCGGCTCTTCGGGAAAGCTGTCGACGATGACGCGCGCCGGCATGCCGAGCTGCAGTCTTCCGAGCGCGGTCTCGGACGCATACGCGCGCACCCATTTAGGGTTCGTCACCGCAAGCGAGAGCACCGGTCGCTGCGGTGTTGCGAACTCGCCCGGCTCCATGAGGCGGCTGCGAACGACCGCCTCAGTCGGCGCCACGAGATCTGCATCCTGGAGCTGCTTGCTCAGCAGAGCGAACTCGGCGCGAGCGGCTTCGAGCTGCGCCTTCGCCTGCGCGATGTCTTCTTCGCGCGGGCCCGCAAGCACAAGATCGAGCGCCTTGCGCGCGTTCTCCACGCGAGCTTCGCCCATGCGCAAGGCGGCCTGGGCGGCGTCCAAGTCCTGGCGGCTGACCGCGCGGCCGTTCGAGGACTCGCTGATCGCCGCCAGGCGCTCGTACTGGCTGCGCGCGTTGACCGCTTCGGCCTGCGCCGCTTCCAGCGCAGCGCGCGCCTGGGCGATCTCCTCGGGGCGTGCGCCGTTCTGCAGCCTGCGCAGCGCCTCCGCTTGCGCTGCAACGCGGGCCTCGGCCTGCGCCGCGCGAGGCGCGAGGCGGCCGGTGTCCAGGCGCGCGAGCACCTGGCCGGCGCTCACCCGATCGCCTTCCTCGACCAGCACCGCCGCGATGCGCTCGCTGTCGGCGAACGGCAGTTCGATCTGCCGGATATCGACGGCGCCGTACAGCACGAGTTCGTACTGCGCATTGCTGCGGCCGAGAAGCAAGGCCGTCAGCGCTACGATGCAGACCAGGACGAGGACAGCGATCAGGATCGGCTTCTTCATAGACGGTTCGAGCGGCGTGGCGGCCGGACTTCCGGCGGCTGCATTCCAGCTAAGCGCTGATCAAGCCTGTGGGCCCATGGCGCAGCAGAATGGCGGTGGTCGTGACACAAGGGCTTGCGAAACTGCGGTTCTCATCGGACTGCGTTGGTTGGGGACGAGCATGCGGCCGTCGAACTCGACGCCGGAACTGCACGGCGCCGCTTGCCGACAGCCTCACTCCTGGATGCGACTCGTATTGGCGTGCGCCACCGTCAGCGCCGTCATGTTGACGATGCGCCGCACCGTGGCCGAGGGCGTCAGGATGTTCACCGGCCTGGCGCAGCCGAGCAGCATGGGCCCGATCGTCACGTTGGCGCCCGCCGCGGTCTTCAGCAGGTTGTAGGCGATGTTGGCGGAATCCAGATCCGGAAACACGAGCAGATTCGCCGAGCCGTGCAGCGTCGTGTCGGGCAGTACGCTATGGCGCAAGGCCTCGTCCAGCGCGCAGTCGCCGTGCATCTCGCCGTCGATCTCGAGCTGCGGGTCGCGCTGGCGCACGATTTCGAGCGCCTCTCTCATCTTGATCGCCGAGGGCGCATCGCTCGTGCCGAAATTCGAATGCGAAAGCAGCGCCGCTTTGGGCTCGATGCCGAAGCGCCGCACGCCCGCAGCCGCCATGAGCGTGATCTCGGCGATCTGCTCGGCCGTCGGGTTCAGGTTGATGTGAGTGTCGACCAGGAACAATTGACGATTCGGCGGCAGCAGCGCGTTCATTGCAGCATACAGGCTGACGCCCGGCGCTCTGCCGATCACTTTGTCGATGTACCGCAGATGGCGTGCAGTAGTGCTGATCGTGCCGCAGATCATGCCGTCGCCCTCGCCTTTCCTCAGCAGCATCGCGGCGATCAGCGTGGTGCGCCTGCGCATCTCCAGCTTGGCGTATTGCGCCCTGACGCCGCGTCGCGCCGTCAGGGCGTGATACTCCCGCCAGTATTCGGCGTAGCGCGCGTCGTGCTCGGGATTGACGATCAGGACGTCTTCGCCCGGGCGCACTCGCAAGCCGTAACGCTTCATGCGCATCTCGATGATCGCCGGACGTCCGACCAGGATCGGGCGCGCCACCCCTTCGTCCACCAGCACCTGCGCGGCGCGCAGCACGCGCTCTTCCTCGCCCTCGGCGAAGATGATCCGTGAGCGCTCCGGCGGAATCTTGCGGGCGGCGGCGAACACCGGCGTCATGAACGTGCCGCTGTGATAAACGAAGCGCTGCAGCTTCTCGACGTACGCCTCAAAGTCATCGATCGGCCGGGTCGCCACGCCGGCCGCCATCGCCGCGCGCGCCACGGCCGGCGCAATCTTCATGATCAGGCGCGGATCGAACGGCTTGGGAATGAGATAGTCGGGACCGAAGGACAGATCCTCCACGTCGTAAGCGCTCGCGACTATGTCGCTCTGCTCCTGACGCGCCAGCTCGGCGATGGCGCGCACCGCGGCGATCTCCATGCAGCGCGTGATGGTCGTTGCGCCGACGTCGAGCGCGCCGCGGAATATGTACGGGAAGCACAGGACATTGTTGACCTGGTTGGGATAGTCGCTGCGGCCGGTAGCGATGACGGCGTCGGGCGCCGCGGCGCGCGCGACTTCCGGCAGGATTTCCGGAACCGGATTGGCGAGCGCGAAGATCAGCGGCCGCGCACTCATGCGCTCGACCATGTGCGGCTTGAGCACTCCGCCAGCCGAGAGCCCGAGGAATGCGTCCGCCCCCTCGATCACCTCCTCGAGCGTACGCAGCTTGGTGTGCTGCGCAAAGCGCTCCTTGTGCGGATCCATGAGCTCCTTGCGCCCGGCGTACACCACGCCTGCGAGGTCGGTGAGCCAGATGTTCTCGCGGGGCAATCCCAGGTCGACCAGCAGGTCTACGCACCCGAGCGCCGCCGCGCCCGCACCGCTCACCACGAGCTTGACCTCCTCGATGCGCTTGCCGACCACGTGCAGGCCGTTGAGGAATGCGGCCCCGACGATGATGGCGGTGCCGTGCTGGTCGTCGTGGAAAACCGGAATCTTCATCCGCTCCCGCAGCCGGCGCTCCACCTCGAAGCACTCCGGCGCCTTCACGTCCTCGAGGTTCACTCCGCCGAAAGTCGGCTCGAGCGCAGCGATCACATCGACCAGCCGATCCGGGTCGCACGCGTCGACTTCGATGTCGAACACGTCGATGCCGGCGAACTTCTTGAACAACACCGCTTTGCCTTCCATCACGGGCTTGGCGGCCAGCGGGCCGATCGCGCCCAGCCCGAGCACTGCGGTGCCGTTGGTGATCACGGCGACCAGATTGCCGCGGGCCGTGTAGCGGAACGCGTTCAACGGATCGGCGGCGATCTCCTCGCAGGCGGCCGCCACCCCCGGGGAATAGGCGAGCGCGAGATCCCGCTGGTTGGTGATCTGTTTGGTGGCGCTCACCGTGAGCTTTCCGGGCGTCGGCAGCTCGTGGTAGTCGAGCGCCGCCTGGCGCAGATCTTCGCGGCCGGTCGTTGCGGGAGGATCCTGACGGGTCGGCATGTGTTCGATGAACGTGTGTTAATCGGCGGCTCTGGACCTGTGTGCTTGCCGGACGTGTCCGCCAGGCGTGAGGCGCCACAGGTCGGGGATCGACTCACACCCGGCGCGATTCTCCCATGGAATCGCCGCCGATTCCCACGCGTCACATGCGCCAGCTGGTCTGGCGAGGCGCCCTAGGCTGCCGGCGCAGGTGGAATGCCAGTAAGATTGCCCGCTTCGCAGACACCGCGGGTCCGCGCGCCCGCCCCCAGGAAACCGCCGAATGATGTTTCTGCTCGACTCGAGCGTCTATCTGCCCGAGCGCATCGTCGACAATGACTACTTCGCGAGCCTGACTGGCAAGCCCGCTCAGTGGTTCGAGCAGCGCACCGGCATCAAGCAACGCCGGCGCGCCGCGGCTGACGAGAATCTCAACACCATGGGCGTCGCCGCCGTGCAATCGCTGCTCGGGCGCCGCCCCGACGCGCTCGACGGCGTCGATCTGATCATTGCAGGCTCTTACACGCCGGTGGACACCATCGGCACGCTCGCGCATGTGATTCAGCGGCGTTTCGAGCTGCATGACGCGCGCGCGATCTATCTCTCGACCGCCTGCTCCTCCTTTCTCGACGCAGTCGACGTGGCGAGCGCCTATTTCGGGAGCGGACGCGCCCGCAAGGCGCTGATCGTGGCCGCCGAGCACAACAGCGCGCATTCTCGCGACGAGGATGCAATGTCCGGCCATCTGTGGGGCGACGGCGCCGCGGCCGTGGTGCTGAGCGCGGCAAACTCGCAAGCGCAGTTCGAGGTGCTCGACGTGAGCACTCGCGGATTGGGCCACCTGGGCCAGGGTCCGCAGGCCATCACGCTCAACACCGCGCAGGGTCTGCTCGAGATGCCTCATGGCCGGGAAGTGTTCGCCCGCGCCTGCCAGGAGATGGCCAGCTCGGTGCGCACGCTGCTGGCCGCTCACGGTCTGGGCGTCGATGCGCTGCGTCTGCTAGTCCCGCACCAGGCCAACAAGCGCATCCTCGACCACGTGGCTCAGGATCTGGCTCTGCCCGCCGAGCGACTGGCTCTCACCATCGACACGCTGGGCAATACGGGTTGCGCCAGCGTGGCGATCACTTTGCATCGATACGCCGATCGCGTAGCGCCCGGGGAATATGCCGTACTCGCGACATTCGGCGGCGGCTACTCCGTGGGCGCGGCTCTCCTTAGAAGGATTGGAAGCGGATAGCGGTTAGCGGCTGGGTGAGAAGCGGTTAGCGGTTAGCGGTTGGTTCAGAGGGGCGATGCCTCTCTCCGCCAGGGGCAATGCATCTCCGCGAAGAGCAATGCCCTCTCCGCCAGTCGCCTTCTCACTAGCCGCTAACCGCTTCTAATTCTTCACCAGCCGCGCCATGAGCTCGTTCACGCTCGTCTGCTCCAGGCGCGCGCGATTGGCGAACAACGCCTTGATCGACTCGGCCTGCTTCGGCGAGAAGTGCGCCGCGACGGAAGCTTCGAACTTCTTCACGAGCAGCGGCATGCCTTCGGCGCGGCGCTTGCGGTGGCCGATCGGGTAGTCGACCGCGACGCGCTCGGTGGAGGTTCCGTCCTTGAAGAACACCTGCACGGCGGCGCCGATATGCCGTTTGTCCGGCGCGTAGTACTCCTCCGTGAAGATGGGATTCTCCCTCACCTGCATCTTCGAGCGCAGCTGGTCGATGCGCGGATCACGCGCGACTTCGTCTTCGTAGTCCTGCGCAGTCAGCCGGCCGAAGATCAGCGGGATGGCCGTCATGTACCGGATGCAGTGGTCGCGGTCCGCCGGATTGGCGAGCGGACCGGTCTTGTCGATGATGCGCACGGCGGCTTCCTGCGTCTCGATGACGACGCGCTCGATCTGCGCCAGCCGGTCCTTCACCTGCGTATGCAGCGCCATGGCGCACTCGACCGCCGTCTGCCCATGAAACTCCGCAGGGAAGGAAATCTTGAACAGCACGTTCTCCATGACGTAGCTGCCGAACGGCTGGTTGTAGACCAGCGGCCTGCCCTCGAACAGCACATCCTGGAAACCCCAGGTCTTGGCCGTCAGCGCCGAGGGATAGCCCATTTCGCCGGTGAGCGCGATCAGGGCGTGACGCACGGCGCGTGCGGTCGCATCGCCCGCAGCCCAGCTCTTGCGCGAACCGGTGTTCGGCGCGTGGCGGTATGTTCGCAGCGCGCCGCCGTCGACCCAGGCGTTCGAGACCGCATTGATCACCTGATCGCGCGCACCGCCCAGCATTGCCGTGACCACCGCGGTGGAGGCGATGCGCACCAGCAAGACGTGATCGAGCCCGACGCGGTTGAAGCCGTTCTCCAGCGCGCTGACGCCCTGAATCTCATAGGCCTTGATCATCGCGGTGAGCACGTCGCGCACCGTCATGGACTCTCTGCCCTCGGCGGCCGCGCTGCGCGAGAGGTAGTCCGCAACCGCGAGGATGCCGCCGAGATTGTCCGAGGGATGTGCCCATTCCGCGGCGAGCCAGGCGTCGTTGAAGTCCAGCCAGCGGATCATCGCCCCAATGTTGAACGCCGCCTGCACCGGATCGAGCTCGTAGGAGGTTCCCGGGACGCGCGCGCCGCCCGGCATCGTCGCACCGGGCACGACCGGCCCCATGAGCCTGGTGCACGCCGGGTGCTGCAGCGCCTGGAAGCCGCACGCGAGCGCGTCCATCAGGCAGTAATAGGCAGTCTCGTATGCGGCGTCGCTCGCGATCTCGTAAGAGAGCACGTAGTCGGCGATGTCGGTGAGTACGGCGTCGGGAGCGGGGCGTTGAGCGGATGTGCTGTCCATGAGCTTGAAGCGGTCAGTCAGAAGATTCGCGCCATGTCAGAGCTGCAAAGGCAGCCGGCAAGGCGCTGGTCCTCTGAACCAACCGCTAACCGCTTTCCAGCGCCAGCAGCTCCTCACCTTCGCTCACCTGCAGCCCGACGGCGAAATGGATTTTCACGACGCGGCCGGTCGCCGGCGCGCGGATAGTGTGCTCCATCTTCATCGCCTCGATCACCATCAGCGGCTGATCGCGCTCTACGAGGTCGCCTTCGGCCACCAGCACCGCGACGACCGAGCCGGGCATCGGCGAGGTCAGGCGGCCGGCGACGCCCTCCTGCTTCTCGGCGCGCGCCATCGGGTCGTCGAGCATCAGGCGCCACACGCGGCCCTGGTTGAACAGCGTAAGAGTCAGGCCGTCGAACACGACCGAGCTGCGCAGGCGCTGGCCGTCGACTACTGCGCTCAGCACGCCGTTCGCGACACTTACGTGCGCGGCCCTCAGGCGTCGTCCGCCCGGGACTTCAATCTCGTATCCGTCCTTGCGGAAATGCAGCACCACCTCGCGCGTGGCCTCGCCGTCGATCAGGCGCAGCTCATGCTGATTGTCGGCGTTGAGCCGCCAGCCGGTGACCGAGGCCCAGGGCGACCATGGATCGTCAGAGCGCGCGCCGTGAGCCTCGGCGTCCCGCCGCAGCACGATCGCAATCGCGGCCAGCGCCAGCCCTTCGTCCGGCGTAGGTTCGGCGCGCATCGCCAGGTCTTCGCGATGGCGCTCGATAAAATGCGTATCGACCTGTCCCGCGTCGAACGCAGGATGTGCGGCGATCGAAGAGAGGAACGGAATGTTCGTGGAGAGTCCCGCGATCTCGTACTCGGCGAGTGCGCGGCGCAGTCTGCGCAACGCTGCGCCTCGGTCCTCATCCCAGGTGATCAGCTTCGCGATCATCGGATCGTAGTGCACCGAGATCTCATCGCCCGCACGCACGCCGGCGTCGACGCGTACGTGCGCATCCTGCGCCGGAGCGCGCACGTGCGTCAGGCGGCCGGTGGCGGGCAGGAACTCCCGCATCGGATCCTCCGCGTACACGCGCGCCTCGAATGCGTGGCCGCGCCTCTCGAGCTCCTCCTGCCGCCTCGGCAAGGGCTCGCCCGCCGCAATACGCAATTGCCATTCCACCAGGTCGAGTCCGGTGATCATCTCGGTCACCGGGTGCTCGACCTGCAGACGCGTGTTCATTTCGATGAAGTAGAACTCGCCGTTCTCGTACAGGAACTCCACCGTGCCGGCGCCGACATAATTGACGGCCCGCGCCGCGGCCACGGCCGCCTCGCCCATCCGCACGCGCAGCTCTTCCGTGAGCCCAGGCGCCGGCGCCTCTTCTATGACCTTCTGGTGGCGACGCTGTATCGAGCAATCGCGCTCGAAGAGATACACACAAGCGCCGCAGCGATCCGCGAATACTTGGATTTCCACGTGCCGCGGTTGCGACAAGTACTTCTCGAGCAGCAGGCTCCCATCGCCGAACGCGGCCTTCGCCTCACGACCCGCCCCGGAAATGGCCTCGGCAAGCTCGCCGGCGCTGCGCACCACGCGCATGCCCTTGCCGCCCCCGCCTGCGGAAGCTTTGACGAGCACGGGATAGCCGATGCGATCGGCCTCGCGCTGCAGAGTCTGCAGATCCTGCGCGGCGCCGTGGTAGCCAGGCACGAGCGGCACCCCGGCGTCGCTCATGATGCGCTTGGATTCGGACTTCGAACCCATGGCGCGAATGGCTTCGCTCGGCGGACCGATGAAGACGACGCCCGCTTCGCCGCACGCGGCGGCGAATTGTGCGTTCTCGGAGAGAAACCCGTAGCCCGGATGAATCGCTTGCGCCCCGGTCCGCCGTGCGGCCTGCAGAATGACATCCCCGCGCAGATAGCTCTCGGCGGCGGGCGCCGGACCGATGCAGACGGCTTCATCCGCCAGCTGCACGTGCAGGGCGTCGACGTCCGCTTCGGAATAGACGGCGACGGTGCGCACGCCGAGGCGACGCGCCGTCTGCAACACGCGTACGGCGATTTCGCCGCGATTAGCAATCAGAATTTTTTCGAACATGTTGCGTCGGCCATCATGGAAGTCGCGCAGTCGATGAGAGGCTCTGACAGCAGTCCGCGTCTGCAAGAAGGTGGACAGCCGTGGTCGTCACGGGCGCGACGCCTTCCAAGCCGGTTTGCGCCGCTCGAGGAACGCCGAGACGCCTTCGCGGCCTTCGTCCGAGGCGCGGATTTCGGCGATGCGCGCGGCGGTCCAGCGCGCCAGGCTTTCGTCCGGCGCACGGTGAATCACGCCGGCGACCAGTTCTTTCGCAGCCGCCTGCGCTTGCGGGCCGCCGTCGCTCAAAGCGGCGAGCAGACGATCGCGCGCCTCGAGCAACCCGTCCGCCGGCGCCACTTCGTGCACCAAACCGAGGCGATGAGCTTCGGCCGCCGAGAACCGTTCGGCGGTCAGGAAATAGCGCCGGCATGCGCGTGCGCCGATCGCGGCGGCCACATACGGCGAGATCGCAGCGGGAATGAGGCCGAGGCGAACCTCGGAAAGAGAAAAAGTCGCGGTCTCGGCCGCCACAGCGATGTCGCATGCCGCGATCAAACCGACGCCGCCGCCATACGCCGCTCCTTGCACAACCGCGACCACGGGACGCGGGCACGTATCGATGATGCGCATCAGGTTGGCGAGCGCGTACGCGTCGCGCTGGTTGTCGGCTTCCGAGTAGTCCGCCATACGCCGCATCCAGGCGAGGTCCGCGCCGGCCGAGAAGCTGGGGCCGGTGGATTCGAGCACGATCCAGCGCACATTCGCGGCGCTCGATGCGCGGCTGAACGCTTCGGTCAGCTCAGCGATGACCACGTCGTCGAATGCATTGTGCCGCTCCGGTCGCGCGAGCCGGATCGTGGCGCGCCCGTCTTCGGCGTATTCCACTTGCACACTGCTCATTCTCGCTCCTCGTTCAGCTCCGCGGCCCGCTGCATCGTGTTGATCGATCACGAAGCATACTTGCGGCGGATCGCCGCTACATCCTGAAGACCCCGAAGCGAGTCGGCTCGATGGGTGCGTTGAGCGCGGCGGAAACGCCGAGCGCAAGCACCATGCGCGTATCGGCCGGATCGATGACGCCGTCGTCCCACAACCGCGCGCTCGCGTAATACGGATGTCCCTGACTCTCGTACTGCTCGCGGATCGGCGCCTTGAACGCCTCTTCCTCGGCGACGCTCCAGGACTTGCCCTGCGCCTCGAGGCTGTCGCGACGCACCTGCGCGAGCACGTTGGCGGCCTGCTCGCCGCCCATGACCGAGATCCGCGCGTTGGGCCACATCCAGAGAAAGCGCGGCGAGTACGCCCGGCCGCACATGCCGTAGTTGCCGGCGCCGAAAGAGCCGCCGATGATCACGGTGAACTTTGGCACCTTCGCGCACGCCACAGCCGTCACCAGCTTGGCCCCGTCCTTGGCGATGCCGCCAGCTTCGTATTTGCGCCCGACCATGAATCCGGTGATGTTCTGCAGGAAGACCAGCGGCACGCCGCGCTGACAGCACAGCTCGATGAAGTGAGCGCCCTTGAGCGCCGACTCGCTGAACAGGATGCCGTTGTTCGCGAGGATGCCGACCGGGTAGCCGTGGATGTGGGCGAAACCGCACACCAGCGTTGCGCCGTAAAGCTGCTTGAACTCGTCGAAGCGGCTGCCGTCGACGATGCGCGCGATGACTTCGCGCACCTCGAACGGCTGGCGCGGATCCTGTGGGATCAAGCCATACAGCTCGTCCGCGTCGTACAGCGGATCTTCGGGCGGCGCCATGGCGAGCGTCGCGCGTGCGCCCGGCGTCAGTCCGCCGCCGTTGAGATTGGCCACGCTGCGCCGCGCCAACGCCAGCGCATGTGCGTCGTCCATCGCGTAGTGATCGGTGACGCCGGAGATGCGCGAGTGCACGTCGGCGCCGCCGAGGTCCTCGGCCGAAACCACCTCGCCCGTGGCCGCTTTCACCAACGGCGGCCCACCCAGAAAAATCGTGCCTTGGTTGCGCACGATGATCGCTTCGTCGGACATCGCAGGCACGTAGGCGCCGCCCGCAGTGCAGCTGCCCATCACCACCGCGATCTGCGGTATGCCCGCGGCCGACATGTTCGCCTGGTTGTAGAAGATGCGGCCGAAATGCTCGCGATCGGGAAACACTTCGTCCTGGCCGGGCAGATAGGCGCCGCCGCTGTCCACCAGATAGATGCAGGGCAAGCGATTCTGCGCGGCGATCTCCTGGGCGCGCAGATGTTTCTTGACGGTCAGCGGATAGTAGGCGCCGCCCTTCACCGTCGCATCGTTGGCGACGATCACGCACTCGCGGCCCGACACCCTGCCGACGCCGGTGATCAGACCCGCGGCCGGTACTTCTTCGTCGTACACCTGATACGCCGCCAGCTGCGACAACTCGAGAAACGGCGCGCCCACGTCCAGCAACTGGCTGATACGCTCGCGAGGCAGGAGCTTGCCGCGCGAGACGTGGCGCGCTCGGGCCTTCTCGCCGCCGCCCAGCATGATGCGCCCCACCTTGGCGCGTAGATCCTCGACCAACGCGCGCATGGCCGCAGCGTTCGGCGCTGCAGCAGCGGCCGACAGCCTGGAGACGATGACCGACATATTCGCAGAGCCTCGAGTAGGGTCGCCTGGCCGCTTGCTGTTACGGCACGATTGTCCGACAATACAACAACTCAACAGATGGGAGCAAGGTAGTGTCCGCACTAGACGCATGCGACTTCGATTTCGGCCTGGGCGAGACGCTCGAACAGGTCCGCGAGCAGGTGCGCCGTTTCGCCCGCGCCGAGATCGCTCCGATCGCCGCTGAGATCGACCGCAGCAACGAATTCCCCCGCCATCTGTGGCCGAAACTCGGCGAGCAGGGGCTGCTCGGCATCACCGTGCCCGAGCAATGGGGCGGCGCAGGCCTCGGCTATCTCGCTCACGTCGTGGCGATGGAGGAGATCTCGCGCGCCTCCGGCGCGGTGGGGCTTTCCTATGGCGCCCATTCCAACCTGTGCGTGAACCAGCTGCGACTGAACGGCAATGACGCGCAGCGCGAGCAGTACCTGCCGAAGCTGATCTCCGGCGAGCATGTCGGCGCGCTGGCGATGTCCGAGCCCGGCGCCGGCTCGGACGTGGTTTCGATGCAGTTGCGCGCACAACGCAAAGACGACGGTTACGTGCTCACGGGGCGCAAGATGTGGATCACCAACGGTCCCGATGCGGACGTGCTGGTGGTCTACGCCAAGACCGATCCGGAAGCCGGGCCGAGAGGCGTCTCCGCATTCATCATCGAACGCGGCTATCCCGGTTTCTCCACGGCGCAAAAGCTCGACAAGCTCGGTATGCGGGGCTCGAGCACCTGCGAGCTGGTGTTCGAGGAATGCTTCGTGCCGGCGAAGAATCTGCTCGGCGAGGAAAACCAGGGCGTGCGCGTGCTCATGAGCGGCCTCGATTACGAGCGCGCCGTGCTGGCGGGCGGGCCGCTCGGTCTCATGGCTGCGGCGCTCGATCTGGTGCTGCCCTACGTACACGAGCGCAAACAGTTCGGTGAGGCGATCGGAACGTTCCAGCTCATGCAGGCCAAGATCGCCGACATGTACACTCAGCTCAACGCCGCACGCGCTTACGTGTACGCGGTGGCGCGAGCCTGCGACGAGCGGCGCACGACACGCCAGGACGCCGCGGCGGCCATCCTGTTCGCCAGCGAGCGGGCGACTCAGTCGGCGCTCGAAGCCATACAGGCGCTCGGCGGCAACGGCTACATCAACGAATTCCCGGCCGGTCGGCTGTTGCGCGACGCCAAGCTGTATGAGATAGGTGCAGGCACACAGGAAATCCGCCGCACGCTCATCGGGCGGGAGCTGTTTCAAAAATCCGCATGAGGCGGCGCGAAGCCCGCGAGCCGTCGAAGGAAGAGAAAGGACAGGACATGAGCGCGCAATTCGAACCCATCCGCATCGAACCGGCTTACCGCAAGGTGGCCGCGGCGCTGCTCGCGCGCATCACCGATCGATCCCTGGCGGCCGGCGATCGCCTGCCCTCGGAAACCGAGCTGGCCCGTCAGTTCGGTGTGAACCGCTCGACGGTGCGCGAGGCCATGCGCGAGCTCGAGAGCAGCGGGCTCATCGGCCGACAGCGCGGCTCGAAGCTCATGGTGGTGACGCGCCCGGAGCATCATGTGGTCGGCGGCGGAGTGAGCCGCGCCCTGGCCCTGCACAACGTCACGTTCTTCAACGTCTGGGAAGCGCTCACCATCCTCGAACCGCCGCTCGCGGAAACGGCCGCCAAGCGCCGCACGGAGGCGGACCTGCAGCTCCTGCAGCAGGCGGTTGCACAATTCAAGGCCGACAACCAAGACTCACAGCGCGCCGTCGAGCATGTCGCCAGCTTCTTTCGACGCCTGGGCGAAGCCACGCACAATCCGGCGCTCGCGCTCGCGCAGGAACCGCTCATCCAACTCCTCGCTCCTTCCCTGCGCGCCATGATCGACCGCGTCACGCAGGCGCGCACGCGCATCGCCACCGCACAGGCGCGCATGCTGGAGGCGGTGAAAGCCCGCGACGGCGAGACGGCCGCAAGCTGGATGGCCAAACACATCCGCGACTTCAAGAAGGGTTACGAAGTCGCCAAGATCAGCCTGCAGGCGCCTGTGTCGGACGAGCTTTGAGCCGGCTGCATTCGGGCGAGGGCCGGATCACGATGGGGGGTCGGCGGGCGGCGGCTTCGTTCCCGGGCGGCGAACCTGCTGTTTGCGGCTTATCGCCTCAACCCACCTCGAGCGAGTCTCAAACGCCGTGGCCCAGCGGTCTGGTCGCCGGCGACCGCCGCTCACCGCGCGATCGCTGTTTGGCGTAGCGCGACAACCCGAGACCTTCCGTCGAGATCTCCGGGGGACGGCCGACAGCGAGATCGGCGATGAGGCGCCCGGAGCCGCAGGCCATCGTCCAGCCGAGGGTGCCGTGGCCGGTGTTGATGAACAGGTTCTGCAACGGGCTCGCGCCGACGATCGGCGTGCTGTCGGGCGTCATCGCTCGCAGCCCCGTCCAGAACTCCACGTCGCCGGAGGACCGGCCCGCACCGGGAAACAAGTCGTGCAGCACGTATTCCAGCGTCGCGCGGCGGCGCGGATCCAGGCGCAGATCGAAACCCGCCAGTTCAGCCATGCCGCCGACGCGAATGCGGCGCTCGAAGCGCGTGACGGCGACCTTGTAGGTCTCATCCAGCACCGTGGATACGGGCGCCGCGGCCTCGTCCACGACCGGCGTCGTGATGGAATAGCCTTTGACCGGGTAGACCGGCAAGTCGATGTCCAGGGTCCGCAACAATCCGCGCGAATAGCTGCCGAGCGCCAGAACGTATACGTCCGCCGTGAGAACCTCCTCCCCCACGCGCACGCCGACCACACGTCGGCCGCGCGTACAGATCTCCTCGATCGACTGGTTGTAGCGGAACGCCACTCCTAGCCGTGCGGCATGCTCGGCAAGCCGCAATGTGAACAGGCGGCAGTCGCCGGTCTCGTCGTTGGGCAATCGCAGTCCGCCGGCGAGCTTGTCCTTGATCCTCGCGAGTGCGGGCTCAGCGGTATACAGGCGTGCGGCGTCGAGCAACTCGTAGGCCACCCCGCATTCCTCGAGCACGCCGATATCGCGGCGCGCGGCTTCGTACTGATCGCGCGAGCGGAACAGCTGCAGCAACCCGTAAGTGCGCTGCTCGTACTCGAGGCCGGTTTCCTCGCGCAGCTCGCGCAGGCAGTCACGGCTATATTCCGCCAGGCGCAGCATCCGCGACTTGTTCACGGCGTAGCGTGCAGCCGTGCAATTGGCGAGCATCTGCGCCATCCACACGAGTTGGTGCAGGCTGCCGTCCGGCCGGATGGCGAGCGGCGCATGTCGCTGAAACAGCCATTTCAGCGCCTTCAGTGGAACGCCAGGAGCGGCCCATGGCGTGGAATAGCCCGGCGAGATCTGCCCGGCGTTGGCGTAACTCGTTTCGCCCGCGGGGCCGTCGCAACGCTCCACCACGGTGACCTGAACGCCGCGGCGGGCGAGATACCATGCACTGGCGACGCCGATGACGCCGCCGCCGAGAACCATTACATGCATCGCAGCGAAACCGGCTTCTTCGGAAACTGAGCTTCGACTAGTCTATGCAGCCCAGTTCAGCGGAATTCGTCGAAAATTTCCTTTTGGCAGTCGATTCCACGGTTCACCCCCGTCCCCTCCGGCTTTGCGCAGCGAAATGCACGAACTCGATCGCGTCGACCTCAAGATTCTGGACGTCCTGCAACGCAACGGCCGCATCGCAGTGACGGAGCTGGCGGAGAAAGTGGGGCTGTCCGCCTCGCCTTGCGCCGAGCGCATCCGCCGCATGGAGCGCAGCGGAGTGATCACCGGCTACCACGCGCACGTAGCGCCCCAGGCGCTCGGTAAGCACCTGCTCGTGTTCCTGGAAATCAAACTGTCGGCCAAATCCGGCGACGTGTTCGAAAAGGTGAAGACGGAGCTGGCGCACGTGCCGGAGATCCTGGAATGCCACCTTGTCTCCGGCGATTTCGATTACATCGTCAAGGCGCGTATCAGCGAAATGGGCGCCTACCGCAAGCTGCTCGGCGACATCCTGCAACGACTGCCCGCCTCGGCCGAATCGCGCAGCTACGTGGTGATGGAGGAGATCAAGGAGAGCTGGTATCTGCAGCCGGGAATCTAGCCCCCTCACAGCCAATAAAGGAAAACGAACAGCCCCAGCCACACTACATCGACGAAGTGCCAATACCAGGCGCTCGCCTCGAAGGCGAAGTGCTGGGTCGGCGTGAAGTGTCCTCGCAGGCTGCGCAGCCAGACGACCAGCAGCATGATGGCGCCCACCGTCACATGCATACCGTGGAATCCGGTCAGCATGTAGAAGAGCGATCCGTACACGCCTGTATTGAACGTGAGGTTGAGGTCGCGGATGCCGTGGACGTACTCGGTCGCCTGCAGCCCGATGAACGTCACGCCCAGCGCAATCGTCGCCCCGAGCAGCGAGTTCAAGACGACGCGGTTTCCGGACTTCAATGCATGATGCGCGATGGTCAGCGTCACGCTCGATGTGAGCAGGATCGCGGTGTTGAGCGCTGGAATGCCGAACGCCGGAATGATCTCGAATTCTCCGCCGACGGCCCCTGGCCCATTGGTCGGCCATGTGAACTCGAAGTCCTCCCACAGCAACTCGTTGGTGGTGAACTTCACGCCCTGCCCGCCCAGCCACGGCAGAACCAGCTGACGCACGTAGAACAGCGCGCCGAAGAACACGGCGAAGAAATGAATCTCCGACACGATGAAGGCGATCATGCCGCCGCGGAAGGAGCGATCGACGCGATCGTTGTAGACCTGCGCCTGGCTCTCGTGCACGACCGTGCTGAACCATCCGATGAACATCACGGCGAGCGTCGCCACGCCGGCCGCGAACACCCATGGACCAAGCGGCGAATCGTTCAGCCACATGGCTGCGCCGCCAGTCAGCAGGAACAGCGCGATCGCCCCCAGAATGGGCCAGCCGCTGCGCTCGGGAACGTAATAGCGGGAGTTCGATGGAGAGCCGACAGCCACGCGGCGAACCTAAGCTGAATACTGCTCGCTGATCGAATGGCTTGCCGTGACAGAAGGTTCCCGACGGCAATGCGACCGACTGGGCGCCAGAATCGCAGCTGCGCGCCAGTCCAAACGCCAACGCCGCCACGCCCTGGAACGTCAGATCGATCGCCAGGAACAAGCCCAGCACCCACGACGCGTTCTGCGGCCAGCCATGGTGAGCCCAACCCGGGCGAGTGGGCCAGTCGCCCGCCGACTGGATCAGCGCTCGTCCGCCGATTCTTCCTCGAGCGCGCCCGCCGCGGCGAAACCTCGCAGCATCAGGTCGACGGCCGCGAAGGCGTCACGCTGCAGCGAGACCGCCTTCGGATCGAGCAGCCACTCTCGCAGCGCGCCGATGACCAGGAAGCGCAGGCTCCTCGCGCAGTCGATCGGACTCAGACCCGGGCGCAGCTGGCCCAGCTTCTGGGCATGCTCGAACGCTTCCGTGAGCAGCGCGATGGCGCGGGCCATGCCGCGCTGTTTGCGGTCGAGTATGCGACGGGTCTCATCCACCAGCTCGCAACGCAACATGGCGATCTCCAGTGCGTTGCGTGCGTGTGGATTGCGCGAGAACTCCTCGAACGCATTCTTATAAGAGCGGCGCAGCGCGATCAGCGGGCGACTGCCGCTGGTTTCGACCATCTGCTCGAGCTGGTCGAACATCGGCAGCTCGACTCGCTCCATCACGGCCTCGAGCACATCCAGCTTGTTCTTGAAATGCCAGTAGACGGCGCCGCGCGAGCGCCCGGCGCGCGCCGCTATCCGCTCGAGGGTCGTGCGAAACACCCCGTCTTCGAGAAAGCATAGCTCCGCCGCATCGATGATCCCGTCGCGGGTCGCCTCCGCCTCCTCTTTGGTCCTTCTGGCCATCGAACCCCGGCGCCCTGACGGGCGCGAATGAAAACTGCCAACCCGTAGCTTGCCATACATTCATGAATGTCTATATATTCCGGCGCTGAGGCACGCTGCCGAACCTGCACGCAGCAGACGCTGATAAGGGGGACAGATGCAGTTTTCCCACCGCCGGAGAACTGCACCTGTCCCCTTTTTTGGCTGAGCGATTTCGGTGCGCGCGGTCGCCGACCGTCTTTGCATTTGTCCATTGAGTTGCGCCCTATGCGTTCGTCCGTCATTCGCTCGCACCTGCCGCTGTCGTGCGTCCTGTTCGGCGCGCTCGTGTTGTCGGCATGTGCGCAACAGGAGCAGCCGCAGCCTCCCGCGCCCCAGGTGGTCGTCGACACCGTGCAGCGGCGCGATCTGCCGCTGAAGCTCAAGTATCCGGCGCGCGTGTCGGGCTCGCGCGTGGTGGAGGTTCGCGCCCGTGTGAGCGGCGTCATCGTCGAGCGCGCATACCGTGAGGGGCAGCGGGTGAAAGCCGGCGACTTGCTGTTTCGCATTGAGCCCGACGTTTACCGTGCGGCGCACGAACAGGCGCTCGCCGACCTCGCCATGCAGCGCGCCGCGGTAGCGCAGGCGCACAGCGACTTCGAGCGGGCCACGGCGCTCGTGAAGGAAGGGGCTGTGAGCCGTCGGGCGTTCGATGAGGCGCAGGCGGCCCTCCTCAAGGCCGAGGCGGCTCTTGCGGCGGCCGAAGCCGCGGAGAAGATCGCGCGGCTGAACCTCGGCTACACGGAGGTGCGCTCGCCGGTCTCGGGGCTGACCAGCAAGGAGGCCGTCACGGTCGGCAACATCGTGGACGGCTCGAGCGGCGCGGGCGGCGATCTGCTGACGACAGTCGTGCAGGCTGATCCAGCGTACGTCGAGTTCTCGATCGCCGAGCCCGAACACCTGCGACTGCGCTCGCTCGTGCAGGCGAAACCGGGCGATCTCCCCGTGCACATAGTCTCGGGCTCGCACTGCAACGTCGTGGGTCGCATGGACTTCAGCGACGCCTTCGTGAACCCGACGACCGGCACGGTGCGCGCCCGCGCCGTATTCCCGAATCCGGACGGCTGTCTGGTGTCCGGCCAGCACCTGTCTATCGAGATGAGCGGCCTGGCCATTCAGCAAGCGATCGCCCTGTCCAAGGCGGCCGTGCTGTTCACGCAGGGCGGACCCATCGTCTGGGTGGTGAACGAGGACGGCGCCGTCGAGCCGCGTTCCGTACAGATCGAGGAAAGCTGGGAAGACAGCTGGGTCGTGCAGGGCGGCGTTCAGCCTGGCGAGCGCGTCATCGTCGAAGGCGTGCTGAAGGTGCATCCAGGCAGCGCGGTGGTGGCGCTCACCCGCGAAGAAGCAGCGCGCCAAGCCGAACTCGGCGCCTCGTCCAGCAAGGCCCGAGCGCGCAGTTGACGCCGAAATCACAACATGTTCGCTGAATTCTTCATACGCCGGCCGATCTTCGCGACGGTCCTGTCGCTGGTCATCGTCATCCTGGGACTGGAGGCGATGGCTGGCCTGCCGGTCGCTCAGTATCCGCAGGTTCTGCCGCCGCAAGTCTCCGTGATCGCCACCTACCCCGGCGCGAGCGCCGGCGTGGTCGCCGAAACCGTGGCGGCGCCGCTGGAAAACCAGATCAACGGCGCCACCGGGCTGCTGTACGTGAACTCATCGAGCGGCTCCGACGGACGAATGCACCTGACCGCGACCTTCGAGACCGGCACGAATCCGGACGATGCGCTGGTGGAGGTGAACAATCGCATCGCCGCCGCCACGCCGATGCTTCCGGAAGAAGTACGCCGCCAGGGCGTGGCCGCTCGCAAGTCGATGTCGTCCATGCTCGGGGTCCTCGCTTTGCATTCGCCGGATGCGCGCTACGACGAGATCTGGCTGAGCAACTACGCGCTGGTCAACGTCGTCGATGAGATCAAGCGCGTTCCGGGCGTGGGGGACGCAAGGCTATTCGGCTTGAAGTACTACTCCATGCGCATCTGGATAGATCCGGACCGCATGAACGCGCTCGGCATGACGACCTCGGAGATCGCGGCCGCGCTGCGTGATCAGAATGCACAGCTCCCCGCCGGACGCATCGGCGACGCGCCGCTCGGCGAGCCAGTCGGCTTCACCTACACGATGACCACCAAGGGGCGCCTGAACACGCCCGAGGAATTCGGCGAGATCATCGTCCGCCGCGACGCCGACGGCGGCGTGGTGCGCGTGAAGGATGTGGCGCGCGTCGAGCTCGGCGCACAGAGCTACGGTTTCTCCGCGCAACTGAGCGGCAAGCTCGGCGTGCCGATCAGCGTCTTTCTCGCGCCGAACGCCAACGCGCTGCAGACCATGGACGCTGTTCGGGCGCGGCTCGAAGAGCTCAGCAAGTCGTTTCCCGACGGCCTGGAGTACGCCATTCCGCACGATACGACCAAGTTCGTGCGCATCTCGATCACGGAAGTGGTCAAGACGCTGTTCGAAGCAATGGCGCTGGTGTTCGGCGTGGTGTTCCTGTTCCTCGGCAACTGGCGCGCCACACTCATCCCGAGTCTCGCCGTGCCGATCTCGCTCATCGGAACGTTCGCCGGGATGGCGCTGCTCGGCTTCTCGATCAATACGCTGACGCTTTTCGGACTGGTGCTGGCGATCGGCATCGTGGTGGACGATGCGATCGTGGTGCTGGAGAACGTCGAGCGCATCATGCACGAGGAGCATCTGCCGCCCGTCGAGGCGACCATCAAGGCCATGAAGCAGGTCACCGGTCCGGTGATCGCAATCGTGCTGGTGCTGTGCGCAGTATTCGTGCCGGTCGGCTTCGTGGGCGGCATGAGCGGCGTCATGTACCAGCAGTTCGCCGTCACCATCGCCGTATCGGTCGCGATCTCGGGCCTGGTCGCGCTGACGCTGACGCCCGCCCTTTGCGCGCTGCTGCTGCGGCCCGACGACAAGGTGAGCCTGGGCTGGATCGAGCGCTTCAACGTCTGGTTCGCCAGCCTCACCGGGCTCTACACGCGCGGCGTGGCGTATCTGCTGCGACGCACGGCTCTGACGATCGGGCTTTTCGCCGCCATCGGCGTCGCCGCGCTGCTGCTGTTCCGCGCCTTGCCTGACGAGCTGGTGCCGAACGAGGATCAGGGCGTACTGATGGCCATCTCCATGCTGCCCGACGGCGCCTCGCTCGCACGCACGAATGCGGTGGCCGAAAAGCTCACCGGGTACGAGCTGAACCACCCCGACGTCGAACGCGTCACCAGCCTGATCGGCTTCGATCTGTTGAACACGGCTCTCAAGCCCAACGTCATGAGCCAGTTCGTCACTCTGAAGGACTGGGACAAGCGCACCAGGAAGGAGCAAAGCGCCCCGGCCGTGGCTGGCGCGCTGATGGGATTCGGCGCCGGGCAGTTGCGTGACGCCCGAGTCATCGCACTCAGCCTCCCGCCGATTCCGGGCCTGTCCACCACCGGCGGTTTCGAGTTCTACCTCGAAAGCCGCGCGAACGCCGACTACCGCGATATCGCCGGCGTGGCTCAGCAGTTCATCGCCAAGGTTAACGAGCATCCGGCGATCGGCGGCGTGCGCACCATGTTCAGCGCGCACTCGCCGCAAATCCATCTGAACATCGATCGCGACAAGGCGGCGCGCATGGGTGTGAGCCTCAGGGAGCTGTTCGAGGCCACGCAGGCGACCTTCGGCGGTCTGTATGTCAACGATTTCAACCGCGACGGCCGCGCCTACCAGGTGCAGATTCAGGCCGAAGGCCACGCGCGCGATGAGATCGACGACCTGCGCAACGTCACCGTGCGCACCGACAGCGGCGAGCTGGCGCCGCTGAACACGCTGGTGAGCGTTGAGCAGACTGTCGGACCCGAGCTGGTGGACCGCTTCAACGGCTTCCCTGCCGTGAAGATCATTGGCGACCCGGCGCCGGGCGTCTCCTCGGGCGACGCCATCGCGGCCATCGAGGAGCTCGCCGCCCAGGCGCTGCCGCAGGGCTACACCGTCGCGTGGGTCGGGTCCGCTTATCAGGAAAAGCAGCTGTCGGCCGCCGCCGCGATCACCATGATCGGTGGACTGCTGTTCGTCTTCCTGATCCTGGCCGCGCAGTACGAGCGCTGGTCGCTGCCTTTCGCGGTGATGCTGACCATGCCATTCGCTCTGTTCGGGGCCGCGCTGGCCGTGCTGTTGCGCGGCCAGGCGAACGATCTGTATTTCCAGGTGGGCATCATCACGCTGATCGGCTTGTCCGCCAAGAACGCCATCCTGATCGTCGAGTTCGCGGCGGAGAACGTGCGCAGCGGCATGCGTGTGGTCGACGCCGCGCTGCTCGCGGCGCGACAGCGCTTCCGGCCGATCGTGATGACCTCGCTCGCGTTCATCCTGGGCGTCACGCCGCTGGCGATCAGCAGCGGCGCCGGCGCGAGCGCCCGCCATTCCATCGGCACGGGCGTGATCGGCGGCATGCTGGTCGCGACCGCAGTTGCGACATTGTTCATACCGAGCTTCTTCCGCTGGGTCTCCTGGCGCGACGAGCGGCGTGAGGCTGCGACGGCGCCGGACGAGCCTGCGACGGCGGCCGGCGAGGCGGGCGAGACAGCGCCGGTGTAGGAGTTGGGGGCCGGAAGCGGTTAGCGGGCGCCTTGCCGACGGCTCTGCAGCTGACGTCGAAAAGGGTGGCGCGGATCTTCTGACTAACCGCTAACCGCTAACCGCTAACCGCTTCTTTGACTGTGCTTCCACTGGCTGGTTTCGTAGGATGCGCGTCGACGCCATCACCGCCAGGATGCTACAGATGACGACCAGCGACGCCGCACTCCGGAAGGTCACCCTCGAAGACAAGTACGTTCTGGAGCGCGGCCGCATCTATCTGAGCGGCGTACAGGCGCTGGTGCGCCTGCCGCTGATGCAGAAGCAGCGCGACCTGCGCGCCGGCCTGAACACCGCCGGCTACATTTCCGGTTACCGCGGCTCGCCGCTCGCCGGCCTCGACTTGGCGCTCAGCAAGGCGAAGCAACATCTCGCGCGCCACGACATCGTGTTCCAACCCGGCGTGAACGAAGAACTCGCCGCCGACGCCGTCTGGGGGACTCAGCAGCTCCACCTGTTTGGGCGAGCGCAACGCGACGGCGTTTTCGGCATGTGGTACGGCAAGGGACCGGGCCTGGACCGCGCAGCGGACGCCCTCAAGCACGCCAATTCGGCCGGAAGCTCGCCGCACGGCGGCGTGCTGCTGCTGGCCGGCGACGATCACGCAGCGAAATCCTCCAGCCTGGCGCATCAATCGGAACACCTGCTGATCGCTTGCGGCGTGCCGGTGCTGTTTCCGGCGAACATTCAGGAGTACTTGGACTTTGGCCTGCACGGCTGGGCGATGAGCCGCTTCAGCGGACTGTGGTCGGCCATGAAATGCGTCACCGACGTCGTGGAATCCTCCGCGTCGGTCGAAGTCGATCCGGACCGCCTGAACATCGTACTGCCCGCCTTCGACGTTCCCGACGGCGGGCTGAACATCCGCTGGCCCGATCCGCCGCTTGCGCAAGAAGCGCGCATGCTGAATCACAAGTGGTACGCAGCCCTCGCCTACGTGCGCGCCAATCGCCTCAACCGCGTGGTCATCGACGCGCCGCAGGCGCGCCTGGGAATCATGACCGCCGGCAAAGCCTACCTCGACACACGCCAGGCGCTCGCCGATCTCGGACTCGACGAGCAAGCGTGCCGGCGCATCGGCTTGCGGCTGTTCAAAGTCGGCTGCGTATGGCCGCTGGATGCGCAGGACGCACGCGCTTTCGCAGCCGGACTCGATGAAATCCTGGTGATCGAAGAGAAGCGCCAGATTCTCGAATACGCCCTCAAAGAGGAGTTGTACAACTGGCGCGACGACGTACGTCCGCGCATCTACGGAAAGTTCGACGAGCGCGAGCATGGCGGCGGCGAATGGTCCGTGCCGCGCGGCCGCAGCCTGCTGCCGATGCAGCACGAACTTTCCCCTGCGCTCATCGCGCAGGCGATCGCCGCGCGTCTGCAGCGCTTCGAGCTGCCCGAGGACATTCGCAGGCGCATGGCTGCCCGTATTGAGGTCATCGATGCGAAGGCGCGCGAAGCCAGCGCGCCGCACATGACGGTCGAGCGCAAACCCTGGTTCTGCTCAGGGTGTCCGCACAACACATCCACGAAGACGCCGGAGGGCTCGCGTACGCTCGCCGGCATCGGCTGCCATTACCTCGCCATGGGCATGGAGCGCAGCACCGACACGTTCACGCAGATGGGCGGCGAAGGCGTCACTTGGCTCGGACAGATGCACTTCACTGACGAGCGGCACGTGTTCGCGAACCTTGGCGACGGCACGTACTTTCACTCCGGGCTGCTCGCCATCCGGGCGGCCATCGCCGCCGGGGCGAACATCACCTATCGCATCCTCTATAACGGCGCGGTCGCCATGACCGGCGGGCAACCGATCGACGGCGTGCTCACGCCGCAGCAGATCGCACGACAAGTTCTGGCCGAGGGCGCGAGCCAAGTCCTGCTCGTGAGCGACCAGCCGCAAAAGTACGCCTCGCGCGAGGGGCTGCCGGAATCCGTGAGCGTGCACCATCGCGACCAGATGGAGGAGTTGCAGCTCGCGCTGCGTGACGCTCCCGGAGTAACGGTGCTGATCTATGAGCAGATGTGCGCCGCCGAGAAGCGGCGTCGCCGCAAGCGAGGGCGCCTGGCCGATCCCGCGCGACACGCCTTCATCAACGAAGCGGTGTGCGAAGGCTGCGGCGACTGCTCTGCGGCGTCCAACTGCCTCTCGGTCGAACCGCTGGACACCTCGCTCGGCGTCAAGCGCCGGATCAACCAGTCGTCCTGCAACAAGGACTTCTCTTGCGTGAAGGGCTTCTGTCCAAGCTTCGTGACCGTCGAGGGCGCGCAGCTCATAGAGCCTGCGAACGCGCCGGAACTCGAGTCTGCGAACGACGACCTGCCCGAACCCGTCCTGCCGAGCCTCGAGCAGCCTTACGGCATCCTCGTGACCGGCGTGGGCGGAACCGGTGTAGTCACCATCGGCGCGCTGCTCGGCATGGCGGCTCACCTCGAAGGCAAGGGCGTCACCGTTCTCGACGTGACAGGGCTCGCACAGAAGGGAGGATCGGTGTACAGCCACGTGCAGATCGCGCGAAGCCCGGGCGAGATCCACGCAACGCGCATCGCTGTGGGCCAGGCGCAGCTTCTGATCGGCTGCGACGCCATCGTCTCCGCGTCGTCCGAAACATTGTCGTGCGCCCGGCGCGGGATGACGCGCGCGGTGGTGAACAGCGCCGAGACGCCCACGGCGCAGTTCATCCTCGACCGCGATTGGTCGTTTCCCGGCGCGTCCGTGCGGCGCGCCATCCAGGCAGGCGCAGGCGATGAATGTGAGTTCATCGACGCCAATGCGCTCGCGCTTCGTTTGCTGGGAGACACCATCTACGCCAATCCGCTGCTGCTCGGCTATGCATGGCAGAAGGGCTGGGCGCCGGTCTCCCGCGCCGCATTGCTGCGCGCAATCGAGCTGAACGGCGTGGCCGTGGACAAGAATCGCCGCGCGTTCGAGTATGGACGCCGCGTCGCGGTGCACGGCGCGCCGGCTGCGGAGCAATCAAACCCGCACCGAAAAGATCCGCCCACGTTGGACGAGATCATTCGTGATCGCGTGGATCTGCTGACCAAGTATCAAGACGCAGCGTACGCCGCGCGCTACGAACGCGCCGTCGAGAGGGTGCGCCGCGTCGAAGCCGCACTCGGCGCCGGCGCCGCGGCGCCGCTGAGCTCGGCGGTGGCCCACAATCTGGCGAAACTCATGGCGTACAAGGACGAGTACGAGGTCGCCCGGCTGCACAGCGAC
>JAVEVD010000104.1:0-8647 GCA_034005205.1 Steroidobacteraceae bacterium | reverse complement strand
GCGGCCTGAACGAGAAGTACATCCTCAAGAAGGCGTTTGCCGATCTGCTGCCGAGTGCGATCGGCCAGCGCCCGAAGCAGCCGTATCGGGCCCCGATCGCCGCGTGCTTCCTGCGCGAGCGGGACAGCTTGGCGTCGCGGCTGCTGCAGAGCGATGCATTGCGCGAGACGGGATTGACGGACGTCGCCGCGGTCGAGAAGCTTTTGCAGAAGGCGGGTGATGGGGGTGCGGGGCTGAGCGAACGAGACGATATGGCCTTGGCGACCGTGGCGTCTCTGCAGCTGCTGCACCGACAGTTTGTCGCCGACTTTCGGCCGGCGACGCCTCGGCAGGCGGTATGAGTCCATGCAGACGTTGAAACGTCTCTTCTGGGACGCGCGGGCGGAACTGAAAAGTCTGCTGCTGTGGATTTGCGGAGCGGCGCCAGGCGGCGCGGGCGTGCGCCTGCGCCGCCTGGTTTACCGACGCTACCTTCAGCGGCTGGGCGCGAATACGGTGTTCCAGTCGGGATTGCGCATCGCGAGTCCCGAGCGGGTCTCGATCGGCGCGAACTGCAATTTCGCGCAGGGCGTATTCATCACCGGCGGCGGCGGCGTGCGGATCGGCGACTGGGTTGGCTTCGGACCTGACGCCAAAGTGTGGTCCGTGAACCATCGCTTCGAAGACCCGGACCGCCCCTGGCTCCTGCAGGGTTGGGAGGCCAAGCCCGTGATCATCGAGGACGATGTGTGGCTGGGCGCCAGCGTGTTCGTCATGCCCGGAGTGACCATCGGCAAGGGCGCGATCATTTCGGCCGCCGCGGTGGTGAACAAGTCCATTCCTCCTTACGCCATCGTCTCCGGCAATCCGGGTCGCGTGATCGGCTGGCGTAAGACGCCGCACAGCCTGGTGCGTCCCGAATCGCCCGTCGCTCCGGCGTCCTTGCGAGACGAGCGCCCCGACGAGTCCGGGGCGCAGGCTGCCGAGGGATGAAGAGCTGGATTACCCGTGATCGCTCTAATTACGGCGCCAAATGGGGAATGAACCATGAACCCGAAACGATTCCTGGCCACTATCGTGCTCGCGGCAGCCGCGGGCCTGTCCGGCTGTTCCAATCAAGAGACGCCCGCCCAACCGGCGGCAATAGATATGACGGAGATGAAACAGAATCTGCAGATCCTCGCGAGGGCCAGAGTGCTTTTCGGTCACCAGTCGGTAGGCCGCGATCTGCTCGCCGGGGTGGAGCAGCTTGCCCGGGACGCCGGCGTTGCGCTGCGCATTCAACGGATCGAGGGGACGCCGCCGGATGACGAACCGGGTCTGTTCCACTCGGAAGTCGGCGAGAACCGCAATCCCGATTCCAAGTGCGAAGTGTTCGAGCAGCTTCTGGATCGGCCTGAGCGTCCGGCCTATGACCTCGCGATGATGAAGTTCTGCTATGTCGATCTCGGGCGGGGATCTTCGGCCGAAGCCGACAGCATGCTCAGGCGATACGCGGCGACCGTGGAGCGGATACGTGAAACGCGCCCCGACGTGCAGCTTGTGCACCTCACTCTGCCCCTGCGCGCTGAACCGCCAGGAAAAAAGACCCGCCTGAAGCGTCTGTTGGGCATGGAGGTCGATTCTGATCACGACAATGCGCTCCGGAACGAATTCAACCGGCGTCTGCGCGAGACCTGGGCGGACGAACCCATGTTTGATCTGGCCAGCGTGGAATCGACGCTTCCGGACGGAACTCGGGTGACGTACGAGCATGACGGCCAAGCGATGAACATGCTCGCTCAGGCGTATACCAACGACGGCGGCCATCTGAACGAACTCGGTCAGCGGCATGCTGCCGCCGAGTTCGTTCGGGTGCTGGCTGACACGCTGCGCCGTGCGCCGCGCCAAACTGACGTGGAGCAGCTCACGCAGGCGGCAGAGTGAACCCAGGCGCCTGCCTGCCCCATTTACGGGCGTGAGATCAAGTCCGGATTGAGGTGGGCTATCTTGCTCTCTGGCTCTTCCGCGCATGATGGAATGGAGAGGGCCAGGACGGGGACGCCGCTGCGCGGCGGGGCCGTACCGATCTAGCCGCCTTCCTCCAGCGGCTTGCGCTGGGCGGCAGCATCGGCCGGCGCCGCAACGGTGTTCCAGGCGCTCAGCAGCTTTCTCGTGGTCGCGAGATGCTCGCGTACGCGGTCGCTTTCCGGCGTCGTCAGCAACTCGGGCATCCTAAAGTCCAGCTGATCCGACCAGTAGACGGCGCCGGTCATGACGTGCTCCATATAGAAGCGGTCCTCCCGCCGGAAGCCATCCGCTCCCAGGTATTGGCCGGCGAAGAAGAACAGGTCACGCCTGTCCGCCTGCTCGCACCAGACGGGTATCCCATGATGCAAGGCGGGATCGGCGACGCCCAATAGCGCCAGCAGCGTGGGCGCCAGATCCACATGCGAGGTCATGGCGTCGATGGTCACGGGCGCATGCAGGTCCGGAGTCGCGATGATCAATGGGACGTGGAAGGAATAAGCGTCCAGAGAGCCCCCACTGAAGTCCGGATCCTCGTTGCGTGTGCGGATTCCATGGTCGGCAACGACTACGATGAGCGTGTCTTGCAGCTCGTCCAGTGAGTCCAGTCGATCCAGCAGCATGCCGAGCCAGGCGTCCTGGATGCGGATCGCGGCGGCGCCGCGGTCGGCTATGGTGCGGGCGCCATCCACGTCCAGCCACGGCGCGTGTCCGATCTGAGGCAGAAACGCCGCCGTGAACGGCTGTCCTGCGACTTTCAGCCGGGTGACGCCAGTGAGAAACGCATGCAAGGATTGCAGGTCCTGATCCAGCCGATGCTCCAGCCGTTGGCGATCGGCGGAAAGCGCAAGGCCGCCCAGGATCGACTGGACGTGGCTGCGGACTTCGGGCGCCCCGCTCGGTTGTGACGTCGGCACGAACACCTCGTCCGCGCCTAGCAGGGAGAACAGGCGCTCGTCGTAGTCGACGACGGGAGAGGACGAGTACACCTGAAAGCGATAGCCGTGGCCTCTCAGGATTCCGGGAAGCGAGTCGGACAGGTCGGCTTCCGATGAGCGCAGAAAGCTGCGGCGGTTGAGCGGGTACCTGCCCGTGAACAGTGAGAACAGCGCGTCGCTGGTATAGGGATACGTGGCGTAGTGACGCTCGGCGACGTACGCCCGCTTCGAGAGCCGGGAGAGGTTCGGCGCCCAGCCCCTCTCCATGGCGAGATCGAAACTGCGCCGGGGCGCGGTCTCCAGGATGAAAAAGATGATGTCCCTGCCCGGTGCGGCGGTCTGTGCAGGCTGGGAATCCTGGCAGGCCGGAACGCGCGCCAGCTGGCGATACTGCTCGAACAGCATCGATCGCGGTGCGCCGCGAAACGCATTGGCCCGGGCCGGAGACGTCGACTTAAGCTGAATCGCGAGCACGGGCCTTGCAGGCTGAAGGTGCACCAGGTCAGAGCCGCCCCCGGCGATAGCGAACGCGAGCGGAAGAACGAGCCCGATCGCCCCGGCAGCACCCGCGAGGAGATGCAGCGCTCGCGGTTTCGTCCGGAACGCGAGCAGCGCCGCGGTCGACGTTACAGCCATCACCAGGAGGTATTTGAGGAAGGACGACAGGGAGACATTCTCCGTGATGCTGTTCGGGTCGACCTGCACCCAGCGATAAGCCTCGATGAACAGATCCCACGTGAGGAACTGACCCGTGGTCGACACCGCGACCAGTTCGAGATACTGGAACGTGATGAGGCAGAAGGCGCCGCCCAGCGTGACTACGAGCGCCGGGCGGCGAGGCAGGAATGAGCTCACCAATGCGACCAACATCGGGATGGCCACGAAAGACCAGATCAGATCGGCGCGAAATAGTGGAAGCCGCTCCATGAGCGAAAGCCCGACGGTGTGATTGCGGCCTAGAAATCGCGCGATCGACAGCAGCGTGTTGGTGTTCTCGAGCCAAGCATTCTTCACGAACACCGTCAGGACGCCGACGAGCTGAAACGCAAGGCACAGCCCGAGGAACCGCAAGAGGCGTTCGCGAGACAGGTCAACAACCCACATGATCCGGTCATTCCTCCGGGCGCGGTCACTCGCGGCGCCCGCATAGCTGATCGATCAGTCCGCTTCCCGCCGCGGCGTTCCCGTTTCAGACGCCACCCGGGAAGCACGGCGAGGCGCTCCCGGACGGTCCTCCATGCTATCCGGGCGGGAGGCGCTGTCCGCGCCTCCCGCCCGATCTCTCTGGCGACCGGCTCAATCGATCTCTGCGACGTCTTCGATTAGTACGGGGCGTAGATGCATATACCGCGTCGCCCGCCGCTTCGCCTCGATATCCCGATAAACGTTCGCGGCCTGCTGCTCGCTGATCTTCAACGCGCCGGCCAGTTCTGCTGCGCTGCGCCCGTGGTTGTACGCCCATAGGGCCAGGTCCATCTGCTGGTAGGGCAGGGCGAAATAGAACTCGTCCTGACCTTGCGCGAGGCTGTACGTGTCCGTGGTGGGCACGGCGTTGCAGATGTCGTCGGGCAGCTTCATATGCCGCGCCAAGGCGTAGACCTGGGACTTGTACAGGTGCGCAATGGGCTTGATGTCGGCGCTGCCGTCGCCGTTCTTCACGAAAAAGCCCTGGTCGTATTCCAGGCGGTTCGGCGTGCCGATCACTGCGTAGTTGAGGCGGTCGGCGTGGAAGTACTCCACCGTCTTGCGGATGCGCTGCTTATAGTTCGTGGCCGCGACGATCTGCAGGTACTCGCGGATGCCGAGGCGCTCCTGGCGGATCTCGCCGGCCGGCGTCTGTACGACGAGCTGGAAGTGATTGATCTGCCCGTCGATGCCGCCGCTGATGACGATCTTGTTCTTCCAGCCCTCGCCGTACTCCGGGAAGACGCGGCGAATGGCTTCGTCGCGCCAGCGATAGCAGCCGATCGCCTCGAGCGTCGGAGCGATGTCGTGGACTTCGTGCTGGATGCCCAGATGCTCGGCTAGCAGCTTGCCGCGCCGGGTGCTGAAGCCTGAGGAATCGCGCTCCGGCAGCAGCAGACCGTACACGCGCTGCGGGCCGATCGCTTTGACTGCGAGCGCCGCGCACACGGAGCTGTCGATGCCGCCGGACATCGCAATGATGAAGCCCCGCCGCGACAGCTCGCCGGAGAGAATCTCGCGCATGCGCGCGCAGATGTTCGCGACCACGCAGTCGCCGTCGATGTCCAGAACGCGCGCATCGAGCGCGGCGGTGTCGGCTGTCATGCTTTGAGTCTCTGGTGGATAAGAAGCGGTTAGCGGTTGGCGGATAGCGGATAACGGATAGTCAGAGGCGCGGTGCGGCTTGTTCGGCGTCGATCTCGTCGCGCTATGTCTCCGCCAGTTTGAATCTTTGGACCTTGCCCGAGGAGGTGCGCGGCAGCGCCGTCGCCAGCTCCACGACCTTGGGAACCTTGTAGGAAGCGAGGCGCTGGCGGCAGTGCGCTTTCACCGCCATCACTTGCAGTTCGACGCCGGCCCGCGGCACGATCACGGCCTTGATCGCCTGGCCGAGCACTTCATCGGGAATCGCCGTGACGGCGGCTTCCTCGACGCCGTCGATTTGCGCGAGCACTTCCTCGACTTCCTGCGGGCTCACGCGAAACGCGCCCACCTTGATCATCTCGACCGAGCGGCCGTCGATGTAAAGGAAACCGTCTGCGTCGACATGGCCTAGATCGCCGGTGCTCAGCCAACCGTCGCGCAGCACCTGCGCGGTGGCGGCGGGGTCGTTCCAATAGCCAAGCATCACGTTCGGCCCGCGCGCGTGGATTTCGCCGGTCTCGTTCGGCGCGGCGGCTCGCCCCTCGCGGCGCACCTCGATTTCCACGCCTGGGATCGGTATGCCGACCGAACCGGGTTTCGCGTCCAATCGCTCGGGCGGCAGGTACGTCAGGCGCGCCGTCGCTTCCGTCTGTCCGTACATGACGAAGATCTTTACGCCGGGCGCCTGCGCGCGCAGACGCTCGATCAGCGCGCGCGGCATGGCGCCGCCTGCCTGCGTGATGTAGCGCAGCCTACTCAGATCGAAATCCGCGAGGCGGCATCGCCCTAGCAGCAGCGCGAAGGTCGAGGGCACGCCGGGGAAGCCGGTGATCGCCTCGTCCTGCAGTCGCTGCAGCGTGACCTGCGGAAAGGCGAAGTTGTCCTCGAGCGCCAGAAAGGCGCCGGCGAGCAGGTGGCTGTGCAGGACGGAATTGCCGTAGGAGAAGTGAAACGGCAGCACGCACAGGCCGCGGTCAGCGGAGGTGAGCTCCAGGTACTCGATGATCGCCGTCGCGTTCGAGTACAGAGCGCCGTGGCTGAGCATGACCCCTTTGGGACGGCCGGTCGTCCCGGAGGTGTAGATGATCGCGGCCAGATCGTCTTTGCCCGGCTCGTACGATTCCGGGGCGGTGTGCGCGGCGCCGAGGGCGTCGATGAAGGTTGCTGCGCGATCCTGGCTGATCGACAACTCCAGGGTTTGCACGCCGCGCGGCTCGATCGCCGCACGCAACTTCGGCCATTCGGGATGACTCGCCTCGCCGATGGCGAGTTCGGCGCCGCAGTGTTCGATCTGCCTTGCCAGCACGCTGGCGCGTTCGGCCGCGTTGAGCGGGACCGCGACGCAGCCTGCCGCCAGTACGCCGTAGTAAAGGGCGACGTACTGCGGTGAGTTGCGCACCAGCAGCGCGACGCGAGAGCCGCGTCTGCGCGAAGTCAGGACCGCCTGAACTGCGTTGATCGCCGTGTCTAGGTCGCGATAAGTCCATTGCCAGTCGCGCCGCCCCAGCGCCGGCGCTTCCGATCGGCGTGCAGCGACCTCGCGCAGTGCGCTGACGATCGAATGGGTCATTCAGGCTCAGGCCGCCTTGCGCCGTGCTTCCACGAACGCGGCGATCTTGTTCACCGAATCCAGGTTCTCCGGAATCATCTCCTCATCCTTCACTTTCACGCCGAGCTGCTCCTCGATGAAGAAGATGACTTCCAGCATGCCGGTCGAATCGACGATGCCGCGCTCCAGGAGTGAATCGTCCAGCTCCAGTGCAGAGGCGTCGTCGGTGAAGAGGTAGTTTTGCAGGATGAAGTCACGGATCTGGGTGCGCAGCGCGTCAGCCATGGAAGGTCCTTGGTGTCTGCCTGGGTTCGTGTTCGATGTGCGTGATGTGGCGTCAGTGCGCGCTCATGACGTGTCACTGGCGGCGGCTATTTTGGCAGCTCGAGGCTTTGCTGTCCGGGTGAGCTTCACACTCGGCGGTGCGAGGCGGGCGCATGAAGTGCGTTCTACTGCGAACTGTCGGACTGCCTTACAGCAGCGCGATGCAGCATCCGAATTTCGTCTACTGAAATGTCGTAACCATAGGAAAATAAAAGAATATTTTCTGTTGGCCCGAGCTTTGCTTTCGTACTGGGCGTCACGCATTTGGAATCGGCTGAACGCCACAACGGAGATCGAGATATGCGCCTCTTCAAGAGTTTTCTGGCCGCGGCGACGCTGCTGGGCTTTGCCGCAGCGGCGAACGCCGTGCCCTATACGTGGGTCGATGACATCGACTTCACCCCTGATCGGTACATTACGCCGGGTTCGCCCGCCGGCTATACGCATAGCATCCTCGACGACGGCTTCAATCCGTTGATCGATCTGGTCTATGACTATGAGCTGCGCATCGACCTGTTCGACGACAACGACGACCCGTGGTATGCGCCGCTCGAAATCGCGGTGATCAGCCAGCCGGGCGTCATCGGCGACACGATCTACTTCGATCTGTCGGGAACCGAGTTCGGCGGCTGGTCGCTCGCCGGTCATGCGCTGCTGGCGCTGACGGGGGAGCTCAGCGTGGTGGTCGCCTCGATCGCTGGCGACTTCTTCCTCGGCGGCTCGACCCTGACGGTGTGGGGCGAAGAACTGGGCGGCACGTCCGTGCCGGAGCCGGCCACTCTCGGTCTGTTCGGCCTGGGGCTGCTCGCCGTCGGCGCCGTCGCTCGCAAGAAGAAGGCCTGACTCGACGCAGCCTTGGTGCAATCAGTCCCTGGTGTAATCCAGGGACTGCCGGAAACCCCGCTCAGGCGGGGTTTCTTGCGTCTGGGCATTAGGAAGAAGCGGTTAGCGGTTAGCGAATCCGCGGCAATCACCAATCAAGCCGTCGTAGCGGATGGCGGGTAGCGGACAACCGGACGGGCCAGCGGCTCGACTGCAATCCGGTGTCGAAGAATCTGACGGATCAGCGTCGATGCTCGCCGTTTCTGATCCAGGCGCGCTGCACAACGCTTGAAAATCAATGAGTTAGGTGGCGTGGCACGGAGCCTGCATTAGTCAATGCGACGCAGCATTGCCAGTCACCCTGTTCATTCACGACAGAAAGGTCCAACCCCAAATGCGCAAAGTAAGCTCCTTCACCCTTACGGCGGCCGCTGCGCTGTTAGGTTTGGCCGCGACCCCCGCATCGGCGATCTCGACGAACGGTAACTGCGACGTAAACGACGTGACTTCCGCCCTCTACGGCGCGGCGGACGCGTGCTATGGCCTCGTGCAAGGCAATATCACTCCGGACGGCGGCTCGTACTTTTACGAGGACATGATCCCCGACTCGGCCTTCGGCGGCGCTTTCGCGGGCGACAACTGGACGGTCGCTGAGATCAACTTCGACGTCGAGTCGCACACGTGGCAGGGCGATCTGTCC
>JAVEVD010000031.1:0-41234 GCA_034005205.1 Steroidobacteraceae bacterium | reverse complement strand
CCGAACTTGTCGCGGCTGTCGAGCTCGACGCCCGGGCTCCCTGGCGTCAGATTCACCAGCCCGTCCCGGTTCTCCGAGCGCACGCCGAACGACATTCTCGCGATCCCGATCTGTGGTAGATCGACCGACAGCTTCTCGACGTGATGTCCGTAGTTGCCGACCTCAAGGCTGGCCGATCCCTTGAACTCTCCGCTCGGGGCGCGCGTGATCAAGTTGACCGCTCCCGCCATCGTATTTCTGCCATACAGCGTTCCCTGCGGCCCGCGCAGCACTTCGATGCGTTCAGCGTCGACCACGTCGAACACCGATCCCACGGCCTTGCCGAGGTACACGCCGTCCATGTAGAGCCCAGTGCTCGGTTCCCAGTACATGGCCCCGTTGACGGTCACGCCGCCGCGGATTGCGACCTGCGACACCACGTTGCTGTTCGGGTACCTGCTGACCATGAGGTTGGGCGCCAGAGCCTTCAGGTCGAGCAGATTATCGATGCCGCGGGCCTCGATCTGGTCGCTCGAAATGGCGCTGATCGCGATCGGCACGTCCTGCAGCAGCTGTTCGCGCTTCTGCGCCGTGACGATGATTTCCTCGACTACCCCGGGGGCGGCCGCCGGGCGCGAGTCAGGTTCCTGCGCGACGGCGTGTGTCGCCCCGAGGGCCAAGATGCTCGCCGCAAGGGCGTTCGCCACACGATCGTCAACTCTCTTAGTGCTAAGCATCTTAAGCTCCCCCGTAGGATTGTTCTCGTACCAAGACCGCCATGTGTACAGTTGGCAAATCGTCGATACATCGTCTGATTGGATTAGCGGATATGGGGGCCGCGTTCGTTGCGCGCCTGTGAGAAGGCGCGCTGCGGAACGTCTGATGTGCTCTGGTTCTGCGATTACGAGGCGCTCGAAACGGCATGCATTGCGAGCATTTCTTCGGGCTGAGCCGTCAGCGTGGTGGGTTAATCAGAGCGCCCCTGATGAATGCGCAACGTTTCGAACCTGCCGACCATGAAGGCCGCGCGAACAGGGCGCGCGAACAGGGAAATCGCCGCTGCCGGGCGTTGCTATTGCTCGGGCTCGCAGGTGAAGTCGGCCAGCAGCGGCGTATCCGCGGCAGTCGTGTCACGCGATGCGTTCGCAACATAGACGCCGCGCTTCACGACGGCCGGCTGGTAGCCGTAGCACTTGCCGACCATGGAGTCATGAGCCACGGCCTGCTCGCCCGCCCAGGCGCCCATGTCGAAACGCCGTGCGTGACTGACGAGATAGGCGTTGCTCAGCACGAACGCCGCCTCGAGATCATCGCCATCGAATCGTTCCGCGGCCCAGCGCGCGAATCCCTTCTGCATGGGCAGGCCGGCGAACGCGTCAGGCTCGACGATCCTGTTGTTGCAGGTGCGCCAGCGATGCACCTCGAGACCGTCGCGGCGGACCACCGACCAGACCGGGCCCGGATGCTCGTCGGGGACTTCGATGTCGTATTGCCGGGTTCCGGTGCGCTGAGCATGTGCGATGGCCAGCAGCGCCATGTGGTGCAGGTGGGTGCAGTTCGCGCGTGAATCGACGAGCGCGGACGGCCGCTGCGGGTAGGGCGCGAGCGACATGCCGATGAAGGCCAGCAATGGCGCAGCCGCGCCTGGACAGGTCGACATCGGCATGCGCGTCATGCTGGATTCGATGTCCGTGACTCGTTCGCCATCATGCCGCAGCACGAGGCGCATGGCGTGGTGCGAGTCTTCCAGCCCTGCGCAGACCCGTCCCGCCGCGGCGATCAGGCGCAGCCGCCGGCGGAAGACGCCATGGCCGAAGTCGACGTTCCGTCTTTTCGTAGTGGCGTCGACGGCCGCCGCCTCGCCTCGGTCTTGCCGACGGGCGCCGTCGGCGCGAGCCGGTCGGCCGCTCATCAACGCTCCGCGCGCAACGCGAAGCGCTGGACCTTTCCGGAAGCGTTCATCGGCAGCTCAGTCACGAAATGAACACGTCGCGGCGTCTTGTAGTTCGCCATGTTCTCGCGACACCAGGCGATGAGCGAAGGCTCATCGAGCACGGCGCCCGGACGCAGCACCACAAAGGCGTGTCCGACCTCACCCATACGCTCGTCAGGGACGCCGATGACGGCCGCTTGCGCAATGGCGGGATGCGCGCTCAGCAGATTCTCGATCTCCGCCGGGTAGCAGTTGAAGCCGCCGACGATGAACATGTCCTTCTTGCGATCCGTGATGCGCAGATAGCCCGCTTCGTCCATCACGCCGATGTCGCCGGTGTGCAGCCAGCCGTCGGCGTCGATGGCTTCCCGCGTGGCGGCCTCATCGTCGAAATAGCCGACCATGACGTTGTAGCCGCGCACCAGCAGTTCGCCTTCCGCGCCCCTCGGAACCTCGGCGCCGGAATCGTCCACGACGCGCACCTCGACGCCCGGAAGCGGCGCGCCGCAGGTGCCGGCGATGCGCTCAGGGCTATCGCCCGGCCGGCACATGCTCACGCAACCGGTCGACTCCGTCAGGCCGTAGCCCGTGATGATCGTGCGAAACCCGAGTTCCGAGCGCATGCGCTCGATCAGCGTCACCGGCACGCTCGCCGCACCGGTCACGGCGAGCCGCAGCGAGGAGACGTCCACCGGCGCGCGTTCCTGGCTCGTCAGCAGCGACTGGAACAGCGTCGGCGGTCCGGGAAGAACCGAGATGCGGTCATCGACGATGCGACGCAGCACGACGTCGGCGTCGAACACCGTCAGAGGCAGGATCGTGGCGCCGCGCAGCACGCACGCGAGCCAGCCTGCTTTGTAGCCGAAGGTGTGGAAGAACGGATTGACGATCAGGTATCGATCGCCGTGCTCGAGCCCGACGATGGCGGCCCACGTGTCGAATACGCGCACGTTCTGAGCGTGCGAGCACATCACCCCTTTGGGTTGGCCGGTCGTGCCTGACGTGAACAGGATGTCGGCGATGTCCTCGCCGCGCAGCTGTTGCAAACGGGCTGTCACTTCCGAGTCGGCGACCGAGGCGCCGGCGGCGAGGAACTCGTCCCATTGCGCACCGTCGAGCACGACGCGGCGCTCGAGCGCGGGGAGCGTCTCACCCTCGAGGAGGTCGGCGAAGCGCGTACCGAGCAACTCGCTGGCGTGCACCAGGATGCGCGCGCCGCTGCGGTTCAGGATATATGCCGCCTCGCGTCCCTTGAGACGTGTATTGAGCGGCACGACCACGCCGCCGACCGACTGCGCGCCGAGCGCCGCGACGATCCAGCGGCCCTGGTTCGGCGCCCAGATCGCAACGCGCTCGCCGTGACGCAAGCCCGCAGCGATGAAGCTCGCAGCGGCGCGCCGCACCTCGGCCTCGAGCTCCAGGTAAGTCCAGCGCAGGCCGGCTTCCTCGATGGCCACATCGGCGCCGTACTTGTGGGCGGCGCGCGCCAAGGCGGCCGGGCCCGTTGCGGGGAGAGAGGCTTGCATGCGCGTCGTCGGAGCGTCTATAAGTCGCGGCTGATTAATTGAATCGAAATTCAACGCTACGCAAAAACGTAGCAGATAAGTGTGCACGAAGCGAGGGTGAAGGTGGCGAATGCAGTGCTGAACTTCTCGGGCAGCCGAGTACTCGTGACCGGCGGCACTGCGGGCATCGGTCGCGGCATCGCCGAGGCGTTCCTCGAGTGCGGCGCCACGGTTATCGTCTGCGGCCGCAAGAAGCCCGAGGCGCCGCCGACGGGGAGCGCGCAGCCGGAGTTTCGCCAGTGTGATGTGCGCCAAGCGGATCAGTGCAAGGCGCTGATCGAGGGTGTGGCGCGCGACCATGGCGGTCTCGACGTCTTGGTCAACAACGCCGGCGGCAGTCCCGAGGTGGATTCGGCGACCTGTTCGCCGTCGCTGATCGAGAAGGTGATCCAGTTGAACCTGACCTCCGCTTTCTTCATGTCGCAGGCGGCGCATGCGGTCATGAAGGATCAGCCGGAAGGCGGCTCGATCATCAATATTTCGAGCGTGTCAGCGGTGCGCTCCTCGCCACGCACGGCCGCCTACGGCGCGGCCAAGGCCGGGCTGCTCAATCTTACAGAGTCGCTGGCCATGGAATGGGGCCCACAGCGCATCCGGGTCAACGCGTTGATCGTCGGTCTCGTAGCCACGGAGAACTCGCTCGCGCACTACGGCGGCGAAGAAGGCCTGAAGCGTGTCGGCGCCATGCTTCCGCTGCTGCGCATGGGCGCGCCGCGCGACGTAGCCGACGCCTGTCTCTACCTCGCCTCGCCGTTGGCCTCCTACGTGAGCGGCGCCAAGATCGAGGTGCATGGCGGCGGCGAAAAACCTGTCTTTCTGGATCTCGCTCAGCTCGCCCGCGACGCTCGCAAGCCCTGATCCGGCCGGCGTCGGATGAACCGCCGCCCCTGAAGGTTCAGGACAGGAGATGCCTGAAATGCACCGTGTTTCCAGCGCCCGGCGATTGCGACGCGGAGTAAATCAGAGGTTCTCTGGCGGGTAGTCCGATTGCATGCAAACCACGGGTCGGCCTATCATCGGGCTTGGCCTGATGTGGCGTGTGTGAACGGGTTCTGCCGGCTCCGCCGGAAACGTCATCAATCCTCTGATGCGTTCGCGCCACGGCTCATCTTCCGCCCAGGGCGGCGGGTATCCGATCGGCGAGGCCAGTCGGGCGACGGATCGTCGGACCCCTCCTGTTTGTAGATCGCAGGTGAAACACACAAGTGAGCCGACAGCCGGCGTCTGAACTGCCATTCGAGCTCGCGAGGCGCGAGGAGACGCGACTCTCGTGTGATCACTGGCTCTCGTGCGATCAGTTCAGTGCGATGATCGGCGCGATCTACCAAGGTCCGTTGGAGCCTGTGCCGTGGGGCAGTGCGCTGGTCATGCTCCGGGAGATCATGCGCGCGAACTGGGCGACGCTGATCCTGCGGCCTGCCTCGGCGGACCAGCCTGCGCTGCTCATGCGCGCCGGCGAGCACCAGGAGCCGGAAATCTACGCCGCCGCCTACAGCGAATACTCAGTGTTCTCGGTAGATCCGTTCGTAGGACTGCCCCCCGATCGTGTCGTGACCATCGATGAGATGATCGACACCTCATGGATGTCGGGAGAGTTCTATAAGTCGTTCCTCGAACCGAACAACATCCGCTTCATCATGGGCGCCGATATCGTCACCGAGGGCGGCGCCGACTGCCGGCTGCGGATCACGCGCCCGCCCGGCGAGCGGGACTTCTCGGAAAGGGCCAAGGCGCTGTGCCAATCGCTGCTGCCGCACCTGCGGCGCGCCGTGACTCTGCATTCGCGGATCGAACGCATCGAGACGGAGCGCCGGCTGTACTCCACCACGATGGATCGCATGCTGGTAGGCACGGTGGTCTTCGACGAGAAGGGTTCGGTCATGCGCACCAACGGCCTGGCCGACGAAATTCTCGCGGAGAATGACGGGGTTCGCGTCAGCCAGAACAAGCTGCATGCTGCGTTTCCCAACGAGGACCGGGAGCTGCAGCGCCTGATCAAGACCGCCCTTAGCCTGCCGGGCGAGGCGCCCGGCGTACTTCAGCCGATGTCCGTGACGCGGCCCTCCGGGCGAGCCAATCTCGGCGTGCTGGTGCGACCGGTGCCGGCGGGCGAATGGTCCGAGGACCGGCACCGTCCGACGGCGGTCGCGTTCATTCGCGATCCGGAGCGCAAGTCGCAGCTTTCCGTGGAGATGATTCGGCGGCTGTTCGGCCTCACGACTGCGGAGGCTGCGCTGGCGATGCTGCTGGCGAACGGCTTTACGCTGGACGAGGCGGCTGCGGAACTGAAGATCCGCAAGAACACGACTCGCGCCCATCTGCGCTCGATTTTCGCCAAGACAGGGGTGCGGCGGCAGACGACTCTGATCCACATGCTGTTGAACAGCATCGCATCCATCAGCTGAGGACGCTCTGATTAACCTACCGCCCTGACCGTTCTGCCCAAACAAATGCCCGCAGTGCAACGTGTTTCGAGCGGCTCCGGATCGCAGAAGCAGAGTAAATCAGAGATTCCCTAAGCAGACGCTATCCGGGCGAGATCCGCTGCTGCGCATGCCCGGGTCCTGCCACCACTTGCACACGGCTGCCGCCACCGCGCTTGCTCTGACTATTCCCATCCGCTTCTTCTTTAATTAATGAACTTTAGTCCTTGTGGACGAGGATGATCCCGGATTTCGCGCTTAGCCTTGGTCTCGGGTTATGGTGCGGACGACCAGGCCTGAGCAAAGGGCGTCGGTGCGAGGTGGCTCGAAATGTTGGCGACGCGACAGACAATCTCGTACTCGAACACGCCGCTGGCGCGAACACGCCGCTTGGCGATCGCTCACGACTACACCGCCACAGGCCCACACATGCTTGCTGATCACGAGCTGTCGATATCGTCCTGCAACCACGTACACGGGGCGCGAAGATGACCTGCTGGGCGCTGGTTGCGGTCAAGGCTGGGCCCGCACGCAAGGCGCGCCTGGCCGGACGGTTGTCTGCTGCGGAGCGCGACCGACTCGCCGAGACGATGCTGCAGGACGTCCTGGGCGCCCTGCGCAGCAGCCGATCGCTCGAGGGCGTCGCGGTGGTGACTTCCGAGCCGGCTCGCATCGATCCACAGATCCTCGTGCTGCCGGATCCCGGGGCCGGGCTCAATGACGCCTTGTCGGCCGCCGCCAGCAAATTGCAGGAACGCGGCGCCACGCAACTGCTGATCGTGCACGCCGACCTGCCGTTTGTGACCGCGGCGGAAATCGACCAGTTCGTGGCTGCGGGCCGCAGCGCCGGCGCGGCCCTCGCTCCGGATCGGCGCGGAACAGGCACCAACGCGTTGTTCCTTCGATTACCGACGCCGTTCCGCTTCTGTTTTGGCGAGAACAGCTATGCCTTGCATTGCGCCGAGGCGGCGCTGCATGGGATGGAGATCCGCACCGTTCACACGCCGGGCCTGGAGTTCGATGTGGACGAGCCCGCCGACCTTTCTGAGCTCGTGCGACGCGGCGGTTCGCGCTATGCATTCCTTGCGCGCAACAGCGTGCAAGCGGCGTCGACGGATCCGCAACAGCCGGGACGCGTCTGCCGCACTGGTCGGCTGAGCCGCGAGGAGGCCCTTGCGCTGGCGCCGGCGAGTGCGGATGAGCTGCTCGGCGCGGCCGAGTCGCTGACTCTGCGGGGCCACGGACGCGCCGTGAGCTATTCCCGCAAGGTGTTCATTCCGATCACAAAGCTGTGTCGCAACGTCTGTCGCTACTGTACGTTCGCGCAGGTTCCCAGAGAGACGGCGCCGGCTTACTTGTCGCCCGAGCAGGTGCTGGAGATCGCGCGCGCCGGGGTGGCCGCTGGCTGCAAGGAGGCGCTGTTCACGCTCGGCGACAAGCCCGAGATCAGGTACCGCGCCGCTCGCGCTGCGCTGCAGGAGCTGGGCTGCGAAACGACCCTCGAGTACGTGGAAAAGATGGCGCGGCTGGTGCACGAGGAGACCGGCCTGCTCGTGCACCTCAACCCCGGCGTCATGTCGTCCGAGGAAATCGCGCGTTTGCGACCGGTCGCCGTGTCGATGGGGATGATGCTTGAGTCAGCCTCGGAGCGGCTCTGCGAGCGAGGCGGACCGCACTGGGGTTGCCCGGACAAGGCGCCCGGGGTGCGATTGGCGACGCTTCGCGCGGCCGGCGAGCAGGGCGTCGCCTTCACCACCGGCTTGCTGATCGGCATCGGCGAGACTCGCGAGGAACGGATCGAATCGCTGCTGGCCCTGCGCGACCTGCATGACGCCTACGGCCATTTGCAGGAGATCATCATCCAGAACTTCCGGGCGAAGCCCGGCACGGCGATGGCCGACGCGCCCGAGCCGCCGCTCGAAGAGCACCTCTGGACGATCGCCGCTGCACGACTGATTTTCGGTCCGTCGATGTCCATTCAGGCGCCGCCCAACCTGCGCGCGGAGGAGCTCGAGCCGCTGATCCGCGCCGGCGTCAACGACTGGGGCGGCGTGTCGCCGGTGACGCCGGATCATGTCAATCCCGAGGCGCCGTGGCCGCACGTCGCCGCACTGGCGACTGCGACCGAGGCTGCCGGTCGGCGCCTGGTCGAGCGACTGGCGCTCACGCCCGCCTACGTGCAGACGCTGCAACGCTGGGTCGATCCGTCGTTGCAGGCGGCGGTATTGCGCAGCGCCGACGCCTTTGGGCGGGCGCGCGACGCCGACTGGTTCGCCGGCACGGGCAAGGAGCCGCCCGCCGCAGCATCCGCCTGGGTGAAGCGCGATCGCCTGGGCGCGGCCGCGCCCGCGATTCGTCGTGTGCTGCGCCGCGCGGCGAGCGGGCGCGGCCTGACGGAGGCGGAGATCGTTTCCCTTTTTGACGCCCAGGGCCCGGACCTGCAGGCCGTACTGAGCGCCGCAGATCAGTTGCGCGCCGAGACCGTCGGCGAGGGCGTGTCTTACGTCGTCAACTGCAACATCAACTACACGAACATTTGCCAGCACCGCTGCGGCTTCTGCGCCTTTGCAAAAGGCCGCAGCGCCGCCAGCCTGCGCGGTCCGGCCTACAACCTCGATCCGGATGAGGTGGCGGGGCGTGCAGTCGAGGCATGGCGCCGCGGCGCCACCGAGGTGTGCCTGCAGGGCGGCATCCATCCGCAATACACCGGCCGCACGTACCTGGACATCGTGGCGGCGGTGAAGCGGGCGGTCCCGCAGATGCACGTGCACGCATTCTCACCGCTGGAGGTTCGGCACGGAGCGCAGTCCCTCGGTCTGTCGTTGCGCGATTACCTGCGCGAGCTGCAGGCGGCGGGTCTCGCCACGCTGCCCGGGACGGCCGCCGAGATTCTCGACGATGAGGTCCGCGCGGTGATCTGCCCTGACAAGCTCAACACCGAGCAGTGGCTGGAAGTGATCCGCGAAGCTCACACGCTCGGCCTGAAGACGACCGCCACGATCATGTTCGGTCACGTGGACCGGCCGGTTCACTGGGCGCGCCACCTGATGAGGATCCGCCAGCTGCAGGAGCAGACGGGCGGCTTCACGGAGTTCGTGCCGCTGCCCTTCGTGCACCTGGAATCACCGCTCTGGCGACGCGGCCGCAGCCGCTCGGGGCCCACGCTGCGCGAGGCGGTGCTGATGCATGCGGTCGCAAGGCTGGCGCTGCATCCAGTGCTTCGCAACGTCCAGACGTCCTGGGTCAAGATGGGACCGAAAGGCGCAGCGCTCTGCCTGCAGGCGGGCGCCAACGATCTGGGCGGCACACTCATGTACGAATCAATCACCAGGGCGGCCGGCGGCGTCAACGGCCAGGAGTTCGATGCTGCGTCGATGGCGCGACTCGCGGCCGAGGTCGGGCGCCCAGTCTGGCGACGCACGACGCTATATGGCCGGGTTGAGCCCGAGCCGGACCAGGTGGAAATCGCGCGCTGCGAGCGCGCAGCAGGTTAGTGGCGCGCCACATCGGGGAGTGACAAGACCATGACGATTTCGATCGAAGAGCTCGGGCGGCAAGTTCAGGCGCTGCGTGACATCGAGGAGATCAAGCGCCTCAAGCACGCGTACTTCCGCTGCATCGATACGGGCAATCTGGAGGAGCTCAAGAGCATCACGCACCCCGAGGTGACGACTTGCTACATCGGCGGCAGCTACCGCCTCGAGCTCAACAACCAGGAGGAGTTCCTGGAAATGATCGCCAGCTCGTTCCACGCCGAGTGCGTCGCTCGGCACAACGGCCATCATCCGGAGATCGAGATCCAGAGCGACACGGAAGCAACCGGGATCTGGTACCTGCACGACGATTTTCTCAATCTGCGCGCGATGGTGAGGACCGAGGGTACGGCGCTGTACCGGGATCGCTACCTCAAGGTCGACGGTCGCTGGGTGATCAAGCACCAGAGCTACGAGCGGATCTACGAGAGAGTCGAGCGGATCGAGACGGCGCCCAATATGACAGTCAACATGCTGGCCGTCGTCGGGCGTCGGCTCCCGAAAGAAGCATAGTGGTTCGCGAGCAGCGCAGCTCGGTCGAGAGCGTGTAAACGGCGGCCCGCGCAGGATCATCCTCGGGCGTGCGAGTCAAGAAAATGCGTGCAAGCGCTGGATGAGCCCGCGGTATGGACGTGATCGCTGAGACACAGGTTTGCGAGTTGCGGTTTTCATCGGATAGCACTGGTTCAACATTCAACTAAAGATTCAGTAAGGAGTGCGGATGCAATTCTGGCAATCGTCGTTCTTGTGCGAAGGCGAGCAGCTGTTCGATGTGGCGAAGCACTGCGAGAAGGTGGGTTTCCACGGGTTTCTCATGCCGGACCACCTCGTGCACATGGAGAAGCAGGATTCGAAGTACCTGTACTCGGCCGACCACAAGCCGCCCCAGTTCAGGGACGACACGCCATGGCCTGACGCCTGGACGCTGATCGGCGGGCTGGCGGCGGTGACCGAGAAGCTGCACTTCTGCACAAACGTCTACATCCTGCCGTTGCGTCACCCGGTCGAAGTCGCCAAGGCGACCGGCAGTCTCAATTTCTTCTCCGGGGGGCGCGTGCACCTGGGCGCCGGCGCCGGCTGGATGAAGGAAGAGTTCGACATGATGGGCGTCGATTTCCACACGCGAGGCAAGCGCTATGACGAGTGCATCGAGGTCATTCGCAAGCTGCAGAGCGGGCAGTTCGTCGAGCACCATGGGCAATTCTTCAACTTCCCGCGCGTCATCATGAAGCCGGCGCCGCCGGCCCCGACGCCGATACTGATCGGCGGCGTGAGCGAGCCTGCGCTCAGGCGCGCGGCGCGGCTCGGGGACGGCTGGGTCTCACCCGGGCAGAGCCTCGAGGAGGAGATTGCGACGCTGAAAACCCTGGACAAGCTGCGTCGCGAGTACGGCACGCATGACAAGCCGTTCAATTCGATCGTAGCGATCAGGGAGGAGGGCAAGCCGGTTACTCCAGCCGACGTACGTCGTCTCGAGGATGCGGGGGCCACCGGCTACACGGTCTTTCCCTTCGCGTTCACGCTCGGTCCGAACACGACGCTGGCCCAGAAGCTCGCGGAAATGGAGCGAGTCGCCGAAGTGCTGATTTCCAAGGTTTAGGGCGCCTCTGATCTACTCTTGCTCTGCTCCGTCGGCAGTGTCTTGATTCAGCGTTTGCTTTGGATTCACTCGGATAACGTGCGACCGTCCCGCCGTGGCCACGGAGGCCAGGGACGGTCGCAGCGCGCCCTGACCGCGTAGCACCGCATGAGCACTCCAGCGGCTCTCACTGAAGCGATCGGATTGAGCGAACTGGCGGCGCTTGCGTGCTCGCCGGCCGCCGATGTTGTGTCGCCCTTTGCCGAATTTCCCTGCTTGCTCGTGCGTTTGGAGAAGTCTGCGCCCGCATTGAATGCGCAACAGGAGGCGTTCGTCGCGCGCTGGATGCGCAGGCAGCCCTGCCCGGTAATTGCGATAGCTGAAAAAGGCGTACACGAGTCGCTGCAACAGGCTTGCGACATTGCGACGGCGGACCCAGCGACCCTGGGCGCCGTCATCGAGAACATACGACGCTCGCCGCTGGCCGCCACGGTGCTTGTGCAGGTGCTGCGCGTGACCGAGCACATCCCGATCGAGCAGGCGCTGGTGGTCGAGTCGCTCGGCTTTGCGGCGCTCCAGAACGGTCCGGAGCTGCGCCGCTGGCTGGCCGAGCGGACCCCGCGCAACACACCCAAAGCCAACGACGCCGGGCCGGCGGTCTTGGTGGAGCGCCGTGGTGAGGACCTCGAGTTGCGGCTGAATCGCCCGAGTCGTCGCAACTCGATGTCGGTCGAGATGCGCGATGCACTGTACGAGGCGCTGCAACTCGTGATCGCCGATCCGTCGATCCAGCGCGTGCAGATCAGCGGCGTCGGAAAATGCTTCAGCGCCGGCGGCGACCTCGATGAGTTCGGCACGGCGCCGGACGCTGCGACCGCCCACGCGGTGCGTAGTGTGCGGCTGCCCGCGACCGCGCTGCTCCAGTGCGTCGAGCGCGTCGAGTTTCGCGTGCATGGCGCCTGCGTCGGCGCCGGCGCGGAGTTCCCTGCCTTTGGCCGGCGTGTCTGCGCGACCCGCGACGCATTCTTCCAGCTCCCCGAAATCCGCCTGGGATTGATCCCCGGCGCCGGCGGCTGCGTCAGCATCCCGCGTCGCATCGGCCGCCAGCGAGCCGCCTATATGGCCCTGTCGGCCGAGCGCATCGACGCATCGCGGGCTCTGTCCTGGGGGCTGATAGACGCTATCGTCGACGGCGATTGATCCGCAGCGGTGCGCCGCTCAGGCGCGCCGCCATACCAAGCGGCCGCCTTGCACGGTCGCGTTCACTCGGGTCGCCGCCAAGTCCAGACGGGCGGCGGACCAGGGCCGGTCGAGCAGGCACAGGTCTGCAGGCGAGCCGGGAGCGATGCGCATGGGCGCCCCGCCCGGCGCCAGCGGATCGCCGCCGAAGAGCGCCAGCGCCTCTTCCGGCGACAGCGCTTCGGCCTCGCCCAGCGTGCGGCCGCTCATGGTGCGGCGATCCACCGCGGCCTGCATGGCGAGCCAGGGATTGGGATCGCCGAGCGGCGCATCGGCGCCCGCAGCCAGCGCGACGCCTGCGGCCAGGAAGCCGCGCCCGCGGTAAAGCCATGGCTGGTCGCGAGCGGGAACATCCGCGAGATAAGCGTCGCCTCGCTCGCGCACGAAATTCGGCTGAGTGACCACCGTCAGGCCATGCTCCGCCAGCAGCGACAGCACGTCCGGGGGTGCGACCGAGGCGTGCTCGATGCGATCGCCGGGCTGACTGCCGACCATCGCCAGCGCGGCTATGGCGAAGACTGCTTCTGCTTCGGTTACGCAGTGCACGGCCACCGGCCGTCCCGTTTCATGGCTGCGGGCGATCGATGCGCACAGATCCTCGACGGCGGGCAGCGCGGATTCACGGAGATAGATCTTGGTCGGACCCCGCCGGACGGCGCCGACGTCCGCGACCTCATCGAGGCCGGCGTCGCCCATCACGATGAGGCGCTGCAGGAGCTCGCCCCGTGCGGCGCAGTCGACGAAGTGGCGATACTCGCCCTGCGAGTTCCGCGCGCTCGCATCGGTGACTCCCGTGAGGCCGAAGCTCGCGAGCAGAGCGCTGACACGGTGCAGCGCCGGCGGTTGTCCCCCCAGACGCTGGCGAAGCCACTGATCGGCGTCGTACAGGCGTCCCGTGGCCAGCACGGCGGGGTCCTGCAGCGGCGTCATGTCCGACCGGTCGGCGTCCTTCGCCAAGCGTTCTAGGCCGCAGGAATTGATGATCCACAGGCGCCCGGAGCGATGCTGGACGCGCACCGGCGTTTCAGGCGCCACACGGTCCAGCCAGCGGCGGTCGATGTCTCCGGCGACCGATTCGTGATAGCCGATGACCCGTATCCATTCGCGGTCCGAGCCGGCCGACAGCGCGACGCGCTCGCGAAGCAGCTGTTCGAAATGCTCTTGCGTGGATACTTCCGGAGGTCCGCAACGCAGCGACTCGAGCGATGCGGCCAGCGCCAGCAGGTGGATGTGGTGATCGTGCAGACCGGGCACCAACGCAGCGCCGCCCGCATCCAGCACGATTTCGTCGGGTTGCGCGGGCAGGTTCTCCGCCACGGCCGCGACGCGCGCCCCGGCGATCCGTACGTCCGCGATGGCGCCGGGCCGCGTTTCCGCGTTGCGTATCAGCACTGATCGCCCCAGCCCGCAAACACCGAGTCGTTGTCGGCGCCGAGCGCGCGCGCCGGCCCTGGAGCAGTTCGAGCTGCTGGGGGCGTCTCATCGAGTCCGAGCGAGCGGGCTTCGGCGGTCCACGTTCGCCAGCGTTCGCGCAAGGCCGCGTCGCTCTGCGGCCGCGAGAAGCCGATGCAATGGGCCACGACATCGCGCAGGGCGAGCGACACCAGGCGACCGCCGCCGCTCTGATGGCTCGCCAGGGCTGCTACGGCCGCGTGCATTCCGGTGAGTGGGTCGGCGACGGCGTCCCCGCAGATGAGCGACAGCCCGCTTACTTGCTGCATCAGCGCCGACAGCCCGGCCGCCACGGCGGCGTCGTCTCCGAAGGCAGTCCAGTTGCAACCCGGCTGTTCGCGACCGTAACCGGTGATGCTGACCCAGGTGAGGCCGCTGCGTCGGGCGATGCACTGCTCGGCGAACACGCCCAGCTGCCGCAGCGCTCGCGGTCGCGAAGCCTCGATGACGATGTCCGCCCAGTCGATCAGCTCGTTCAGCCGCTCGACGCCGTGATCGTCGAAGGGGAGCGCCACGCTGCGCTTGCCGCAATTGAGAAGGTCATAGAACGGCCGCGGACCGTTGCGGGCGCCGTCCGGTCGCCCGAGGCTTTCGACCTTGATGACCTTGGCGCCTAGAAGCTGCAGCAGGTGCGAGCACAGCGGGCCAGCCCACAAGGAGGACAAGTCCACAACCTTGGGTGGGTCCAGGCGCTTTCCGGTCGGCGCCGGCGGTCCGTGTCGGGTCGTGACGCACCACGATTGCGGGGTTCTCGTCGGCGCAGATATACAGGCGGGAAGTCCGAGCAGCCGCGCGCGCTCGACCAACTGCTCAGCGCTGCGTGAGGCCGCCGCCGCCGCGATGTCTTCCCAGCTGCGTACTCGTTCGTCCTCCAGCCAAGCCGGTACATCCGACCAGTCGGACTCGCGGGCCAGGCTGACGGCTAACCAGCCGTCGGCGGCCGCCAGCAGCCGGCAACCGCCGCCGGGAGAGACGGCGCCGTTGCGGTGCAGCCCGGCGATGGCCGCGCGTTCCCCGAGCAGAGCAGATCCCGCCGGCAGTGCGTCGGCGGTTGCTGGGGCGACGCAGCTCAGCGCCTTGATGGCGCCGTCCGCGCAGCTTGCCAGCGGAGCGGGGCACATCTGGGCGGGACCGTCGGCGAATCCGGTCAGGGCCATGAGACCACTGCGGGCCCACGCGATCCCCGGTCCGACGTCGGCCGGGCCCGCAGTCACGTCTACTCGCGCACCCAACGACTCGAGCAGCGCCCGGGCGTAGTCGGTCGGGGCGCCGCGTCCCCTCAATTGCAGCAACCGGTGCGCAAGCGGGCGTGCGGAATCGAGAGCGCTATGGGAGTCCATCTCGCCTGATTCTATTGGGATATGTGCGAGTCTGGGCAATGGCTGTTCCGCGTTTAGTCCAGGTGGACGATGATTCAAGGCCGGCGGATAGTAAGACTTGAGCGCGCTCCGCAGTGGTAATACGGAGCCATCGTCCAATGGCGTTTCGCCCAGAGAATCACCAGGAATCATAATGAGGTTGCTGAAGGCCGGTACGCGCGCCAAGTGCGCGGTGTGTGACACGGAGGTCATGGTCGTTCGTACGGTTCCCACCGAGGTGTTGCTCACCTGTGGGGGCGTCGAGTTGATCGCGATGGACGGCGCGAAGACGCCTGGACCGCATACTGCGGCCGACGCAGGCGAGGCGGCGCTGGTCGGCAAGCGCTACGTGAACGCGGAAGGTGCGATCGAGTTGCTCTGCACGAAGGGCGGCAAGGGGCAGCTGGCGGTCGGCGGCGAGCCGCTGTCGGTCAAGCAGACCAAGCCGCTGCCTTCCTCGGACTAGATCATGAATCTGGTCATGACGCTGGAGATGGCTGCGGAGTGCCATCCGCAGCGCATCGCCGTCACTTCGGGCGACCTGAATCTATCGTATTCCGACCTGCTGAACGCGGCGCGCGCCGGCGCGCAGATCATTCGAGAAGCCGATGTGAAGTATGTCGGCATGCTCGACATCAACAGCCCGGCAGTGCCGATCGCGTTGTTTGCGGCCGCCTACGCCGGCGCGCCTTACGTGCCGATCAACTATCGGCTCACCAAGGCCGAGCTGGAGGGGCTGCTCGGCCGCATCGCCCCGGCGCTGCTCATCACCGATGAGCCGATCATCGCTCCGCTCGACGTTCCCGCCGGCGTCAAGGTGATGCTGCGTGGAGAGTTCCAGCGCGCCGCCTTGTCACGCACACCCGAGGCGATCACCGCGCCGGGTGAGCCGCACGACACCGCCATCCAGCTGTTCACCAGCGGGACGACCGGCAAGCCGAAGGCGGCGGTGCTGCGTCACGAGAACCTCATGGCTTACGTGCTCGGCACCGTGGAGTTCGGCTCTGCGGCCGAGGAAGACGCGATTCTGATTTCCGTGCCGCCGTATCACATTGCAGGCATCTCTGCAGTCCTGAGCTCGACCTACGCCGGCCGGCGCATGGTGCAGCTGCCGAACTTCGATGCGGCGACCTGGCTGCAGCTATGCCGCGATGAAAAGATCACCAATGCGTTCGTGGTCCCGACGATGATGTCGCGGATCGTCGATCACCTGCAGCAGGAGGGCGGCGTGGCGAACGTGCCGACCCTGCGGGCCATCGCGTATGGGGGCGGCAAGATGCCGCTGGCTGTGATCGAGCAGGCCATGCGACTCTTTCCCGGCGTCGACTTCACCAACGCGTATGGGCTGACCGAGACGAGCTCGACGATCTGTCTGCTCGGGCCCGACGACCACCGCAGCGGTTTCGAGAGCGACGACCCGCGCGTAAGGCGGCGCCTGGCGTCGGTCGGCAAGCCTGTGCCGACGATCGAACTGCAGGTTCGCGGCGAGAACGGCGAGGTGCTCGGCCCTGGCCAGTCTGGTGAAATCTACGTGCGCGGCGAACAGGTCGCCGGCGAGTACCTGGAGCAGGGCAGCCTGCTCGACGCCGATGGTTGGTTCCAGACCCGCGATCGTGGCCAGATGGACGAGTTTGGCTACGTCTACCTCGAAGGCCGAGCCGACGACGTGATCGTGCGCGGCGGGGAGAACATCTCGCCCGGCGAGATCGAGGACGTCCTGATGGAGCATCCCGCGGTGTCCGACGCGGCCGTGGTCGCCGTGCCCGACCGACAATGGGGCGAGGCGGTTGGCGCCGTGATCGTCCTCAGACAGAACGCCGCGGCCACGGAAGCCGAGTTGCAGGATTGGGTCAGGCAGCGGCTGCGTTCGTCGCGAGTGCCGACTGCATTCCGCTTCGTGGACCAGCTGCCGTTCAACGAAATGGGCAAGGTGCTGCGACGCGTCCTGAAGCAGCAATTCGTCGACTCGATGTCGTGATTCGCTGAGCGTACAGTTGCGAATAAGGGCGACAACGCTCAAACGCCAGTCCGGGGAGCAGGCGCGACCGCGCACTGCTCCGCCGGCCAGACGACTTGTATGGATGGGGGACCGCCATGAAATTCGCACTGCTGCTCGGATTCAGCCACTACAGCGATTTTTGTGCGCTTGCGCAAGCGGCGGAGGAGGCGGGCTTCAACTCGGTGTGCATGCCCGACAGTCTCTTCTATCCGAAGGCGACGCAGTCGCAGTACCCGTATAACGACACCGAGACCATCCGCCAGTACATCGACGCCACGCCGTTCATCGAGCCGTTCGTCGCCATGGCCACGATGGCGGCGGTCACTTCCCGGATCCGGTTCTATCCGAGCGTGTTAAAAGTGCCGGTTCGCCAACCGTTAGTGCTGGCGAAGCTGCTCACGTCGCTGGCGGTGGTGAGCAACGGCCGCGTCGCGCTCGGCGCGGGCTTGAGCCCTTGGAAGGAGGATTTCGTCTACAACGGAGTGAACTTCGAGCGTCGCGGCGTCCTGATGGATGAGTGCATTGCAATCATCCGCGGTCTCATGACCGGCGAGTACTTCGAGTATCACAGCGAGAACTACGACTTCGGGCCGCTCAAGATGAACCCGGCGCCGGAGAAGCCGGTCCCGATCCTGATCGGTGGGCACGCGGCCCCGGCGCTGAAGCGCGCCGCACGGCTTGGCGATGGTTGGGTTTCGGCCAACAGCGACTACGACTCCTTGGCCAAGCTGATCGCGGAGCTCAACCGCTACCGCAAGGAGTACGGCACGGCAGACCGGCAGGATTTCGAGATTCACGTGATCGATTCCAACGCCCGCACGGCGGCCGATTTCGAGCGCCTTGAGGGGCTGGGCGCCACCGAGGCTGCGCTGATCGCATGGGAGCAGCAGGTCCGCGATCGGCAGGGACAAATCGACGCGATCAAGCGCTTCGGCGACACGGTGATCGCGAAGTTCCGCTAACCGCTCCTCTCAACGGCGCCAGCCTGCTGCAGCAGTTTCCAGACGCGCAGCGGGGTGGCCGGAGTTTCGGTCACCTGAACCCCGAGCGGGGCGAGCGCGTCGTTGATCGCGCAGATCACCGCCGCCGGCGTGGTGTGCATCGCTCCTTCACCGCACCCCTTGGCGCCCAGCGGAGTGACAGGCGAGGGCGTGACGATGAAGTCGCGCTTTGTGATCGGGACTTCGTGGATCGACGGCAGCAGGTAGTCGACGAACGTGGTTACGAGCGGATTGGCTTGCTCGTCGTACACGTACTCCTCGAGGAGCGCGGCGCCGACGCCCTGGGCGACCGCTCCTTGTAGCTGTCCCTCCACATTGGCCGGGTTCAGTCGCGTGCCGCAGTCGTCGACGAGGAAATACTTGAGGATTTCGGTGCGGCCCGTCTGGCGATCGACCTCGACCATCACGACGTGCGTGGCGTTGGCGGCCGTCAGGTAGCTTCGGCAGCGCCCCTGGTCGTCCGGCACGTTGCGGTCGGGCGCGGTCCAGACCGACGTGGCCGTCGGGTTGGGCTCCATGCCGGGCGGCAGCAGGTCGCTGCGTCCCAGCATCGTTCCCGCGACCTCGGCTACGGTCATGCCTACGGTCGGGTTGGCCTTGACGCGGAAGCGCCCATCCATGAGCTCGATTTCCTCAGGCGGCAGGCCGCCCATCAGGTGGCCGACGACGCGCTTGAAGTCTGCCTCGAGTTTCCGGCATGCGCCGAGCACCGCGCCTGTGACGGCCACTCCAAGGCGGCTGCCGCCCTGTCCGAAGTGGGGCGGCGCGGAGTCCGTCGGGGCCATCGTGACCTTGACCGCGTTGATGTCGATGCCGAAGTAGTCGGCGACCACCTGGGCCGCGATGGTGAATTGTCCCTGGCCCTGGAGATTGAAGCCCACCACGACGGTGACGTTGCCGAGGATGTCGAAGGACACTCGCGCCCCTTCGGGGACGCCGACGCCTTGCACGCCGACCGTAGCGTAGGCGTTCCAGTCGAATACACCGGGCTCCACGGTGTTCACGACGCTGATCCCGACGAGTCGACCCTCGGCTCGCGCTGCGGCCTGCTCCTTGCGCAAGGCCTGGTAGTCCGCGAGCTTCAGCACCTTGTCCAGCACCGCCTCGTAATTGCCGCTGTCGTACTCGTTGCCGCTCGGGATGGTGTAGGGAAACTGCTCCGGACGAATGTAGTTGATGCGGCGGATCTCCGCCGGATCCATGCCGAGCTTGCGGGCGGCCATGTCGACCAGATTCTCGAGCACGAGGAAGTGCGGCGGCGGGCCGTAGCCGCGGTACGGGGCGGCCGGGGCGCGATTAGTCACCACCAGCGTGGTGTCGTATTGCGCAGCCTCGATGCGATAGTTGCCGGTGAAGGCGGCCAGCGGTTTGGCGACCGAGATCGTGCCGTAGGCTTCGGTGGTGGCGCCCTGATCGTCCAGCAGCTTGACCTTCAGGCCCGTAAACGTACCGTCGGCCTTGAAGGCGAGGGAGGCCTCGTAGTACCGGTCCCAGGACTGGCTGAATCCCGCCAGCAGGCACTCCATGCGGTCCTCGATGTATTTGACGGGCCGCCCATCGGCCTTGCGCGACAGCAGCGCGGCGATGTCGGTGGCGCGCGCGCCGCCCTTGCCGCCGAATGCGCCGCCTTGCGGATGGCCGACTACCTTGACCTTGTTGCTCGGCAGGTTGAGCGAGAGCGCTCGGGCGAGGCCCCAGAAACTCGGCACCTGGTAGGAGCCGTGGCAGAGAAGGCTGTTGTCGGTCAGGTCCCACTGGCAGACGCAGCCGAACGTCTCGGTCGGATTCGACCCGCAGCGGTTCCAGCGAAATGAACCCGAGACCACGTGGTCGGCCTCGGCGAACACGCGGTCGACCTCGCCCCAGGTGTACGCACGCTGCTGGATGACGTTCGAGCCGTGCTCTTCGAAGAGCACGGGCGCATCGGGTTCGACCGCCGCGGGGGCGGCGCCGACCGGCGGGAGCACCTCGTAATCCACCTCGATCAACTCGATCGCATCCTCGGCGATGTGGCGACTGACGGCGGCGACTGCGGCCACCGGCTCGCCCACGTAAAGAACCTTGTCGATCGCCATGCAGTGCGTGCCCCACCCTGGCGGGGCGGTCACGTGCGCGTTGGCCCAGCGCTTGACGTCCTCAGGCGTGAGGACGGCCACTACCCCCTCCAGGGCCTCGGCTGCGCTCGCGTCCACTTTGACGATGCGGGCGTGCGGGTGCGGGCTGCGCAGGATCGCGCAATGCAGCATGCCCGGAAGCGTCAGGTTGTCGATGAACGGCGCGGCGCCGGATACCAGGGCGGGATCCTCGACGCGATTGACTGCCTTGCCGACATAGCGGACTGCGCTGGTCGGCAGCTGTTCGGGAAGGCGGGGGAATTCTTCGGCCATGCTGGGTCTGCTCCGTACCGATGCGCCTCGACTCAGGCTGCGCCCGATTCACGCAGCCGCTTGGCGGCCAGCCGTACGGACGCCAGGATGCTCTCGTAGCCCGTGCAGCGGCACAGATTGCCGCCCAGGGCCTCCTTGATCTGCTCGTCGCTCGGGTCCGGGTTGTCCCGCAGCAGCTCGAGGGTCGCCATGATGAATCCGGGCGTGCAAAACCCGCACTGCATGCCATGCGCATCGACGAAGGCCTGCTGGATCGGATGGAGCCGCCCGGTTTCGCGGTCCCTGAGGCCCTCGATGGTCGTCACTTCGGCGCCGTCGACTTGCACCGCGAGGGCGAGGCAGGAGCGCGCTGCGCGGCCGTCGATGAGGACCGAGCAGACGCCGCAAATGCCGTGCTCGCAGCCGAGGTGCGTGCCGCCGAGGTTCAGTTCGTGGCGCAGAAAGTCGGCGAGCGTAAGCCTTGGCTCGACTTCCCTCTCGTAGACGCGGCCGTTGACCTTCACGGTCGTGCGCTGCTTGGTCGTCATCGTTCTCGCTCGGTCCTCGTTGACTCGGTCGGAGTGCGGGCTCGGTCAGCTCGCGCGGGCGGCCGCCTCAGCGAGGCAACGGCCGACGAGCACTTTGACCAACTGACGGCGGTAGTCCGGGGTGGCGTGGACGTCGCCGAGCGGCTCGTCGATGGACTCGGCGGCCAGGGCTGCGGCGCGCGCGAAGTTTTCCGCAGTCGGCGCCTCGCCGTTCAGGGCTTGTTCGGCCGCAGGCAGGCGGATCGCCGTTGCGTTTACGCCGAACGCGGCGATCCGCACGTCGTCGCAGCGGCCTTTCACCTTGCGCAGCAGCGCCGCGACCCCGGCGAGCGCCAGGTCGCCGTGGCGCTTTGCGAATTCCTGGATCGACCAGCCAGCGCCGGCCGGCAGCGCCGGGAGCCGCACTTCAGTGAGCACCTCCGTCGTCTCGAGGCACGTGGTCATGTAGGTGACGAAGAACTCGCTCGCCGCGATCAGGCGAGCGCCGTTCGGCCCTTGGGCCTTCATTTGCATGTCCTGCACCAGCGCGACGGCGGGGTACTCGGCCGCAGGATCGGCGTGGGCGAACGACCCGCCCACCGTCCCGCGGGTGCGGACCGGTCGGTGACCCACCAGCTGGGTCGCCGCATGGAACAGCGGCTGACGTTCCTTGATGAGCGCCGAGTCCTCGGCGGCGCGCTTGCTCGTCATCGCGCCGATGACGATCGTTTCGCCTTCTTCGCGGATGTAATCGAGCCCAGCAATCTTGCCGAGATCGATCAGCACCTGCGGCCGCGCGATGCGCATGTTGAGCATGGGCATGAGGCTCTGGCCGCCGGCCAGCACCTTCGTGTCGAGACCCTCGCTCTCGAACCGCTGGAGAAGCTCGACCGCCGACTCGATGGTCGACGGGGCGTGGTAGTCAAATGGGGCCGCTTTCAAGGTTGTGTCCCGATCCGGATAAGCGCTGGTCAAGCCCGCAGGCTACTACGAACAGAATGGAAGTGATCGTAAGACAAGACAAGATTTGCGATCTGCCGTTCTCATTGGCTGGCGCTGTCGCTCGCCGTTCACCTGATCCCTGAATACGTCCGGCGCACCGCCGTGCGCATACGGCCTGTGCGGTCCGGAATGGATCGTCACGCCCGACTGTCGGCAGGGGTCGATCGGACCACTTTCGACGACGGTGAGTGCATTTGACCACGCAGGATGCACGAGGCATCGTCCGATTGGAGGTATCGGGCAAATGCGTCGGGCGGATAACTTGCCTCCAGGAACGTGAGGCGGCGGAAGCATCGCATTGATCTTCGTTCCTCCCGAGCGGCGCAACGTGCGCTGCAGGGATTCGCGCAGACCAGAGTCAGCAGGTAAGTGTCATGAGCGCATTACATACGCCACTGTGCGACAAGCTCGGCATCGAGTATCCGATCGTCGCTTTCACCCATTGCAAGGACGTCGCGGTCGCGGTGATCAACGCGGGCGGCTTTGCGGTGCTTGGCGAAGCCATGCACACACCGGATCACATCGCCGCTGACATCAAGTGGATTCGCGACCGCGTCGCGGGCAAGCCTTTCGGCATCGATCTGGTCCTGCCGGCCTCGGTCCCCGAGGAGCGTACGGTCGAGCAACTGTTGGCGGAGATCCCGCAGAGGCACCGCGACTTCGAGCAGAGCATCAAGCGCAAGTACAACGTGCCGGACCCCAAGGAGGCGCCGAACCTGCACGTCTGGGGCGGTCTCGACCAGAAGCGCGCCCTGGCGCAAGTCGAGGTCGTGTTCGACGAGCGCGTGCCGGTGTTCGCCTCCGGTCTCGGCTCGCCGGCGTTCCTGCTGAAGCGCGCCCATCAGCTTGGCATGCAGGTGTGGGGGCTGGTCGGCAAACCGCGCCAGGCGAAGAAGCAGATCGCTGCAGGAACGGATGTGATCATCGCCCAAGGTTTCGACGCCGCCGGACACACGGGCAACATCGGCACGTTTTCGATCGTGCCGCAGATCGTCGACGCTGCGCGCGGCGCCGGAGTGCCGGTGCTGGCCGCCGGCGGCGTGACTACGGGTCGGCACCTCGCTGCGGCGCTTGCGCTCGGCGCGGACGGCGTGTGGACAGGATCGCTGTGGCTCGCTTCGCGCGAGTCCGACGTCAATCTCCCGCTGAAGGAGCGGCTGATCGAGGCCGAGACGGACGATACGGTTTACTCGGACTGCATTTCGGGATACACGATGCGTACGACGCGCTGCCCCTGGCACGACGAGTGGCTCGGTCCCGACGCGCCGCCAGTGCTCAAGCCGCCGCTGCAGATGCTGCTGTCGGCCAACTACATCCAGGGATCGCTCGACTACCAGCGCAAGGACCTCATGACCGAGGCCGCGGGGCAGGGCATCCACTATGTGACCGAGATGAAGCCGGCGCGTCAGATCCTCTCCGATCTGGTCGATGGTGCGCTCGATGTCTTCGAACGGTTCGCATCAGCCTGAGCAGGCGGCGTTGGCCGTCGATTGCCGAGAAGGGTTCGACGCCGCGTTGCGCGGACGTCGGGCGGAGTGCGACGGCGGCAAGGGCCTCGAGGGCACGCATTTCGCGGGCCGCCAGGAGTTCGCCGGAACCCTGACCGGGCATTTCCGCGATTTTGGCGACTATCCGTGGCGCTGGTACCTGATGGCGGATCTTACGCGCAAGCCGCCGGGCTATACGCATCAGGCCGTGTGGTGCGACTCCGGCAGTGTAGTTTTCGAAGACGAAGAGTAGGGCCTGTTCGCCCGCTTCAAACGACAGGCAGAAGTCATGCGTATCGTAGTCTGTGTAAAGGAAGTTCTCGACCCGAGTGCGGTCAACAACCTGGCGCTGGCCGGCAGGCTCAAGATCGGCGCGGACGGGCGCACGCTCGATGTGGCCGCCGTTCCGCGCCTGATCAATGGCTACGATGAGCAGGCTTTGGAGGTCGCTCTGCGCGTGCGCGACGCAGGCGTCGCCTGCAAGATCGTCGCAGTGTCGGTCGGCGGCGATCAGCAAGCGGTGCTGCGGCAGTGCGCGGCGCTCGGCGCCGACGAGATCGTCGCGATCAACCCGGCCGGCCTGCAACTCGACGGCGAAGGGGTCGCGAAGGTGCTGGCCGCCTACATCAAGAGCACCGGCGGCGCAGATCTGGTCCTGTGCGGCCGACAGGCCTCCGACGACGACCAGGGCGTGACGCCCGTCCTGCTGGCGGAGAAGCTCGGCATGCCGGCCGTGCTCTTCGCCCGCGCGCTCGAGGTCTCCGGTCAGACGCTCAGCGTAACGCGCGTGACCAGCGACGGCGACGAAGTCGTGCAGGGCGCCATGCCGGCGCTCGTGACCGTCAGCAACGAGGTGGGCGTACCACGGTTCCCGTCGGCGAAGGCCAAAATGGCCGCCCGCAAGATGACGCCGGTCGCGGTCGAACTCGCCGGGCTCGGGCTGTCCGCCGCCGACTTGGCGCCGTCGGTCGAGTTGGTGCGGCAACAGCTGCCCGTGGTCAATGGCGATTGCGAGTTCCTGCAGGGTTCGGCGGCTGAGACGGCGCGTCAGCTGATCGAGCGCTTGCGCGCCGCAGGCGTCGTCTGATGCGGCGGTGTGGGGCGCCCACTTTCCCTCGGCGCGTGGCCCGGTAAGAGACATGGCGATAGAACTCAAGCAGACATTTCAGGTGCGGGCGCCGATCGATGCGGTCTGGGCGTTCCTGCTCAATCCCGAGAATGTCGTCGCTTGCATGCCCGGCGCGTCGCTGACGCAGGTGATCGACGACAAGAGTTTCGCCGGCGCGGTCAAGATCAAGATCGGGGCGGTGACCGCGCAGTATCAGGGCACGATTACGTACGCCGAAGTCGACCGTGCGGCCGGCCTGGTGACGATGCTGGCAGAGGGCAAAGAGCGCGGCGGCGGCGCCGTGCGCGGCACGATCATCAGCCAGGTCAGCGCCATCGAGGGCGGGGCGGCGACCAACGTCGAAACCCGCTCCAGCATCGACCTCACCGGCAAGATCGCGCAGGTCGGTCGAGGAATGATCGAGGGCGTCTCCGCTCAGATCATCAAGATGTACGTCAACAACGTTCGCGCGATGCTCGAGCCCGCGGCCGCCGCGAGCGCAGCGCCGGCTGGCGCGACGACTGGGGAGGAGCGGCCGGCGGCCGCCTCGCCGCCGCTCGCCAAGCAGGACTCGATCAACATCGTCGCCGTAGTCCTCAGGACGCTGTGGGAGCGTCTCGGGGGGTTCTTCAAGCGCCTGTTCGGGCGCGCGTAGAGAGACTGTCATGAGTGTAGTTGTCTGCAGCTGGGGCGGCGCCGTCGAACGCGGCGCGGAGGAGGTGCTGACGGCGGCCCGAGCCTACAGCGTCGCCGCGGGGCTGCCCCTGCGCTGGGCCGTCGCCGGGATGGACCCGGATACGGCGCGCGAGACGGCGGCCCGATACGGGATCGCGACCGTCGACGTCATTACTCACCCGAAGCTGCAGGGCTGCGGTCCTGACGTGCTGACCGAGGCGCTGACTCAGTACTGCGCCAAGACGAATCCGACGGTCGTGATCTTCAACCAGACGGCGACCTCGCGCTTGGCGGCGCCGCGTCTGGCGAGCCGGTTGGGCGCCGCCGTAGTGACCAATGTGTTTGCTTTGCACCATGAAGCCAATGCGCTGCACGTGTCGGCGACGGCTTATGGCGGCGACACGCATGTCGTCTATCGCATGCCGTCCCGGATCAACGTCGTGTGTGTGACGCCGACGACGCTGCAGGCGGAGCCTGCGGCCGCTCCAAGCCAGACGACATGCAACCAGGTCGATGTCGATCTCGATGCGGTCGAGGAGCGCTTCAAAGTCACCACCGCGCCCAAAGCCGAGGGACCGCGCCTCGAGGACGCCGAGGTCATCGTCTCCGGCGGCCGCGGCCTCGGCAAGGCCGACAATCTCGCGCTGGTCAAGGAACTCGCAGCGGCGCTCGGCGGCATGTGGGGCGGCTCTCGGCCGATCGTCGACGAGGGTTGGATCGATTCCTCGCGGCAGGTCGGCCTGACCGGAAAGATTACGCGCCCGCGGCTGTACGTGGCGGTCGGCGTCTCCGGCGCGAGCCAGCATATGGCGGGGTGCTCCGCCGCGAAGACGATCGTGGCGATCAACAAAGATCCGGACGCGGCGATCTTCAAGTACGCCCGCTACGGGATCGTTGGAGATTGTCTCGAAGTGATGCCGGAACTGATCAAGGCAGCCCGCGGTGGCTGAGGGAGGAACACAAGTGGTCGAATCCGCTGAGCCGTGTGTAGCGGGGCTGTTCGCCGCCGATGGCGGCGCCAGAGTGCTGGGGTCGAGGTGCGCGGCGTGTAATACGCCTTACTTCCCGAAGACAGCCCACTGTCACAACCCGGCGTGCCCGGGATCGAAGATGGAGCCGTGCGAGTTCGGCGGCCGGGGCAAGGTGTGGAGCTACTCGGTGGCGAATTACCCGCCGCCGCCGCCGCACAAGTTCGACAAGCCGTTCAAGCCGTACGCGATCGCGGTCGTCGATCTCGACAGCGGCTTGCGGCTGGTTGGGCAAATGGTCGATCCACCGGAGGCGATGAGCGTCGGAGCGACGGTGGAGCTGGTGATCGACACGCTCTATCACGAGCAGGACAAGGCCTACACGTCCTGGAAATTCAAGCTGGTCTAAGCTGCGGAGATCATAGAGATGCAGGAAGTCGCGGTCCTTGGCGTAGGGCTCCACCGCTTCGGTAAAACCGGCGACGCCATCGTCGGCAACAAGTCTGTGACCGAGCTGTGCCGGCACGCAGTGGAAATGGCCCTGCAGGATGCGGGCGTCGCGTGGCGGCAGATCGAGGCGATCGCCGCCGCCAGCTCGCGCTTCTCCGGCGGCAAGGGTTGGGGTCTCAACGGCAATGACGTGGTCGAGGAAATCGGCTCGACCGGCATCCCGGTCTACAACATGTCGGCCGGCTGCGCCGCCGGAGGCAACGCATTCAACGTCGGCTATTCACTGGTGGCCGGCGGGCTGCACGACATCGTCCTGGTGGTCGGCGGCGAGGTGATGCCGAAAGGCATGATCCAGACTTCCGGCGTCGAGGAAGTCACTGATCCGGAATTCCTGCGCCAGCGCTGCATCGGTTTTCCGGGGCCGTCGTTCTGGGCGACCCTGGCGCGCCGGCGTATGCACGACTACGGCACGACCGAAGAGCAGTTCGCCCAAGTCACGGTCAAGGCTCGCAAGTGCTCGGTCGGCAATCCGTTTGCACGGTTCCAGAAGGAAGTGACGCTGGAAGAGGTGCTGGCCTCGCCGTACGTCAGCGACCCGCTGCGCCTGTTCGAGATCTGCCCAGTGTCCAACGGCGCGGCCGCGGCGATCATCTGCTCGAAGCGCAAGGCGCGCGAGTTCACGAGCAAGCCGGTATGGGTGGCGTCGAGCGCCGTGGCGACGATGACCTTCGAGGACTCGCTGCCGCGCGGGCTTGCCGGTCCGGCGCCGAGCGGGCCCAGCCTCCACACCGAGGCGAAGGGCGCCGTTTCCAGGGCTTTCGAGCGCGCAGGCATCGGCCCGAAGGACATCAGCTTCACCGAGTTGCAGGACAACACCTGCTATTACGAGCTGGCGTTCCCCGAGGAATGGGGTCTGTGCGAGCCCGGCGAGGCCGAGCGGCTGGTGGCGGCGGGTGAAACGACGCCGACCGGACGCATGCCGATCAACCCCTCGGGCGGCTTCGTATCGTTCGGCGAGGCGACCACCGCCATGGGCGTGTTCCAGATCGCCGAGCTCACCTGGCAGCTGCGCGGGCAGGCCGGCGGGCGGCAAGTTCCGGACGCCAAGGTGGGTCTTGCGCAGACGCTCGGTCTGGGCGGCAACGCGACGGCGGCCATCCTGAAACGTTGACGGTCGAGCGCACCGCGGGCGGCGCGTCGGCGTTACTGAGGCGTCGGGCATGTATGACATAGGCGCGGTCAACTACGCGATCCTGGCGGTCCTGTTGTGCGCAGCGGGCGCCGCCGTCGTGCTCGGCCTGCGTGACATCTTGCGGCGTATTTCGCCGGAACGCTCGCCGTTGGCCGACGTCGCTTCCTTCAAGGAGCTCCTTGGCCGCGTCAATTGGCCGTCCTTCCTGTCGCGCGGCTTGCTGCTCTCTCGCCTGTTCAAGCGACCGGCGATCGGCGTCGCGCACGCACTGCTGTTCTTCGGCGCCCTGTTCGAGATCTTCGGCCATGGCCTGTACGGATTGAGTTTCGTCGGGGTCCCCGTCTATTCGGGCGCTTTCGGCTTCATCGTGATGGAGCTGGGGCGGGAGATCGCCGGCGTCGCGATGCTGCTCGGCGTCCTGTACATGTTGATGGTGCGTGCGGCGCCCCCGGAGCGGCTCACGGCCGGCAAGGCGCGGCGGGGATTCGTTGCGATGGAGCTCCTGCTGCTGTTCATCATCGCAGCGGGCTTCGTCACGGAGGCCATGCGCCTTGCGCTGCCGGAGTTCGCCGGCGCGGGCGAGTTTCTCGGCCGTGTAATCGCCGACCGCGTCGCTCGGCTCGGCGTGAACCTCAGCGACCACAGCTATCTGACGGTGTTCTGGCTGCACGCTCTGCTGGGACTCGCGTTCATCGTGCTGATCACCCGAACGCCGATGTCGCACATGCTGCTCGGCCCGATCAACACGGCGATGGCGAAGCGACGCTCCGGCGTGACGTTGACGCCGATCGATTTCGAGGTCGATGAGCCGCTGCTCGGCGCCGAGAAGCTCGCCGATCTGCCCTTCAAGAATCGCTTCGATTTCGACGCGTGCCTGTGGTGCGGGCGCTGTCACGAGGTCTGCCCGGCGACCCAGACCGGCAAACCGCTTTCGCCGAAGAAGATCATGGTGGCCTGCGCCGAGTATCAGCAGCAGGGACGGACCGACGACGCATCACTCATCGACGCGTTAGGCATGGACGCCCTGTTCAGCTGCACGACGTGCGCGGCGTGTGTGGAAGAGTGCCCGGTAACCAACAATCCGGCCGAGGCGATCGTGCACTTCCGCCGCCAGTACGTCATGGGCCGATCCGAAATGCCGGAAGTCATGGCGACGGCGAACCGCAATCTCGAGTCGCGCCGCCATCCGTTCGCGGGCGCCTCGGCCAACCGCGACGACTGGCGCCGGGACCTGGACGTGCCGTTCTTTGAGCCAGGGAAGACCGAGTATCTGCTCTGGATCGGATGCTCGATCGCATTCGAGGAGCGCGCCCAGCAGATCGCCCGCGCCATGATCCGCATTCTGGATGCGGCCGGCCTGTCGTGGGGAATCCTCGAAGAATCGCGCTGCACGGGCGATCCCGCCAAGATGATGGGCAACGAGCTGCTGTTCGTCGAGTTGGCGCAGGCCAACATCGAGGACTTCCAGCAGGCGAAGGTTCAAAAGGTCGTCACGATGTGTGCGCATTGCTTCAACAGCTTCGACCGGTACTACCCGGAGCTGGGCGCAACCTGGGAGACGATCCCGCACTCGGTGCTGATCGATCGGCTGATTCGCGACGGCAAGCTCAACGTCAGGCGCGATGCGGCGCAGAAGATCACGTTCCACGATCCCTGCTACCTCGCCCGGCACAACGACATCATGGATGAGCCCCGCAGCGTCCTCGCAGCCGTCGGTGAGCTGGTGGAGATGCCGCGCAACCGCAAGAGCAGCTTCTGCTGCGGCGCCGGCGGCGGCGCCTACTGGGCGCGTGAAGGCGGCACGGCGAGGATCAGCGACGTACGCGTCAGCGAGGCTTTCGACACCGGCGCCGACAAGGTCGCCACCTCGTGCTCGTTCTGCATGCTGATGCTGAGCTCGAGCGCGTCGAAACACACGGAGCAGCGCAAGGTCTTCGATGTCGCGGAGCTCGTGGTGGAGGCGCTTGCCGAGCAGAATCCCGCCGCGTCGGACAGTCCGGCGCAAGAACCCCGACTCAACTGACGGAATCCAGGACATGGCGCTGAACCTTCCAGAAACGTTTACCTACGAGAAGCGCGGCCCGATCGCGCTCATGACCCTGAATCGCCCGCAGGCGGCCAACGCCATTACGCGGGAAATGATCGTGGCCATGGACGCGGCGTTCGACGATTTCAACGCCGACCCGAACCTGCACGTCGCAATCCTCACCGGCGCGGGCGGCCGCGCGTTCTGCGCGGGCATGGATATGAAATCCGCGCTGCCGGCGATCGCCGCCGGCGACTCGATGGGCTACGAGGATCCGGTGAAGCGGCCGTTCCAGACCATCTACAAGCCGATCATTGCGGCGATCAACGGCATGTGCATGGCCGGCGGCATGGAGTTCATGCTGGGCTGCGACATCCGCGTGGCGGTGGAGCACGCCACCTTCGCCCTGAGCGAGGTGCGCTGGGCGGTGATCCCGGTGGGCGGCAGCCACATCCGCCTGCCGCAGCAGATTCCGTGGGCGGTGGCCATGGAGATGCTGTTGGTGGGCGCCAGCATCGACGCCAAGCGCGCCTACGAGGTGGGCCTGATCAACCGGGTCGTGCCGGCCGAGCGATTGCTCGAGGAGGCGTTCGCCATCGCCGAGAAGATCTGCGAGAACGGTCCGCTGGCGGTGCGAACGGCGAAGGAGATCGCGGTGCGAGCGCTCAACAACGAGCCGAATTTCGTGCTCGAGAAAGCGATCGGCGCGCGCGTGTTCGCCTCCGAGGACGCACGGGAAGGCCCGAGGGCTTTTGCAGAGAAGCGCAAACCGAATTACAAGGGGCGTTAAGTAAACGCTGCGCCCAGGACGTCTTCAAGGCGGCGCTCGATAGTCCGATTGGACGTCGCCCATCAGTGGGAGCGGGCGCTACGTTTCAATGACGGACAGCCTGCGGGTTGCCCGTACAACGGGTAGCGAGGGTGCGACGGTCGGCGCCGCCGGGAGCACGATTTCAACGTGCGCCTAATCGACATTCGACGGCAGTGCGGCTTCGAGCGCATCTACGCCGCATTGCGGCTCGGCCAGTTTCCGGAGTCAAGGCATGGACTTTGAATTCAAAGAGGAAGAACGCGCCTTCCTGCGCGAGGTGGATCAGTTCCTGAAGGACAACTATGACCCCAAGGTCATGGACGTCACCCGCGAGAATATGGCTCAGGTGTGCGACACGCCGGAGCGGCGCGCCTTCATGGGCAAACTCGCGCAGAAGGGTTGGCTCGGCATCACCTGGCCCAAGTCCGTGGGCGGTCAGGACGGCGAGGGCTTCTACGAGTATCTGCTGAACGAGAAGTTGTCCTCGGTCGGCGCGCCGCAGATCGGCAAGGGCGTCGGCATCATCGGCAAGACGCTCATTCGCGTGGGTTCGGAAAAGCTCAAGAAGGAGTTCCTGCCGAAGATCCTGAACGCCGAGATCGAATTCGCGGTCGGCTACTCCGAGCCGAACGCCGGCTCGGACGCGGCCGCCATGCGTCTGAAGGCCGAGCGCAAGGGCGATGGCTGGGTGCTCAACGGTCAGAAGGTGTTCACCACCTCGGCGCACTTCGCCGACTGGTACTGGGTCGGCGCACGCACCGATCCCGATGCGCCCAAGCACCACGGCATCTCGCTGTTCCTGATCCGCATGGACGATCCGGGTCTGACGATTCAGCCCATGTACACCATGGGCGGCGAGCGCACCAATGCGGTCTTCTTCGACAACGTGTTCGTGCACGACGACTACCGCGTCGGCGAGCTCGGCAAGGGCTTCCAGTACATCGCCGAGGCGCTCGATATCGAGCGGTTCACGATGTTCACTTTCTCGCCGATCCGCGGACGCGTGGAGTTGCTCTGCGATTACGTGCGGGACACGGTGCGCGACGGCAAACCTCTCAAGGAGGACCCGGTCATCCGTCAGAAAATCGCCCAGCTCGCCACCGAGTGCGAAGTGGCGCGCCTGCTCGGCGTGCGCTTCGTAGACGCGGCGCTGCACTCCAGCAAGACGCCGACCATCGAAGCGTCGGAGTACAAGCTGTACGCGACCGAGCTGTCGCGTCGCGTGGCCGACGCCACGATGGACATCGTCGGGCCGGGAGCGCAGCTCGCGCTAGGCGTCGAGGATGCGCCGCTCAAGGGCCGCGCCGAGAGCTGCTACACCTACACGGTGATCGACACGATTGGCGGCGGCTCCTCGGAGGTTCAGAAGAACATCATCGCCAAGCGCAAGCTGGATCTGCCGAAGAACTTCTGAGCGGGCGACATGGCGCTTCTGCAAGGCCTCATCACTCTGGATCTCGCCGCAGTCGGACCCGCTGCGCGCGCTTCGCGCATTCTCGCCGACTACGGCATGCGCGTGATCAAAGTGGCGCCGGTGGTGGGCTCCGGCGTCGATGCAGTGGAGCCCGTGTTCCACGCCTATGGCGGTGGACGCGGCATGCAGAAGATCCGCGTCGATCTGAAGTCGGCTGCAGGTCGTGACGTGATGCAACGTCTGGCGCGCCGGGCGGACGTGCTGATCGAGAGCTTTCGTCCTGGCGTGGCGCAGCGCCTCGGTCTCGGCTTCGAGGATTTGAAGGCGCACAACCCGGCGCTGGTCTATTGCTCGACGACTGGCTATGGCCAGCAGGGGCCGTATTCTCAGTGGGCGGGTCACGACATCGATTACCTGGCGGTGGGCGGGTTTCTCGCGTGCAGCGGCCGCGACGCGGAAGGCCGTCCCGCGATGCCCGGGGCCACGGTCGCCGACAGCGCCGGAGGCGGAATGCACGCCGCCATGTCGATTTTGGCGGCGCTGGTGGGCCGCTCGCGTACGGGCGAGGGCGCCTACTTGGACGTCTCCGTCGTGGACGGCGTGCTGAACCTGATGTCGCTGTACGTCGACCAGTACCTCGCCACCGGCGAGCAGACGCGGCCCGGTTCTGCGCTGCTGACCGGCAAGTTCGCCTGCTACGGCGTGTATACGGCCGGCGACGGCAAGCACCTGGCGGTCGGCGCCATCGAGAAAAAATTCTTCCGCAACCTGTGCAGATTGCTGGACATCGAGCACTACGCCGACGGGCAGTACGACGCCTCGCGGCAGGACGAGATACGGCAGGCGATGCAGCAGCGGTTCCAGACGCGCACTCGCGACCAATGGATCGAGCTTCTCGCCGATAAAGACACGTGTGTGGCGCCGGTGCTCGAGATCGCCGAGGCCGCGGCGGACCGCCATCTGCATGCGCGGCGCACCTTCATGACGGCGAATCACCCGGAGCACGGAAATTTCCAGCAGTTGGCCCCGAACCTGGCCGGCCAGGAGCGCGACCAGCCTGTGTATCAGCTACCGCCGGCGGGCAAACTGGACACCGACGCGGTGCTCGGCGAAGCGGGCTTTTCACCGGACGAGATCCAGCAGCTGCGCAGCAGCGGGAGCGTGCAGTGACCAGCAGTCCATCCAAGCCGGCGTCTGCGGTGGACGACTTGCCGCAGGCAGTGCGCGACCTGATCGGCCGGCCCATGTACGAGGAACGATCCGAGTTTCCGATCGAGATGGGCTACGTGTACAACACGTGCGCCGCCACCCAGAACGGCAATCCGCTCTACTGGGACTCGGAAGTGGCGCAGGAGCTTACCGGCGGCTGGATCGCGCCGCCGACCATGCTGTCGGTGTGGATGCGGCCGCATTACTGGGCGCCCGGCGCCACCGGCGAGCGCAAGGCGCTGATGACTCATTTCGATCTGAAGGAGCTGTGCGGCCTACCGGAGGCCGTGGTCACCAGCAACGAGGCCGCATTCGGCGAGCCGGTGCGCATGGGCGATGTGCTCACCGCCCGCCAGGTCGTGCGTTCGGTCAGCGAGCTGAAGCAGACCAAGCTCGGGACCGGCCGCTTCTGGGTGATCGACGTGGAGACCGTGAATCAACGGGGTGAGTGGGTGGGCACCGAGACCTACACCTTTTTCGGTTATCGCCGGGCGGATTCGCAACCATGAGCGCCGTGCGCAATCTGCTTGCGAGCGAGGTGCGGGAAGGGCAGGAGCTGCCGCCGCTGCACTTCCGCATGACGGCCACGGCGATCGTTCTTGGGGCGCTGGCGAGCCGCGACTGGCGGCCCATGCATCACGACAAGGATTTCGCCGTCGAGCGCAACGGCGTCAAGAACATCTTCATGAACACCCCGAACGTGGCGGCGTGGTTCGAGCGCTACCTCACCGACTGGACCGGCCCCAAGGGGCGGCTCGGACGGTTGACGTTCAAGATGAAGAAGTCAGTATTCCCAGGCGATGACATCACATTCTCGGGCCGGGTGACGCGCGTATCGACCGACCAAGCCGGCTGCTGCTGGGTCGAGGTCGACCTGGCCGTCGCCGCGGGCGACGAGCTGCGCTTCGAAGGCCGTGCGAAGCTCGCGCTTCCCGACAGCGACGCCGACAACCCCTGGGCGCGCAAGGGACCCGCCTGGCGACCCTGATGAGGCGCTCTGCGCCGATCCGATCGACTGCAATGAGAGCAAGCCCATGGATCTGAAGTTTACTGACGAGCAGCGCATGCTGCGTGAGACGACGCGCGAACTGTGCGTGGCCAACTGCGGCGTGGACGTCGTGCGGAAGATGGAGAACGATCCGCTCGGCGTGCCGCAAGCGCTCTGGGAAAACATGCGGGAAATGGGCCTGCTCGGCATCCTGCTGCCGCAGGATCTCGGCGGTATGGGGCTCAACATGCTGGACTGCGCGGTGATCTACGAGGAGTTCGGCCGGGCGTTGGTCCCGGGCCCGCATTTCCCGAGCGCCGTGATGAGCGTCCTCGCAATACGCCAGGCTGGCGACCAGGCCCAGCAGAAGCAGCTCCTGCCGGCCATCGGCGCCGGCGAGCTCATCGTCACGCCCGCTTGGCTCGAGCCGGACGGCGGCTTCGGTCCGCAGGGCGTACAGCTCAGTGCGACCCGCACTGCCGAGGGATATCGGCTGCAAGGCGTGAAACGTCACGTCTTCAACGCTCGAGCCGCGCAAAAGCTGCTGGTCCTGGCGCGCACCGGTGCGGGCGCCGAGGACATCGGTCTGTTCATCGTAGACACGGACGCCAAGGGCGTGGTTCTGGAGCAGCAGAGATCCATGGCGTCGGATACGCAGTATCGCGTCACATTCGACGGCGTCGTCGTGCCGGAGGCGCAGCGCCTCGGCGCGCCGCAAAGCGGCTGGAGCAACTGGTCCGACGCCATGCACGAAGGAATCATCCTGCTTGGCGCTTATGCGGCCGGCGGCGCCGAGCGCGCGCTCGAGATCACCGTGGAGTATTCGAAGAATCGCCAGCAGTTCGGCAAGCCGATCGGCGCATTTCAGGCGCTCGCGCACTACATGGCGGACGCCTCGCCGGTCGTCGAGGGCGCGAAGACGCTCGTGTACGAGGCGGCGTGGGCCAGCTCGACGGGCCGGGACGCCAAGCGACTGGCGCCGATGGCGAAACTGTTCGCCTGCAAGGCGTTTCGCGACATCACGGCCATGGCCCAGCAGGTCCACGGCGGCATCGGGTTCACGCTCGACTACGACATCCAGCTCTACTACCGCCGCGCCAAGCAGCTGCAGCTCAACTGGTGGGACTCGCGCTACCTCGAGGGTCTGATTGCGGCAGACGTGCTGGATCGCGGACTGCCCCGGACCATTCCGGATCCGTTCTCGGTGTGAAATCTTTGTTAGCGGTTTCGGCAGGAAGTGGCGCTTCGGCGTCAACACAGCGCAACGAGGACTGACGTCGTGGCTGAATCTGCAGCGCAGGCAAACTCGCCGGGCGCCGGCGCATTCGCCGGTTTCAAGGTGCTGGATTTCGGGCAGCTGGTGTCCGCACCCTACTGCGCGAAGCTGTTCAGCGATTACGGCGCCGACGTGATCAAGGTGGAGCCGCCAGCCGGCGAGGCGGCCCGTCGGATGGGTCCTTTCCCGGGCGACGTAGTCCATCCAGAGAAGAGCGGACTTTATTTCATCAACAACACCAACAAGCGCGGCGTCACCTGCGACGTCTCGGCGCCGGCGGGTCGCGAGCTGTTCACCCGCTTGCTGCGCTGGGCGGACGTACTGATCGAGAACAACCTGCCCCGGCAGATGCGCGCTTGGAATCTCACGTACGACGAGGTGCAGGCGATCAATCCCAATCTGGTGATGATCTCCATCACGCCGTTCGGGCAAACCGGGCCCTACAGCAGCTGGGAGGGCTATGACCTGAACGCCTTCCACCTCTCCGGCGCGAGCTCGCGATACTGCGGCCGGCCTGGGGAGATGCCGCTTGAACATGGCACGTTCGCTGCAGATTATTTCGGCGCCATCGCCGCCGCCGCCTGGGGCGCCGCTGCGGTGTACGGCCGCGATCTGGTGGGCGGCGGCCAGCAAGTCGACGTCTCCTGCGCCGAGGTGATCGCAGCGTCCTTCGTCGGCGGCCAGAACATCGGGCTGGTCGCGCAGGAAGGTCGCTTCGACAAGCGCACCGGGGTGGGCATGCCGCTTGGCGCCCCCGCGACCATCGTGCCGTGCAAGGACGGTCACGTCTGGATGCTGGCGCTCGAGCCCAGCCAGTGGGAGGGCCTGCGCAAGGTGATGGGCGATCCGGAATGGGCGCGCCTGGAGATGTTCAACGACATGTACGTGCGCGCGCAGAACGCCGACATCATGTACTCCTTCATCGAGGAGTGGACGGCGCAGCACACGAAGATGGAGATCATGGAGAAGTGTCAGGCGGCCGGCTGTCCGATCACCGCCGTATTCACGGTGGCGGAAGCCGCCGCGCAGCCGCACCTGAAGGCGCGCGACTACTTCGTCGACATCGACCATCCGGATCTCGGGCGGGTGCGCAATCTAGGCGCCCCATTCAAGTTGCCGGCCAGTCCCGGCGGTCCGGTTCGTCCGGCGCCTCGGCTCGGGCAGCACAACGTCGAGGTGTACGGCGGGCTGCTCGGACTGTCGGCCGAGGAGCTCGACTCCCTGCGCAGCAAGGGCGTCATCTGAGCCGGCGCGTCGCCACTGATCACAGAGAACCCGACGACATGGCAAAGAATCTGCCGCTCAAGGGCATCAGGGTCATCAATCTCGGCTGGGTCTGGGCCGGGCCGGTGGTCGGACAGACACTGGCGTTCTTGGGGGCGGAAGTCCTCAAGGTGGAGTCGCGGCAGCGGCTCGACATGTTGCGCACGCTGCCGCCGTTCGCCGAGGGCATACCCGGGCCGGACCGCAGCCTTTCGAACCACGCCTGTTGGGCGGGCAACGGCTCCGTGACGCTGAACTTGAAGGAGCAGGAGGCGCGCGATCTCGCGATCGAGCTCATCGCCCGCTCCGACGTGGTGGTGGAGAACTTCGGTCCCGGCGTGCTGGAAAGCCTCTCGCTGGGCTATGAACGGCTGCGCCAGGCCAAGCGCGACATCATCGTGGTCTCGCTGCCCGCTGCGGGGCTCACGGGGCCGCTCGCTCACGTTCGGACCTACGGCTTGAGCCTCACGTCGCTGACTGGGCTCGACAGCATGGTCGGCTACAAGGGCGGCGGTCCGATTCCGTTCGAGAACGCCTTCGCCGACCCGATGGTGGGCATTTTCGGGGCGTTCGCCGCGATCACAGCGCTCAATCATCGGCGCAACACCGGTCAGGGCCAGCACGTGGACTTCTCGCAGCAGGAAGCCATCATGCAAATCATCGGCCCGGCGTACATGGACTACGTGCTGAACGGCCGCGTAGGCGGCCCGAAGAGCAACGAACACCCGCTCGGCGCGGCCGCGCCGCACTCGGTGTTTCCGTGCCGCGGCGACGATCGCTGGATCAGCATCGCGGTGTGCACCGATGCGGAATGGGCCGGGCTGGTGCGCGCCATGGGCGAGCCGCAATGGGCGCAGACCGAACAGTTCGCCACCGCAAGCGCCCGCATCGCCAACATCGACGCGCTGCACGCGCGCCTGGCCGAGTGGACTGCTCAGTACGACGACCGCGAGCTGGCCGAGCTGCTGCAGCGCGAGGGTGTGGCGGCCGCGCCGGTGCTGAACGTCGGCGATCTGCTGCACGAACCCCATTTCGCTGCGCGCAACACCTTCGTGGAAGTCGAGCATCCGCTCGGTTTCCGCGAGACGATCTACGGCCCTTACGTCAAGATGAGCCGCACGCCGCCCGAGGTGCGGACCGGGCCGATGATCGGTCAGGACAACGAGTACGCTTTCCGGGGCATTCTCGGGCTGAGCGAGGAGCGCTACCGCGATCTCGTGGAGCGCAAGGTCATCTATTAAGGAAGACGCGGATAGCTCTTGAGAAAGAAGCGGATAGCGGATAGCGGATGGCGGATAGTTCAGAGAAGAGGGCGCGGCGGCGCTTTCATCCCTCGTGGATCGCGCGAAGCGCGATGGAAAAACTGATGACTGCGGCGGCCGACGCGGCCGTGCAGCGATCGAGAGGCCAGAGCCATGACTGAAGAACTCAAGACCCTTCGCTACACGCTCGAGGACGGCGTCGGGATCATCACGCTCAATCGCCCCGAGAAGCTCAACGCCGCCAGCTGGCGGCTGGTCGAGGAACTGTCGGGCCTGCTTTATCGCCTGCGCTTCGACGATGCGGTCCGCGTCATCGTCCTCACCGGCGCCGGCCGCGCGTTCTGCGCGGGCGGGGACATGGAGTTCCTCTCCGGAGAAGGCGAGCATGCGATGCCCGGTACGTCGGATCCGTCGCGTCCGATCCCGCGTTGGCAGCGCAAGACGCCCGGCGGGCATTTCTTCGATGTAGCGCGTCAGCTCGTGGCGGTCGACAAGCCGGTGATTGCGGCCATTCAGGGTCACGCGGTCGGCGCCGGGCTCGCATACGCACTGGCGTGCGATCGCCGCTTCGGCGACGCCACAACCAGGATGAGCGCGATCTTCACCAGCGTCGGCGTTGCGCCGGACTGCGGCCTGTCATATTTCCTGCCGCGCATCGTGGGGCTCTCGAACGCGTTGATGATGGTCGAGACCGGCAAGATCTTCAATGCGGAGGAGTGCCTGAAGCTGGGTCTCATCGATGAGCTCGTGCCGGAAGGCGAGAGCCTGACGGCCGCGCTCGAATACGCGAAGATGATCGCCAAGCGGGCCAGCACGGCCGTGGACATGGCGCGTCGCCTGATCCACATGTCGCTGCAGCACAATCTCGAACAGATGCTCGACTTCGAAGGGCATTACGGCGTTGCGGTCGCGTCCACGGCCGACGCGAAAGAGGGCACCACGGCGTTCCTCGAGAAGCGCAAGCCAGTCTTCCGCGGCGTTTGAAGGTTCGACGGAGCAGCGAAATGTCTGCAAGCAGTACGCTCGGAAGGCCGCTCGAGGGGCTGCGCGTCCTCGACGTATCGACGATGCTGGCGGGTCCCTACGGGGCCACGCTGCTCGGCGACCTCGGCGCCGACGTCGTGAAAGTGGAATCGCACCTTGGCGATGACAGTCGGCGCCTGGGAGCGATGCGGGACGGCGAGTGCGGCCCCTTCCTGAGCCTCAATCGCAACAAGCGCGATGTCGTGATCGACATGCGCCAGGCGTCAGGCCAAGAGGTGTTCGCACGGCTGGCGGCGACTGCGGACGTGCTGATCACCAACGTGCGCGAGCCGGCGCTCAGCAAACTCGGGCTCAGCTACGAGCAGATGCAGGTCCATAGGCCCGACATCGTGTGGATCGGCGTCACGGCCTTCGGACCGGACGGCCCGTATGCGGGACGACCCGGGATCGACTTCCTGACGCAAGGCTACTGCGGAGTCCTCGGGTTGAACGGCGAGCCCGACGGAGGGCCGGTGCGCACCGGATTTCCGGCCGTCGACGTCATCACCTCGCTCCTGGTCAGCAACGCCGCGCTGGCGGCGCTGCGCGTCCGCGACCGCACCGGTCAGGGACAACGCGTGCAAGTGTCGCTGCTCGACGCACTGATGCATGCGCAAGCGAGCTCCATCGGCAGCTATCTGGCGACTGGCGAGCCGCCGAAGCGCACCGGCAACCGCAGCCAGTACTTCGCGCCGTCAGGGGTCTACCCGACGAAGGACGGGCGGCACGTGATCATCACGACGCCCAGCGAGAAGTTCTTCGGCAATGTTTGTCGGGCGCTCGGCGCCGATTGGGACAGCGATCCGCGTTTCCACGACATCGCCTCGCGACTGGCCAACCACGATGAGCTGGACCGCGTGATGTCCGAGCGCACACGGCAGTTCGACCGTGACGAGCTCGTCGAACGCCTGATCGCCGCGGACGTGCTCACCGCCCCGATCAACGATGTCGAGGACGTCGTCAAGGATCCGCAGATCCGGCACAACCGCATGATCGTGCCGGTCGAGCACCCGGTGCTCGGGCGTGTCGAGGTGACCGGCGTGCCGATTCGCTTCTATCGCACGCCTTGTTATGTGGAGAAGCACCCGCCGATGCTGGGTGAGCACACGCGCGAAGTGCTGGCGGGTCTTGGTTACAGCGACGCCGACATCGACGCGCTGATCGCCGCGGGCGTGGCTGCGGATCGGCCGGAGATATTGCGCCGGCGGGAAGAAAGGAAGTCCCGCCCGCGGAAGGCCAGCGAGTCGTGAATCTGCAGCGCCGGCTCGCCGTCAAAGCGGGCCCCGTGCGCAGCAGCGTCCGATGCTCGGCGCGCCGCCGGATAGTCCGGATGCAGGATGGCGCAAGGCCCGCAGTCGGGGATCATGCGCTCGACGTTGGCCGTCACGGCGGCGCGGAAGCGTCCCGGCCGTCGAGGCCTGAACCAAGATTGAACGCGTGAGGCGCCGAGATGGGTCGCATCCTGCATGATGTCACTGTCCTCGATTTGACGCGGCAGTTTTCCACCGCGCTGACCGCCGCCTTCCTTGGAGACTTCGGCGCCCGGGTCATTCGCCTCGACTTCCTGCCGGTGGAGCGGGCCGAGCCGACGGGCCGCTGGAACCACAACGCCGATCTGATTCACCGCAACAAGCTTTCCATCGCATTCAAGCCCTCCGGGGAGCGCGGTCGCGAGGTGCTGGCGGGCCTGGTCGCGAAAGCCGATGTGATCGTGACCGACTGGTCGCGCGACGAGCTCGCCGCGCTCGGTATCGACTATGCCGGCGCGAGCGCGCTGCGGCCGGACATCATCTTTGCGCGCCTGTCCGGTTTTGGTCCGGTCGGGCCGGACCGCGACCTGCCGGCGATCGATGAGCTGGCAGCCGCGCGCACCGGGGCGATGCCGATTCTGCCGCAGCCCGGCCAGCCGCCGGTGTACACGGGCGCCGGCGCGATGCACGCCACCGGGCAGCTCGCGTTCGGCGTCATGGTGGCGCTGCTGCATCGATTGCAGAGCGGCGAAGGACAGGAGGTCGACGTTTCGCTGTTCGGCGCGAACATGTATGGCTCTGCGCTGGACCTCCAGGCGTTCCTCGCGATCGGCCACGGCGACCGGCTGTTGAACCCGATTTCGCGGCTGGACGTTT
>JAVEVD010000030.1:0-41785 GCA_034005205.1 Steroidobacteraceae bacterium | reverse complement strand
GCTGACCGCTAACCGCTTCTCTTGCTCGCGGAGACTCCCATGGACCGAGCCGTAGGCGACTCCTATCCAGAGCAGCACGCCCAGGCGCACGCCGGCGGGCAGCAGCATCCCATCAGAATCTATCTGTGGATCTGGGGGCTGCTGTTCGTCTTCAGCACCCTCTCGTACATGGTGGACTATTATCAGCTGCAAGGCGTGCTGCGCTGGACGCTGATCATCGTCTTCATGCTGGCGAAGGCGACCTTCATTGTGGCCGTGTTCATGCACATGGCCTGGGAGCGTCTGGCGCTCAAGCTGGTGATTCTCGGGCCGCCGCTCGCCTTGCTGGTGCTCATCGCACTCATGGCCATCGAAGGCGACTACACGTTTCTGACGCGCGTCGCCTCCTTCGTGAGCTGAAAAGCATGCTCGCCATCTTCTGGGTCTGCGCAACCCTGACCGCGGCGATCTTCACGGTGATGATCTGGTCGTTCGCTACGTTCCGTCGCAGGACGCTGGACGCGGGCGCCTGCGCCTATCGGCGCAGCACGGTCATTGAAGTGCTCTGGGCGCTGATTCCCATCGCAATCGTGACGAGCGCGGCGGCGCCCGCAGCGCGCATGATCGCGCCGCGGCAGCCGGCGCAGCTGCTTGCACCCGTCAATCCCGCGCCCTCGCCGTCGTACGCCCTGCCGCACGTCGCCGAGGAAAGCGTGAAGCGCGTTCACGACGCACGCGACGGCGACACGACGCCGCGACGGAACGTGGCGCGCGGCAAGACCTGAGACGCAGCGCCGGCTCCGAAAGCTAATTCGGCGGCGCCTCGACGTCCGGCGTCAACGTCGAGATCGGATCGCTGCACGGAAACGTAGCCGCCAGAGCGTCGTCCAGCAGCTGCTCGACGTGCGCTGCATCGTCCTGTCGGATCGACTCTGATGCGGACCGCTGCGTCGACGTTTCCGCGGGCGTCTGCATCTGTTTCGAGCGCTGGCGCGACGATTTCTGCGGCGATTCTTCGCGGCGGCTCGCTGCGGAAGCGCGGCGATGTCGCGATTCGGAAGACTCGTGTGGCGAATTGAAGCTCATGTCGAAACCTCAGGGAATTGCGTGTCGCCCCGGACGCAGCCGCGCCTCGGACGCCGTGACTCCATTGGAGCAGACTCCGGCGTCGCCCCGCGGGGCGTACATGGCCAGAAATCGGCGCCGGAAATCCTTCTCCAGCACCATCGGTATTCCACCCTCCCAATCATCATTGCCCTCGATGAGGACCGGACCGTCGGGGGCCACGCCCACGTCCCAACCGACCGAATGGATCGTGGACAATCGCCGGTGCATCCGCAATACGAGATCCACGGCCTCACGGAAGTAGGGAATTTCGAAACCCTCGAAGCGCACGCCGCTGTCGGGATGCACTGAGGTGCGCCCGCCATAGCCAGGCTTGAAATACCCTTCTCCGCGCAACCGCCCCTGTTCCGTATCGACGCCGACGATCAAGCCGCCGGCCGCCCAGTTGTCGACTGGCTTGCCGCCCGCGCCCACACGCAACGCCGCGCAGAACAGGACTGCCTCGCCGTCCTGGCAGAATGTGATCAGTCTCAGAGTGTTGAGCGACGCCGGGTGAAGCGCGCGCAGCATCGAATGCTGCTCGATGCGCTCCTGGAACAGATAGGAATCGTCCAGCCTGGCGCGCAAACGCTCGAGCGAAGCTTCGACGCCGTTCATGAACAAGCGTCCGCGATCCGTTCTCAAGCTGAACGCGCCCTCGCCCTGGATGCCGGCCAGCTTCTTGCAGAAACCGTCGAGCGCAGGCGCCTCGGCGGCCTGCAGGCTGTCGAGCGGCGCCGTACGATCAGAATCGAACCACAGAACGCCGCGCGCATCGAGAAGCGCGAACGCTTTGGGCGCGGCGACGCCGACGCTGGCGGCGAGCTGCGAGAACAACCATTTGTCGCGCAGCAGGCACACGTAATTGAACGGCTGGTCCGGCCTGAGATTGCGCTGGTTGCGAATTCTCCGGAACACCCGATAGGGCAGCACCTCGCGAGCGCGAGCCGCGAATTTCAGGTCGAGCCCATACACATAGTAGTAGGCATTGATCTCGCCGTAGCGCACGAACCACCACAGCAGCTCCAAGAATATGCGCCCCTTGCTCTTGCGTGGCCCCTCCGGCCAGTACGAACGCGACAGACGTGGATCGAACGTAAGATCGAAAAGCCGCCGCACCGCCTTCACCGCACGGCGTCGAATCCGGGCGATCCGCCCTTCTGCTTGGGGTGCTCGATCCATACGAAGCGGACCTCCACGCAGCCTCGCGTGAATGGAACGATTACGTCTCCGTCGCGCAGCCGCTGCAATCGCCCGCTGGAGAATCCACGAGGATCATTTGTTGCGCCGCATAGGCGGACGCATGGCGTGCACGCCCGGTTCCCCGTGTAAGCGTCGCCGGGCGCCTTCACGGGCCGATCGGCTGCGAACCGACTCAGCCGACCCACACCTTCACCGTGTTTTCGCCCGCTCGCAGCAGCGACGCTGCGGTGCACATCGCAATGCGAGCGGCGCCTGAACGGTACGGATGGCTGTCTCGCTGGAACACTGCCTCCGCGCCGTTGATCTCGACGCGCGCGACGCCGGACCCCTGCCCGCGAAGCTCGTAGATGGCCTCGACCTGCCGCCCGCAGATCGACAACCAGGCGCGCATTCCATCGAGCTGCGCAGGAATCACGGGGTCTACGATCAGCGCATCGTGTTCTTCCACGAACCCCAGCAGGCGTCGCACGATCAGTCCCAGCGCAACGCCTGGGCCGCTCGAGTACACGCGCCAGCCGCCCTCGAGCGCCACGTCGGCGCGCTGGAGCCGCTGGTACTGCGCTCTGGCTTCGTAGCGATCCGCGAAGGCCGCATCCGAACTGGAGTAGTAGCAATTCGACTGGCGCAGGGCGGCGCTTTCGATCAGTGAACGCAGCCCGACGGGATTGGCCTGGCAGAGCGCGTGGAAGAACCGCTCTGTCTCGCCGAGATGCGCCAGCGCCTGCGCATACCGCAGGTGTGCATGCATGTACATGAGGCCAATCTCACGGCCGAAGTACGCCGCGCTTTCGGCGCGACGGAACAGTCTTTCCGGCCCTCCGCGATAGGGCATCGGCTGATCGAACAATCGCAACCCATCCGGGCCGGTGAGATGCTGCTCGATGAGCTCCAGGTGCGATCGAGCCTGCGCAGGCGTGAGCATCCCTTCGAGGATCGCGTGCACCATCGCCAGCGAGCTGTAAGTGACGCCGCTGCGCTCATCGCGCGGGTGCAGCAAGTATCGAACCTCATTGGAGTCGAATGATGCGTAGCCTGCGAGCACGCCGTCCGGCAACAGCCAGCGTTGGAAATCCTGCTCGATGGCGCGCGCCTGCGCCTCGCATCGCGCGGCATGGGCGTCGCGCCCCGCGATGTGCAGCGCTCGCGCCAGCGTCGTGAGCATCTGCTTGTGCAAAGTTACGGTCCAGCTGCTGCACATATGCTCGCGCATCGAGGCGTCCGCAGGCTGCAGAGAGTCGTTCCAGTCGCCGGCGCCGTAGGCGCACAGCTGCGTTCCCGGAAGGAGTCGACCATCGATTACGGCGAGCGCACGACGCACGTGCTCGCCGACGCTGGCGCTTTCCCCCGAGCCGTGAAACGGCGCAGCCGCCTCCAGCAGGTCCGCATCACCCGAGGCTATGATGTACTGGGCGAGCGCAAGCACTGGCCAGAAGACGATGTCCCCATGCGAGTCGGCCGCACGGATGTCGCGATCACGCTCGAAGAACATGAACCACTGCGGCCAATCTCCCTCGGGATTCTGGGCGCTCATGACGCGCAGAATGAGGTCCCGCGCTTCAGCGCGCCGACCGAACGCCAGAAGCAGCTCTAGCGGTCCCTGGCAGACGTCCCGGGTTCCCCAGCCGCCGCCAGAGAACTGCTCGAGGCCGCGCGGCGCAAGGTAGTGAATCAAAGCGTCGTGGGTAAACCACGGGATGATGTCCGACAAGCGTGCGAGCCTGGCGGCATGGACGCCTCGCGCAGGCGCCTGCATGCGAAGCGCCGGGAGCCCTCGGCGGGCCTGCGCATCGCCAGCGTCCGAATCTGCGATGAGCCGTCCGCGGACGCGTAAACCGGTCACGCGGGCCGGCGCGGCGACCATGCACACATACGGCAGGTCGCGGGCGCGCGCGTCGGCGAACAACAGCTCATCGCCGCCCAGCGCTTCGAAGGATGCGCCCTCGATGGGCGACAAGAGGAAATCTCCCCGCGGAAATCGCTTGTGCATCAGAGAGCCCTGCGGCGCGCGAATGCAGACGCCCTCGCCTTCTCGACGCCACACCGCGCAACCGGCTGTGTCGCCGTCGTCGCCGTCGAGCGCCGCATGCACCACGATGAGGCTGCGCAGCGGCGGTCCACGAAGCACTTCGATCTCGAGCGTCAACTCGTGCGCGGCCTCGTGCGCCGCGCTTCGGATCTCGACCACGCCTTCTGCGCAGCGATATATCCAGCGGCACATCTCGGGCGCCATTTCGAAAGCGGAGGGAGCGTCCAGCAGACGCCAACCATCGTGCGTTTGCAGAAAGACGCGAACGCCGCGCGCCCGAAACAAGCCGAGGTAGGTTCGAGCGGTCGATGTCAGCCGGTTGAGGCTCACGTGCCCCTGCGTGATCATCGAGTGGAAGACGCCGTTCATCCACGCGGTGGAGGTAAGCGCGACCTCCTCTGGAGTCAGCCGCACGCCCGTGCGCAGCAGATGTCCGTGCGGCCGCAGCGTCTGCAGCTCCTTGAGCCTGGTCGCTACATGACTGCAGCGGCCATGAAAGAAGGACAGCAGCCGGCCTTCGCCGTCGCGCTCTTCGTGCCTGAGATCGGCTGAGAACAACTGACGTATTTCGTCCTCGGTCAGATCGAGCGCGATCAGAGGCGGGGCGCTGGTGAACAACGTCTCGGAACTTGCAGTCGACCGCGCGCGCGACAGGCGGGCTCGCGGCGGCTCCGCAGCGAGCGTCTCATCGACGCATTCCAGATCCTTTGGCGAACTGGCTTGCGGATGATGCGGCAGCAGGCGGCCGAAGAATCCGAAGCCCACGTGTTCGCCGCGCGGCAGATGCACGGAGGCGTCCTGCAGCACCGCCATCGAGTGTTCATGCTGCAGACGTCGGCCGGGCAATCCTTGGGCGACGCCTTTCGGCGGGGCGGCGCTCCGCATCGCAAGACCGTAGACCTGCAACGCATCGGTAGCGAACGAAACCGCGCGACGCATGGAGCCGATCAGCGCCCAAGGATGTGCGCCGTTTGCTTCCAGGTTCTGTCGCGAGGCGATCGCCCAGCCAAGCCGGGGATGCTCGAGCGGCGTGTGATCGACGTAGTGGCTGACATAGAACTCGTTCAGGCGCACGGCCGGATACGGCGCGAGCGCTATGTCCTGGGCGTGAATCGCGTCGATCTCGGCAAGCGAACCGGTGTTCTCGACATCGATGCGCCAGAACCACGCCGCCGTCCATTCGGCAAGCGCCAGAGTCACTGTGTAGCGCACTGCGGCGCATTCACCGACGCCGGACAGCAGACGCTCACTGCGGCGTACGAACGACGTCCCAGCGTATGGCCCAAGCAGCGGCGCGAACTGCAGTTCGCCCGCCCGCCTGACGCGCAGCCATAGATTCGCCGGTCCACCATCGATTTCACTGCCGACGAATAGATTGATCGCAAGCTCGCCGAAGCTCATCAGGCGCAGCGCGCCGTGCCGGCAGAACTCGGCGGCCAGCCCGCAGCCGTTGACCAAACGAATCAATAGGTCGCCTCCGCCGCCGTCCTCGCTGGAGTATCCGCTCTCGCCATGTCGTTCGATTCTCGACCCGCCGCTCTGCTGGCAAACGCTCGCCGCGTGGCAAAGATCCGGACGTCGGCGGGGCCGCACGCGGCGATAGAACCTTCTGTCCGGCGATTCTCGCGCTTCGTCAGCCAGAGCCTTTGCGAACGCCGTTGCGGAACCCGCGGGCCGCTCGTCCATTGCCCAAGCAGGCTGTTTGCGAAGAGGAGTCTCACATGGGTCAGGCGCTTGCAACCACCGATCATGAAGCCATCCGACGCTGGGTCGAGAGCCGCAAAGGACGTCCCGCCGTCGTGAAGGCGACCAAAGGAGGCTCGGCCGGGAGCGCCGGTCTGCTGCGCATCGACTTCGATCCGCCGGAGGAGTCGCTCGAGAACGTGAGCTGGGATGATTTCTTCCAGACGTTCGAGCAGAACAACCTGGCGTTCCTCTACCAGGAGAAGACTGCGTCGGGGCGCCGGAGCCGATTCAACAAATTCGTCGACCGCGACAGCATCGAAGCGACTGGCGGCCTTCAAAGATAGGCTGCTGCATGAAAGGCGCCTCAGCCGTCCGGGTCTACCAGGCGGCGCAGGCGCCCCAGATCCGTTGGATCAGGGTCGGCGGCGGGTCGGCAGAGAAAAAACTCGTGCTCGGGGTGATCGAGGATTTCGAAACCGGCTGAGCGCAGCAAGGCCTCTGCGCATGCGTGGTCCGGCGCCCACCAGTTGGTCGCATCGCCTGCGACGGCGTGTTCGATAAACGCCATCTTGGGCCAACGCTCGTCGCGCAGCGCTGCACGATCATCGAGGGAGAGGTCGCGCGGCAGGTCGCGCGCGGCGGCCGGGTCGCCGCCCGGCATGGTCATGCTCTGGAACATCATCAGGCGGCGCGTAGCGCGGCGCACCAGATCGAGCGCCAACGTCGGATAGCGCAAGTGATAAAAGACGCCGGTGAACCACACGAGATCGAACGAACGTTCGTCCTTCAGCAGCCGATAGACGTCTCCCTCCTCGAAAGTGAGGCGCTCCTGCAGCTCGCATTGGCGAGCCGCCCAGCGCGCCTGGCGCAGATATAACGGCTCGACGTCCAGGCCCAGCACCTGCGCGCCGCGGCGAGCCAGCTCGATGCTGTAGAAACCGGCGTTGCAGCCGATGTCGAGCACCGACCAGCCTTCGAGGTTCTGCGGAATGCTCGCAGCAATCTTGCGCCACTTGAACCGAGGAAAATCGCCGAACCGGTGTTGCGGGGCGGTCTGCACTCCTCCGGGCAGGTGCAGGTTGTGAAACCAGGGGCCGAGCGCCTCGATTTCCTTGCGCTTGCTGGCGTCGGCCCGCATCAGTCGAGGCTCGCGGAGTCGGAACGCGCGTCACGAGAGCGCGCAGCGCGCTTCTGGCGTGCGCCTCGCGTGCGCGCGGCGCGGGCTGCAGCAGCTCTTCACGTCCTCGATGCGGGACTCCAGCTCGGCGGCGCGTTGCACGCTGCTGTGCGTTTCGAGCACGCGCTCACGCGCCGCGGCCGCGATGCTCAATCGCTCGTGTTCGGAAAGCTGCGTGAGCACGTCGATCACGTCCTGCGCGCCGCCGGCCGTGAGAATCTCGACGCCCGGCGCAAACACTTCGTGCAGGCCGGGCCATTCATCCGAAATGAGGGGCGCGCCGCACGCCGCCGCCTCGAACAGCCGAACGCTCGGCGAATAGCCGCAGCGACGCATTTCGGCGCGCGTAACGTTCAACGTGAATCGCTGACGGTTGTAGAAATCAGCGTGCTGCGCCGGCGGCAGGTGCTGCACGCGCCGCACGTTCCGCGGCCAGTCGAGCGGTTCCGGGTATTGCGCGCCGACCACCATGAAACTGCGGGACGGCAAGCGCCGCGCAGCTTCGTTGAGCAGCGCTTCGAGCGCGGGCTGCCGATCGCTGCTGTAAGTGCCCATATAGCCCAGATCGACGCTGCGCCTCATGACCTTCGGACGATATGCATCCAGGTCGACGCTGCAATACAAAGGGGCGGCGCGACGCGCGCCGAACTCTCCCTGCAGTCGCTCGATAGCCGGACCCCCGGCGAAACTCAGAATGATGTCGAATCCGGGAACCTGATCTGCGCGCAGGTAGCCGCACTGGTCCGCGGCCAGCCGCGAGAGCGTCACGGGCGTATCGATGTCATAGAACGCGCGCACGCCGCGAGCCTGCTCCAGCACGAGGTCACAGACTTCACGCCCGTCGCAAACGTACGAGCCGACGATGACCACATCCGCCGCCGCGATGCGGCGAGCGAACCGCAGCCGTAGATCCGCCAGGTCGCGGTAGAGCTGCGTCTCGCAATAGGGTGATTCGGGCGCATCGCGATGTCGTGCGTACCATGGCTGATCCTGCTCCAGAAACAGCACGCGGCGCCGGCGTTGATGCAAGCCCTTGACGAGCGAGCGGTAGGTCGTGGCGTGACCGTTACCCCAGGACGAGGTGATCGCGAGGCCGATGATGACGATGTCGTCGGACATATTGCGGGCGCCTCAACGTTGCGTCGACAAACCGGCCGCCGGCGCGCGAGCTGCTCAACGCGAACCGTGAACCACGGAAGGGTCCAACAGCGCGCGCAGCTCGCGCGCGCGATGCGCGTACGTGTGCTGCGCCAGCACTCGACGACGCGCGGCTTCGCCTATGCGACGCGCAGCATCGTCGGACAGTTCCGTCAGCAGCTCGGCCACGTGGTCTCCGCCGGCTGCACAAAGCACTTCAGAACCCGGTTCGAGAAAATCCTCCACACCCGGCCAGGCGTCACAGATCAGACAAGCCGCAGCGCCCGCCGCCTCGAACACTCGGGTCGGCGGTGAATAGCCGGCTTCCGCCATGCTGTCGCGATTGATATTGATGACCGCGCGCGGTGAACAGTTGAAGGCGTTGTGATCTCGCGTGTAGACGTGGCCGACGCAGGAGACGTTCGCTGGCAGACGGGCGTCCCGCTCCCATCCAGATCCTCCCAGTACGAAGCGCCGTTCGGGCAGCTTCGCCGCCGGCTTCATAAAGAATTCATGCACGCGCGCCTCTCGATCCGGCAGGCGATTGCCGAGGAAGCCGAGATCTCCCGCATAGCGGGCATTGGCTTGCGCAGGGAAATGCACGTCAGGATCCAGCGCATTGTAGATTGGCGTGCAGCGCCGCGCGCCGAAGCGAAGGTACTCACGCACCACCGGCTCACCGCCGCCGTACGTGAGCACCAGGTCATAGCGCTGGATCTGTTCGATGAACGGATCGTGCGGATCGTTGCGCATGCGCGCCAGAGTCGCGGGCGCATCCACGTCCCAGAAGATCGTCATACGGCCGCCGCCCATGCGCGCGACTTCGCGGTCGAGCAGTTCGTCGAACACACCGACTCCGCTCGCTTTGATCACGATATCCGCGCTCTGCGCCTGCTCGAGCGCACGCTCTACTCCGTCCGCGGCGGCCTGGTAGACGACGACGCGCGCCCACTCCGGATCGGGGATGTCACGATGCTTCTGCCGGTCGTAAGCGTCCGGCTCGTAGAACACGACGTCGTATCCGCTGTCATGCAAGGCGCGAATGACCCCGCGGTAGTAGGTCGCCGCGCCGTTCCAATACGCCGAGACCAGGCTCGATCCGAACATGGCGATGTTCGCCTGTGAATGCATGTCAAGCTCCTACGGTCCTCAGCGCGTCCGCGCCGCGCGCCGGCGACCCGTCAAGCTGATCGAGTATTCCCATCAGCTCATCGACGCGATGCGCGCACGTATGCCGGTTGCGTATGGTTTCCAGGCCGCAGCGCCGCAGGCATTCCGCGAGATCGCGATCGTGCAGCACCCTGTAGAGCTGTCGCTCCATCTGCACGCCGTCCCTCGCCTGGAGGTAGTCGACGCCCGCCCTGAACAGATCCTCCGAATCGCTCCACGGAGCGCAGATCAGGGGTATGCCGCAGGCGAGCGCCTCGAACATGCGGATGGTCGGAACGCCGCTGAGCGCCTGGGCGTAAGCCCGGCGCGGCACGTGCACCGTGCATTTCCAGCGCGCGAATATCTGCGGAACGCGATGATTGGCCAGCCAGCCGCCGTATTGCACGTTCGCTTCGCGCAACGCCGCGCGCGCCGCCTCGGGATAGCGAACTCCATAGATGCGCGAGCGGAGTCCGAGTCTGCGAGCAGGCTCGATGAGGAACTCGCGCAACTCGGCGCTGCGCTCCTCGTCGCCCCAGTTGCCCACCCATACCAGATCGCCGTCGCAAGCGTCGGCAGGCAGCGGGCGAAAGCGCCGCACGTCCGCCGCCTCGTGCCAGACCCATGCGGCGCGCGCCCAGCCGTTGCGCAGATAGCGTTGCGCGATTTCACGGCCGAAGGCCAGCACACCGTCGTAGCGGCGCAGGTCGAATGCGTGGATGGCCCGCGGGTCCGTGACGCTGCGATGGTGCGTGTCGTGAAAGAACAGGCGCAGCGGCAGTCCGGCGGCGCACGCGCCGATCCTGCCGACCAGGTCGGGCTCGTTCCACTCATGCACGATCACCACATCGGCGCCGTCGAGCGCGGCGTCCACGTCCAGCGACTCGGGGTGATACATGCGGCTGCGCAACTCCGGACAAGCGCGCGCGAACGCATGCAGCGCATCCTCGCCCTGCTCCTGCACGAGGTTGCGTCGGCTCCAGCCGTTCTGCGGTTCGTAGACGACCACCTGGTGGCCGCGGGCCTGCAACTCGCAGACGAGGCCTCGCAGGAAATGGGCGTTGCCGTGATTCCAGTCGGAAACGAGCGAGTGATAGAACAGCACGAATCTCATGCGAAGGCGCGCCCTTGAAGAGGACGGCGCTGCGCCAGACGCCGATATTGCGAGAGATAGTTCTGCGCCATCGCTTCGGGCGCGTAACATGCAGCGCGGGCGGCGGCTCGCGCAGCGAGACCTCGCCGCAAAGCCGGCTCTTCGATGAGATTGCGCAACGCGCCGTGCAGCACGCCCGCATCGACGGCGGGCGTGAACAAAGCCGCACCGTCCCACAGCTCGCGCAGCGTCGGCAGATCCGAGAGCACCAGCGCGCAGCCAGCCAGCGCCGCTTCCAGCACAGCCAGACCGAAAGGCTCGTACTTCGCCGGATGGACGTAGATCGCGGAGCGCTCGAGACGCGAGTACAGCTCTGGCTGCGAGAGCGTTCCAAGGCAGCTCAGGTGCGCCGCGCGCAAGACGCGGCCATCGGGGGCGGTTCTCTCGCCGGCTGCGAACACCGGCCAGGGCAGATTGCGCGCCGCCGCGTCCAGCGTGGACATGTTCTTCGCCTCATCCCACAAGCGGCCGCATGCAAGAACGACGGGCGCTCGCGCCCGATGCTGATCGCGAGCGAAAGTGTTTGCGCTGCAGCCGTTGTGGATGACCACGCCTGGCGCGCACGGCGCATAGCGGCGCACGAAGTCTTCGAGGAACGCGCGCGTCGGCGCGACCACCGCATGCGCAGCACGCGCCCCCGCCGCGACCCTGCGCCGATATTCATCCCACTCGGACGGCGCCGGTTGCGCGTGCACGGCGCGCCACCACGAACAAACGCAGGAATGCGCGACCACCAGCACGGGCCGATCCCATGAAAGCGCCGCGTGCGCATAACCGTTCAAATGAACCAGGTCCGGCTGCTCGGCGCGAGCCAGCTCGAGCAACCAGCGGCCGGCCCTGTCTACATCCTCCCAGGGATCCGCCATCCATTCGAGCTTCGCGTCAAACGAGTGCAGGCGCAGATTGCTCAGCCGGCGCGCCTGCTCGAGCTGTCGAAGATTCGGCGCGGGACCCATGACGGCCAACACCACATCGACCTCGCAGGCCTGCAGCGCACCGCTCAACTCCATGGCGTAAGTCCAGACGCCGCCAACCGCATCCGCCGTCATGAGAACTTTCATGAGCGCAGGCATCCTTGGCCATGCAGCCGCCCGGCTTCCGCAGCGTCACAGGGTCGTCGGTCCATCGCAGCTCCCGTAGATCTCGTCGATGAGACGCGCGCCTCGTTCCACCAGCAGCGCCTCGGGATCGAAGCTGCGATCGTTTCTCAGCCGATCGATCCAGGCCGTCAGCGCGCGCGCCCCCCAGTCGTCAGGCGGCGCGCCAATGCGCTGCGCGCTGCGACCGCGGAACACGTCCAGGGTGAAGTCATAGAACGAGCCGTTCACGTTGCTGAAGCGAGCGCCGCCGCGCGCGGCGAAGATGTGCATGCCGATCACGGCGTCGCAGCCGGCGTGAGCGTTCCAGGAACAGGCGAGGCGCACAACCGCGCCGCCCGGCTGAACGAACTCCGCCAACGCCATGTCCTCCACCGTGGCGCTGCGCGGGTCGAGAATCGCGCCGCATGAGAACAACCCTCGACCCGTCAGCGTCATCTCCGGGCCGTCCTGCAGCCAGAGCGCAAGGTCGAGCAGATGTACGCCGAGATCCAGCAGGCAGCCGCCGCCCGACAGCGTGCGGTCGTAAGCCCACGCCTTGTCCGGACCGTAGGCGTTGTGGAACGCGAGCTCGATCGCGAGGATGTCGCCGAGCTCGTCGCCGCGAATCAGGCGGCGCAGCTCGGACATTCCCTGCACGTATCTGTAGCAGAGATCGACGCCCAGCAACCGATCTGCGGACTGCGCCGCGTCGAGCACGGCGCGCGTCTCCGACGCACTCACCGCGAGCGGCTTCTGGCAGAAAACGGCGAGGCCGCGCCGCAAACACGCGATCGTTTGCCGCGCGTGCAGCGCGTTGGGGGTCGCGATGACTACGCCGTCGAGGTCGCAGGCCAGCAGCTCATCGAGATTCGCGACCATCTTGGCGTGCGGATGCGCCTCAGCCGCCGCGCGCAGACGCGCCGCATCACAGTCGGCAAGCGCCGCAACGATCGCCCCCGAGGGCGAGACGGCCTCGAGCCGCTTGCGTCCGATCCAGCCGAGCCCGAGGAACCCCAGGCGCGGCGCATCCCTCGCTCGCCGCAACGCCAGCCGCGCCGCACTCATGCCGCCTCCATGCGCACCCAAGCCTTCATGAAACCGTCCGGGCGGGTGCGCGTCAGCTCGAACGCTCGATCGAGCGCAGCGAGCGGCTCTGAGTGCGTGAGCAATGGAAACGGGTCCAGCCTGCCGTCCAGCACCGCTTGCACGGCGCGCTCCATACCGCGCACGTAACGCTCGGGCGTGCGCTCGTGTGCGTTCACCACGTCGAGCGCACGCCAGTTCCATTGCTGCATATCGACCTGCCGCAAACCATCCTGGTGGTATCCGGCGATCACGAGGCGGCCGTACTCGGTCGTCAATGCGCTCGCCAGATCCAGAGTTTCCTGCAGCCCCGCCGCCTCAATCACGCGGTCATAGCCGCGCCCGCTGCTCAGGCTGAGCGCGCGCTCGCGCGCCTCTTGCAGGCGCTCGCCGCCGATCGTGTACTGCGCGCCCATGCGCCGCGCCTGCGCAAGCCCGTAGGCCCGTCGCGACACGACGACCACTGTGGCGCCGACTTCGTTTGCAAGTTGCGCCAGCAACACGCCCAGGAATCCTGCGCCCACGATCGCCACCGATTGCCCGGCGCGGATGTCGCTGCGCTCGAAGATGTTCATCACGCAGCCGAGCGGTTCACCCGGGAACGGCGCTTTCCCGAGATCATCCGGCAGACGCACGAGCGCCTCTCGCGGCGCCACGTCGTACTGCGCGTAAGCTCTTCCGGAAAGCACGGCGACGCGCTCTCCAATCGCGTACTCCCGCACGTTGTCGCCGAGCGCTTCGACGACGCCCCAGCCCTCGTGTCCGGGCGCGCCCGGTTCGGCCGGGTAGCTGAACCAAGGACGTCCTTCCCATACTGGAAGGTTGGAGGCGCAGACTCCGCATCCTTCGAGTCGCACGCGCACTTCATCGGCTTCGGGCTGCGGCGCCGGCGTGCGAACGATCCGCGCGCGCCTCGAGCCCATCAACTCTACGGCGTCCTGCTCGAGCGGCGTCATGGACTGTACGCTCCCGCGGCCGCCTTGGCGTGCGCTGCGCGATCCGCTGCGGGCGACGGCGGCGTGTGCGGTCGAGAAAACCACTTGCAGAGCGCGTCCAGGCCCGCGTCCACGTCGATGCAGGGCCGCCAGCCGGTAGCGTCGCGAAATTTGCCGATATTCGAGACGTAATAGCGCTGATCGCCGACCCGCCAGCGATCGAATCTGAGCTGCGCCTGGCGGCCCGTCGATTTTTCCGCCTTGTGGATCAGCTCGAGCACGCCCACCGCGTTGGGCGGCCCGCCGCCGACATTGAAAGCCTGGCCGGTCAGCCGGCCGATCTCACGCCGCACGCTCTCGAACGCATCCACGACATCGTCGACGAACAGGATGTCGCGTACTTGCAGACCGTCGCCATAAATCGTGATCGGCTGGTCCGCCAGAAGAGAGCGCACGAAGTGGGCCACCCAGCCCTGGTCCTCGTTGCCGTGCTGATGCGGCCCGTAGATGCAGCTCATCCGCAGCACTGCGGTGCGCAGGCCGTAGCTGCGTGCGTAGTCCAGCACGTACTGGTCCGCCGCTCCCTTCGAGCAGCCATAAGGGCTGTGAAAATCCAGCGGGCGCGACTCGTCGACCCCCGCTGCACGCACCCGGCCGTCGATAGGCTCATAGCGGCCCGACTTCGCTCGAACTTCGACGTCCCCTAATACACCGTACACCTTGTTCGTGGACGAGTACGCAACGGAAGGCGGGCGCCGCATCGCCCTGGCCGCTTCGAGCACGTTCAACGCGCCGCGTGTATTCACATCGAAATCTTCGTGCGGATCGATCAGGCTGGTGGTCACTGCAACCTGTGCGGCCAGGTGGACCACGTGCTCCACGCCGCGCATCGCTTCGCGCACGGCCGTTGCGTCGCGCACGTCGCTGCGCACGAGCTCGAGCGACTCGCGGAACGTCGCCTGCAACCACGCCGCGTTCTGTTCGCTGCCGGCGCGCGCGAGCGAGTCGAGGATGCGCACCGGCGTCCCATCCGCGAGCAGGCGCGCCGCCAGGTTCGTTCCGACGAATCCCGCGCCGCCCGTGATGAGAATGACCGGGCTCATAGCGTAAGCCCCCGCCGCTGCAGCTCCGCCGCGGCATGCATGAAGTTGTCGTGGGCGTTGACGCCTGAGAGCCAGTTCGCCAGCTCCACCAGGCCGTCTTCGAACTGCACACCCGGGTGGTAGTGCAGCATGCGCTGCGCCTTGTCGATGTCGGCGAAGCAATGCCGGATGTCGCCGATGCGGTGCTTCCCGGTAACGACGGGTTCGACGCCGACGTTGAGCGCCTCGATCATGCGCTGCGCCACCTCGACGATCGAGTACGAGCGCCCGGAACCCACGTTGTACGCCTCGCCCGTCGCCGGGGTTGCGAGCGCAAGGCGACACGCCTGCGCCACGTCCCATACGCTGACGAAGTCGCGGCGCTGCATGCCGTCCTCGAAAAGCAGCGGTGGATTCCCGTTCAGGCAGCGCGCAGCGAAAATGGCGAGCACGCCCGTGTACGGGTTGGACAGCGACTGATGCGGCCCATACACATTGAAGAATCGCAGCGCCACGGCGGGCACGCCGTAGGCCGCGCCGAACATCAGGCAGAGCTGTTCCTGGTCCCACTTCGACAACGCGTACACCGAAGCAGGCGCCGCACGCTTGGTTTCCGGCGTCGCTACCGGGCTCAGAACATCACCGGCTTCCTCCAGCTCCCACTGTCCGCGCATCAGGCGCTCGCGACTGCGCATCGCAGGCTCGCAGAGCGTCCCGTCACGGCGATACAGACCTTCGCCGTACACGCTCATGCTGGACGCCGCGACCAGGCGCTGCACGGGATTGCGAATCAGCTCCTCCAGGAGCACGGCCGTGCCGCGATTGTTGATGTCCGTGTACTTTTCGATCTCGTACATGCTCTGGCCGACGCCCACCGCAGCGGCGAAATGACACACGTGCGTGACGCCTCTCAGCGCGCGCCGCATCGCATCGCGATCCCGGACGTCGCCCCATTGAGTCTCCACTTCGTCGTGCAGGTAGGCAGGGAATCCCGTTTGCGAGCCGTGCACCTGCTCCTCGAGCGCGTCCAGAACGCGCACGCGTACGCCGCGCTCGGCCAGCGTGTTGGCGAGATGCGAGCCGATGAAGCCGGCGCCGCCCGTGATCAGCACGCGCGCGTCTCGCTCCAGGTTCGGTCCGTCGACGTCATGCGAGGCGCTCATACCGCGTTGGCTCCCGCCAGCGAGGATACGGCCGTGGATCGCTCGCCCGGCGGCGCCTTCGCAATGTCGAGTTCGCCTCTCTCCAGTCTGTCCTGCACGTCCTCTATGGTGAGCTTCAATCCCTCATCGAGCGGGGTGCGCGGACGCCAGCCGAGCGTCTGCACCGCAAGCGAGATGTCCGGACGACGCCTCGGAGGATCGTCCACGGGCAGCGGCGCCATGACGACGCGCGACTTCGAGCCGGTCAGATGAATGATCCGCTCGGCCAGCTCACGCACCGAAAGCTCTGTCGGGTTGCCTATATTCACGGGACCGCTGACGTCCCGCGCACCATCCGTCAGCAGCATGATGGCCTCGATCAGATCGTCGACGTAGCAGAAGGAGCGCGTCTGCGCGCCGCCTCCGTACACGGTGAGCGACTCGCCCGCGAGCGCCTGCACGATGAAGTTGATCACCACACGTCCATCGCGCAGGCGCATCCCAGGTCCGTAGGTGTTGAAGATGCGGGCGATGCGCACCGGCACGCCGTAATGCTGCCGATAGATGAAGCACAGCGTTTCGGCGCATCTCTTGCCTTCGTCATAGCAGGCGCGAGGACCGATCGGGTTGACGTATCCCCAGTAGTTCTCGCTTTGCGGATGCATGGTCGGATGGCCATAGACTTCGCTGGTCGACGCCTGGAAGACCGTCGCGCCGCACCGGCTGGCGATGCGCAGCAGGTTGTCCATGCCGCGCACGCTGCTGAACAGGGTGTCCAGCGGACTGCGCTGATACAGCACGGGCGAGGCGGCGCAGGCCAGATTGAATATGTCGTGCACTGCGAATTCCGCGCCGAAATCGTCATCGAGCAGGGCGATGTCCTGCTCGATCAGCTCGAATCGCGGCTGCGGGATGAGTTTTTCGATGGCTTCCGGCGTCGACGTACAGAAATTGTCCACGCACAGCACGCGACGACCTTCCGTGAGCAATCGCGCGCACAGATGGGCGCCGAGGAAGCCCGCGCCCCCGCATACGAGCGCCGGGCGCGCGCTGGAGCCCGCCCGCCCCTTGCGTGCGAAACTTCTGCGTCTGAGCGTACCCACACTGCTCTCCTCGGATGAGACTGGTCTCGGGTGCGACTGGCCTGACGCGACGTCCTCCGCTTGCGCTTCGAAGCGCGCGTGCACCGCTCGCAATTGCTGCAACGAAACGTAAGTAGCAACAACCGTGCCGCACTGTGCAGCGGCAGGATTCCCGCAGCGGCGCGCATTCCCGCGATTCATGCGGAAAAAAATTTACAGGAGTGCGCATCGCTTACAGGCATGCACGCGGTGAACCATGCAGCGCTGCAACGTTTGTACGTTTGCATGCTTCGTGCATGCCTCTGCACGCCTGCCGATCGCACGACGGCGCCGGCGCGCCGTACGTTGCAGCGGCGCATCGATGGACGTGCAATCTCGAGGAGAGCGCCTTGAACCAGAACTCGATACGCGTGGGAATCGTAGGCGCCGGAAACTGCGCTTCATCCTTCGTACAAGGGCTGCAGTACTACCGCGACGCCGAGCCGCTCGAAACGATTCCGGGCCTGATGAACCCGATGGTCGACCGCTATCACGTCGCGGACATCTGCATCTCCTCGGCTTTCGACGTGAGCGCGAGGAAGGTCGGCAAGGACCTGTCCGAGGCGCTGGGCGCCGCCCCCAACAACACGCTGGAGTTCGCGCCGATCCCGCCGCTCGGAGTCACCGTGGAGCGCGGCCCTACGCTCGACGGCATCGGCGAGCATCTGCGCGAGGACGTCATCGAGTCGCCGACAGCCGCTGCAGATGTGGGACAGGTGCTGCGCAGCACGAGCACGCAGGTGCTGGTCTCGTATCTGCCGGTGGGCTCACAGCGAGCGACAGAGTGGTACGCCGAACGCGCGCTCGAAGCAGGATGTGCTTTCGTCAACTGCATTCCCGTCTTCATCGCCTCGAACGCCGACTGGCGACGCCGCTTCGAACAGGCGCGCCTGCCTTTGATCGGCGACGACGTGAAGAGCCAGGTGGGCGCAACCATCGTGCATCGCGTACTCGCCAACCTGTTTCGCGAGCGCGGCGTGCGGCTCGACCGCACGTACCAGTTGAACTTCGGCGGAAACGCCGATTTCAAGAACATGCTGGAGCGCGAACGGCTCGTGTCGAAGAAGCTCTCGAAGACCCGCTCGGTCACCAGCCAGGTGGAGGTGGCTGCGCAGAACATACACGTCGGCCCGAGCGATCACGTGGAGTGGCTGAGCGATCGCAAGTGGGCCTACATCCGCATGGAAGGCACCGCGTTCGGCGGCGCGCCGCTCAACATCGAACTGAAACTCGAGGTGTGGGACTCGCCGAACTCCGCAGGCGTGGTGATCGATGCGGTGCGCTGCGCCCGCCTGGCGCTCGATCGCGGCCTGGGCGGGGCGATCGTCGGCCCCTCCAGCTATTTCATGAAGTCCCCTCCACAACAGTTTCCGGATCACGTCGCGCGGCGCCTGACTCTGGAGTTCATCGCCGGCGCATCCAGCGTCGACTCCGATGCGCCCGAGGGCGGCGAAGCCATCGACTCCAACCGGCGAGGTCGCGATGAGCACGCGGTTTCTGCTCGTACGTCACGGCGCGTGCGAGCGAATGGATGATCTGCTGTTCGGGCGCGTCATCGACGTTCCCCTCAGCCGGCGCGGGCGCATGCAGTCTGCACGACTGGCGCAGGGCGTGGATGGACTGCCGGTGCTGCGGATCGAGGCCAGTCCGCGGGTGCGCGCGCAACAGACGGCGCAACCAATGGCGGAGCGCCTGGGCTGCACGGTGCTGCCGTGCGCCGAACTGGACGAGGTCGATTTCGGGCGCTGGGCCGGACAGCCGTTTCAGGAGCTGGCGCTCGACCCTGAGTGGCGGCGCTGGAATCAGCAGCGTGACAGCGCGTGCACGCCGGCGGGCGAAACCATGGCCGGCGTGCAGAAACGCATCGTGGATCACATGCGTCGGCTGGCCGCGGAGAGCCTGCGCGCCCACGCCAACGACGTCGTGGTGCTGGTGACTCACGCCGAAGTCATCCGCGCGGCGTTGCTGTATTGCCTGCACGAGCCGTTCGGGCGCTACGCGACGCTGCGCATCGATCCGGCCTGCGTGAGCACCGTGGAAGTGAGCGCTCGCGCGATGCGCGTGCTCGGCGTGAACCGCAGCACGCTCGAGAGGACGGTCGACGCATGAAGCTCGTGATTTTCGGCCTGACGATCAGCTCCTCATGGGGAAACGGCCACGCGACTCTGTGGCGAGGGCTGTGCAAGGGACTCGCGCGGCTCGGCGTGCGCATCGTGTTCTTCGAGCATGATCAACCGTGGTACGCCAACAGCCGCGACTGGATCTCCATGCCGGGTGGAGAGCTAGTGCTTTACGACACGTGGCGCTCGATCGCCTGCCGGGCGGAGGCGGAGCTGCTCGACGCCGACGCCGCTATCGTCACTTCGTACTGTCCGGATGCGATCTGCGCACAGCAGGCGGCGTTTGCTGCGGCCCGCCCGATCTGCGTGTTCTACGACCTGGATACGCCGGTGACGCTCACTCGGCTGCACAATGGCGAGCGCGTGCCGTACATCGGCGATGACGGCCTCGAGCGCTTCGATCTCGTATTGAGCTACGCCGGCGGCGCCGCATTGGATCAATTGCGCAGCGTTCTGCGCGCGCCGCGCGCCCGCACCCTGTACGGCCACGTCGATCCGGACGTGCATCGGCCGGTGCGGCCGCAGCCGCAGTACGCCGCCGACCTGTCCTGGCTCGGCACTTACGCGCGCGATCGGCGCACCGGAGTGGAGCAGCTTTTCGTGAAGCCCGCCCGACGCGAGCGCGCCCGCAAGTTCCTCATGGGGGGCTCGCAATATCCGGACGACTTCCCCTGGACGCCGAACATATATTTCGTGCGGCACGTCGCGCCGCAGGATCACGCCGCATTCTTCTGTTCGTCGCGACTGACGCTGAACGTCACGCGCGCCGCGATGGCGCAGATGGGCTGGTGTCCATCAGGCAGGTTGTTCGAAGCGGCCGCCTGCGGCGCGACGTTGCTGTCGGACTCATGGGCCGGTCTGGATGAATTCTACGAGCCGGGCTCGCAGGTTCTGGTCGCCGGCGGCTCGCAAGACGCCGTTGACGCTCTTGACGCCGACGACGCCGAGTTGCGTCGTATCGGGCGCGCCGCCCGCGAACGCACGCTCGATGAGCACACGTGTCATCACCGCGCCCGGCTTTTGATGCAGTTGCTGCACGATTGCGCCTCGACGCAACGCGCTGATGCGCCGTTCGTCTCCACAGCGCCGCGCGCTTGACCCGCGGAAGATGAAAATTCCGCAACGTTTGATCTGAGCTATCCGCTTCCTTCTTACGCTCACCCGGGAGTCATCATGTGGGGCCTGATACCCGCCGCCGGACGCGGCAGCCGCATCCAGCCGCTGGCGTTCTCCAAGGAGCTGCTGCCCGTCGGCGCTCGCGTGCTGAACGACGTCGAGCGACCTTGCGCGGTAAGCGAATACCTGGTGGAGCGTTTGATCCGGGGCGGCGCGCAGAAGATCTGCTTCGTCATCGGCGCCGGCAAATCGGACATCCTCGAATACTACGGCGGGCAGTTCGGCGGCGCCGATCTGGTCTACGTCGTGCAACCGCAGCCTGCAGGACTGTGCGACGCGATTTTCCGCGCGCATCCGCTCATTGCGCCCGACGAGTGCGTGGCCATCGGCCTGCCGGACACAGTGTGGTTCCCCGATGCGGCGCTCGCCGAGCTGCCGGACGACCTGCTGTCCTTCCTGCTCTTCCCGGTAGAGCGGCCCGAGCTTTTCGACGCCGTCGCGCTCGACGATGCGGATCCAGAGCGAGTGATCGAGATCCGCGTCAAGCAGCCGGACGCCGGCACGTGCTGGATATGGGGCGCAATCAAGGCGCCCGGACGCGTGTATCACGAGCTGCGCTCGTTGTGGCTGGCGCGTGACCGCCGCGACGAATACATCGGCACGCTGGTCAACGCCTACATCGCCGCGGGCGGTCGCGCGCTCGGCCGCAAGGCGGGGCGCGCCTACGTGGACGTCGGCACGCTGGACGGTTATCGCCAGGCGATCGATTTGCTTCGCGAGCCGATGAAGACGCGAAAGGAAGGCGGCGCACGTAGACGGTTCTGGGAAGCGACTGGCAAGGAAGGAAGCGGATAGCGGATGGCGGGCAGCTCGGAAATGAGCCGATTGCGAGGCTTTCATATGTGTGGGCGGCGCGAAGCGCGCCGACGCCAGTGACTTTCAGAGGAGCGCCAATGCTTGAAGCCGCAATGATCTGGAACGAGCCGAACAATAAATCGCATTGGGATCCGGAGCTCGACCCTGGCTGGATCAGGTTCAGCGGTATGGCGCGGCTCGCCGGGCAGGCCATCCACGCCGAGAACGCCCGCCTGCCCGTGGTGCTCGGCGGAATCTCGCCGATCGATCCTGAGTTCCTGGGGCTGCTCGATCGCCAGGGAGCTCTCGCGGACATCGATGTGCTCGCCGTGCACGGCTTCCCGCTCGACTGGAATCTCTGGCAGATCGATGCATGGCCGCAACGCCTGCGTGAGATCCAGGCGCTCTCGCAGCGCCCTGTATGGATCACGGAAGTCGGCGTGTCGAGTTTCGGCGCTGAGGAAGTGCAGGCCTGGGGGGTCGAGCGCACGGCGGAGCTGCTCATCGGGCGTGCGCCGCGCATCCACTGGTACAGCCTGTACGATCTGCCGCGCGCCTGGGAAGCGACGACTCGTCACAAGGAAGCCGAAGGCTCCTCGTACTACCGTCATTTCCACATGGGCCTGCTGCGCGAGGACGGCTCGCCGAAGAAAGCGCTCGAGCGCTTTGCGCAGTACGCTCCCGCGTTCGGCATATGCCAGTGGTTCCACTATGGCGACCATCGCCTGGATGACGCCGTTGCGTGGCTCAAGCGCCTGGGCGTCACGCACGTGCGCACCGGCCTGTCATGGGCCGACAGTTATCGTCCCGACGCCCTGGCGTGGTTCGACCGGCAGATGGCGGCGTTGCAGGATTTCCAGGTCACGGTCACGTTCTGCTTCACGCCCGAACACCTTGGGCTGGCCCCTCACCATACGAGCGCGCCGCGCGAGCCGGAGCGCTTCGCGGAGTTCTGCGCATGCATGGTCGCGCGCTATGCGCCGGCGCACAGCGGCGGCTCGCGCTTCGAACGTGCGGAGCAAGCGGCATGAGCCGGGCGTTCTTGCTTGTGCTCGATTCCCTCGGCGTGGGCGGAGCGCCCGACGCAGCAGCGTTCGGCGACCAAGGCGCGGCCACGCTGGGACACATCGCGCAGTGCTGCGCCGTCGGCGGGGGCGATCGATCGGGCCTGCGACGCGGCCCCTTGCGCATCGCCAACTTGGCGGCGCTCGGCGTCGCAGAGTGCTGTCGCGTCGCAACCGGCGACGCGCCCATCGGCCTGCGCGCGGATTCGTGGTCGCATGGTTGCGCGGGCGCCGCCGCCGAAATATCCACGGGCAAGGACTCGCAATCCGGCCATTGGGAGATCACGGGCGCCCCCGTGCGATTCGAATGGGGCTATTTCCCGAAGGAAGAGCCGTGCTTCGCACCCGAGCTGATCGATGCGCTGTGCGCCGCGGCGGGTCTGCATGGCGTGCTCGGCCAGAGACACGCTTCGGGCACGCAGATCATCGAGGAGCTGGGCGAAGCGCACGTACGCAGCGGCAAGCCGATCTGCTACACCTCGGCGGACAGCGTCTTTCAGATCGCCGCTCACGAAGAAGCTTTCGGTCTGGAGCGGCTCTATCGCGTATGCGAAATCGCACGCGCACTGCTCGACGAGGCGCGCGTCGGCCGGGTGATTGCGCGGCCTTTCCTCGGCGATCCAGGCAGCGGCTTCCGACGCACGACGAACCGCCGTGATTACGGCGTCGACCCGCCGCCCGACACGCTCCTGCACCAGGCGGCCGCCGCACATCGCGATATCGTGTCGATCGGCAAGATCGGCGACTTATTCAATCATTGCTCGACGGGACGCGAGCTGAAGGCGCCCGACAATCACGCGGTGTTCGACCGCCTCATCGAAGCCGCGCCGCGACTCGGCGAGGGCGGCTTGCTGCTCGCGAACTTCGTCGACTTCGACACGCTCTACGGTCACCGCCGCGACGTCGCAGGCTACGCAGCCGCCCTGGAGGCGTTCGACGAACGGCTGCCGGAATTCATGCAGCAGCTGCGCGCCGACGATCTGGCGATCGTCACGGGAGACCACGGTTGCGATCCCACGTGGCCCGGAACCGATCACACCCGAGAATGCATTCCGGTGATGGCGTTCGGCCCGAACGTCGGGCGCACCGCGCTCGGCCGCCGCACGAGCTTCGCAGACATCGGCGCCACGCTGGCGCAGCGCGTGGGTCTGACGGCGAAAAGTGGAAGAGCGTTTCTTTAGAAGCGGATAGCTCAGAGGATCAGCAGCTTCTCTCGGTAACGGCAGACGCCCTCTTGACTAACCGCTAACCGCTATCCCCTATCCGCTTCCCGCCATGCCCGACCCCTGGACTGCCGCCATGCTTCGCGGCGACTTCGAAACCGCCTGGCGGGTGTGCGATCGCGTATTGGAGGCGCGTCGCGGTCTCGACTGCAGCACCTGGCCGCGCCACCTGCAGTTCCTCTGGGACGGCGCTTCACTCGAAGGCAAGCACGTGCTCGTACACTGCTATCACGGCCTGGGAGATACGATTCAATTCGTGCGCTTGCTGACGCCGCTGCGCGCGATCGCACGCCGGATCACGTTGCGCGTGCAGCCGGCGTTGCTCGATCTGTTGCGCGGCGTAAACGGAGTCGACGACTTCCTGGCGCTCGACGATAGCCATGCGGACATCGAGCGCGACATCGACATCGAGCTGATGGAAGTTCTTCACGCCCTGCGTTTGAGCGTCGTCGAGATTCCATCCACCACGCCGTACCTGCATGTGGCCCCTGCGCGGCGCTCGCCGACCGCCGACGGCGCCCTGCGCGTCGGTCTGGCGTGGCGCGCCGGAGACTGGCGACCCGAGCGCTCCGTCCCCGAAGCGCTGCTCGAACCGCTGCGCCATATCCGCAGCGTCCAGTGGTTCTCGCTTCAATACCCGTCGCGACCGCCGCCGTTCGCGATGCCAAGTCTCGCTTGTCGAGACATCCGAGAGCTGGGTCGGCGCATTTGCACGCTCGACCTGGTGATCTGCGTAGACACCATGACCGCCCACCTCGCCGGAGCGCTTGGGGCGCCCGCGTGGACGTTGCTGACGCACGGCTGTGATTGGCGATGGATGAAGACGCGCAACGACACGCCCTGGTATCCGACCATGCGCTTGTATCGGCAGCATCGCCGCGGCGACTGGCGGCGTGTTCTCGAGTCGGTCGTCGCGGGACTGCAGGCGTTCACTCCAGCGCGCGATACTCGTTCAGTCGGTTGTACAGCGTCTTCAGGCTGATGCCGAGCACCGCGGCGGTGCGCGTCTTGTTGCCTTCGAAGAACTCGAGCGTCTGCGTGATGACCACCTTCTCGATCGCCGACAACGACATGCCTGGCTGAAAGGTCACCGCCCCGGGCGCGGGCCCCGGATTGGACACCGTGGGTCCGTACGAGCTGCCGCTGCGCAGATCCAGCTCCTCGTCGGCCAGAATGAAGGCCCGCTGCACGGTGTTGGCCAGCTCGCGCACGTTCCCTGGCCAGGAGTGCTCATGCAGATAGCGCAGCGAATCCATGGACAGCCGCTTGTGCGTACTCTCGCTGGCGTTGAGCTGCTGCAGGAAATAGCGCGCCAGCAGTTCAACGTCGGCGCCGCGCTCGCGCAAGGGCGGCGCCTCCAGATGGAATACCGCAAGCCGATACAAGAGATCGGTTCGCAGATGATTATCCGACACGGCGTCCACCACCGAACGATTGGTGGCGGCGATCACCCGGGCGCGCAGTGGAATCTCGCGCTCGCCGCCGACGCGACAGAAGCGCCGAGACTCGAGCGCGCGCAGCAGCTTCACCTGCATGTCGAGGGGCATCTCGGCAGCTTCATCGAGGAACAGCGTTCCGGCGCCGGCGCGTTCGAAATAGCCCGTCTGTGAACGTACGGCGCCTGTAAAGCTGCCGCGCTCATGACCGAACAGCTCGGCCTCCACCAGCGTCGCCGGAATGGCGCCGCAATTGACCGCCACGAAGGGCTGGTCGGCGCGCCCGCTCAGCGAGTGAATGGTCTCGGCGATCAGCTCCTTGCCCGTGCCGCTTTCACCGCTGAGCAGCACGCTGACGCCGGTCGGCGCCACGCGTTCGATGCGCTCGAACAGGTCGCGCATCTGCCGACAGGACCCCGTGAGTTTTCCGAGTCCGCCAGGCGGCGGCGCATCCAGGACGCATGAAGACCGTCGTCCCCATCGCCCCTGCCCGGCCACGTTCACAATCACTTCGTCTCCCACTGACTCGGGATCGGCGCACTCTGATCCAGAGCACGGCCAGCGTTAACGTCACCGCCTGCGTGTATGTTCCTGCCGATCGCGGCCGCTCAAGCCACGACGGATTGCGCCGCATCGCCAGCGTGCGCCGCCATGAGCTGGCGGAAATCCGGAGAAGTCGCCGCGAGAGCCTCGGCCGAACCTTGCGCGACCACCCGTCCGCGATGCATGACGATCACTTCATCGAAGCGCTCCAGCAGATGCAGTCGATGAATCGAGGAGACCAGGCAGGCGTCGCCGAACGCCGCGAAAAGATTCGTGTACACGCGCAGCTCAGTAGACGAGTCCAGGCTTGCGGTCGGTTCATCGAGCAGCAGCAGACTGCTGCCTTGTGCGGCCAGCAAGCCGCGCGCAAGCGCAACGCGCGCGCGCTGACCGCCGGACCAGTTGGCGCCGCGTTCGGCGACCGCCGCGTCGAGCCGACGCTCACCCTCACCCAGGAAATCGCTGACGCACGCCGCATCGAGCGCGGCCTCGAAGGCGGCGCGCGGCGGCGCGCCGTGCACCGCTTCGCACATCGACAGATTGTCTGCGAGCGTCCCTTCGAACAACTCCGCGTCCTGCGGAACGAGGGTCGCTGCGCCGCGCAGGAAGTGCGCCGCTTCCGCGCCAGAAACGATGGCCGGTCCGTCGCTCTGGTCGATGATGATGTGCTCGGCCTCGTAGAGGCCGCTCAGCACGCGCAGCAGCGTGCTTTTCCCGGAACCGCTGCCGCCTATCAACGCGTACTTCTTGCCGCGCTCGAGATTGAGGCTGACGTGATCCAGCGCGGGCGTCTCGCCACGCGCTGCGGAATGACGAAACACCAGATCGCGCAGCGCCAGCCGGCGCCAGTTCTCGTCAACGCGGATCCGAGTCTGCGGCGCATGCGACAGCGGCGCCTCACGAATGGCGTCGCCGCTCGTGTAATCGGCGTGCTGACGCGCGAACGTCTGGAAGTGCGAAGCAACCGCCGAAACGACTCCACCGGCTTGCAGGGCGTACTCCCATACCATGTACACACTGCCGAGCAACAACACCTGCTCGCCGGCGGAAGCGGCGGCGCCGGCCGCGAGCCATGCAAACAAGGCCACCAGAGCGCAGCTCAGCGCTCGGCTCGCGATGTCGACCGTGCACCACTTGGCCTCGTTCAACAAGATCGAGCGCTTCATGGGCTCGAACACCGCATCGAGACGACGCTGCATGAGCGCGAGCACCGAACGAGCCTGGCGCAAGGCGAACAATGTGGTCACATTGCTGAGCGCATCCACCAGCGTGGATGCATAACGCCGCTCAGCGGCGTTCTCGCGAATCGCCAGCCGGATCATCGCGCGATCGAATCCGACGACGCACAAACAGACGCCGCAGAAGCCGACGATGGCTGCAACGCCCACGTACGGCTCGATCCACCATAGGGCCACGACCGGCCCGACGAGCCGCACGAAGCTGTTGAGATAGATGAACTGGCTCTGCGCGAAAGCGCACAGAGCCTGACTGCTCTGCTGCACGCGATGAGCCGTCGCCGCCGAGTGACTGTCCTCGTGCCAGCAAAGCGGCGCCTGGAAAAGACGTTCGGTGAGCCCCTGGGCGATGCGCGTGCGCACCGTCAATGCGACGTGACGTTCGAGGATTCGCCCCGGTCCGTGCAGCAGCCAACTACCCGCAGTGGCGGCAATCACCAGCAGCAGCCACAAGCCTGCATCCTGCAGCCCCGCAGCGCCTTGCGTCTGCAGAGCGTCGATCGCCCTGCCCGCCAGGTAGGGAACCGACAGCAACACCACCTGCGCGCCGACCAGCAACGCCATGCCGCCCAGGAGCTTGCCGCGCGCGCCGCGGGATTGTCGCCACAGCTCGCGATACAGAAACGCCGCCCCGGCTGGTTCGCGGCGGCGGCTTGCTTTGTCAGAAGAAGGAGCAGCGGGAACGGCCGCGCCCGAGACAGGACTTACAGCGACGGCCTCGCCGCTCGACGCACTCATGCGCAAAGACACCACGCAAGCAGGATGACGCGCACTGTAGGGACGCCATCGCAGCGAATAAGTGAGTCGTTCTAGGCTTCGCGATTACGTCGATTGCTGAATCGCAGCTCACCCGACGCCGGCGCCCTTCACGCGCCGGCGCTTCGCGACCGTCGAGCGGCGCGGCGGCTCGGCGAGGCGCAGGGCGTGCGTCGACTTCACTTCCTCCATGACGAAGTACGTCTGGGTGTGGCGCACGCCGCGGATCGCGGCGATGCGGTCGCCGAGAACGCGGCGGTATTCGTCTAGGTCCCGCACACGCGTCTTGAGCAGATAATCGAAGCCGCCCGCGACCATGTGACATTCGACGATCTCCTCGACCGGCATCACCGCTTCCTTGAATCTTGCGAACACATCCGGCGTTGCGTGATCGAGCGTCACCTCGGTGAAAGCCAGCATCGCCTGGCCCAGGCGACGCGGATTGAGCTTGGCGAAGTAACCCTCGATATAACCGTCCCGCTCCAGGCGCCGCACTCGCTCGATGCACGGAGTGAGCGTCAGATTCACGGTGCGCGCCAGCTCGGCCACCGCCAACCGCCCGTCCTTCTGCAGCAACGCCAGAATCTGCCGGTCTATGCGGTCCAGCTCGCGAACCGGTTCGGGCGCGACGCTCATAGTGGTTTATGCTCCGTGAGATTCTTTGATTGGTTTATTAGACTACCTGAGTGGCGCTAATGTAGCGAGTTATGCTTGGCCACCGCCATCCGAGACGCCTTCGCCAGCCCATGTTCGACCACCCTTCCTACGACGCTCACGAGCGCGTGCACTTCGCCCATGACGCCGCCTCCGGCCTGCGCGCCATCATTGCGCTGCATTCCACGGCCCGCGGCCCCGGCGCCGGCGGCTGCCGCTTCTGGAGCTACGCTTCGAGCGCCGACGCGCTGACCGACGCTCTGCGGCTGTCGCGCGGCATGAGTTACAAGAACGCGCTGGCGGACCTGCCGTTGGGCGGCGGCAAGGCCGTGGTGCTGCTCGATCCGGCGCGCGGCAAGACGCCGGAGTTGCTGCGCGCGTTCGGCCGGCTCGTGCAGTCGCTCGGCGGCGCGTACGTCACTGCGGAAGACGTAGGGGCGAGCGTCGCAGACATGGAGGTCGTGGCCTCCGAGACGGCGTTCGTCAGCGGACTGCCGCGCACCGCCGTCGAGGGCGACGGCAATCCGTCGCCCAAGACCGCTCTGGGCGTATTCCTCGGACTGAAGGCGGCGGTGCGTTTCCAGCTCGGCCGCAACGATCTCGACGGCTTGAGCATCGCCGTTCAGGGCCTCGGCGGCGTCGGCTACGAGCTCTGCCGCATGCTGGCGCGCGAAGGCGCGAAGCTGCGGGTGGCCGATATTCGCGAACAGAACGTGCGCCGCGCCTGCACGGAATTCAATGCAACCGCAGTGAGCGTGGACGCCATCCTGTTCGAGGACGTCGACGTGCTGGCGCCGTGCGCGCTCGGCGCCGTATTCGACGAAACGACCATTGCGCGCGTGCGGGCCCGCGTGATCGCCGGATCGGCCAACAACCAGCTCGCCGCCGCGCAGGACGGCGCGCGCCTGCAGGCCGCAGGCATCCTGTATGCGCCCGATTACGTGATCAACGCGGGCGGCATCATCAGCGCCGGCCGCGAGTATCTCGGCGGCGCCGACGCACGCTCAATCGAGCAGGAAATCCGCCGTATCCCGGTGCGGCTGACGGAAATATTCGAACGAGCGCACGCCGCGCAGCGTCCCACCAGCGAAGTAGCCGACGAGATGGCGCGCGAGCGCCTGCGCGCCGCGCACTCCTCATCGGCGACAGGCATGGAGGTTGAAGCATGAAGCGATCCAGACTTCACGTTCCCCGCTCGCCCGCGCGTCCTGGGGAGGCGCCGGACTTCAGCTACCTGGCGCTCTCACCGGCCGGCGCGCTGGCCCGACCCGACCCGAACGCCCCACTCGCCGAGATGGAGCCGCTCACCAGCGGACTGGTGCGAGTGCTCGACGACCAGCACCAAGCGCTCGGTCCCTGGAACCCGCACCTGCCCGCCGCCGACCTGGAGCGCGGCCTGCGCTACATGCTGCTCACGCGCCTGTTCGACGATCGCATGCATCGCGCGCAGCGCCAGGGGAAGATCACGTTCTACATGAAGTCGACCGGCGAGGAAGCCGTGTCGGTCGCGCAGGCGATGGCGCTGCGTCCCGGGGACATGCTGTTCCCGTCGTACCGCAACCAGGGTCTGCATATCGTGCGCGGCCTGAAGCTGGTCGACCTCATGTGCCAGCTGCTCTCGAACACGCGCGACATGTGCAAGGGACGCCAGCTGCCGGTGATGTACCACTCGCGCGAAGGCCGACTGTTCTCGATCTCGGGCAACCTCGGCACCCAGTTCCCGCAGGCCGTAGGCTGGGCCATGGCTTCGGCCATCAAGAACGAGGACCACATCGCCGCCGCCTGGATCGGCGACGGCGCCACGGCCGAAGCCGACTTCCACTATGCACTGCTGTTCGCACAGGTGTATCGCGCGCCGGTAATCCTCAACGTGGTCAACAATCAGTGGGCGATCTCCACGTTCCAGACCTTCGCCGGCGGCGAGACGCGCTCGTTCGCGGCGCGCGGACCGGGCTACGGCATCCCCGGCGTGCGCGTCGACGGCAATGACTTCCTGGCCGTCTACGCCGTGACGCAATGGGCCGCCGAACGGGCGCGCACCGGCGCCGGGCCGACGCTGATCGAGTTGGTCACCTATCGCGTCGCGCCGCATTCCACGAGCGACGATCCGTCTCGCTACCGCCCCAAGGACGAGTTCGAGCGCTGGCCGCTCGGCGACCCGATCGAGCGACTCAAAGCGCACCTGATCGCGCTGGGCGAATGGTCCGAGGAGCGCGAGGCGACGCTCGCGAAGCAGTGCGAGGAGCAGATCACCGCCGCCTGGCGTGAAGCGAACACCTACGGCACGCTCAGCAGCGGCCCGCAGCTCGATCCTGAAACCATGTTCGACGACGTGTTCAAAGAGATCACGCCGAGTCTCGCGCGACAGCGCCTGCAACTGGCGAAGGAGCGATCCGGGCGATGAGTCAGATGAACATGATTCAGGCGCTGAACTCCGCCATGGACGTGATGATGGCGAGAGACGACAGCGTCGTGGTGATGGGCGAGGACGTAGGCTATTTCGGCGGCGTATTCCGCGCCACCGAAGGGCTGCAGCGCCGGTACGGCGAGCACCGCGTGCTCGACACGCCGATCGCCGAGGGCGGCATCGTGGCGGCCGCCATCGGCATGGCCGTCCACGGACTGCGCCCGGTGGCGGAGATCCAGTTCGCCGACTACATCTATCCCGCGTACGACCAGATCGTGAGCGAGCTGGCCCGCATCCGCTATCGATCGGGCGGGGACTTCTACGCGCCGGTCACGATCCGCACGCCGTGCGGCGGCGGCATCCGCGGCGGCCAGACTCATTCTCAGAGCCCGGAGGCGCTGTTCGCGCACGTGTCCGGCCTCAAGGTGGTGATGCCTTCCAATCCGTATGACGCCAAAGGCCTGCTGATCGCGGCGATCGAGGACGACGATCCGGTCATCTTCTTCGAGCCCAAACGCCTCTACAACGGCCCGTTCGACGGCGATCCGAACAAGCCGGCGAGCGGCTGGACCTCCCATCCCATGGGCGAGGCGCCGGAGGGCCACTATCGCGTGCCGATCGGCTCGGCGCAGATCGTGCGGCCGGGCTCGGATATCACGATCGTCACTTACGGCACGATGGTGCACGTCTCGGTCGCAGCGGCCGCCGCTCTCGGCGTGGACGCCGAAGTGATCGATTTGCGCTCGATCTCGCCGCTCGACGCCGAGACGATCTGCGCGTCGGTGAAGAAGACCGGCCGCTGCGTCGTGGCGCACGAGGCGACTCGCTTTGCAGGGTTCGGCGCCGAGATCCTCGCCACCATCCAGGAGGAGTGCTTCTGGAGTCTGGAGGCGCCGATACAGCGGGTCGCAGGCTGGGACACGCCGTATCCGCATGCATTCGAATGGGAGTACTTTCCAGGGCAGGCGCGCGTCGCCGCCGCGATCAAAGCAGCGATGGAAGAGTCATGAGCCGATACGTCGTCAAGCTTCCGGATCTGGGCGAAGGCACGGTCTCATCCGAGATCGTCGCATGGCGTGTGCAAGTCGGCGAGCGCATCGCCGAAGACGATCCCATGGTGGAGATGTCCACCGATAAAGCGGTCGTAGAGATGCCCGCGCCGGTGTCCGGCACGGTCGTATCACTCGGTGGGCGGCCGGGCGATCAGATCGCGGTGGGCGCCGAGCTGATCGTGCTCGAGACCGATGCGACGGCGCCTCGAGATGAGTCAGCCGGACCATCAGACAGTTCCGCTCAAGCGAGCGAGCCGACCGTGGACATGCAGCCGTCGGCGGCGGCCAAGTCGGCGGCGCCCGTGCAGCGCGCCGCGCGCCCCGAAGAATTCGACGCGCAGCCTTCCGCGTCTGAGCAGCGCGCCGAACCACAGGCGCCCAAGCGGGTGATGGCCTCCCCCGCCACGCGCCGCAAAGCCAAGGAAGCGGGCGTGGATCTAAGCGCGATCGAAGGTTCGGGCCGCGAGGGTCGCATCCTGAAGCGGGACCTCGAGGCTGTTCTCGGCGCCGGCGGCGCGGCGGCGACGCGGCGCTCGGCCCGCGGCATGACTGCGCCGCGCACCGAGACCGAGGAAATCCGGATACTCGGCGTGCGCCGCGTGAGCGCACAGCGCGTGGCGGAATCCAAGCGCACGATTCCTCATTTCTCGTACGTCGATGAGGTCGACGTCACGGAGCTCGAGAAGCTGCGTAGACATCTCAATGGAAAGCTTCCAGAGGGCTCGGCGCCATTCACCTATCTGCCCTTCCTCGCCATGGCGCTGGTGCGGGTGATCGAACGGCTGCCGAAGTGCAATGCGCGTTTCGACGCCGAGCGAAATGTGCTCGTGCAACATCGCGGCGTGCATCTGGGCGTCGCCACGCAGACTTCGACCGGACTTAAAGTGCCCGTAGTGCGGCATGCTGAAACGTTGTCGCTCCACCAGATCGCGGCCGAAATTCGCCGCGTAAGCGCAGCGGCGCGCAACGGCACGGCCAGCCGCAACGAGCTGAGCGGCTCGACGATCACCATCACCAGCCTGGGCAAGCTAGGCGGAATCGCCTCGACGCCGATCATCAACGCGCCGGAAGTAGCGATCATCGGCGTGAACAAAGCGCTCGAGCGTCCGGTAGTGCGCCACGGCGCGATTGCAGTACGCCTGCTGATGAATCTCTCCTGCTCCTTCGATCATCGCTTCATCGACGGCTACGACGCCGCCGAGACGGTGCAAGCGCTGAAAGAATATCTCGAGCAGCCGGCGACCATATTCATTCCGGACAGCGACTGAATTCGCGTCTCACGTTTGGTCGTCCGCGGGTAGGAACGAGGCGTCACGCGCCTCTCTCTGACCATCCGCTGGCCGGTATCGGCTTCTCTCTTAAGGGAACTCTCTGCGCTCCAGGCGCCTTGTGAGCATGCAAGGCTCGAGCGCGCTTGGCCCAAGCGGCGACGCGCTCGGTAGTTTTTTCCAGCGCCCACCCCGCTCGGGCGCGGAGCCGCAGCCGGAGTGACGCAATGCAAACGACAGAGGGTTCGGGCCGAGGGTCCGCGCGCGGACTGGCTCAACGACTGAAAGAGGATAGCCGTCAGCAAATCGAGAGTCGTAAGCGGTCCGCCGCCGACCAGATCGACGAGATCGCGCACGCGCTCGGACGAGCAGGCGAGCAACTCGAGCATCAGCCGACGTTGGCCGCCTACACGGAACAGTTTGCTCACGCCGTCAGCAACGTCGCAGCGCGCATTCGCGAGGGCAGCTTCGAGGAGCTGGTCGACGACGCGCGTCAGCTCGCACGGCGCAACCCAGGCATGTTCATCCTGGGCAGTTTCGCCGCTGGGGTCACGCTGGCGCGCTTTCTCAAGGCTTCGAGCGAATCGTCGCACGGGGCGGAGTACTCGGCGCAGTTCGGCCAAGCCGAGGCGGCTCAACCGGATCAGCCGTCGCGCGAATACTCGGCGGCGATGGAAAGCTCGGCGCAGAGCTCGTCCGCGCGCGGGGACGAATCGGGAGTGCGCACCGGCGCGTACGGCGCCGGCATCGATTCCGGACTGGGTCGGCCGCAAGGCTCGCGCCCGGACGGAGGGTGAACACGATGGTTGCTCAGATGTCCGATCGCGGCCCGGCGCGGGCGCCGCGCGGGTCGCTGGAGCAGGAATCCGCCGCCGGGCTGCTCAGCCGCTTGTTCAACGACGCGACCGCGCTGTTCCGCAACGAGATTGCGTTGGCCAAGGCTGAGGCGCGCAAGGCGTTCGCCAATGTGAAGGCGGGCGTCGGGGCGATCGCGATCGGCGGCGCGGTTCTGTTGGTGGGTGCTTTAGCGTTGGCGGCGGCGCTGATTCTGGGCCTGGCCGAAATGATGGCGCCGTGGCTTGCCGCACTGCTCGTGGGCGTAGCGTTCGCGATCGTCGGCGCGGTGCTGATTACGATGGCCAAGAAGAAGCTAGAGCCGCGCAATCTCGCTCTGGAGCGCACGCAGAGTTCTCTCAAGCGCGACGCCGAAGTGGTGACGCGCCGCACTTGAACAGGAAAGCAGCGGACGGTCACGGAGAGCGCTGCGGACGCTTTCATGTCACTTGAGGAGCACGCATGAACAGTTCCACCGGCTCCAGCCACGATCCCGCCCGCCGCGCCGGTGCGGGCGGGCGCATCGAGCCGGGCCTCGGGGCCCAGACGACCGCGAGCGCTCCATCGAGCAGAGCACACCGCGCCGCCTCGAGCGAGCCGGCCGAGCTCGAGCGCGAAGCGAGCGCGATCCGCGCCGACATGGATCGCACGCTGGAGGCGCTCGAACAACGTTTTGCACCTCGCCAGCTGCTGGACCGATCGACCGAGTACCTGCGCGTCCACGGCGGCGACCTCACCCGAAAGATAGGAGACACCGTGAAGCAGAATCCCATGCCAGTGCTGCTGACGGCGGCAGGACTCACGTGGCTGATTGCATCCAGCCTGAAGTCACGTCGAGAGTCGGACGAGTACGCGTCCAGTTACGACGAGTCGCATGACTATGCAACGTCCTCTGAGGAGCAGGCGGCGGAGCAAGACGATGGCGGCGGTTTGAAACAGAAGCTCGGCGAGACGCTGAGCCGAGGCAAGGAGCGGTTGCACGCTGGACGCGAGAGGCTGCGCGAGAAGGCGGCCACGGTGAAGGAAAGCTGGCGCTCTTCGCGCAGCCGCGGCGGCGAGCGCGTCTCTGCGTCGATGCAATCGACGCGCGAGCGAGCTCGCGAGCGAGCTCACCATGCTCAGGAGCGGGCGCAAGCTCTGATCGACGAACAGCCGCTGCTGGTCGGCGCGCTCGCCTTGGCGGCGGGCGCATTGCTGGGAGCAGCGCTGCCGACCACGCAGTACGAACGCCGCACCATGGGGCCGGTGCGCGACCGCACGCTCGAGAAGGCCAAGGAAGCCGGCGAGCGACAGTACGATCATCTGCGGACCAAGCTCGAACGGGAAGACGTGCAGGTCAGCGGCCGGGCGAACTGAGGCTGCAGAGGAGCTCGGCAGCCTCGATGCGGACGCCGCCTCGCCGTTCGCCGCCCAGGCGGCGCGGCGCAGCACCGATCCGCCTGCGCGTCGCGTGCACGCCGCGGCGGCGGCGTCAGGAAGTAAGACTCACGAGCGCGGCGGCCCGCTGGCTCCTGGTGTGCGCGCTCGCGCAACCGACTACGGGTTCGGCCGGTGAACCGCGAACGAGCTACGGGCCGAACCCCGAACTGCCAGAGCCCCGAATCTCCCTGATCCCTACGGTCAACATCGCGCCCGCGGTCGGATGGCCCGAGGAGCGCACGCCGCACGCAGCGGAAGGCTTTCAGGTGAATGCGTTCGCCGCAGGGCTCGATCACCCACGCTGGTTGTACACGCTGCCGAACGGCGACCTGCTGGTCGCCGAGACCAACGCGCCGCGCAGACCGGAAGCGGAAGCGGGCGTCAGGGGCTGGCTGACGGGCGTGATCATGAAACGCGCCGGCGCAGCGACGCCCAGCGCAAACCGCATTACTCTGCTGCGCGACGCCGACGATGACGGCCGCGCGGAGACACGCACCGTATTCCTCGAGAACCTCAACTCTCCGTTCGGAATGACGTTGATCGGCGAAGACCTCTATGTCGCGAACACGGACGCGCTCATGCGCTTCAGGCGCCAGCCCGGCGCTACACAGATCTCCGGACCTGGAGAGAAAGTCGCCGATCTGCCGGCCGGACCGCTGAATTGGCATTGGACCAAGAACGTCATCGCCAGTCAGGACGGCGCGCGCCTGTACGTCACTGTCGGATCCAACAGCAACAACGCCGAGCGCGGCCTCGACAAGGAAGAGCGGCGCGCCGCCATCCTGGAGATCGATGCACGAGACGGAACCACGCGCGTGTTCGCTTCGGGTCTGCGCAACCCGAACGGACTTGCCTGGCAGCCGGACAGCGGCGAGCTGTGGACGACCGTGAACGAGCGCGACGAGCTGGGCGACGATCTCGCGCCCGACTACATGACCGCAGTGCGCGACGGCGGCTTCTACGGCTGGCCGTACAGCTACTTCGGTCAGAATGTCGACGAGCGCATGAGGCCGCAGCGCCCGGACCTGGTCGCCAAGGCGATCGCGCCCGACTACGCGCTTGGCGCACATACCGCCAGCATGGGACTGGCGTTCTACACTGCCGCGCAGTTCGCGCAACGCTATCGCTCGGGCGCCTTCATCGCGCAGCACGGCTCGTGGAACCGCAGCGAGCTTGTCGGTTATAAAGTCATCTTCGTGCCGTTTCGCGAGGGTCGGCCGGCGGGCTTGCCCGAGGACATACTCACCGGCTTCATCAACGAGCATGGCGAAGCGTTCGGGCGGCCGGTAGGCGTCGTAGTGGACGGCCGTGGGGCGCTCCTGGTCGCCGACGACGTCGGCAACGTAGTCTGGCGCGTGAGCGCGGTGGAGAGTGAGTGAATGTCGGTGCACATCGTCTGCAGCAACTGCGACTCCGTGGTGCGCGTCCCGCACGAGCGTCTGACCGAGAACCCGCTGTGCCCCCGCTGCCGTGCGCAGTTGATCGACGGCAAGCCGCATGCGCTCACCAGCTCGAATTTCGATCGCTGCCTGCGGCGCAACGACCTGCCGCTGGTGGTGGACGTGTGGGCGCCCTGGTGCGGGCCCTGTCGCATGATGGAGCCGCACTTCAACACAGCAGCGAAGCGTTTCGCACAGCGCGCCCGCTTCACGAAGCTGAATTCCGACGAGGAAAGCGCGCTCGCTTCGCGCTTCAAGATCCGGGGCGTCCCTACGCTGCTGGTCTTTCGCAACGGTCAGGAGATCGCCCGGCAGACGGGCGCACTGGATTCCGACGCACTGACGCGCTGGCTGACTTCGGTGCTCGGTTGATGCGGGCGCTGCGGTCGCCATTTTCGACCCGGCGCAGTCGCCGATAGCGCGACCGAACCGCCGCAGTTCGCGATCCTCGCGCCTTCAGCTTCAGCTCAGCGCCGCACGCCACGCGACGACCACGACGGCGACGCAGATCGCGCCGCTCACCCCCTGAAACACGGGCGCGCGGAGCCTGCGCATGATCGGCGAAGCGTGCGCCGCGCCGACAGCAGCGCCACAGATGAATCCCGTCACATGCGCCACCACATCGGTGCGCTCCCCTCCCGCTCCGGTGAACGCCAGCAGCGCGGCGCCTGCGATCAGCGGCGCCCAGCGATGCGCCCATCGCATACGGCGGTCCGCACGGCTGCGCCACGAATACGCCGCGACGAGTCCCAGCGTCGCAAACACGGCGGTGGATGCGCCGACGCTGACGCTGGCGGGAGGCGCCAACAGGCTGTCCAACAGATTGCCGCCGGCCGATGCGATGAGGATGCTCAGCCAGGCCACGCCCGCGCCCAGAAGCTGGCCTGCGTAGTAGCCGAAAACCACGCCGAACACGAGGTTCGCAAGCAGGTGCGCGACGTCGACATGCAACGTAAGCGCGGTCACCAGACGATGCCACTCTCCCGACTGCGCGAGCGCGCTGCGCAACGCGCCCGCGGAAATCCAATCCGCACCCAGATAATTCTCTCCCGCGAAATAGGCGACGGCGATGATCACTGCGGCGTAGCCCAGAGCCCCCGACCATGCATGTGCATGCGTCTGGACTGGCCTGGTTTGCGCTGCAGCCATCGTGCGGGCTTCGGCCTCGTGACGCTGCAGTTCCTCATGCGCCGCTCTGCGGGCGTCCTCCGCGACCAGCAACACGAAGCTGCGCTCCCGCTGCTCGATGTGCGACTCGACGCCCACGGCGTACAGCAGGAAGGCGCGCTGTTCACAGTCAGCGAGATGCGCGGAGCGGTAGATCTCGACTAGAGCCATGAACGGCGGCCCGCGTCGAGGACGTCAGGTTTACAGGTCGAAGACGTAGTAGAACCCATGGCTCAGCCGACTTCGCGGACTCGATCGGGACTGCGCGCCTGAGTCTCACGTCGCCTGAATGGGCGGCGCGCGCCGAGTCGCGCGCCAAACCCAGAGTGTGACGTCAGCCAGCACGGACTCTCGAGCAAGCGGCGAGACAGTCCACGCCAGCCCACTCACAGCTTGCAAATCTGCAAACCCGACGCCGGCCCACTCAGCCACCGCTCGATCTTCGCCGTGAGCGCATCCATCGGCAGGGCGCCGTCGCGCAGCACCTGGCTGTGGAATTCGCGCACGTCGAATCGCTCGCCGAGTTCGGCTTGCGCGCACTCGCGCAGCTCACGGATGCGGATCTGACCGATCTTGTAACCGAGCGCCTGGCCGGGGATGGCCATGTAGCGCTCCACTTCCGCCGCAACGTCGGTCGGAGCCATCGAGGAATTGTCGAGCATGTAACGGATCGCCTGCTCGCGACTCCATCCCTTGACGTGCAATCCCGTGTCGACCACCAGGCGCATGGCGCGCAGCATCTCGTCGCTCAGCTTGCCATAGTACTGATATGGATCGGTGAACAAGCCGAGCTCCTTGCCGAGCGATTCGGCGTACAGCGCCCAACCTTCCACGTACGCAACGTAATCGCCGCCGAAGCGGCGGAACCGCGGCAGGTCTTCGAGCTCCTGCTGTATCGCGATCTGAAAATGATGCCCCGGCGCCGCTTCATGCAACGCAAGCGTCTCCATGCCGAACCTCGGCTGCGCTCTCAAGTTGTACGTATTGACGTAGAACACGCCGGGCCGCGAGCCGTCCGCGGAGGGAGGCTGGTACGAACCGCCCGCCGCCGAAGCAGCTCGAAACGGCTCCACGGCTCGCACCTCGTAATCCGCCTTTGGAAAGTCCGAGAACAACCTGGGCAATCGCTCGTCGATTCGGCGCTTGAGATCGCGATACGCCTGCAGCAAAGCGGCTTCATCCTCGAAATAGAACCGCGGATCTTCCTGCAGATGCTTGAAGAACGCCGGCAGGTCTCCATGAAAGCCGACCTCGCGCATCACCTGTTCCATCTCGGAGCGAATGCGCGCCACTTCACGCAATCCCAGCTCATGAATCTCCTGCGGCGCCACGTCTGTGGTGGTGTAGTAGCGCGCCAGGAATGCGTACCAACGTTCACCGTCGGGCAGCGCAGTCCAGGCGACGCTCGTGCGCGTGCGCGGCAGGTACTCGTCTCGAATGAAATCATGCAGGCGGCGGTAGGCGGGATTGATCTCCTGTTCGATGGCGCTGCGGTAAGCCGCTTCCAGCCGCCGCCGGTCGATCTCTGACACGGCCTGCGGGAAGTCTTGGAGCGGCGTCCAGAACAAGCTTTCCTCAGGCTTGGCCGCGACGATCGCCGCAAGCTGCGGCAGCGCCCTTTCCATCAGCACGCGCGAGCTCACTACGCCTTTGCGCACGCCTTCGCGCATGTTGACGATCGCCTGGTCAGACCACTTCACGTAGTCGCGCATGCGGCTCAGGAATCGCTCGTAGTCTTGGGCTGTCTCGAACGGTTGGGCGCTGCGCCCGGAGCCGAGCACCGGCATCAGCATCGGCAGGCTCGAGAACTGATTCACCGGCAGCAGCTCGGCGGGAAACTCAGCGGCCGCGATCGCCATACGTCGCTCGCGCAGGAAGATGTCCAGACTCAGACGATCGGCCTCGGACAGCGGCGCCTTCTCGAAAGCGAGCGCCTTGTCCAGAAAAGTTCGCTCGACGGCCAGCGCTTCGGCGATGTGCGCCGGCGATATGTCGTTGCTGAGCCGATCGTTGTAGCGCTGGTCGCCGATAAACGTGGCCTGCAGCGGATTGAGCTCGAGAGAGCGTTCGAAGTAATCCTCGAACACCTGGGCGAGCTCAACCGAAGCGGCTGCATCCGCGGCGCGCGGCGCCTGATCGGCGGTCGATGCAAACGCAACGGCGGCAGTCAAGAACATCACGGTCAGGAACTTCGATCGCATGCTTCTCTCCCTTGAAACAACCTCACGCGCCCACTCTGCCGCGACCGCGTTCCACAGAGAAGTGCGGGCCGCTCAGGACCCGAGCAACTCTCGCACTTTCTCGGGCGGCCGGGCGATCACGGCGCGCTCGCCGTGGATCACGATGGGCCGCTCGATCAGTATGGGGTCGCGCGCCATCGCTTCGATCCATTGGGCGTCAGTAAGCGTCTTCCCTGCATACGCGCTTTTGTATACAGGCTCGCTCTTGCGCACCAGCGTTTCGGCGGGCGCGCCAAGGCGGCGCACCACCTCTTTCAGTTCGGCTACGGAAGGCGCGGCCTTCAGGTACTCGATCACTCGAGGCTTGACGCCATGCTCCTCGAGCAGCGCGAGCGCCGCCCGGCTCTTGCTGCAGCGGGGGTTATGGTAGATGGTGTAGTCGCTCATGGCTGCGCCCTCGTGCTGTGAGCCAACCGCGTTGTATGCTGCGGCCAGCCCGGAACTAGAATGAAATGATACGCGCGGCTCGGTCGCCGGGACCAACCCGCCTGCAGTCCGCGCGGCGTCCTTCATGCCGCGCTCTTCATCCAGGGGGAACCATGTCCGACGACGCGATCGGGGTCGCCCGCACGGACGCAGCGCCGCAGCCCGCCTCGTTCAGGGCGAGCGAGCGCTACCGCTGGTACGTCGTGTGGCTGCTGTTCGTGGTCTACGTGCTCAACTTCGTGGACCGCCAGATCCTGACTGTGCTGATCGAGCCGATCCGCGAGGAGTTCCACTTCTCGGACACGCAGCTCGGGTTGCTCGGGGGGCTGGCGTTCGCAGTGCTGTACTCCACGCTGGGCGTTCCGATCGCTCGCCTCGCCGACCGGCGCAACCGCGTCAACATCATCGCCGTATCCCTGTTCGCATGGAGCCTGTTCACGGTCCTCACGGGGCGCGCGCAGAATTTCCTGCAGCTGCTGCTCGCGCGCGTCGCCGTGGGAGTCGGCGAGGCGGGCTGCACACCCCCGGCGCATTCGCTGATCAGCGACTACTTCGAGCGACAACGCCGCACGACCGCGATCGCCATCTACACGATGGGCGTGTACGGCGGCGTGTTCGTCGGCTATCTCGTAGGCGCGCTGATCGCCGAAGCGTACGGCTGGCGCGCCGCCTTCTACGCTGTCGGAGCGCCGGGCGTGGCGCTTGCTGTACTCGTCAAGATGACGCTGCGCGAACCGCCGCGCGGATTTTCGGAAGGCGCAGCCGTGGCGACAGCGCCGCCGCCGGTCCGACAGGCGCTCGGCGCGCTGATGGCGAACGCCACGTTCCGGCGCCTGGCGCTTGCTGCGGCGCTGCACTCATTCGTCGGCTATGGCGTGAACGGCTTCCATCCTTCATTCCTGATCCGCTCGCACGGGCTGAGCGTGGCGCAGGCCGGCGTCGTGTTGTCGATCGTTTCCGCGCTGTCCGGCGTGGGCGGCACGTGGTTCGGCGGATATCTCGCCGACAGACTGTCCAACCGGCGCGGCGATGTGCGTTGGCAGCTCTGGGTTCCGGGCGTCGCGACGCTGCTCAATGCGCCGATCGCGCTGCTCGCCTACACGCTCGCCGACACGGATGTAGTGATCGCAATGCTGTTCGTCAGCCTGATGTTCGGCGTGATGTATCTAGGGCCGACGTTCGCGACGATGCAGCGACTGGTCGGCCCACGCGAGCGCGCGCTCGGCTCGGCGCTGCTGTTGCTGGTCGTGAATCTGGTGGGCCTGGGGCTCGGTCCTTCGCTCGTGGGCGTGACCAGCGACCTCATCAATGAGATCTTCCTCGCCGACGGCCTGGATGCGCAGATCGCCAAAGCGCAAGGCCTGCGCTGGGCGCTGATCATCATGGTCTGCATCAACGTGGGGTCGTTCGCGTACTACATGCTGGCCGCCAGGACGCTGGTGCGCGACACGGTTCACTAGGCTCTCTGAGCCTAG